>CACHWY010000019.1 GCA_902583575.1 uncultured SAR86 cluster bacterium | reverse complement strand
AGTGATTCCTTGCTAATAGAAAAGGCAAAAGAAGGTAACGAAGGAGCGTTTAATTTTTTAATGAATAAATATTATCCAAGGGTTTATGCTTCATTATTTTCTTTTACCAAATCAAAAGAAGACTCTGAAGATCTTACGCAACAAACCTTTGTAAAAGTTTGGCAACAAATTAAGTCATTTAGAGGCGATAGCGCTTTTTTTACATGGGTATATAGAATTGCAATAAATTTAGCAAAAAATTATGTTGCAAGCTCGGGTTATAAGAAACAAAAAGTAAATAATTCTATTGATCAGCTTGAAATTGATATTAGCTCAAATGAAAACATAGAATCTATGCTGATTCATAACCAATCTATAGAAGATATAAAGGATTTCATTAACACAATGCCTGAGGCGCTAAAAACTGCATTTACTTTAAGAGAGTCTGAGGGAAAAAGTTATGAGGAGATAAGTATAATTACTGAAACTCCAATAGGGACTGTTAGGTCAAGGATATTTAGAGCTAGAGAATCAATAGTAGAATATATGAGGAAGGAGTTAATCAATAATGAGTGATATTAAAGAAAAGATATCAGCCTTATATGATGGTGAATTAGATCATAATGAAATAGATGATTTATTAAAGATTATTGATAAAGATCCTAACTTACAAGAGGAATTGTCTTTATATAGTCTAGCTGGACTTGCAATTCATCATGATAAAAACAATATAGTTTCAATAAATTCAAGTAATGTAGAAAACAATTCTATTTTTTCAAATTTATGGTTTACCAATGGGTTAACAGCAGCAGCATCTATACTTTTGACCCTTTTCATTATTAATAATGTTGATATTTCTAGAATGAATATCAGCGAAGACTCAACAAAGAAAATAGCTTCGGCAATTAATAGTAAAGAGGCAAAAGATATAGCTGAAAAATCTGAAGAGTATTTAATAGACCATATACTAAATGTTATAAACGATCCAAATTATATGAATGCACAAGAAGCCATAGATTTAAGAAATGTTGGATTTAGGCACAATGTAGCTGGTGGATATAAATATTCTAATGGTAATGAAAACTTTCAATTACGTGTTGAAAAAAAGAATTTAGGCCTTAAAAAAATTAGATATTGGAAACATGGAAAGAAAATGATTTATGTTGTACCTTTGTCTGATGGTAGAGTGGTTACCCTATATGGTAATATCTCAGCCTCATCTGCTAGAAATATTGCAGAATCGCTAACTAAGTAAATTATTATGGAAAAGATTTTTATTAAAAACTATTTTTTATTATTTTTACTAATTCTATCGTCTAATTTTTTACAATCAGCATTACCAGACAATATATCTGAATTAGTTGATGAATCTGCACCAGCAGTAGTAAATATAACAGCAAAGAAACAAGTTTCTCAAAGGTCTTCTTATGGATATGGCGGCATACCTGATGAAATGTTAGAAAGATTTGGAATTCCAAGAGAATTTAGAGAAATGCCTCAGCAAAAAAGAGAAGCAACTTCCTATGGATCTGGATTTATCCTGAAAGATAATTATATTATGACAAATTTTCATGTTGTCGAAGATTCAACAGATGTTACTGTTTCACTTTCTGATAGAAGAGAATTTTCTGCAGAGGTAATAGGGGTTGACCCTTTATCAGATTTAGCAGTACTCGAGGTTAAAGGTAAGAATTTGCCTACAGTTGATGTAGGTAATAGTGATGATCTTAAGGTTGGAGATTGGGTTATAGCAATAGGATCACCATTTAGCTTCGATTTTTCAGTAACTGCTGGAATTGTCAGCGCTAAAGGAAGAAGTATCCAAAATAATAATATCGGTAATTATGTACCTTTTTTACAAACAGATGTTGCCATAAATCCAGGCAACTCTGGAGGACCCCTATTTAATCTAGATGGAGAGGTAGTAGGCATTAATTCACAAATTTATTCAAGAAGTGGTGGATATCAAGGTCTAGCATTTGCAATACCAATAAATGTTGCCGTTGATGTTGCTGAACAAATAATCACTAATGGTGAAGTAGCAAGAGGTTATCTTGGAGTCAGAATGAGTGAAGTAGATAGTGATCTTGCTGATGCACTAGGCATGAAGAAACCATATGGTGCTTTAATTAATGATGTTGAAGAGGGTGAATCTGCTGATATAGCTGGCCTTATACCAGGCGACGTTATTATTGAATTTGATAAAAAAGAAATAAAGTTTAGTTCAGACCTACCGCATGTTGTTGGTCAAATAAAACCTGACACCAAGGCATTTGCAAAAATTATTAGAGATGGAGAAGAAATAACGCTTGAGTTCACATTAGGAGAGTTGCCTGTTAATAAAGAATCATTTATTCCAGCTAAAACTCAATCATCTTCAGATCCTATTGGTTTAAAGGTAGCTGACATTGATAGAGATAATCCATCCATGACCAATATGCC
>CACHWY010000018.1 GCA_902583575.1 uncultured SAR86 cluster bacterium | reverse complement strand
CTCCTCTAGCAATTAAGAATGGTTTTAATTCTTCTATAGCTTTGGGCTCATCATAATGCCCAATATTTGGATGAAGGTGATGTACAAAATGTAATTGCATTGAGTGATTCAGATACCTTGGCATCCAATGTTGCCAAAATCTTGTATCTTTATATCTTCCAACTTCTGTACCAATATGCGGATAATATGAAAAAAATATTTGTGTATATACAGTGCCAATTTTTGCAGGTAGCCACCATAATAAAAATGTTTGAAGTGGAAACACGAAAACTAGCAACATTAATATTGCCCTGTATGCTAATGCAACCTTTGTGCCTTTTTCAAAACCTTTTTGAAAAGCTACATCATTAGAATATATTTCTTTAGCTTTATCATATTCTGTTGATGCTCCATTAAGAGATACCAAAATAAGTTCTACAACAGATTTAGCATTTGAAGTTAAAAAATCAGGATCTTTATCATCATGATTTGTATATGCATGATGCTTCATATGAGTAACTCTTAATATTTCATAGGGATAAATTAATGTTACAAGAGTAAAGTTACCAACAAAAGAATCCAACCATCTTTTTTTAGGATTGCCCCTTGAGTAGTTTCCATGTTGTGCTTCATGTGATGGCAAATAGGCCATGCACGCACAGATGCTAGCAATTATAAATCCTACCCATAAGGGAATGATTTCATACATAATCAATGGCCATAAACTTAACCATACACAGGCTTGACCAATACCAATTAGTATCATTTCCCATTGAAATCTTTGAGCATATTTTTTAGCAACAGCTTTTTCTTTTTCAAATGAAAACTCTTCAGATACTGCATCTCTGATTTCTAGACCCATAACCATTTTCCCCTAATGTGCGCTACAAGCCCAATAACAAAACCTAATAGAAAACTTATTGATGAAAGATATGTAACTTCACTTAAGATAAGAAGTTCCTGAGATATTGCATTTAAGACACTCCCAATAAAAATTAAACCAAACCATATCTTGTTATAAGCTAGAATGGTTTCTAGATATTTTTCCATAATTTATTTTATCAGAACTTTTTAAAAATATGGTGGGCCTGGGAAGACTCGAACTTCCGACCTCTCGATTATCAGTCGAACGCTCTAACCAAAACTGAGCTACAGGCCCTATCAACGAATGAGCATTCTACCTTTGAATTACAAATTCGACAATTACTCTAACCGACTTTGATTGATTTATAGAGTGTAAAGTAAATATATCCTAATGGAACAACAAAAATATATTCAGTTAAAGCAAGCAGAACGATTTGTACAATACCCTCAGGAATTATACTGGATAGCATAAGTGCAGATAATAGAATTAATATAAAGAATACTAAAGTAAACATAAATAATTTAGATCCGTATTCATCTGTCTTTTCCCAAGACGCTCCAATCGATTCAAAAATTTTATTATTTTCAAACATTATCTGTGCGGCAAATAATCCAAATCTTGCTGTTAAATATATTCCAGGGAGTATTAACATAAGAAACCCTAATGCAGAGACTATAGTAACAATAAGATAAGCACCAAAAAGCGGTAAGAATTTTGAAAAACCAACTTGTAATGCACTAATCGGTTTAATAGTTTTTCCAGTATCTATCGACATATATCCAACCCATAGACCGCCCAAGAATGATATTTGCAATATAAGACCAACAATTCCAACCATAGCTATGATTAATGAGTTAGCTTGAAAAAAATCAACAAAATCTTCAGGTTGAGTTAGACCACCTAAAGGCATAACAAGATAACTTGCTAAAGACTCAATCGCTATAACAGGTAAAGCTAACATTAAAAAGAATTTCCAATTTGCAAAAGCAAATTGCCAAGCAGATTTAAATTGATTCATGGATTAATTGTAAAGTAATATGTTTTGTATGTATAAAATTTTTTTAAGCTTAACTTTACTTATATTACTAATTTCATGTGGCAATCAAAATGATGAGATTATTTATCCTGATTCAAAGCAAATAGATTTCAATGAAACTATTCACGGATATCAAATTCAAGATTCGTATAGGTGGCTAGAGGACTTTACAAGCGCTGAGTCATTAAGCTGGATAAAGAAACAGAACAATTTTACAAAAAAGTTTATTGGGAAGAATAAATATAAAAATGATATTAGTAAATATTTAGAAACGATTTGGGAGAATGAATCAATTTCAGTTCCCTATGAAGAGGAAGGTAAAATTTTTTATTATTTTAATGATGGCTCATTTCAACAAAGTAAGTTAATGATTAAAGATTGTACTGACTGTGATGCAAGAGTTTTAATTGATCCAAATTCATTCTCTGAAGATGGAACTATTTCATTAGGAGGTAGCAGTATAAATAATAATGCTGATTATATTGCTTATTCCATTTCTGACGGTGGTTCTGATTGGAGGAAGTGGAAAATAATGAATATTGAAACTGGCGAAATTCTTGAAGATGAAATTAGATGGGCAAAATTTTCAGGGGCCGTATGGGAAAATGATGACTCTGGTTTTTTATTATCAGAAATATGATGAGCCTGATGGAGAAATTCTAAAGGATCTTAATCAATCACCAAAACTAATGTTTCATAAAATTGGAACTAATCAATCAGAAGATAGAGTTATTTATGAAAATCCAGA
>CACHWY010000017.1 GCA_902583575.1 uncultured SAR86 cluster bacterium | reverse complement strand
CGTCGCTAGCATCCTCATTTTTATATTCATCAGGTATAAAATTTATAAGCTCCATTATTGCTGCAATTGCTGTATTAAATGCAAACCTAACTTCATAATCATTTTCAACCTTTTTTAATGTCGCATGAGATTTTCTTCTAACAGACATTTCTTCTTTATTAAATTCTAGTTTTTTATTAAATTTTTTATATTTTCTTCCATTAACTAATTTCCAGATTTTCTTAAGGAATCTTGACGCACCTTCGACTGATGACTCACTCCATTCAAGACTTTGTTCTGGTGGGGAAGTAAACATCATATAAAGTCTTACTGTATCTGCTCCATATTTTTCAATATAAGATTGGGGGTCAACAGTATTACCTTTGGATTTCGACATCTTTGCACCATCTTTAAGAACCATACCTTGAGTAAGTAATTTTTTAAAAGGTTCATCTCCTTTTACCAAGCCAATGTCTCTTAATGCTTTGTGAAAGAATCTAGAGTACAAGAGATGTAAAATCGCATGTTCAATTCCTCCAATATAAAGGTCCACTGGGAGCCAATAATCAGTATTTTCATCAAAGATTTGATCCTCATTATTCGAAGATGTGAATCTGGCATGGTACCAAGAAGAATCCATAAAAGTATCAAAAGTATCACTTTCTCTTATTACACCATCTTTAATACTTATGAATTCTTTATTTTGGCTTAAAGGTATTGGTGGAGAATTCTTATCAAGTTCAGGAAGTTTTATTGGCATATCTTTTTCTTCAATCACTTTGGGTACACCATTTTCATAGACTACAGGTATTGGACAACCCCAGTATCGTTGTCGGCTTATACCCCAATCTCTTAATCTAAATTGGATTAAATGCGCTCCAGAATTTAACTTAACAAGTTCTTTAATTATTTCATTAGAAGCTTCTTCAGAAGTCATCCCATCATATTTATCTGAATTAATTAAAATACCATTTTCAATTATAGGAAGATCATCATCATCTGTCTTAATTACTTGTTTGATATTTAATTCGTATTTAGTGGCAAATTCATAATCCCGCGAATCGTGACCAGGAACACCCATGACCACACCTGTTCCATAATCAAGTAGAACAAAATTGCCAATCCATAATGGTAATTTCTCTCCCGTAAGAGGATGTATGACTTTAATTTCAGTATCTATTCCTAATTTTTCTGCCTTAGCTATATCTGCTTCAGCTGCTTTTATGTCTTTGCATTTTTCAAGAAATTCAAGAATATTTTGATCTTTTTTTGACAGGTCAATTGCTAGTGGGTGATTTGGTGAAATAGCAAGAAAAGATACTCCAAAAATAGTATCTGGTCTTGTTGAAAAAGTTGTTAGATATTCATCTGATTCATCAATCTTATATTTGATTTCAGCCCCATTAGATTTTCCTATCCAATTTTTTTGCATTAACTTTACATTTTCAGGCCAGTCCAAACCATCCAGTGAATCAAGAAGCTCTTCAGCATACTCAGTTATTTTGATAAACCATTGATCAATCTCTTTGATCTCAATTTGTGCACCAGACCGCCATCCCTTTCCATCTATTACTTGCTCATTTGCTAATACTGTTTTATCAACTGGGTCCCAATTTACTATTGATTTTTTTCTATACACTAATCCAGCATCATAGAACTTTTTAAATATTAACTGTTCCCATTTATAGTATTTTGGATCACATGTTCTTAATTCTTTGGACCAGTCATAACTGAAACCTAATGATTTAAGTTGTTTTTTCATATTATCAATATTTGTATTTGTCCAATCTTTTGGACTTACTTTATTTTCTATTGCTGCATTTTCTGCTGGTAACCCAAAAGCATCCCAGCCCATTGGTTGAAAAACATTAAAATCATTCATTCTTTTGTATCTTGAGATCACATCACCAATCGTGTAATTTCTTACATGACCCATATGAAGCTTTCCAGAAGGATAGGGGAACATAGATAAACAATAAAATTTTTCTCTATCATCTATCTTAGCGATAAATCTTTCTTCTTTATCCCATTTATCTTGAATGGTTTTTTCAATCAATTGGGGCTTATAGTTAGAACTCATTTTAATTTTTCTAAATCTTAACTATTTTCTGAGATATCTTTTTGAGCAACCTGATTTGTCTCAATTGTAGCTATTTTATTGTCAGCTTTAGAAATTCTTACTGATTCATTTCCTTGACTGACCTCAATCTCTTTAAGGTTAGAATCTTCAAGCATCTCTATTAAAGTTTTAATTTTTCTTATATCCATATTATTTCCTATTTGTCTTTTATAGCTTCTTTTAAAGCAAGGGTGTAACCATCTGTACCATGTCCACTAAATACTTTTTTAGCAATATCAGAGAAATATGATTTTTGTCTAAAATCTTCTCTTGATTCAATGTCTGAGATGTGAACTTCAAAAAAAGGAATCTTAACTGCTAAGAGAGCATCTCTAAGTGCGACGCTAGTATGCGTATATCCAGCAGGATTAAATATAATTCTATTGGTATTAGATTTATATGCATCATGAATGGCTTCAATAAGCTCATGCTCAGCATTGCTTTGAAAAAAGTTTAGCTCACATTCTGATTCCTCAGCAATTTTTTTAAGCTTTAATTCTATTTCTTCAAGTGATTCTGATCCATAGATATCCTCCTCTCTAATTCCTAGAAGATTAAGATTTGGACCATTTAATACTAATATTTTCATTTGATTGAT
>CACHWY010000016.1 GCA_902583575.1 uncultured SAR86 cluster bacterium | reverse complement strand
TTGCATTAGAAGAAGCAATGACTGCTTTAGATTGGCTAATTGAAAAGGGTGTAGCAATAGAAAATATAAGTCTTTGCGGTGATAGTGCCGGCGCCCATTTGGCAGCATCAGTTACACATCATCTGGCTGACAATAAAAGACCTAATGTTCATAGCCAGTTTTTGATATATCCAATGTGTGATCCAAAATGTAATTCACAATCAATTGAATTATTTCAAACAGGATATTTGCTTACCAAAGAAGCAATGATATGGTTTTGGGAAAAATTTAGGAAAACCAGTCAGGATGATACCAATAAAGCTTTTAATTTAATGCTTTATACAGATGATATGGAATTACCAAAGACAATAATAGTTACCGCTGGATTTGACCCTTTATCTGATGAGGCAGAAGAATATGCCTTTAAACTTCATGAAAATGATAATTATGTGAAACAATTACACTATCCGTCTTTATTCCATGGCTTTGCAAGTATGACAAGACTAAAAGCAGCAAAAAAAGCGGTAGATGATTTTTTAAAAGAATATAAACAAATACTATGAAGAATATAGTTGAAGTAAAAGACTTAAGTATAAATTTTAAAGTACGGGATGGCTCATTTCGCGCAGTAGATAAAATAAGTTTTGATATTAAAACCAATAAAACCCTCGCACTTGTAGGTGAGTCTGGTTCTGGTAAATCAGTTACAGCAATGTCAATTATGCAATTGCTCCCAATACCTCAAGCATCGTATTCACAAGAATCGTCTATAAAATTTAATAATCGAGAAATTATTAATGCCTCAAAAAAAGATTTGTTATCTATAAGAGGAAATATAATTTCTATGGTATTCCAAGAACCTATGACTTCTTTAAATCCATATCATAGAGTTGGAGACCAAATAACAGAGTCAGTTCTTTTACACACCAAGGTCACAAAACAAGAAGCTAAAGACGAGGCAATCAAGCTCATGAATTTAGTTGAGATTGATGATGTGGAAAGGCGTTTTAAAGCTTATCCACATGAGCTTTCAGGTGGGCAAAGACAGAGGATTATGATCGCAATGGCCTTGGTTAATAAACCGCAATTACTTATTGCTGATGAGCCAACAACTGCGTTAGATGTAACAATTCAAGCACAAATATTGGACTTGATGTCTAAACTAAAAAGAGATCTAGGAATGTCGATCTTATTTATAACTCATGACCTTGGATTGGTTAAAGAGTTTTCAGATCAAGTTTGTGTTATGCAAAATGGTAATATAGTTGAAAGTGGTGATACAAGAAATGTATTTGAGAACCCCAGACATCCCTATACGCAAAAACTTTTAAGCGCAGAACCTAAGCCAAAAGAAGACATTAATTCAGAAGAAGCCCCTCTTCTAGAAATAAAAAACTTAGATGTATATTACGATATACCAAGCATTAATTTTTTTAAAAAAAATAGATTCCATGCTGTAAAAGATACTTCACTTAATATTTATAAAAATACCACTATAGGTTTGGTGGGAGAGTCGGGCTCCGGCAAATCTACATTAGGAAAAGCAATTGCAAATTTAACTAAGTTTGAAGGAAATATATATTTTGAAGGTAAAAACATAATAAGCTCTTCAAAAGAAATTAAAAAACATATTCAGATTGTATTCCAGGATCCTTATGGATCCTTATCACCAAGAATGACAATTGGTGAAATTGTTGGAGAAGGCTTAGGCGTTCACTTTAAATTATCAAAACAGGAAACACAAAATAGGATTGATAAAGTTTTATCTGATGTAGGTATTGAGTTGAGTGCTAAAAATAAATATCCTCATGAATTTTCTGGTGGACAAAGGCAGAGAATAGCAATAGCAAGATCTTTGATAATGAATCCTGCTTTTATGATTTTGGATGAACCAACTTCTGCATTAGATAGATCTATACAGATTCAAGTTATAAATTTACTTAAAGATATTCAAAATGAATATAAATTAACCTATTTATTTATAAGTCATGATTTAAAAGTAATAAGATCAATGTCAGACTATATTTTTGTTATGAAAGACGGAGAAATTGTTGAATCTGGACTGTCTAATGAAGTTTTTGACTATCCAAAGCAAAAATATACTAAAAAATTGCTCTCTGCTGCGTTAAGATACGCATCCGATTAAAAAAATATAGTAAAAATGAGTTCAAGAAAATATTCAAAAGAACTAGTTGATGGACCAAATCAGGCAGCATCAAGGTCAATGCTGCGTGGTGTTGGCTTTACAACTAAAGACTTTTCAAAGCCTTTCATTGGCATTGCTTCAACTGGTGCTAAGGTTACCCCATGTAATATGCATCTAAATAAATTGTCTGAAGTTGTTGAAAGTTCTGTTAATTCATCTGGAGGAAAAGGAATTCTTTTTAACACAATTACTGTATCAGATGGGATATCGATGGGAACTCAAGGAATGAAATACTCTCTAGTTTCAAGAGAGGTTATAGCAGATTCAATTGAGACAGTAGTAGGTTGTCTTGCCTATGATGGATTAATAACTGTCGGGGGTTGTGATAAAAATATGCCAGGATGTTTAATTGGTATGGCTAGACTAAATAGACCATCTATATTTATTTATGGAGGATCTATTAAACCCAGTGATGAGAATACAGATTATGTGACTGTTTTAGAAAAAGTTGGTGAGTTTTCAAAGGGTAAGATTGATGAGGAACAATTAATTCATTATGAGAAAGTATCTGTAGAAGGTCCTGGATCATGCGGTGGAATGTATACAGCAAATACAATGGCATCTTCAATTGAGGCGCTTGGTATGAGTTTGCCAGGTAGTAGCAGTCAAGACGCTGTTTCTGATTCAAAAAAGGATGATTGTGTAAATGCAGGAAATGCAATTATGAATTTACTTGAGAGAGATATAAAACCCTCAGATATTATGACTAGAGAAGCTTTTGAAAATGCAATCACTGTTGTCATTGCTTTAGGCGGATCTACTAATGCAGTTTTACATTTATTAGCAATCGCTCATTCAATAGGGGTTGATTTATGCTTAGATGATTTTACGGAAATAGGTAAAAGAACTCCTGTTTTAGCAAATTTAAAACCTTTTGGTGATCACTATATGTCAGAACTAAACGCTAATGGCGGGATTCAACCAATGATGAAGACTCTCTTAGATAAAGGTTTGCTTAATGGTAAATGCATGACAGTTACTGGTAAAACATTGGCTGAAAATCTTGAAGGAGTCCAACCTTATGAAAACGATAAGATTATTAAAAGTTTTGATAACCCTATTAAAGAAGACAGTCATTTAAGAATCTTATATGGAAATTTAGCTAAAGATGGGGCAGTTGCAAAAATTACAGGCAAAGAAGGAACATCTTTTGAAGGAAAAGCAAGAGTCTTCAACTCAGAAGAAGAGGGTGTTGAAGCCATTTTATCTAATTCAATAAAAGATGGCGATGTCATTGTAATTAGATATGAGGGACCCAAAGGTGGGCCAGGAATGCGAGAAATGTTAAAACCAACATCTGCAATTATGGGACTAGGCTTAGGAGAAAAAGTTGCATTTATTACTGATGGTAGATTTTCTGGAGGGACTCATGGTTTTGTGGTCGGGCATATTTCTCCCGAAGCTGCAGATGGGGGCTTGATTGCTATGATTGAAGATGGGGATAAGATTTTAATAGATGCAGAAAATG
>CACHWY010000015.1 GCA_902583575.1 uncultured SAR86 cluster bacterium | reverse complement strand
GCAACAGCCTAAGTGAGAGTAAGGCAGAAAACATTTTATTTCTTGATGTGAAGAGCATTTCTTCCTTTACAGATGAAATAATAATCGCGACTGCAAATTCAAATAGGCATGCAACATCAGTTTCAGAAAACTTAGTAAGTTATTTGAAGAAAAATAATATTAATATCATAGGAATAGAGGGCAAGGTAGACTCGGGATGGATGTTGGTTGATTGTGGAGATGTTGTTGTAAATATAATGAAACAAGACCAAAGAGATTTTTATGACCTAGAAAGTTTATGGGGGAATAGGAATTCGCTCCACCTAGCTAATGATAATTAAAATAATTAGTATTGGTAATAAATTGAATAAATGGGAATCTGAGAATATAGATTTTTACTTAAAACAATTGCCAAAAAATATCATAGTAGATTTTGTAGATTTAAAAAGCCAACAAAATCCTAATTATTCAATTAAGGAAGTTATTAAGAAAGAATCGCAACTTATAAATTCAAAGATTTCTGATAAAGATTTTGTAATTGCTTGGGATAGCAGTGGAGAGCAAGTTAGTAGTAAGGCTTTTAGCAAATTAATCTTCAAGAATAGAGAAATTAATAATAATATTTCCTTTATCATTGGGGGATCATTTGGCCTATCTTCTAATATCTTAAACAGATCAAATCAGATATTATCCGCATCTTTATTTACTTTTCCTCATAAGCTATTTAGATTAATAATGGTTGAACAGATTTATAGAGCCCATACAATAATAAATAATATGCCTTATCATAAATGATTGATTTAAATAGAACAGTTTCAGAAAAGAAAAATTTTTTTAATAGATTAATTATAATTTATGCCTTTTTTGGACTACTATTTTTATATTTCTTATATAAAACTTTTTCTCTTCAAGTTTCCAGTTATACAGACTATGAGATTGCAGCTTTAGAGAACAAAACAAGAGAAATATTGGTACAGCCAAGAAGAGGGATAATTTTTGATAGAAATGGAAAAATCCTGGTAAATAATGTTCCTAGTTATAATTTAATAATCTCTCCATCTCAAATAGATGACCTAGACAGTCTTTTAGATCAAATTCAACCAATAGTTAGCTTGTCAGATGAAGATATCGAGTATGTTAATAAGAATTATCAAAGTAGAGCTAAATTAAATAGAGAATTAATCATAAAAAGAAATTTAACTATAGAGGAAATAGCTAAATTTGAAATTAGAGAGCATCGATTCCCAGGAGTACTTATTGATGAAAGATATACACGAGAAAATTTATATCCAAATCTATTTTCGCATTCAGTTGGTTATGTTGGAAATATCGATGATAACAAGCTTGAAGAGATTTTATTTAAACAAGAACTTCAACCAAAGGAAACGATCTTTAGATATTCAAATGGCCATCTGATAGGGCAAACTGGACTAGAAAGTGTATATGATAGTGATCTGCGAGGATCTTATGGAAAAAAAATATATGAAGTTGATGCTTCAGGAAAGCTATTAAGAGAAATAGAAGAAATTCAAGAACTAGATGGTAAAAATATTTATACCTCTTTAGATCTAGAAACTCAAAAAGTAGCTTATAAACAATTAAACAATAGGAGGGGGGCTGTAGTTGCTGTAGATATTAGAAATGGAGCAATTGTAAGTTATTTAAGCTCTCCATCATTTTCAGTAAATAAAATTGCAAATGGCCTTTCAAATAAAGAATTTCAGAAACTATTAAATGATAAAAATAAACCTTTTTTTGATAGGGCTGCCCAAGGAAGATATTCTCCTGCTTCTACAATTAAACCAGCAATAGGTCTTTATGGTCTAGAAAATAAAATCATTAATTGGGATTATTTCATCAATGATCCGGGGTTCTTTATTCTTCCTGAGGATCAGAGAATTTTAAGGGGATGGAAAAAGGGTGGCCATGGAAATATAAATCTTAATAATGCAATTATAGAAAGTTCAAATACCTTTTTCTTCTCATTGGCCTATAAATCAGACATCAATGAGCTCATTGAGTTTTTATCAAATTTCGGGTTTGGGAAAAACATTTGTGTTGATTGTTTTTTGCCAGATAAAGGCCTTCTTCCTAACCCGAAATGGAAAATGAATAATCTAAATTTTGGTTGGGTCAAAGGTGATACTGTTAATTTAGGAGTTGGGCAGGGTTATATGAGCGCTACCCCAATTCAATTGGCATACTATGCCGCACTCATAGCTAACAAAGGAATATTAAATGAATTTTCTTTTGTTCAAGATAGTGAAGAAACCGCAAAGAATAATTTAATTTCAACCAATATAAATGATAATGATTGGGAAAAAATTCATCGAAGTATGATTGGTGTTATAGAAAGTCCTAAAGGCACAGCACAAAGATTAAGACAATTAAGAGATTTCACTATTGCAGCAAAATCAGGAACAGTTGAATTAGTCAGCACTGAAACCAAAGAAGATTATAAAATAATTAGAAAGGTTGAGGAAAAGAGAGACCATGCAATAATTGTTGCTTTTGGTCCAATGCCTAATCCTAAATATGCTGTAAGCGTGGTAATAGAGAATGGTGAAAGCGGGGGTTCTGTTGCAGGACCTGTTGCAATAGCAGTTTTAAACAATCTTTTAAAAGAATGAATAAATTATTTAAATCAAAAATTTATTTTGATCAATATCTATTTATTGCTATAACTCTGTTATCAATAATGGGGTTGGTATTTTTATATAGCGCATCGCAAGAAAATTTTGAAACAACATTTAAACAATCTTTCTTTGTAATTTTTGGTTTAATTTTGATGTTTGCATTAAGTCAACTAGATCCAGATTTTTATAAAAATAATTCTTTAATATTTTTAATATTATCAATTTTATTGGTCATTTTAACTCTCCTAATAGGCAAAGAGGTTAATGGCGCTAAGAGATGGCTAGACTTAGGATTATTTACACTTCAATCATCAGAAGTAATAAAGATATCGTTGCCAGTTTTCTTGGCAGCATATTTATATGATAAAACTCTGCCAATTAATTTATTTCATACATTTGTTGCATTAATCTTAATTTTCTTTGTTGTAAATTTAGTAAGGATTCAACCAGATCTGGGGACAAGTTTAGTTATTTTTATTGCTGGGGTTTATATTTTATTTCTTGCAGGATTAAGTTGGAGATTTATCGGAGCTTCTTTTGGAATTTTTATATTATCTTTGCCTTTCATTTGGAATAATCTTCTAATGCCATTTCAGAGACAAAGAGTTTTAACTTTGCTTGATCCATCAGCAGACCCTTATGGTTCTGGCTGGAATATAACTCAGTCAAAAATAGCTATAGGTTCAGGAGGAATTCAAGGCAAGGGCTATCAAGAAGGCTCTCAAGCCCATTTAGATTTTTTACCTGAAACTGAAACAGATTTTATTTTTTCAGTAATAGCTGAAGAATTTGGTTTTATAGGGGTTTGTATTTTGTTATTAGTATTTTTCTTCATTTTATTGAGGTGTTTATATCTAGCTTTAAATGCTAGAGATAGGTTTTGTAGGCTTACGATAGGAGGGTTAAGCCTTTTATTTATTTCAACAATATTTATTAATTTAGCTATGGTTGTAGGAATAATTCCAGTTGTAGGAATGCCACTACCTTTTATAAGCAAAGGTGGCTCATCTTTGTTATCATTTTACATAGCTTTTGGAATTATAATTTCTATGGCAACACATAAAAAATTAATGCAAAAATGAAGACATTATTATTTATAACTTTAATATTTAATTTATCTATATTCGCTGATTACTCAAATCATAAAGACAGTGAAAAAGTTATAGATGAACTTGTTACAAAACATGGGTTTGAAAGAACATATGTTTTAGAAGTATTAAAAGATGCAAAAAAAAGAAGAACAGCTCTTAATTCTGTTGCAAAACCAGCTGAGAAAACAAAAACATGGGATGACTATAAGGCAATTTTTTTAAAGAACAAAAGAATTGTAGATGGAAAAAAATTTATAAAAAAGAACATTGATACCTTGGAAAGAGCTGAAAAAGAATTCGGAGTGCCTAAAGAGATAATAACTGCCATCCTTGGGGTAGAGACAAATTTTGGAAATAATATGGGGAGCTATAGGGTGATAGATAGTTTAACCACTCTTGGCTTTGATGATCCAAGAAGGTCAAAATTTTTCAGAAGCGAGTTAATACAACTTTTTCTTTTAACAAGAGAAAATAACCTTGATATTTTAAAAATTAAGGGATCTTATGCAGGTGCTATGGGGTATTCTCAATTCATTTCATCTAGTTATAGAGCATATGCAATTGATTATGATGGGGATGGATATGTTGATTTATTTAATTCCATAGACGATGCCATAGGCAGTATCGCTAATTATTTAAAAAGACATGGGTGGAAAAAAGAGGGTAAGATTGTAGTTCAAACCTTTCCAAATAATGTAAGAAAATTTTATAAACCTCACCAATCCCTAACACAATTTATTCCATTGACTTTTAATGAAAATGGAGAAGATTTGCATTTTATTGGGGATGATAACTTTCGAGCAATTGCTAGATATAATATTAGTGATGTTTATGCAATGGCAGTGTATTATTTATCAGAAGAGTTTAAGAAATGAAGAAAATATTTTTACTAGTTATATTTATACCTAATTTTATTTTAGCTCAAAGCTTTGTTCCAAATGCGCCAGAGTTAGATCTTAAGAGTTATATTTTAATTGAGCCTAATACTAATACCGTTATAGCTGAATTTAATTCTAGTGAATTAATTGAACCAGCTAGTATGACAAAAGTTATGACGGGTTATGTGGTAGCGGACCAAATTCAAAATGGGCTTATTAGCTTAGATGATCAGGCTCTTATCAGTGAAAAAGCTTGGAAAATGGAAGGCTCAAAAATGTTTATAGAGGCGGGTAAAAAAGTCAGCATATTAGATTTGTTAAAGGGAATTATTATCCAGTCTGGTAATGATGCTTCTGTAGCGATAGCC
>CACHWY010000014.1 GCA_902583575.1 uncultured SAR86 cluster bacterium | reverse complement strand
ATTGGTGGATTATTTTCTTTTGGTTGCCTGGGTTATTAGCTAATAAAAAACCTGAAGGTGTTAGAACTTATAGATGGTATTTCATGGGAATGATAGCTTATCTAAGTGCGTTTGCTATTTGGTTAACTGGGGTTCCTGACAATGAATCATGTAATCCAGATACTATTTTTCAAGCTCATGGTTATTGGCATCTTTTAACAGCACTTTCTACTATTTTATTTTTTTATCACTATAGATCAGAAAAATTAATCAAGGATTAATTCACAACCAGTTCCGTTTAGATAGTTTTTAATTTCAGATTTTTCATCAGACGATAAATTATTGAACTCTTGTTTAATCCAACCCAAGCATTTAGATTGATAAGGAAATGTTTTTTGTTTCCATGATGAATTATCAATCTCTATTTCCCATACATCTTCTTTGTTTTCATAAGCTTTGTTATTAGCAATTAAGCAAGGAATATAAACTCTTCCAACTTCAGAAAAGATTTCATGTAATGTTTTAGGTAAATTTTCTAATGTGTTCCAACCGTGATCATTATTATCAAAATAATTTAATTCATTATCATTATCAGATTTACTCTCAACTCCAAAAAATTCACCCACTCCTCCTTTATTATGTAACCCAGATAAATCTGACATTATATTTACCCATGAAACACATCTAGGCGATTGTTTGTAAGCAATGTTTCTTGGTGTTGGATCAAAACCTACTAATTGTGTTAATTGTCCATACAAACCAAAATCAGCAGAAGAAGGGCGCATACCGAACATAAATGGGTTAATAGATAAATGTTTTTCCATTAAAGTTAAAAATCTTTTATAGCTCTTATCTATTAATTCAGCTGTATCATCATTTGATCCCACAACCCATAATCTATTTATTTGTCTATCTGCAATAACATCTGCAAATTCATTAATAACATCATCAGGAATATTTGATTTGTGTTGCAGCACAAGCATTTTCTTTGCATTTTCTGCATCTTCTTTGAAATGCCATCGATAATGGAACATATATTTTGTAGTCCATTCATCTGCAAAGTCTTCAAGAAGATAATTCAAAAATTTTATCGATGGCGTATTAGGTATTACAGACTTACTTTCGTATATATCTTCTAGCTCTCTGATAATTGGTGTTGTATCAGTTTTAGCGATATTCTTATCATCACCATTACCAAATATCATTGTTGGTAATAAAACAGGTTTTGGAGGATCTATATTTAAAAGTGATAAGTTATGAATAACATCACCCCAAGACACGGTATAGGGTATATTCCTATATCTTAATAAAGCTAAAATTTTTTGAGTATATGGAGAACCCACATTCCCAAATACTTTTATTGGTTCAGACATTTATTGTCCTAATGCGTCTCCAGGACCACCAGCTCCTAAAGTAATTGCTTTTTTAAATGCAGGTCTAGATTCAATATTTGATATATATTTTTTTATATTCTTCATTTCATCACTTACAGTACCAAACCTATTAGCCATAAAACATGAATGACCTAACATACAATCTGCAGCAGAAAAATCTCCTATTAAATAATCTTTTCCATCTAGAAATTCATTTACAGGTTTTAATGCTTTAGATAATAAGTTGGTTGCTTGATTCAGAACCGCTTCATCACGTCTATCAGGTGGTAATAAAACTGTTTGAACTACAATTTGATTCATTGGCGGCATAACCATACCTTCACAATAATGAAACCATTGAAGATAGTAGGGGTAGTCATCAGATTCAACAGCTGGTTTCAAACCTTTATCATCATATTTATCCAGTATGTATTGAATTATTGCGCCTGATTCAAAAATTGAAATATCTCCATCTTCTATTACAGGGACTCTTCCAAGAGCATGTCTTGCTCTATGTTCTGGTGACTTAAGGCCTTCTTTTGTAAATGGTAATATTTCTAATTCATATTCCATATTTAATTCTTCAAGGAGCCAGGCCACTCTACCAGCTCTTGTATTTGGTGTTAAATATAGTTTTATCATCACAGACTCCTTATTTTTTTACGATTTTTGATGAATTTTTTACAAATTCTTCAGCTTTATCTTTATCTTTTAATAGATTTTCTACAGGTATTGGAACTTTAATACCTTCTTTCATTCCTGGTCGATCATACATTGCATTTTTCCATCTTTCTAAATTATTTAGACCATCTGTAGATACGCCAGACCAATTATGAGTTCTAACCCAACACCAATTTGCAATATCTGCTATTGAATAATCACCAGCCAACCATTCATTTTTCATAAGATGTTTATCAAGTACCTCAAACAAACGCCTAGATTCATTTTGGTATCTATCAATCGCTGGTTGAATCTTTTCAGGAAAATATCTAAAGAAAACATTTGCTTGTCCCATCATTGGACCAACTCCACCCATTTGAAACATCAACCATTCTAATGTTTTTGCTTTTTTAGATGGATCATCAGATATTAGTTTTCCTGTTTTCTCGGCAAGGTAGATCATTATTGCTCCTGACTCGAACATATGAAGATTATTATTCGATTTATCTATAATTGCAGGTATTCTTCCATTTGGACTTATTTTTAAAAAATTTGGTTTGTGTTGATCGCCTTCACTAAGATTTACAAGAATAGCAGTATATTCTAGTTCCATAGCTTCGAGAGTGCAGGAAACTTTATGTCCATTAGGTGTAGGTGCTGTATATAGTTCTATCATAGTTGTTGTTTAATAAAATCACTTAATATCTTAGACAACTCTTTAGGTTTAGTCCATTGATAAAAATGACCACCACCAATATTAGGGGCGCTTATTGCATTAGGTACCATCTTTAATACGTCTTGTTCCATAGCATTAGTTACAGGATCATCACCAGCAAATACAGATAAAAATGGTTTATCTGTTTTATTAAAAAATTCTCTGGCTTTTTTTTGAGCATCTAATGATTGATCTGGAATAATTGGAACATGACTTGGCATGGCCCTACAACCCATTTTGTACTTAGGCGATGGATAGGGTGCTTCGTAGGCTTTCATTAAATTACTCATATATGGTGATATTTTTGATAACCCTAATTTATGAAAAATATAATGATTTCTAATTTCATTCCTTGGCTTTCCTTCCATCATTGTTGAATTTAATAATCCTACTGGTAAATTTTTAGTATCCCAACAAAATTTTTGCCAATACATAAATTTTAATGCTGGATGAGTTTTACCTGAATCCATTTTTCTGACTTCTTTTGACATACTTAAAGGAGTAAGTTTTATCTTAGAGCTTCTAAATTTTTTTACTTCTTCTATTATTTCTTTTGGTGTATTTGGCATGTAGGGCAATCCAGTATTACCTATAGAAACCTTATTAAACCTATCTGGATTATCAGATATCATTCGAAGTCCTATTAAACCACCCCAATCTTGACCAAAAAAGGTGAGATTTGATAAATCATTTTTAACCAGCCAACTATTCATCCAATTTACTTGATTTTGATAACTATAATCTTGTCTTGATGCAGGCTTGTCTGATTTACCATAACCTATTAAATCTGGTGCTATAACCCTTATTCCTGATTGATTTAATATTGGTATCATTCGTGAATATAGATAACTCCAAACTGGTTGACCATGCATTGCAAGAAGAATAGGGCCATTTCTTGGACCTTCATCTATATGATGAATTCTTAATTCAGTTCCGTCATCAGAATTTATATTTGTATATGTTGGTTTAAATGGATAATCCTTAATATTTTTAAAATATTTATCTGGAGTTCTTAAAACTTTCATAAAAAATCTTTTATAACTCCATCATTGATGAGTTCTTTTATTAAGTTTTCAAATGGATCATCTTGACCGAAATAATATTTACCCTTATAAACATTTAATGGAACTCCATGATGTCCTGCTTCTTTTTGATCTTCTTGGTTGAGTTCAATTTCTTCTATTAATTGTCTTTCGTTTATTTTTATGGATTCTCTTACCTCTGATAAATCTTCCCCAAGTTCTGCTAAGAGTTTTGTTAACCTGTCATCATTATTCCAATTTTTAATATTCCAAATTAAAGTAGACATTTCATATGCAAATTCAATTCCTTTACCTCTATTAGACATTAGTTGACCCATATGACATACATCAAATATGTATGGCTGATGATTTGAAATTTTACCGGTAAAGGTATTTTGCCTTATGGGATCAGGTTTTAATGGCAACGTTAAAGGCATGTTTAATTTTTTTGCTTTTCTTTTAATATCAAACATAACTGATAAAAAATATAGGATATTTCTTCTTTCAAAAAACTCAGGAAATCTTATAGCAATGGGATATACAATTTTGAAGTTTATATCTAGATTGTATTCATTTTTAAGTTTTAACATTCTAGGAAGAATTAAATACGAATAAGGACTTCTGTAAGAAAAGTAGAAATCAATCATTTTGAGCCTTTCCCTTTAATGATAAATAAAACATTAATATAAAGTATATTAGTATTGGTATGTTAGCAATAACGCCTGGTGGTGTATTTATATAATAATCTTCGGCTAAGGGATGAAGTGAACCAGAAATTAATCTAAAACAGTGATCTAAAAGACATATCAAATATATAAACGGTATAAGGTTTTTATATTTGATAAATAATATTAATAAAATTAATGTTAATGATACTTGTGTAGCGCCCCATAACGATGCAAATAAGTAAATTAGCTGATTAGGGTCTAAACCATTAAGTATTGGGAGCTCTTTGATTGATGCAATACCAACAAGGCCAGAATTTTCTGCTAGGAAGTGAACAAGTGACCTAAAAATATAAATTGCAAAAATTGGATATAAACCATATTCAGCTATTTTTAGACCTTTATATTCATTACTTAATTTTGGTGGTAGTAATGTCATTAGTTGATCTGATCAATCAAAATTTCATTATTACCAACTGGCATAATTATTCTTGTTCCATCATTAGAAAGTGTATAGTCACTAAATACACCGGTTAAAGGTCTAAAAAATACTTTTTCCATAATTGTATTTCTTGGTGTTGGTATTGAATGATATATAAGTAAATGTTTTACATTAGCATCTTTAGCAATCTCTCCAGCTTCACCAATAGTTGTATGGTAATCTTGAATATCTAAAAGTATTTTATCTAATTGATGCATTGGGCTTACCTTTCTCATTCTTTCAACAATATCAATTGATATAGCAGAATGTATTAATAAATCTATATCTTTTGAATATTTTTGAACACTTCCATCATGGATAGTATCTCCACTGATAACAATTGTTCTTCCTTTGTATGATATTTTAAATCCAAAAGCTGAATTAACCGGAAAATGGTCAACTACAAAAGGTAATATTTCTAATCCTGGGGTCTTGTTTGGAACTAATTGATTATCCACTATTTCAATAGCATCAAATCCTGCAACATTCATTGGCAAGATTTCATCTCCATGATGTTCATTTCTATACTGATAATCAGCTGCGTAAGCTAATTCAAAGCCTTTTGTTACAAGGTTTATTCCATCTGGCCCATAGACTTTCAAAGGAGAGGTTCTGCCTTGTATCCATGATTGTAAATGAGCATCAGGTAAGTCTGACATATGATCCGAATGCATATGCGTAATCAGGATAGCCTTTACATTTGGCCATGGAACTTGGTATTGCTGAAGGTTATTGACACTACCACCACCCAAATCAAAAATATATATATCATTTCCAGCCTCTACAAGAATACAAGCTTCAGCTCTGCCAGGAGATGGAAGAGGGGACC
>CACHWY010000013.1 GCA_902583575.1 uncultured SAR86 cluster bacterium | reverse complement strand
GATCAAACTATCCAATATTCTGGCTAGTATCAATAATTATTAAAAATCTAGTCGGTTACACCCTAATTATTGGCGGTATCTTAATGTTGGTGCTTCCAGGCCAAGGATTATTTACAATTTTTGTTGGTTTAATGCTCAGTAATTATCCTGGAAAGTTTTATATTGAGAGAAAATTTATAGCTATCCCAAGCGTCTTAAGGGCAATAAATTGGTTAAGGAAAAAATCAAATACTCCATCTATAAAAATATAGAGTTAATTTTTAACTTGAAGATAAATCTTCAATATATTTAGATAAAATAGATAGCCTTTTAGATGCGTCAAATGCTTCTAATAAACTTTGTTTGTGCGAACCTGATAATGGTATTAAACCTGCTAAATGATATGCAACAGAATCTGCAGAATTAAAGTCAACATTCAAGGGCATATCCACTATTCTTGGATGTTTAATTAACTCTGAAAGAATATTACTAATTTCTGGAAATTCTGCTAATAATGCCTGGTCGTCTACTTCAGGATCTACCACTGGTTGAGTATTTGCTATATGCAAACCATCTTCCAACTGCATCAAATCCTTTATTGATACTTTGTTAACTGATTGAACGGTTATTCCTAACAATCCATTGGGTAAATTATTGAAATCAATTATCTCAACATAGGATCCTTTCTTAGAAATTTCATAGTCATCTTTTTTTGAATGTTTTTTTTGATAAACGATTACAAAACCATGTTCATTCTCCATGCAATCCTTAACCATGTTTATGTATCTTGGTTCAAAAATTTGCAAGTTTTGTATTGTGCCAGGAAGAGCAACAATGCTTAATGGAAAAATTGGTAAACTACTTGCTTTCAAGATGATTAATTATTGGGTTAATAAATTTTTGACTGTCTTTGTTAGTCATTATTAGAATAATATCATAATCAAAAACTATTTCCTTTAGCTTTATTATTAAAGACTCAATTGAATCATATGCATTTTTATAATCGTAAACTTTTTTATGATCAAGTAATAAAACCTCATCTAATGAATTAAAAGAGTCAATTAAATTTTCTTCATGATGACCGGATGACATTGTATTTGAGGCTAGCTCTATGAGCCCAATTATTCTTTTATCTGGATATTTATTTTTTATAGCTGAAGTAGATAGCTTTATTGCAGTTGGGTGATGTGAGAAATCATCATAAATTTTTATATTTGATATTTCACCTAAATAATCCATTCTTCGTTTTACCCCAATAAAACTTTTTAAAGAATTTATTGATTCTTGGATTGTTACTCCATCAAGCCTTGCTGCAAGAATTGCACAAATATAATTTTTAAAATTATGCTCTCCAATTAAAGGCAAGTCTTTGAGTGAAAATACTTCTTCTTCTACGACTAACTCCATAGATTCAAAATTTATATTTATTTTTTGGGAATTAATTGGAATCTTATTGCACCATAAACCTTTTGATATAACGTCATTGGTATTATTGTCATCATCAAAATAAATAATATTGCCGGATTGAGGAATAATTTTAACAAGGTGATGGAATTGTTTTTTTATATCTTCGATATCATCAAAGATATCAGCATGATCAAATTCAATATTATTAATAACTAAATTTATTGGTGAATAATGAATAAATTTTGATCTTTTATCGAAAAAAGCCGAATCATATTCATCTGCTTCTATAACAAAAGTTTTATCTGTTCCTAATTTTGCAGGATTATCAAAATTCTTTGAAATTCCTCCAACCAAAAAACCAATATCTCTACCCTGATCTCTAAAAATATGTGTCAGCATATAAGATGTTGTAGTTTTGCCATGTGTTCCAGATATAGCAAAAACATTCCTTCCTTTTAATTCTTGACCTAACATTTCAGGGCCTGACAAGAACGGTAGTTTTTTTTCTAAGATTTCTTCCACACTCTCATTACCTCTAGATAAAGCATTCCCGATTACATATAAATCAGCTTCTGGAAGCAACTCTTTATCATACCCTTTAATGGTTTTTATGCCTGTATCTTCTAAATAATTAGACATTGGAGGATAAAATTGAATATCAGAACCAGAGACTTCATGACCAGATTCTGAAAGTATTTGTGCCAACCCAGCCATAAAGGTCCCACAAATGCCTAGGATATGTATTCTCATATTAGTTATAATACGACACTTGAATTTTATTCAAAGTATAAGAAGGTAAATAATGAAAAAAAATGCATTTTATGCACAATCTGGAGGAGTAACATCTGTAATTAATGCTACTGCCTCTGCATTAATCTTAGAATCTAAAAAATATAAATCTAAGATCGGTAAAGTATTTGCTGGAAAAAATGGAATTTTAGGCGCATTAAGAGAGGAATTAATTGATACTTCTAAAGAAAGTTTATCGGCAATAAAGTCTCTCAGAGAAAAGCCTGGTGGAGCATTCGGTTCATGCAGATTCAAATTAAAAAGCCTAAATGAAAACAAAAAAGAATATGAAAGGTTGGTAGAAGTCTTTAAAGCCCACAATATTGGATACTTCTTTTATAACGGAGGAAATGACTCTGCTGACACAGCTTTTAAAGTTTCTGAAATTAGTAAAGAACTAGGGTATCCAATTAATTGTATTGCTATTCCTAAGACTGTGGATAATGACCTAGCTGTAACGGATTGTTGTCCTGGATTTGGTTCAGCAGCAAAATATATTGCAACTTCAACCATGGAAGCATCTTTAGATGTTGCTTCAATGTCAGAAACATCTACAAAAGTCTTCATTCTTGAGGTCATGGGAAGGCATGCTGGTTGGATGGCCGCATCATCAGCTTTAGCAAGAACTGAAAAAAATGATGCTCCACATATTATTTTATTGCCTGAAGTTGCTTTTAATTTAAACAACTTTTTATCAAAAATTAAGAAAGTAGTTAATCAAAATGGTTACTGTGTCATTGTTGCTTCCGAAGGTGTAAAAAATAATAAAGGTAAATTTTTGGCAGAGACTGATACTAAAGATGCTTTTGGGCATGCTCAACTTGGTGGCGTAGCTCCATATTTATCATCAATAATTAATAAAAAATTAAAACTAAAGAATCATTGGGCCGTATCAGATTATCTTCAAAGGAGTGCTAGGCATATTGCTTCAAAAACTGATTTACTGCATGCAGAAGCAGTAGGTATTCATGCAGTTAAATATGCAATTAAAGGAATGAATGGAGTTATGCCAGTTATTGTTAGAGGTAAAGGGAAAAAATATTCATGGAAGATTGAACCAGCTCCATTATCTAAAATAGCTAATGTTGAAAAAAAATTACCTAAATCTTTTATATCTAAAGATGGATTTGATGTAACCTCAAAGGCTATTAAATATTTGCAACCTTTAATATTGGGTGAGGCTTTTCCAAATTTTAAAGATGGAATTCCTACTTCTGAAAAACTTAAACTTATCGAAGTAACAAAAAAACTGCCAGTTTGGAAAAATTAAAAGGCTTCAAGATTTAACTCATCAATAATATTCCTAATTTCATTTATTAAAATATTCTTATCGTCTTCGTTAAGAAAATCTCCGACTATTACATCATCTCCTTTAGATCTAAAACTTAGTCTTAATGATTTATTAGCATCTTTTTCTATTTGAAAAGAAGTAAATGTTCTAAATTCTTCCCAAAGATACTCTGCTTTATGTATACCCTTCTCTATTTTTACAACTTCTTGTGATATATAAATTAACTCTTTCCTACTACTCCACTTAAAACTTAAATAAAAAGCTATTAATAAAATAGCAATCTCGATTCCAGCAAAAGGAAGAATTAAATAGGCGCCAAAAAAATAAAAGACTGTAGCAATGCCAACACAAACAAATGAAATACTTGCTAAGAAAATAATTCTATAGATACCAGTTAATGAACTATTTGGACTCAATGTAATTAAATAATTCGAATTACTTTTTTCTTCGACTGATACCAATTAAGACAACCTTTATTTTAAAGTTATGATTCTTTTTCTTTAAATTTTATTTCTTCTGTTAATCTTTCAATATTAATTAACTTCCCAACTTTCTTTCCTCTTTTTGCCCTTGAAAGAATATATTCTGACCAATCTTTAGGTTTAAGAGTTACAGATCTCTTGCCAACTTCAATCTTTAGAGAGCTGTCTATTGCTAAAAGTTGTGCATGCGCCATAAATTCTTCGCCTGCACTCAATTTATCTTTAGGAATATTAATAATTTTATTACCTTTACCCTTCCCAAGAATTGGGAGTTCATCTAACTCAAAGATTAATAATTTTCCTATATTTGAAACTGCGGCAATATGGGTATGATTCTCTCTTACTGGTATAGCCTTTAGCATTTCAGCATGATCAGGTAATTTCATAAAAGCTCTGCCAGTTTTTTTATTGGAAATCATATTTTTATATTCGGAAATATAGCCATAACCAGCTGAATTCATTATTAAAAACCTATCATCATCAGCACCAATTACAGATGAAATGAATTTTACTCCGGAGTCAGCATTTAACCTTCCGGTTATAGGCTCTCCCATACCTCTTGCAGATGGAAGAGAGTGACTTGGAATAGAATATGCCTTTCCATTTGAATCTAAAAATACCGCAAGCTGATTGCTTTTTCCTCTTGCAAAATCCTGTAAAGAATCATCACCTCGATATGATAAAGAGGTTGGATCAATATCATGACCTTTTGCGCTTCTTATCCATCCAGCCTCGGATAATACAACTGTTATAGGCTCAGTGACTATTGTTTCTTCTTCAGAGAAAACCTTTGCATTAGATTCATGAATAATCGGAGATTTCCTTTCTTCTCCAAATTCTTCTTTTATCTCAATTAATTCATTCTTAATTAAGGTTTTTAGTCTAGTTTTAGATTTTAATATCTTCTCAATATTGTTTTGTTCATTAACTAATTCATCTCTTTCATTTTCAAGCTTTAATTGTTCTAACTTGGCTAATTGCCTAAGTCTTATTTCTAATATTGCATTTGCTTGTATGTCTGATAACTTAAAGGTCTTTATTAATTCTTTTTTAGGCTCATCTGATTTTCTAATTATTTTAATAACCTTATCTATATCAATAAATACTGTTAACAAGCCCTCTAATACATGCAATCTATCATTAACTTGATCTAATCTATGCTCAAGTTTTCTTTTAACTGTATTTTTACGAAAAACTAACCACTCTTTTAACAATTCAACTAATGAAAAAACCTTTGGTCCACCTTTCAATGAAATTAAATTCATATTCATCCTATAAGTTTTTTGCAGATCAGTTGAAGCAAATAAATGATTCATTAGATCTTGAGCATTAACTCTATTTGAGCGAAGAGTTATTACCAATCTAACAGGCTCTTCATGATCACCTTCATCTGTTAAATCAACTACCATGGGCAATTTCTTGTTTACCATTTGTTCAGCTATTTGCTCAAGAATTTTTGAACCGGATGCTTGGTATGGCAATGCATTTATTATTATCTGATTCTTTTCTTGCTCCCAATGTGCTTGAATTTTAAATCCACCCCTTCCAGTGAGATACATTTCTTCTAACTCTTCATCATTGATAATAATTTCTGCTTCATTTGAAAAATCTGGTCCTTTTATTATCTTAAGCAGTTCCTTTAAAGTTGATTTTGGCTTATCTAATAAACGAACTGCAGCATCAATGATTTCATTTATATTATGTGATGGAATATCTGTTGCCATTCCAACAGCAATACCAGATGTCCCATTAAGTAAAATCATAGGTACCTTTGAGGGAAAGATAACTGGCTCTAATAAAGAGCCATCAAAATTTGGTTGCCAATCAACTGTTCCTGATTTCAGTTCAGAAATTAGTAAGTTTGCAAAATTAGTTAATTTAGATTCTGTATATCTCATTGCAGCAAATGATTTTGGATCATCTTGAGAACCCCAATTTCCTTGACCATCAACTAAAGGATATTTAAAAGAAAAATTCTGTGCCATCAAAACCATAGCTTCGTATGCTGCGCTATCTCCATGAGGGTGGAATTTGCCTATAACATCTCCAACTGTTCTTGCTGATTTTTTATATTTGGATGTGGCATCAAGTCCTAGCTCAGACATTGCATATAAGATTCTTCTTTGAACAGGTTTTAGACCATCGCCAACATTTGGGAGAGCACGATCTAAAATTACATACATTGCATAATTCAAATATGATTCTTCAGCATATTTCTTTAAACTGATTGAATTAAATTGATCTTTTGTCATAGTTAAATCCTCACTAACGAACCTTTCTTCTCAAGCCACTCTTTTCTTGCCGGTGCATTCTTCTTTGATAAAAGAAGATCCATCATTGCATTCGCGTTATCGGTTGCTGATACTGACAGTCTTACTAATTGTCTTGTATTAGGATCCATCACTGTTTCTCTCAGTTGTGATGGATTCATTTCTCCAAGACCCTTAAATCTCTGAATATTGATCTTTGGTTTTCCTTTTTTGTTCCTAAATCCTTTTACAACATCATCTTTTTGTTTTTCATCTAATGCATATAAAACTTCTTTGCCACAATCTATTCTATAAAGTGGTGGCATGGCTATAAAAATTCTGCCGTCTTTTACGAGACTTTTATAATGTCTTAAAAATAAGGCGCATAATAATGTTGCTATATGCAACCCATCTGAATCAGCATCAGCTAAAATACATATCTTTCCATAACGAAGTCCTGAAAGATCATTATTGCCAGGTAAAACTCCAATAGCTGTGGAAAGATTTTTTATTTCTTGTGATTTTATTATTTCTTCACTTTCTAGCTCCCAGGTATTTAATATCTTGCCTCTTAAAGGCATTATTGCTTGAAATGATCTTTCTCTAGCTTGTTTTGCAGAACCTCCGGCCGAATCACCCTCAACTAAAAATAACTCTGTCTTATTTAAATCTTCGCTATTGCAATCAGATAATTTTCCAGGCAATGCCGGCCCTTTAAATGTTTTTTTTCTCTCAACCGTATTAGAAGCCTTAGCTCTTGCCTGTGCAGAAGCTATCGCTAATTCTGCTATCTGCTCGCCTTCTTCGGTATGTGTATTTAGCCATATACTTAAAATATCCTTGGTCGAACTACTAACAAAAGACATATGGTCTTTTGAATCAAGTCTTTCTTTAGTTTGTCCTGCAAACTGTGGATTCTGTAATTTAGAAGAAACTACAAAAATTGCATTATTTAGAACATCATCTGCATTCAACTTAAGACCTTTAGGTATCAAACTCCTATACTCACAAAATTCTTTTAGAGCTTCTAAAAGCCCTGATTTAAATCCATTTAAATGTGATCCTCCTTGAGATGTTGGGATTAAGTTAACATAAGTCTCATCGAGCTTATTCTTTGGTGGCCTGCCACTCCAATTAACTACAAATTCAACCTCTTGTGAATCCGAATCTTTTGAAGAGAGTATTGACTCTTCAAGAATTAAATCTATGCCATCAGAAGCCTCCTCAAGATAACTTTTTAACCCATTTTCAAAGTACCATTTTATTTTTTCAGCTTTTCTTTCATTATTAAAATGGATAGTAAGTCCAGGACATAAAACTGCTTTAGCTTTTAATAAATGTTTTAACTCTTTTACTTTTATCTCCTCTGATTCAAAATATTTTGAATTAGGTTTAAATTTAATCGTGGTTCCGCTATTTCTTGCTCCAACTTCACCAACTACTTTTAATTCATTTTGCTTATCTCCATTTTTGAATTTCATTTCATATTCTTTAGCATCTCTCTTAATATTAACTTGAAGAGATTCCGATAAAGCATTCACTACAGAAACACCAACCCCATGAAGTCCTCCAGAAAAGTTATACTCTTCTCCAGAAAACTTTGCTCCCGCATGTAATTTACATAAAATCAATTCAACTCCGCTAACTTTATGTTCTGGGTGAATATCAACTGGCATACCCCTACCATCGTCGCTGACTTTTATAAGTCCATTTTTTTGTAATTTAATTTTTATATTTGAACAATGGCCTGATATAGCTTCATCAACTGAGTTATCTAGTACTTCTTGAATAAGATGATTTGGACAGGATGTATCAGTATACATACCGGGTCTTTTTCTAACAGGATCTAATCCAGAAAGAACTTCTATTGCTTTTGAGTCGTATGTATTCTTGGCCAATTTAATTAACCTTAAAGAGGAATTGATAAAAACTTTCTTTTACTTGGTTTGTCATAAAAGTTTTTTAATTTGTTATTATTCTACTCTAAACAAACAAAAAAAACGTTTTAATTGTTATAAAATATTATAATGTTTACACTGCATACATTAAATGAGGTAGAATACGGCAATGCATTTTAACTTTTATATAAAATCTTTAGTGATTCTTTTTTCATGCTCATATTTATGGGGTGAGAATATTTTAGATATTTATAATGAAGCCCTTGAGAATGACCCTACATTTAAAGCTGCAGAATATTCATATTTATCTGATAAACAGATAGTAGTTCAAGGAAGGGCCGCCCTTCTACCAAGCATCACAATAAGCGGTTCAACAAATTGGAATGAATATTATCAGAATGATATTCTTCAGCAAGACTATAATTCTTTCTCTAAATCAGCCAGAGTTTCACAACCCCTTTTTAGGTTAGATACTTGGTTTAATTTTAAAAGGTCAAAATCTTTAACAGACGCTGCAGAAGCTGATTTTGCATATGAGCAACAAAATCTCTTACTAAGAACTGCAGAATTATATTTTGGTGTATTAAGGGCTATCGATAATCTTAATGCTGCTATTTCTGAAGAAAAAGCAATTAAAAAACAATTAGATCAAGCACAACAAAGATATGAAGTAGGTCTATCTGCTATTACTGGTGTTCAGGAAGCTCAACTTGCATATGATCTTAGTAAAGCTTCAAGAATTAATAATGAAGGTAACTTATTTTCATCTAGAGAAGCTTTAAATGCATTAATAGGTAGAGAAATTTTCTTGCTAGACGAGCTAGGAGAAAGTCTAGAGATCTCTTCTCCATACCCTAATTCAAAAGAAGAATGGGTAAAATTAGCTTTAGAAAATAATTATCAACTTAAAGCAGCAGATCTTAGGAAAAAAGCTGCTAAAAGCAATGCAAGGAGTGCTGCATCAGATCGTTTGCCAAAAATTGATATTGTCGGCGCAGGATCGGAATCAGAAACAAACCAATTTAATTACGAAGGGTTCAGTATAAATGGACAAGGTATTCCTGTCCCAGCCGTTACAGGAAGAAGGAACTATTCTATTCAATTAAGTATGCCAATATTTCAAGGTGGAGCGGTCTACTCGAAAAGGAAACAAGCTTATGCTCAATATAATGAAGCTGATGAAAATACCTTATTTGCTGAAAGAAGAATAATTCAAGAAGTCAGATCACAATTTTCAAATGTTGTTACTTTGGTGGCAAATGTAACTGCTCAACAACAAGCCGTAATCTCTGCAACAAGTGCGCTTGAAGCAACACAAGTTGGTTATAAAGTGGGAACTAGGAATGTTGTGGACTTACTTCAAGCAGAGAAAAATCTGTACAGTGCTGAAAAAAACTTAGCTAATGCAAAATATGATTATATATTAGCTAACTTAAGACTTGCCTTAGCAGCAGGAACTATAAGTCCCAGCGATATCGTAGAGATAAACAACTTGCTGAAATAATTTATGCCAGAACTTCCGGAAGTTGAGACTACCGTTAGAGCTATTAATCAATTCGAAAACTCATTTCTTAAAAAAATTGTTATACATAACAGAAATTTGAGATGGGAAGTAGAAAGCACAATAGAAGAATCTACAAAAAATAAGCTGGTAAAGAAAATTACTCGAAGAGCTAAATATATTCTTATATATTTTGAAGATAATTGCTTAATGATTCATCTTGGTATGTCAGGAAAATTAAGAATCCAGAAATGTAATGACAATTATTTTAAAAAACATGATCATGCTGAATTAATTTTTAATAAAGAAAAAATTATATTTAATGACCCTAGAAGATTTGGCTCAATCCACCTAACCTCTGATCCATACAAACACAAATTAATATCTAGTCTTGGTATAGAGCCATTATCAAAATCTTTTGATAAACATTATCTTTTTGATATATGTAGAAAAAGTAATCTAAATATTAAAAAATTAATTATGAATCAGAAGAATATTGTTGGTGTTGGGAATATATATGCATCAGAAAGTCTTTTTTTAGCAAAAATAAACCCCAAGAAAATATCTAAAAAAATTTCTTTAGATGAGTCTGATAAATTGGTTAAGTCAATAAAAAAGGTACTTAGATATGCAATAAAAATGGGAGGCACTACTCTTAATGATTTTTATTCGCCTGATGGCAATCAAGGATATTTTAAATTCAAATTAAATGTTTATGGAAGAGATGATAAAAAGTGCAGAGTCTGTAGTAATAATATTAAAAAAACAATTATTGGCCAAAGAGCAACATTTTCATGTAGTAAATGTCAGAATTAAGAAGTTAGTTTAGCTTTTAAAGCTTGTTCAACACTAGGATGCACAAATTTTGAAATATCTCCTTTTAAGTCACATATCTCTTTTATCAAACTTGAAGAGACATAAATTAAACTTTCTTTAGGTGTGAGAAATATACTTTCTATATCAGGAGCTAGTGATCTATTCATGGTAGCTAGCTGAAATTCATACTCAAAGTCAGAAACAGCCCTTAATCCTCTTATGATTGCACATGCATTTTGCTCTTTAGCAAGATCAACGGTCAATTGTCTTGGGAATCCCACCACTTCTACTTGTGAATTATCTTTATAAATTTCTTTTGCAAGTTTTATTCTGTCTTCTAAGTTAAATAATGGGTTTTTAGCTTCATTTTTTGCAATAGCAATTATGATCTTATCAAAAAGGCCGCAAGCTCTATCAATAATATCCATATGCCCAAAGGTTATTGGATCAAATGAGCCTGGATATATAGCTACTTTCATATAATTGGAATAATACTAAACATTCGAATTTAATCAAATAAATATAGTTGTTTTTAATTTTTTTTGTTTTAACATGGTTTAATTAAATATTTTATTAGGGGAGAAATTAAATGAAAATATTATGTATCTTATATGATGATCCTACTACTGGCATGCCTGAAAAATATGCTAGAGATAATTTACCAAAACTAGATAAATATCCTGATGGTATGACTTTACCATCACCAAGTGCTATTGATTTCACTCCTGGTGAGCTTCTTGGTTGTGTATCAGGTGAACTAGGACTAAGAAAATTTCTAGAAGATGCTGGTCATACTCTTGTTGTAACCTCTGACAAGGATGGGGATGGATGTGAAGCAGATAAAGAGTTGGTTGATTCTGATATAGTTATATCACAACCATTCTTTCCATACTATCTCACAAGAGAAAAGATGGAATCTGCCCCAAATCTAAAGATGGCAATTACTGCAGGCATAGGTTCTGATCATGTAGATTTACAGGCTGCTATGGATAATAACGTAGATGTGGTTGAGGTTACTTATTGTAATTCTAGATCTGTTGCTGAACATATTGTAATGATGATTTTATCAATGGTCAGGGACTATCATAATCAACACAGAATTGTAAAAGAAGGTGGATGGCATATCGCTGATGCTGTTCAAAGATCATATGATGTCGAAGGTATGCATGTTGGAACTGTCGCTGCCGGAAGAATTGGTATTGATATGTTAAGAAAAATGAAGCCTTTTGATGTTCATTTACATTATTTTGATATTCATAAACTCCCAGATGAGGTGGAAGCAGAGTTAAACCTCACCTATCATGAATCGGTTGAATCATTAGTTGCTGTATGTGATGTGGTGAATATTAGTTGCCCTTTACATCCAAAAACTGAGCATTTATTTAACGATGAAATGATTAGCAAGATGAAGCGCGGTGCATATATTGTAAATACTGCTAGGGGTAAGATTTGTGATAAAGATGCGATTGCAAGGGGCCTAGAGAGTGGCCAGCTAAGTGGTTATGCTGGAGATGTATGGTTCCCACAACCTGCGCCCAATGATCATGTTTGGAGAACTATGCCGAATCATGGGATGACACCTCATACATCAGGAACTTCACTATCAGCTCAAGCTAGGTATGCAGCTGGAGTTAGAGAAATATTAGAATGTTTCTTTGAAGATAAGCCAATTAGAGAACCATATTTAATAGTACAAAATGGTGATTTAGCAGGAATGGGAGCCCATTCTTACACAAAGGGAACTGCGACTGATGGTTCTGAAGAAGCTGCTGAATTTAAGAAATAATAATTTAAAAAACAGCTACTAGAAACGACATAATAAAGTTTGTTTCTAGTAGTTATTTAAATATATTATCAGCCCCATATAATATCTAAATGAAAAAAACTATTGCCATAATTGGCTCTTCTGGAGCTATCGGAAATTCAATATGTGAAGTATTGGTAAATGAGTATCCAATAAAAAAACTATATAAGTTTTCAAGAAAAATTCAGAGTAAAGATACAGATAAAATAAAAAATATTATGATAGATATTGAAGATGAAAACTCAATTAAAGAATCTGTAAAACATATACCCAAAGATGTTAAATTTGATTTAATTTTTGTAGCTACAGGATTATTGCACAATGAGAATGAAATATTTCCTGAAAAAAGTATTAAAGATATAAATACTGATATGTTTCAAAAAGTTTTATTGGTAAATGCCATAGGCCCTGCATTAATTGGTAAGTATTTTATTCCTTTACTGAAAAAAGATATTAAAAGTGTATTTGCTTTTTTGAGTGCAAAAGTAGGAAGTATTAGTGACAACAAAATTGGTGGATGGTATTCATATCGAGCAAGTAAGGCAGCATTAAATCAAATCATTAAAAATTTTAGCATTGAAATAAGAAGAAATAATAACAATGCTATATTCGTAGGCCTACAGCCAGGAACCGTTAAAAGTTTGTTAAGTAAGCCTTTTCAAAAGAATTTAAACAACCAAACGCTTTTCACTCCTAATTATTCTGCAAAGAAATTGCTTAAACTAATTGACTCACTTGATCATGAAGATAGTGGTAAATTATTTTCCTGGAACGGTGAAGAAATACAACCATAAAAAAACCCAGCTATAAGCTGGGTTTTTCTTGAATAAAGTTAAATTATTCTGAGTCGCTAACAGCAGCTACATAAATAGCTAAACCAAATGCGATTTTGTTAATAAAATCAGCATAGTTGTAAATTAAGTTAGCATTACCCATGTCAGCATTAGCTCCTACACCTACCCAATATCCAATAGGATAGATAGCCCAACCAACAGTAACAATTAATCTAATTGTACTGAAAGCTTGTTGTGCGGCTGCATTGCCACTAGAAGCATTAAGCTGTCCAGCTTCACCTGAGAATATCTCATAAACAATGTACAACCAAGCTAATACTCCAACAATACCCATTACATTTGCACTTGCAACTCCAGTTTCTCCCATGAAACCACATACAAGCATTACTAATGATGCTCCAAGTAATTTCCAGAAAAGACCAGAACCAACATTAGTACAAACTCTAAGAATTAAGTAAAACTCAATTATTTGAAGTGGTACAGTAATTAACCAGTCAATATATCTATATACAGTCGGAGATGTTCCAGTTTCAACCCAAACGCCTCTCATGTATAGATAGTGCCAAAACGCCACACCAGTAACTAAACCAGCAACTGATAATGAAGTTTTCCATTTGCCATGTACTCTATCTCTTTCTACAAAGAAGAACACAGTAGCAGCAAGCATAGCAGCTGTTACAATCCAAAATGACATTCCTGTCATATCGCCTGTGCTGAGATCTGCAGCAAAAGCAGGAAGCGCAACAACGCCAGCTAAAGTTAATAAAAATTTCATATATAACTCCTTATAAGATAAGCAGGAGTAAAATTACTCCCCCCCGTTAATATACAGTGCATATCATACCAAAAAATACCAAAATGTATCAAATTTAGAAAATAATTAATGATATACCAATAATAATAATTAAATAATAAAAGGGAGGTGGATGATAGATATAGCTCTAAAATAACATAAATTTTATGGGTACGCGTATAAATATGAGTACAAAAAATAAAAAATGAGTACATATATTGTATTTATTTATAAAATATCGTATTATAGTGAGTACATTATGAGTACAAATAATGACAAATACTTAGTTTTAAGAGGGAAAAATAAAGATATTTATTTTATTCAAAAAAGATTATCTAAAGATCAGGCGCTAATACTTGGCAAGGATTTTATAAAGAAATCTCTAGAAACTACTGATATCAATATTGCGCGAGAAAAAAGGGACAAAATGCTTAAAGAGCTAGCGGATTTAACTACAAATAATCAAGATATTTCTTATAATTCTCATAATATAGATAGATTTACTATAAATAATGAAGAAAATCATCAAAATGAGCTAAAAATTCATAATAATAGTGTACCCATAGAAGAAAAGCATAAAAATACAGCATATGAGTACAATAATGACAACAGATATACCATATTTTCATTAAAAGTGCCTAAATTTCCAGAAAAAGACGATCTTATTATTAAAATAGATAAAATTATTCCTATTGCTATAGTTTTATTAACCCTATTTATAACCTTTATTGTCTAATTTAAGAATTCCCCACTTCATCATTCAAAAGGTACTTGTATGTAATTGCAGCCCATATTAGGATTAGATTTTCGTGTATTTTCTTCCATTCTTTTATTTTTTTATAAATTGAAATATCGTTAATATCTAGTCCGTAGTAAATAAATAAATTATTAATATCTAATTCATGTAGTTTGTAATAATGGATTACTGATACAAGATCAAAATATTTACTATTGATACTCGCAAACTCCCAATCAATAAAATAAGTTTTATTTTGTGTATGAAGAATATTTAAAATATTCAAGTCATTATGAGAAAATACAAAGTCTCCTTTATCTTCATCTTTCGTTATGTCTTTAAGTAAATTAATTGCTTGCTCTAAATGATTTTCTTCTGGCCATTTAAATCCTAATAAAAGTTCTTGATAAATATTTAATTGGTCTTTAAATGTAATAAATTTTTTTGGTGGTTTTACAGAGTGTATTTTTTTTATACCTTCCCCTAGTTGTCTTAAATATTTATCTTCTATACTTTGGTTAGATAAGTCGGCATCAATAAAATATGATTCACCAAAGATTGGAAAAATAATATCAGAAAGATTTTTTTTATCTTCTATATATTCAGATATTAATAAATTATTTTTTTTATCTACAAAAAGAATGTTAGGGCACAAATAATGACTTGTTAATTGTTTGATTATATTTTTATGTAAATAATTATTAGTTATGGTTTTTAGTTTAGAGTTTTTCAAAGTTGATAATTTAAATATAGCTCTTTTGTTTTTAAATTCACCATGATATGTTTTTGAGGTAAATCCAAAACCAAAACTATAAGGCTCGCCATCCTCATCTTCTTCAAATGCAAATGAAAGTTTTAGTTTTTTTAATATATTTTTAATGTCACTCATTAAGCTTTAAATATTTTTTTAGGCAATGCAACAAAAAGATATCATAATAAAATGTATTAATATACTTTCAATATCATTCATTAAATTCTAAATATTTTTTTTCTCCAGGCAATGTACCCAAAACATATGATAATTAGATACACAAAGAATAATATTGACGTTAAATATAATCCTCTGGATAAAAATAAATATATAGAAATAGCATCAATAACAAACCAATAGATCCAATTTTCAAGAATTTTTTTTTAGCCACCATATATGTAGTTACAATTGCTCCCCAAGATGTAAATGCATCTAAAAATGGCATTGCTGCATTTGTATATTTTGTAAGAATAAAACCAGTTATTATCGCAAGTATTATTACAAAACTTATTGTTATGAAATGTTGTATATTACTCCAAGTTCGTATTCTATTATTTGAATTAATTTGCATTAATTTTGTCCATTGAAGCAATCCGTATAGTGCCATAATTATATAAAAGACTTGTAAATATGCTTCCATAATTAATCCAGCATTATACATAATATAGAAATATAATGCTGAGCTAATAATAACCGCATACCAGCACTTTACGTCTTCTTTAGCAGCTAGTAATAAATATAATATTGCGCTTATAACTGCAATTATTTCAATAATTAAATTTATCATACCGCTTTGGATTTATCTCTAATTGACACATCAATGTGTCTAGGATCGCCCTGTCTTTTATAGGAAATATTTGTAATGTTAATTACGTTTAGAACTTTAGTTATTTTAGTTATTAATCTTATATTAATTTTTTAAATTCATATCTAACTGATACACCAATATGTCTAGGATCGCCCTGTCTTTTGTATAAAGTATCTATGAAATGAGGTGCTTCATTTCCAAAATAAAATCCACGTGTTGAATAGTATTCATCAAATAAATTTCTTACCCATAGCTCAGCAGTAATGCTATCTATTTTTTTTTTCCAAAAGCGAGGTTTACTAATTGATAACTTTTTGATTTATTATTGTGAGACTCAGAATAATAGAAATCACTTTTACCATTACTTTCAATTCTAAAATATTTATTATTACTCATATCAAAATTTACTCCTGCTGAGAATGTTCTTTCTGGTGCATGAGCTTGTGACCTATTCTCTAAATCCTCTCTTGATTCCCAATTATTAATTTGTGTTTTAAGGATTCCTAAATTTAAGTAAATCAGCATACGTTCTCTTAATAAAAAATTAGAATTAAACTCAAATCCATAATTTTTTTCCATTAGCTGCATTTTGAGTTAAGTATGAAAAGGTATTTGGATCTGCTGGATCTACTTGCCTTGAAATCAAAACTTGTTGATCTTTTCTTTTTGAAAAAAATATCACTGCTGATAAATTTAAATCTTGGTTATCAAATTTAGAATTTATTCCAAATTCATAATTAGTCAAAAATTCTGGATCATATATTAAATTTTTATTCAAAGAATTATCTAATGCATCTAACCCTAAATTAAATCCGCCTTGTTTATATCCACGTGCTATTGATAAATACATATTTGATTTCGTATTCATATTTTTTATAAGTGAGAGCTTTCCTCCATTCATATAGTTAGATGGATTAAATGTTTCATTGTTTGAGTCATTGTATTTTGAATCCCAATTTTCCCATCTCATTCCAAATGCTAATTTGTATTGCTCATTTAAAAAATAATCTATATTTCCGAAAATTGATAAATTTTGAGACTTATAATTTCTTAAAATTGAAGATTTACTTACATAAGGACTATATGGGTCTGAAGGATCTCCATAAATTCCATCATCATTTGTTAAATTCGACTCTTTTAATTGAGAAAAATCTACTCCGATGATCCATTCAAATGGTATTTTTGATAAAAACTACGATTTTTAGACAAAAAACGTATTTCTTGGCTAAAAGTATCCCTATTTCGCAGAGTTTCTGAGAAATAATCATATGTATATGGGAAATGCGAGTCTTTATTACCCCAATCTGCATCATAACTAAAAATAACATCTGTTTTTGTTATGCTCGTATAACTTTGTAAATCAAAGTTTTTATAATTTTTAAATATTTTTATTCCATGGGTATTAGTTTTTTGTGAATCCATGCCTGGGCGATCAGATAAAGTACTTAAACTTCCATCTATAGTCCAGATATCTGCAGGATCATTTATGTCAACTTGAGAAACTAAAAATTTAATCTTAGTTTCGTTATCTATATCCCAATCTAATTTATATCTTAATGTAAGCTCATCTTTTCTTGATGTATCTTTTTTGTTAAAAAAAATATTTTTTCTAAACCCATCTGCATAATCTGTTCTAATAACAAAACGGTATTTAAGATTTTTATTTTTTGTTGGTCCGCCAAATGCAAGACCAATATTTTGTATCCCATAATCGCCAAGAGTTAATTCAGATGTTCCATCAAATTCATCAGTTGGGTCTTTCGTCTTAATGTAGATTAATCCGGCTAGGGCATTTGCTCCTGATCTTGATCCTTGTGGCCCTCTATAAATTTCTACTTGATCAATATCAAAAATCGTTGCAATTCCTCCCTGTCCAGAATAATCAATATCATCAATTAGAAATCCTACTGAAGAATTTGGAGTTCCTTGATATCCAGACCTTTCTCCAATTCCTCTTATCTGAAAATATCTTGCCCTTGAATCTGAAGCTGCATAATTTAAATTTGGTATCAAATAAGATAGTTGTTGAAAATGTTTAATTGCTTGAGATTTAATTTCTTCAGATTGAATTACAACAATACTTGAATCTTTCTCACTTAAAGACGCTTTACGATATTCTCCCTGAACAATAACTTCTTCAATTTCTTGAGCAAAGTTAAATAATGAGAAAACTAATGGTAATAAAAAGATATATTTTTTTTTAATATACATATGCAATTCCTCCGCAACAATTGTGTTGATCAGGTTCAAAGAGTTCCTAATGATCTCAGGCTATAGTTGCCACCCCTTTACATTAAAAATATATTAATTGAAAAAACTATAATT
>CACHWY010000012.1 GCA_902583575.1 uncultured SAR86 cluster bacterium | reverse complement strand
AAGCACCTGCTGAAGAAGCACCTGCTGAAGAAGATTCTTCAGAAGATGAAAAAAAATAAATTAATTTGTATCGGATCTATTGGTAAGCCGAGAGGTTTAAAAGGTGAATTCTTTTTAAATTCCTATTGCAATCCACCTGACAACATTCTTAATTACTCAAACTTTTTAATAGAAGATAATAAGATTATTAATTTTAAGATTGCTTATATAAAAAAAGTAAATAAAAAATTCTATTCAAAGATCAATAGTATAAATAACATTGATGAAATTAAAGAATATACAAATTTAAAATTATTTATAAACTCTGAAGATTTACCAAAATTATCTATTGATGAAATCTATTGGCATGAACTTATAGGCATGCATGTAAAAGATCAGAACTCTAATGATATTTTGGGCATTGTAAGAGCTTTAAATAATTTTGGTGCTAATGACTGTTTAGTTATTGAACCATCTAAAAATTCTGTTGATAATCAAGAAAGATTAATACCTTTTATTAAAGATATTTTCATTAAATCAATTGATGATAAAAAACAGTTAATAGAAGTAGAATGGCAAAAGGAATATTAATATATGAATATAAATATTATTACTCTGTTTCCTGAAATATTTGACGTATTTGAAACCGGTGTTATATCTAAAGCAATCAAACAAAAACTTTTGTTATTAAATATATTTGATATAAGGAAAAATTCTATAAATAAGCATTTTCATGTTGATTCAAAGCCTTATGGTGGAGGAGAGGGAATGGTCATGATGGCAGAACCAATTGTAAAAACTTTATTAGAAATAAAAAACTTAAAAAAAAATTCAGTTATCTATCTTTCTCCTCAAGGAAAAAAAATAGATCAGAAAAAAGTTGTTGATTTATCAAAGCTTAAAAATATAACCTTAATATGCGGTAGGTATGAAGGAATAGATCAAAGGGTAATTGATAAATATGTTGATGAAGAATTATCAATTGGTGATTTTGTTTTAAGTGGTGGTGAATATGCAGCCTTATGTTTAATCGATGCTATTTCAAGACATATCCCTGGCACATTAGGAAACAAAGATTCTTATATGAAAGATACTTTTTCTAATGGATTGCTAAAAGGAAGTGTCTACACGAAGCCAGAAATATTTGAGGAAATGACTGTGCCAAAGGTTCTTTTATCAGGAAATCATAAAGAAATAGAAGAATGGAGGGCTAACAATTCATTAAAACAAACTTTTTTAAGAAGACCTGATTTATTAAATAATGTAAAATTGACAAAAAAACAAAAAAAACTCTTGGAAGAATGGGTATCTAAGGATATCCTATAGCCCTTTTTAGGCAGATATTATGAGCAATACAGAGGATAATAAGAAAAAAGGTTTTTTTTCCAGATTATTTGGAGTTTTTGGTGCGTCTAAAGAACCAGGACAAGTAGTTAGTTCTGACGAAGATATAATAAAAACATCATCCGCAGATCCTAAAGTAAATACAGAATCTATAAGTAAAACCGCATTAAATAAAATGAAAAAAGCAGATATTGTTGAGGCTGCTAAAGAAAATGGACTTGATCTAGATATTAATTTAACCAAAGCTAAGTTATTAGAAGCTTGGGACCTACATTTCAATCAATCTACTTCACCAAGTGCAGTTGATGATGCGGCTACAGTTATGGCTGAGGTAGCAGCTAAAGAAGAATCAGAAGAAGCACCTGTTGAAGAAGAGGCACCTGTTGAGGAAGCTCCAGCTGAAGAAGAGGCACCTGCAGAAGTTAAAGTATCTCTTGAAGAACAAACACCATCTCAAATAATTAGTAACTTTGAATCAAAACAAATGAAAACAGACCTGCCGGAATTTAGGCCAGGTGATACCGTTGTAGTATCTGTAAAAGTAAGAGAAGGTGAAAGGACAAGACTTCAAGCCTTTGAGGGTGTTGTAATGAGTGTAAAGAAAGCAGGATTAAACTCTTCATTTATTGTAAGAAAAATATCTAGTGGAATAGGTGTTGAAAGAACATTTCAAACACATAGCCCAATGATTGATTCAATTAAAGTCAAAAGAAAAGGTGATGTTCGTCAAGCGAAGCTTTTCTATCTTAGAGATAGATCTGGAAAATCTGCAAGAATCAAAGAAAGATTAGAATAATATAATGCAACATTCAATAAAAGAAGATTCTAATCTTAGGTCTTTTTTTGACTACTTATTTATTGAAAAAGGACTATCTAAAAATACCATTAAAGCTTATGAGGTTGATATTAAAAGGTTTATAGAATGGTTAAAGCAAAATAATAAATCAGATTACTTAAATGCAAAAGAAACACAAATTAATAAATATATTTCGCATCTTTTCAAAACACATCTAAAAAGCTCTTCAATCAATAGAAAAATATCTTCTATAAAAGCTTTTTATCTGTTTTTAATGAAAAAAAATATTCTTAAGGTTTCACCTATTGCTGAGATTATTACCCCAAAACAAGAAAAATATTTACCAACTTCAATGTCTGAATCAGAAGTTGAAAAATTATTAAAAAGCCCAAATACAAAATTAAAAATTGAGAAACGAGATAAGGCTATGATCGAAATACTATATGCAACAGGTATGAGAATCTCTGAATTAGTAAACCTAAAGATTACTAACCTAGATATACAAAGATGTGTAGTTAAAGTTTTAGGCAAAGGCTCTAAAGAGAGGTTAATTCCATTTGGTGAAGCAGCATCAGAAGCATTAAATGATTATATGAAAGATAGACAGGATTCACCTTCAAAGGAAATATTTTTATCAAATAGGGGTACAAAAATGTCAAGACAGGCCTTTTGGTCAAGAATGAAGGTATATTTAGGAAGAGAGGGACTGAAGGATTCAATATCACCACATACATTGAGGCATGCTTTTGCAACTCATTTATTGAATAGAGGTGCAGACCTCAGATCTGTTCAATTACTGCTTGGCCATAGTGACTTATCTACTACTCAAATATATACTCACATTGCAAAACAACGATTAAGTGAGGTCTTAAAGAAACATCATCCACGAGGGTAAAATGAAAATAAGATTATCAATATATATATTATTATTTTTTTCTATGTCATTTTTTGCTGACGAAGTTATTATTAAAGAAAAAGTTGAGACAATTCTTCCAAAAGGTGCTGAAATTGAATCAATTGTTCAATCTGAATTCCCAGGTATTTATAAAGTTTATTATGGCGATATTCAACCAATCTATGTATCTGATAATGGAGATTATTTTATTTATGGAGATATGTTCAAGATCTCTAAAAATGGAATTTTAAATATCACCGATTTTGAAACCAATCAAAGAAGGTTAGAGATTATAGATAATATAAATTCAAATGAATTAATATCCTTTCCATCTAAAAATGAAATATATGAAGTTACAGTATTTACTGATGTTGAGTGTGGTTATTGTAGAAAACTACATGATCAAATTGATGAATATAATGACATTGGCATTTCAATACACTATGCAGCCTTCCCAAGATCAGGTATTGGTACAGGGGCTTTTACAAAAATGGTTGGAGCATGGTGCTCAGATAATCCAAAAAAGATGATTACAAATTTAAAAAAGGGTAAAAATCCTAGTTTAGGATTTTGTGACACTCAACCTGTTGCAAAACATTATGCAATAGGTCAAAAAATAGGCATTACTGGAACACCTGCTATTGTTACATCATCAGGCGAATTGTTACCAGGATACTACCCACCCAATGAATTATTAGAAAAGTTAAAAGGATAAATTATGGAAACTATAAGAATTGGAGTATGTGGATGGGGAAATGTTGCTACGGGACTATTTAGATCGATCAAAGACAATAAGAATGAAATTAATGTAAATAGTGGAATAGACATTAAGATAGAAGTTATTGGAGCTAGAAGAGATAATCCTAAATGTGACCCAGGGAAAATTAAGATAGAAAGAGATATTTTTAAAGTTATAGATCATGATGTAGATGTTGTGGTCGAGCTAATAGGGGGAGTTGAAACTGCAAAAGAATTAATTTTAACCGCAATCAAATCTAAGAAACATGTTGTTACTGCCAATAAAGCTGTCATATATCATCATGGAGATGAAATTTTCAGAGAAGCGCACAAAAACAATGTAAAGGTTCTATATGAATCTGCTGTTTGTGCTGGAACACCTATTATTAAATTATTAACTGAAGAACTGGCTGCAAATAAAGTATCAAAAATATCTGGGATGTTAAATGGAACATCTAATTTTATACTTTCTAATATGGAAAATGGCGCAGACTTTGATTCAACTTTATCTTTTGCACAAAAAGAAGGCTATGCCGAACCAGATCCAACTTTCGATATAGAGGGCTTGGATGCAGCGCATAAGATAGGAATCCTATCTGCTCTTTGTTATGGAACTGCTTTGCCACCAGAAGATTTTTATGTTGAAGGTATTTCAAAAATTGATAATAGTGATTTTAGATATGCTATGGAGATGGGCTATACTATAAAACATCTAGCAGTTTCTTCAATTAGCAATAATAAGATTGAGTTAAGAGCGCATCCAGTTCTTATAAGTCTGAATTCTTATTTGGCAAATTTAAAAGGTGTTAGAAATGGAATTGAGATAGATACAGATCTTCTTGGAACTCTTCATATAGCTGGATCTGGCGCAGGCCAGGAATCAACAGCATCTGGAATAATTTCAGATTTAGTCCATCTTGCAAATGCAAATGCAAATACGCATGACGATAATAACTCAAATAAAAAATATACTATGAGTTCATTTAACGAATTATCATTCCAATATTATTTTTATATTGAAGCTGAAGATATACCAGGAGTAATGGCATCTATAACATCTATTTTTGCTAAAAAAAATATTGGAATAGAATCAATAGTACAAAAAGAAAACCTAGATAAAAATCTTGTTCCTATAGTATTAATTTCAGACGCTTTCATAGAGAAAGAACACCCAGATTTATTAGCTCAAGTATTAGAGATTGAATCTGTAAATAAAATTAGGTCAATAAGAATAGAACCAAATTAAAATGTTTTTTCATAGCACAAGGGGAAAAGATAAGAACAAAACCTTTGAAGAGGTTTTAATTCAAGGCCTTGCTGATGATGGTGGTCTTTTTATGCCAGATAATTGGCCTCAAGTTGATTTAGATTACTTAAGAAAACAAGAATCTTTTATTGATGTCGCAAAATATATAGTTCCATTATTTACTAAATCGTCATTTAATGATGATGAAGTAAAAGAAATATTAAATGATACTTGGCATGATTTTGATGTAGAAGATTTTATTAAAATATCACCTATTGATAAATCAATTGATATTTTAGAGCTATTCCATGGACCAACTGCTGCTTTCAAAGACTTTGGTTTACAATTAGCAGCAGCATTTTTTAATAAATCATTAATAAAACAAAATAAGACAGCAATTGTTTTTGGTGCTACATCAGGTGATACAGGATCAGCTGCCATTGATGCATGTAAAAAATTTAGTTCAATTAAAAGTTTCATTTTAATCCCTGATGGAAATATGTCAGAAATACAAAGAAAACAGATGACTACTATTAAAAATTCTAATGTTTTTCCAATATTAGCTGATGGAACTTTTGATGATTGCCAAGATATTGTTAAACAAGGCTTCAAAGAGAGATCTTTTTTAAAAGAAGATCAATTTTTATTAGCTGTTAATTCAATAAACTGGGTAAGAATAATAGGTCAAATCTGCTATTACTTTTATGCTGGATTAAAAATTAATCAGTTATATCAGCAATTAAATTTTTCAATACCTACCGGTAACTTTGGAAATGTATTTTCCTGTTATGCTGCGTCTAAAATGGGTCTACCGCTTTCAAAAATTATAGTTGCAGTTAATAAAAATAATATTTTGGACAGATTTTTTAAAGAAAATAATTATTCAAAAACTGAAGTTATTGAAACAATATCACCAAGCATGGATATAAGTGTCGCAAGTAATTTTGAAAGACTCTTATATGATTTCTATTTAGATGGCAATTCTTCCTTATGCTCTGAGGTTTATTCAGGATTCCCAAGTCAACCTATTAGAGTTGATAAGAATATATGGGAAAAAACTCCAAAATTATTTTTAAGTTATAGCGTAGATGATTCTGATACATATGAATGCATGAGATTATTTAGTAAAAAATATGATTATATTATGGACCCGCATACCGCTGTTGCAGCAGGAGCATTATCCCGTTTTGATAAGACTTTAAATAATAAAACAGTTATTTTATCAACCGCCCATCCAGCAAAATTTCCTAAAATAATAGATAGGGCTGGCTTACATCTCTCTGATATACCATCGAGATTAAGCTCGGTTATAGATAAGGAAGAGACTGCTACAAAATTAAGTGTCTTAGATGATTCTGTTTTTGAATTCATAAAACAAAATAATTAATAATATGGATATTCACGAACTAAAAGCTAGTCTTATAGATCTCAAATCAAGATTGGATGAGATTAAAGAAAATGTTTTTAAAATTACTACAAAGGAAAAAAGACTGCTTGTGATTGATGATGACTTATCAAAAGAAGAAGTTTGGTCTGATTTAGAGCTTTCTCAAAAACTTAGCAAAGAGAAAACATTAATACAAAAAACGCTTGCCTCATTTAATGATGTGGCTAATAAATTGTCAGATTGCGAGGTTCTATTGGATGTTTCTATAGAAGAAAATGATGATTCTTCAATTGATGATATATCAAATGATATTCAAGATATCCAGTTGTCTATTGAAGAATTAGAATTCAGCAAAATGTTTACAAATAAAATGGATCCAGCATCAGCGTATATTGAAATCCAATCTGGCTCTGGCGGAACTGAAGCACAAGATTGGGCTGAAATGCTTTTAAGAATGTATTCAAAATGGGCAGAAAGTAGGGGGTTTTTAATTAAAATTGTAGACATTTCACATGGTGATGTAGCTGGGATCAAATCAGCATCATTACATGTTGATGGCGACTATGCTTACGGGTGGTTAAGAACAGAAACAGGGGTACATAGGCTAGTTAGGAAATCTCCTTTTGATTCTGGAAACAGAAGACATACTTCATTCGCTTCTGTATTTATTTCACCGGAAATTGATGAATCTATAGAAGTTAACATAAAAAGCTCAGATATTAGAACTGATACTTATCGAGCTTCAGGAGCTGGAGGGCAGCATGTAAATAAAACAGATTCTGCTGTAAGGCTGACCCATATTCCTACCGGTGTTGTTGCTCAATCTCAAAGCGATAGGTCACAGCATAAAAATAAAGAAAATGCATTAAAACAATTAAAATCAAAGCTATACGAGTTAGAATTACAAAAACAAAATGAAGAAAAGCAGATGCTTGAAGAAAGTAAATCAGATATAGGTTGGGGTAGTCAGATTAGGTCATATGTACTAGACCAGTCTAGAATAAAGGATTTAAGAACAAGTTATGAAACAGGAAACACTACAGCTGTACTAAATGGAGATATAGATGATTTTATAAAATCATCATTAAAAGCAGGAATATAAATGGTTAATGATAATTTAGGTGGCGAAAAAGCCATAATTGAAGAAAGAAGAAAAAAATTAGAGCAACTTAGAGAAAAAGGCGATGCTTATAGTAATTCATTTAAACCTAAAAATAATGCAAAGGCTTTGCTAGAGGAATATGGCGATTTTACAAAGGATGAGCTAGCAGAAAAGAATATAAAAAATATTTCTATTGCCGGAAGAATAGTTCTAAAAAGAGTAATGGGGAATGCTAGTTTTGCAACCATAAGAGATGCTTCAGGCGAGATACAAATATATGTAACTAAAAATAATGTAGATGAAAATGTCTATGAAGATTTCAAGACATGGGATCTTGGGGATATAGTCGGTATCTCAGGCTCATTATTTAGAACAAAAACAGATGAGCTAACCATCGATGTATGGGATCTTGAAATGATTACTAAATCATTAAGACCAATGCCAGAAAAATTTAAAGGTTTAACTGATATAGAAGCAAGATACAGACAAAGATATCTTGATTTAATGACCAATACCAATACCAAAGAAATCTTTATAAAAAGAACAAAGATAATCGATTCAATGAGGCAAAAGATGAATCAAGTTGGTTACTTAGAGGTTGAAACTCCAATGATGCATCCTCTTGCCGGTGGAGCAGTCGCAAGGCCCTTTAAAACCCAACATAACGCTTTGGGCAGAGACCTATATTTAAGAATTGCTCCAGAATTATATTTAAAAAGGCTTTTAGTTGGTGGTTTTGAAAAGGTATTTGAGATTAATAGGAGTTTTAGGAATGAGGGGCTTTCAACCAAACACAATCCTGAATTTACTATGATGGAGTGGTATGAAGCATATGCAACCATGCAGAATCAAATGGATTTAACCCGAGACATAATATTAAATGCTTCTTCTGCTGCTGGGTGTGAATCAACAATAGAGTGGAGTGATATAAAGATTAATTTAAATAATTTTACCCAATCCAGCTTAACAAATTTAATACTAGAGCATAATAAAGATCTTTCAAAAGATGATATAAACAACCAAAAGAAGCTTGAGAAATTCTTAAAAGATAAAAAAATAAAAGTTGAAAAGAGTTGGAAAATTGGCAGAATGCTGCTTGAAGTTTTTGAAGAAACAGTAGAATCTAAATTAATTGATCCAACATTTGTTACTGAGTATCCTGTCGAGGTTTCACCTCTATCAAGAAGAAATGAAGATAATCCAGATTTTGCTGATAGGTTTGAATTATTTATAGGTGGTAAGGAATTTGCTAATGGCTTTTGTGAATTGAATGATCCTGATGACCAGGCATCAAGATTTGAAGATCAGGTCGCTGCAAAGGATTCTGGTGATAAAGAAGCAATGGATTTTGATCAAGACTATATAACTGCACTAGAGCATGGTATGCCGCCAGCAGTGGGTGTTGGATTGGGTGTTGATAGGCTGGTTATGTTGTTAACGAATCAATCATCTATAAGAGATGTTCTGTTATTCCCACAATTAAAAAATTAATCTTTTGAATCCTCTATTAGCTTGATAATATTTTGATGTATTATCGGGGCAGTATTAGGACCTAAAGATACAACCTCACCATAAGTTTCTTCATTTTCTCCGAAGGTCCAGGGAGCTTTTTCATCCCATTCACTTTTGGGAATGATATAACCAATAGCATCATTTGCTAAATTCACCATTAGATTAAGCTTGCCTGGAAGTTGACTACGCAAATGTGGGACTTCTTGAGGATCTATGGAGTAATCAGCACCTTGAGGATTTTCTATACCACCTACTGCAATCTCTGGATAAAGTTCTCCAGGTATGCCGGTGATGGTTGCATCCCCTAATTCTATAAATGCTATCTCACTAAGATAATGAATGAATGGAGGCTTTAAATTAAATTTAGGATCGCTATCGATGATGCCAAGTATAGTACTCAATGAAAGCATAAAATTTTCTATGCCTAATTCTAATTCGAGTGTGCGAACAGTTAATGTTGGATCAGGGGATGGCTCAAAATTACCTGCATGAAAAGCATCTATAACACTACTGGCAAGGCTATAGCCATATGCACGGGCTTTTGCATGACTTGGTTTAGTAATTGTTTCTTTCATAAAAGTATCATAGATTGGATCACTTGGTCCTGATGTCATTAAGCCTCCAATATTCCCAGTTAGCCATAATGTGGTTCCACCAAGTCCAGGTTTAACGAGTTGATTCTCGTAATAAATACCATCGCTGATACCTCTTCTTAAATAGCCTGCAACATCAGAGGTCAGTTCGAGATTTTTATCCCAAGTAAGTTCAACGTGAATTCCAAAATTAATTAACGAGCCTATGATCGAGCCATCAGGACGGTTAAATAATACCGCTCTAATGCCATCATCTATCACAATGGGTTTGCGTTTATCTTTGATAGGGGTAAGAGGATTGGTTGGGATTAAAGCTAGGCTCATTTGAGCAGGCTCTAAGTTGTCTATTGCTAGATTTAAAGCGTTTAGAAAATTTTGTTTCAGTTGACTCATATATTCATCGTCAACACCACTTTTAAATAAGCTTGGTCCCCAGAGGCCTTGTGTATCTGGACCTTCATGATTATGGGTTGCATGTATCATGAGATAATCTAGACCCCATTCAGCAGGAAGATCCTTACGGACACTGAGGACAAATTTTCGCATTAACCCAATGGTATCAGCGCTTATGATTCCAATTCGAGTTTTGCCATCATCAATGACTGCGGCTACAGCCATCAATTCATCTTTAATTCCTTGAGCAGGCCGATTATTCTGAAAACCTCCCATCCACACAGCATCAAATTGCCCATTACCATTTACATCTGTCCACAAATCAATATTTGAATTAAATTGAGCATCGTTATCTATATCTTCCCACTTATCAATAAGATCTGGCGTGATAGAAATTTTTGCAAATCCAACTTTTAATTCATTTGAAAGCAAATTATTGCTACTAAAAGTTAAAAAAGTAACTAAAAGAAGTCTTACCATCTAAATTTATCAAAATTTTCTGGATTAGCCCAACCTTTAGGATTATTCCATGATCTTTTATTGTTATATGTTTTAAGGTTATAAGAAAAACACTTTAACTTATTACTTTTATCCAATAACTCTGTTTGAAATCCAAGTTTTAACATCATCTCATCGGTTCTTTTATCTTTATTAAAGTTCGTAAAGATAACAATTTTTTGACTTAAAAGGTTTTTAATAATTCCTATATCGGATTCAGAATTTTTTATATCATCAAGTGAAATGTAAAGATCGCAATTTGTATTAACCTTGTCACCAATTAATGGAGTTACAGATAAAGATTTTATATTTGTCTTTTCAATTCTTTTTAGTAATTTTGAAATATCTTTTTTTGTTAGAAGATTTATATTTGAGGCTTTTTCATCTTCAATAATGTTATTTATAAAGCTATAAATAATTTTATCTTTGTTTGTCATTTCATTAGATGTTTTACTGCTTCTTTCTCAGCAAGCAACTCATCAATTGATATTTTAATTTTTGTCTTTCCAAAATCTGATAATGCGATATCTCTTTTAATATCAATAGTGCCATCTTTTTGAGTAATTAGTGGAAAGCCACAAATAAGTCCTTCTGGAACATCATATGATCCATCGCTTGCTACTGCTGCGCTAAAGCACTCTCCTGATTCAGTAGGGTTCTCACAGGCTATTATCGTATCAATTGCAGCTTTGGCAGCCGAGGTGGCTGAAGAGGCTCCTCTTGCATCTATTACAGCCTTACCTCTTTGCTGAACAGTGGGAATAAAATCAGACTCTATCCAATTCATATCGTTAATAACGCTATTTCCTAATTCGCCTGCAATAATTGTATTTTCAGCATCTGGATACATTGTTGGGCTATGATTACCCCAAATAATCATATTTTTGATATCTGAAATATTTTTATTTGTTTTTTTAGAGATAATTGATTTAGCTCTATTTGAGTCTAACATTGTCATTGCCATCCAAAGTTGCGAATCTTTATTAGCAGCATTTCTTCCAATAAATGCATTTGTATTTGCAGGATTTCCAACAACTAATATTTTTGCATCATCTTTCCCATGCCTGCCTATTGCTTGGCCTTGGCCAACGAAAATTCCTCCATTTATACTTAAAAGATCAGATCTTTCTTCTATTTTTTTGCCGTTATACACGATTCCTCTAGGAATACTACCAACAAGTAAAAACCAATCTCCATCCGAGGCAGCCTCGTCAAAGTTATCTGTATAGGTTACATTTCCCATATTAGGAAAATAAGAATCCTCCAATTCCATTATCAATCCTTTAAGCTTATTGACGACCTGGGGTATTTCCACTAAGACCAAGTCAACTTTTTTATCTCCAAATGTCCTGCCATTAACCAATCTTGGAATTAAGGAATAAGCTATTTGGCCAGCCGCTCCGGTCACTACTACTTTAACTGATGCACTCATTTTATTTCCTTATAAATAATATTTAATTATATTCCTAATTTAAAATGTAATCCTTAATTTATTGCATAGTAAATGAGATATATTTTGATTAGAATATGCCATTACTTTAAATATTTTTAACTCAACTGGAGAAAAGTATGAGCATTGAATTCAATGATAAAGTTGCAATTGTTACAGGAGCAGGTGGGGGCATTGGTAAAGAGCATGCATTAGAGCTTGCAAGGCGAGGGGCTAAAGTAGTAGTTAATGATCTTGGTGGAAGCGTTGATGGCAGTGGTGCAAGCGATGCTGCTGAAGAGGTAGTTGAGCTAATTAAGTCTGAAGGTGGCGAAGCTATATCTAATGGAGCTAGCGTAACTGATTTAGATGCAGTGAAGAATATGGTGCAACAAACAATGGATGAATGGGGCAGAATTGATATTCTTGTAAATAATGCTGGTATTTTAAGAGATAAAAGTTTTCATAAAGTTTCTATAGAAGATTTTAATTTAGTAATGGATGTTCATTTTCAAGGCAGTTTAAACTGCACGCACACTATTTTTCCAATAATGAGAGAACAAGAATATGGCCGTATTATTTTTACAAGTTCTGCTAGTGGTGTGTATGGAAATTTTGGACAAACCAATTACGGATCAGCAAAAATGGCAATGATTGGCTTGATGAATACTTTAAAACTTGAAGGACAAAATAAAAATATTTTTACAAACTCAATCACACCGGTTGCATATACCAGAATGACAGAGGGATTGATACCTCAGGATTTTGGTCAAAATTTAAAATCAGAATATATCACCCCAGCTGTAATATATTTAGCAAGCGATCAAGCTCCAAATGGAGTGATTATAGCTGCAGGAGCAGGAGTTTTTTCTAGAATAAACATTCAAGAAAGCATGGGTGTATCTCTTGGTACTGGCGAAGATATGACACCGGAAAATATTCATGCTAACTGGGATAAGATTTCTGATATGACAAATGCAAGAGCTCTTCAAAATGGCGGAGAGCAAACATTAAAGTTTTTTGAATTAATTAATAAGTAATTTATTTAATCAGACGGAAAAGCTTGGTCTTGCAGAAATATTTCCAATGTATTTACTAAGATTAGCATAATCATTAATATCTATTCTATTTAATCTTACAAGAAACTGTAGCGATACGGTCATTTGTATATCTGCATAAGAAAATTTATCACATGCAATAAATTTATTTCCCTTAATAATTTCTTCATAGTATTTAAGAGATTTAATTGCGAGCTCTCTTTGGGCTAGGCCAAATTCACTATTTTGCTCTTCAAGCGCGCTCATATGAGGATGGGTATGTCTGAAACCATGCATAAGCGGTAGCATTAACTCAAATGATACTCTTGAGTACCACATTTCTATTTCTGCAATCTCCATTGGATTTTTTCCAAATAAGTTTGGTTCTGGGTATAGGCATTCGAGATATCTGCATATCGCTGTAGTTTCTAGAATCACCTGACCATCATCTAGGACAAGAGCAGGTATTCTTGAGTTAGGTGCTATTTTTTTGTATTCAGGAGTTTTATGATCCATCTTGCCAATATCGAGATTCTCAACTTCAATATTTTCTATGCTTTTTTCAGCAATAAATACAAGAACCTTTCTTGGGCTAGGAGCAACTTGACTTGAATATAATTTCAAGTCTTATTCCCAGTTCAGAGCGCCGCCAACCTGATATTCAGTAACTCTTGTTTCAAAGAAATTCTTTTCTTTTCTAAGATCAATTATTTCTGACATCCAAGGGAATGGGTTTGTTACTCCTGTAAATTCTTCATCTAAACCAAGTTGAGTAAGTCTTCTGTTAGCAATGAATTTTAAATATTCTTCCATCATTGATGCATTCATTCCAAGTACACCTCTTGGCATAGTATCTCTAGCATATTGAATCTCTAGCTCCGTGCCCTCTAGAATCATCTGAGCAGCATCAGACTTCATTTGCTCATCCCAAAGATTAGGATTTTCAATTTTTATCTGATTTATAACATCAATACCAAAATTAACATGCATTGATTCATCTCTCAAAATATATTGAAATTGCTCTGCTGTACCAGTCATCTTATTTCTTCTTCCCATCGACAAAATTTGAGTAAAGCCACAATAAAAGAAGATTCCTTCAAGAACACAATAAAAAGCTATAAGATTTTTAAGCAACTGCTTATCAGTTTCTTCTGTTCCAGTTTTAAAATCAGGATCTGATATTTCTTGGGTGTATTTAAGTCCCCACGATGCTTTTCTAGCAACACATGGCACTTCTCTGTACATATTAAATATTTCTCCTTCATCCATTCCCAAAGATTCAATACAGTATTGATAAGCATGAGTATGTATAGCTTCCTCAAGACTTTGTCTCAAGATGTATTGTCTGCATTCTGGATTGGTAATTAATCTATATAAAGCAAGGACAAGATTGTTTGCAACAAGTGAGTCAGCAGTTGAAAAGAAACCAAGATTTCTTTTTACAATCATTCTTTCATCTTCTGTTAAGCCATCTTCTGATTTCCATAAAACGATATCATTTGTCATATTTATTTCTTGTGGCATCCAATGATTTGCACTTCCATCAAGATATTTTTGCCATGCCCAATCATATTTAAAAGGAACTAATTGATTAAGATCCGCTTTACAATTAATCATCATTTTTTGATCAACCTGAACCCGACCAGCGTTTGCCATCATTTCATCAAGCTCCTCATTGCCTGCTGCTTCATCTATTTCATTTACAGCTTTTCTTGCTGCTGCAGCTCTTGACCCTTCTCTAATATTTGAATTATCAACTGATGTTGATCTTTCTTTTTGTTGATCGGTATCTTTCTTAGACGATTGCAATTCCTTGCTTTGCGATGCAGGCTCTGTTTTAACTTCTGCTGTTACAGGCGGTGTTGGATTTTCTTCCTTTCCATATTCATCCCAATTTAACATATTATTTCTCCATAAAAATTATTGACATGCCTCACAATCTGGGTCATCCAGAGAGCATGCTTCTGGTATTGGTGCTGGTGCCCCAAGCTCATTTGTTGAAACTTCATTGGCATTAGAACTTACTGCATTAAGCTTTCCTTTTTCTACAGTAGATTTCTCAGTTTGGGTTGCAGCAATAGATCTTAAATAGTAAGTGGTCTTTAAACCAGAATACCAGGCCATTCTATATGTAATATCTAACTTCTTACCATCTGCATTACCTATATATAAGTTTAAAGATTGCGCTTGATCAATCCATTTTTGCCTTCTACTTGCAGACTCAACTATATACCTTGGTTCTACCTCAAAAGCTGTTGAGAATAATTTCTTTATTTCATCTGGTATTCTGGATATCTCTGATAGACTTCCTTCAAAATATTTCAGATCATTTATCATTACATCATCCCATAAGTCTAATTCTTTTAATTTTCTAACAAGATGAGGATTAACAATTGTAAATTCCCCTGATAGGTTAGATTTAACATATAAATTTTGATACGTTGGTTCAATTGATTGAGTAACACCTGTTATATTGGAAATAGTCGCAGTAGGCGCAATCGCCATTACATTAGAGTTTCTCATCCCATCTTTTTTAACTTTCTTTCTAAGAGACTCCCAATCCAATGTTTCTGATCTATCAACATTTAAATATTCTTTTCCTCTGTTTTCTTCAAGTATTTCAATTGAATCCTTGGGTAGGATGCCTTTACTCCATAAAGAACCTTCAAAGGATTCATATGAACCTCTTTCTTTAGCTAGTTCAGTAGATGCATATATCGCGTTATAACTAATTAATTCCATACTTCTGTCAGCAAATTCAATTGCCTCATCACTACAATAAGGAATATCTTGAAGATACAAAGCATCTTGGAAACCCATAAGACCAAGACCTATAGGTCTATGCTTAAGATTAGAGTTTTTAGCAGTATCAACGGAGTAATAGTTAATATTTATAACATTATCTAGCATTCTTATTGCTGTTGAGACTGTTTGTTTTACTTTCTCTTCATCTAACTTACCATCTTTCATATGGTTTGGTAGATTGACTGAGCCTAGATTACAAACTGCAATTTCATTGTCAGCGCTTGTATTTAAAGTTATCTCAGTGCATAGGTTTGAGGAATGAACAACGCCTGCATGTTGTTGTGGAGATCTAAGGTTGCATGAATCTTTAAATGTTATCCATGGGTGACCTGTTTCAAATAGCATTGTTAACATCTTTCGCCATAATTCTTTTGCTGGTATGGATTTAAATTGATCCATTTCTCCATTTTTGGCCTTTTCTTCATATTCTTTATATTTTTCTTCAAAAGCCTTACCGACCAGATCATGTAATTCGGATGTTTCGCCTGGAGAGAAGAGGGTCCAATTTTTATCCTGTTCAACCCTTTTCATAAATAAGTCAGGCACCCAATTTGCAGTATTCATGTCATGTGTTCTTCTTCTCTCATCCCCAGTATTTTTTCTTAATTCAAGAAATTCTTCTATATCTAAGTGCCATGTTTCTAGATAACCACACATAGCGCCTTTCCTTTTTCCTCCTTGGTTAACAGCAACAGCTGTATCATTTGCAACTTTTAAAAATGGAACAACGCCCTGACTTTTGCCGTTTGTCCCCTTGATATAAGAATTTATAGCTCTGACTGGAGTCCAATCATTGCCTAGACCACCAGCCCATTTTGATAATAAAGCATTATCTTTCATGGCAGAAAAGATCCCATCTAAATCATCAGGAATTGTAGTTAGGTAACATGATGATAGTTGAGGTCTTTTAGTCCCTGAATTAAAAAGAGTAGGTGTTGAACTCATATAATCAAAACTAGATAGTAGATTGTAGAATTCAATAGCTCTTTCTTCTTTATTATCTTCTTCTAACGCCAATCCCATAGATACTCTCATAAAAAACACCTGCGGTAACTCATATCTAACATCATCACAGTGAATAAAATATCTGTCGTATAGGGTTTGAAGGCCTAAATAGGTAAATTGGTTATCCCTAGTGTAATTAATAGCATCTCCTAACTTATCAAGATCAAAGTTTTTCAATTCAGGGTTTAATATATCTAATTCAATACCTTTATCTATATATGCTTTAAATGCTTGAGGATAATTTACTTCCATTTCTTGATATGTTGATTCTTCAGCAACCCCAAGAAAACCTAAAGCCTCTGATCTAATTTGATCCATCAGTATTCTTGCTGTAACAAAAGAGTAATTTGGTTCCTTTTCAACCTTTGTTCTTGCTGACATAACTAAACTTGTTCTCATATCAGCAATTGAAACACCGTCGTATAGGTTCTTTAATGCTTCTTCTAACACTTCATTTACTGAAACCTCATCTAGGCCTTCACATGCATCATTTATTAACCCAGCAACCCTTTCGACATTTAAAGGCACAAGGCTACCATCACTTTTTGTTACATTGATGTTAGGTGTATCAGGTATATCTATTGAAGTGGCTTCTTTTTTTCTTTCTTGAGTTCTTCCAGCTCTATATAAGATATAGCTTTTTGCAACTTCTAGTTCTTCAGACCTCATTAATTGAAGCTCTACCTGATCTTGTATCTCCTCAATATGAAGTGTTCCACCAGAAGGCATCCTTCTTTTAAAAACTTCTACAATATTTTCAGTGAGTTCATTAACTTTTTTATGGATTCTTTCACTAGCCGCTGCATTTCCAGACTCAATGGCTAAATAAGCTTTAGTGATTGCAACTTTAATTTTATAATCTTCAAAGGGAACCACTTTTCCATTTCTTTTTATTACTCTTAATTTACCTGGAGCGGTAGTCTCTAAATCTTCAATTGATTGATTTATTTTTTTATTTTCTTCTTGTTGTTGTATTTCCATTTTTATTACTTACCCACTACTTTTCAAACTTACTTGAGTTTTATCTATTTATTTCTCTGGAAAAATTTAAGCGTCTCTTCAGTTACTAAAACTTTTTTCTCCGTAAGTACTAATATACTAATTGTGGACAAAGAATCAAGCAAAAAACACAATATATTGTGAAAATTTTATTTTTTTACACTATATAGTGTATATATCGTGTTTTTTAATTGTTAGCAATTAGTTAATAAATTGTGGATAATTATCGTTGGAGAAAGTGTATGAAAAAATATTTATCAATAGATCAGGGTACTTCAAGTTCAAGAGCAATTATTTTTGATGCTAATTTGAATTTAATCAATGATTCTCAACAAGAATATGATTTAGCATATCCAAATGATGGTTGGGTTGAATTAAATCCAAATGATGTATTAGAAACTGTTAGAGATACCGTTGTAAATGTTCTCAGCGAGGGTCAAGCAATAGAAGCATGCGGAATAACAAACCAAAGAGAAACTACCGTTGTCTGGTCCAAAGAAACTGGAGATCCAATCTATCCAGCAATCGTTTGGCAAGATAGAAGAACGAATGAATTTTGCAATGAACTTAAATCAAAGGGATTTGAAAAAAAGGTTAAAGAGAAAACTGGATTAGTTTTAGATCCATATTTTTCTGCAACAAAAATCAAGTGGATTTTAGATAATGTTGATGGAGCAAAAGATATGGCCAAAAAAGGAGATCTTTTATTTGGGACGATCGATACTTATTTAATTTACAAACTAACAGATGAGAAAAATCATTTAACAGACGTTACAAATGCCTCAAGGACATTATTATTTAACATAAAAACAATGCAATGGGATGATGAATTGCTAGAATTATTTGATATTCCAAAATCAATCTTGCCAGAGGTCTTGGGTTGTGATGGTGATTTTGGGACCTTGTCACTAGGAACAACTAATATTCCTATTAGAGGGGTAATTGGAGACCAACAGGCTGCATTGGTAGGTCAAGGTTGCTTTAAAAATGGTGATATGAAGTCAACTTATGGAACAGGATGCTTTTTAATGGTTAATACAGAAAACAAGCCTTATGAGATTGATGAAGGATTGCTTACTACAGTAGCCTATAAGCTAGGCGATAAAGTCCATTACGCTATTGAAGGCAGTATCTACTCCTGTGGGAATATTATTCAATGGTTGAGAGACAAAATGGAATTTTTTGCTAATTCAAAAGACAGTGAAAAGTTTCTTAACCCAAATGGCAATACAAACAATGTGCTTTTTTTACCTGCTTTCAATGGCCTGGGCGCTCCATTTTGGAATTCTGAAGTGAGGGGCGGCTTTTATGGAATTACTCAAGATTCATCTATTAATGATATGGTCACAGCAGCCTTTCAATCAATTACATTCCAAACAAAGGAGATAACTACAATTTTAGAGAATTACGATATTGAAATTAATAAGTTATTAGTTGATGGGGGTATGGTAAACAATAATAGATTTTGTCAGGTTTTGTCTGATACCTTAGGAAAAGATATTATTCAACCATCAAATGTAGAATCAACAGCTATAGGGGCATGCAAGGTAGCTATGATCGCATCTGGTGTAGATTTAACGAATATTACTGATCATTCCCCATCAATTTATAAGCCAAATTTAGATCTTGTTAAAGTCTACGAAGATAATCATGCTAAATGGAAAGGATATTTATTAAACTCTTTAAAAAATTAAGAAATAATAATCTCTTTTGACATTAAACCTAAATCAGATTTAGTTGATCCATGTGTTACAAGAAGGCAGGGTATTTGCAAATCTTCTATAACCTTTATTATTAATCTTTTTGCCAAATTAACATTTTCTTGATCAAGATTAGAGAATGGTTCATCAAGTAGTATTAATTGTGGTTTTATTAAGATAGCTCTACCAATTGCAACTCTTTGTTGCTGGCCGCCAGAAAGTTCATGTGGCATTTTTGTTATATGTTTTTTTAGGTTAAGTGTGTCAACTACCTCACCAAAAAAATTTATATTTTCTTGGTGCATTCCATATTTAATATTTTTTTCTGCATTGATATGAGGGAATAATGCAAAGTCTTGAAAAACATAACCAATATTTCTTTTCTCAGGTTCAATAAACAAACCATCCCCATTAAAAAAATTGTTATTACAAATTATTGAACCTGAGTCTGGTCTCTTCAAGCCAGAGATAATATTTAAGAGGGTAGATTTTCCAATACCACTAGAACCACTTACGAAGCCAATCTCGTTTTTTTCAATTTTAAAATTTAATCCTTTTATTAAGAGATTATTCTTAAATGAATAGGATAGATTCTTTACTTCTAAGCTCATATGTATGGTTAATATATGATAATTTTAATGATAATGCTTCTATTTTTTATAAACTTTCTTTAGTAATAATTTTTAATAAAAAACCTTATTTTTAATTAATTATTAAAATAAATGAGACTTATTTTATAACCAAAGGAGTATTATTTTAATAAATACTTGTCAACAGAAAAATTTAATGTATAAAAAGCTAATTTTTTTAGATCCCAGATAATATGATTATTTTCTATAAACTTACATAAAGCACTGATATATCGTACTTTTTATAAATTTTGTATAATTTTTATACAACTTAAAAAAAAGCTTATTTTATGCTACCTATTATGGTATAAATGTAGTTATCCATAACTTTATCCACAGTTTCTGTGGATAAATTTTTATACAAAAATGAAAGAAAATTTTTTAAAAACCTCACTGCCAAATAATTGGTATAAAGTACTAAAAACTAGATCAAATTTAAAGAGTTTAAATACCCCAGCTAAGCATATTGATATTAAATTGAAAGATAAAATTAACATTGCCCCTGGTATAGAAAATATTTTTAAAGCTTTTAAATATTGCTCATTTAAAAATACAAAAGTAGTGATATTTGGACAAGATCCATATTTCCAACCTGGCGTCGCTAATGGACTTGCATTTTCAGTTAACAGGGGTGAGGCAATACCTGCTTCATTAAAAAATATATACAAAGAAATCAAAGATGATACTGGAATTGTGTCTAATCTGGATGGGGATTTAAGAGCATGGGCAAGGCAAGGCGTCTTGTTATTAAATTCTGCCCTAACAGTCGATGAGTATAAGCCTGGATCTCATTCAGATATTGGATGGAATGATTTTATTTTTGATGTAATAGACTCATTAAACAAAAAAGGTAGGGTTGTTTTCATGTTGTGGGGAAATAATGCAAAAAAATATCTAAATAGAATCGATAGAAATGCAAATTTAGCTTTAACAACTTCTCACCCATCTCCACTTTCCGCATATAAGGGATTTTTTGGATGCAAACACTTCTCTAAATGCAATAATTACCTGATAAAGAATGATAACAAGCCAATTCATTGGTAAAATTTT
>CACHWY010000011.1 GCA_902583575.1 uncultured SAR86 cluster bacterium | reverse complement strand
ATATTAATATTGTTTTTGGCGGCGGCAATGTCGGACTAATGAAAATAATATCTGATACTGCTCTTGATAATGGAGTCAAAGCATTGGGCATTTCATTAAAATCACTTCATGAACTAGAGTTAGCAAATCCTAGATTAGAGGAAGTTATAGTTGCACAAACATTGCTAGACAGAAAAGATGTTTTTATGGAACGGTCTGATGCATTTATTGTGCTGCCAGGTGGAGTTGGTTCTTTAGATGAGCTAGCTGAAGTTATGGCAAGCAACCAACTTGGAATAATAAATAAACCAATTGGGATATTAAATACTGAAGGTTATTATGATCATCTTCTTCATTGGTTTAATAAGGCAGTAGAAGAAGGATTTATTTCAAAAGCAAACCTAGATGAACTCATAATTTCAGATTCTCCAGAGGAATTAGTTGATAAAGTTATTAATCATCAAAGGCCTGCTGATGATAATTGGACTGATAGGCTTGGCTTGTAAGAAATAGTTTTTATTATTCCTCTAAATGTAATTAAATATTAATAATGACGTTAGAAGAAATTAAAGTAATAACAGTTATATATGCAGCAGTATTTTTACCTCTAATTATTTATCTTAAAAATAAATCTAAATTGCCTAGTTGGGTTCCGTCATTTTATATAGTTGGTGTAGTAGTTTGTGCATTAGGCTGGGAACTTTGGTTTACGTATGGATGGGTGGACGGTGATTCAGTCGATATAAGAAGATCGGAGGCTCTAAATATTTGGCTGCCAAAGAATATAAATTGGTTAATGAATTCAATGGGAGATGCAGGCGCTGTTTTGTTGGGCGGGACATGGCTTATGTGGATATCTCATAAAAAAGATGAAAGAGTTTTTAAAGAATGGAAGTGGACCGCTTTTTGCATTTTATTGATATGGTGTATTGGTCAAAATATATTAGTAGAGATGTTTCTCTATTACGATCAATTAGCAGAAGGCAAGCCTTTATCATGGGCTCCCCTATCACCACTTGGACCATATTTTAATCCCATACTTTTTGAATTTAATAATCGAACTATAATGCTTCAGTCACAGATACCTTGGTTAATATTACCCTGGTTCTTTTATAGGACTTTAATAAACTTGAATAGATAGTTATTTCTTTTTTGCTAAAAGAATTCCAATTTCAAATAAAATCCACATAGGAATAGCAAGGAATAGTTGTGAGAAAACATCAGGTGGAGTAAGCAACATACCAATGATTAAAAAGAGAACAACTAAATAAGGCCTTGCCTTGACTAAGGATTTTCTTGAAACAATACCACTTTTTACAATGAGAATTGTTGCAATTGGGATTTCAAAAGCAATACCAAAAGCAAAAATAAGTTTAAATATAAAACCAAGATATTGATTTATATCTGTCATGACACGAATTGACTCTGGAGCCATCGCTATAAAAAACTTAAAAATAATTGGGCAAACAATAAAAAAAGCGAAAGCAGCCCCACTAAAAAAAAGAATAACAGTTGAAAGCATTAATGGGCCAGTAAGTGCCCTTTCATGATTATAAAGACCTGGAGATATAAACATCCATGTTTGATAAAACAACCAAGGCATTGAAAACATTAGGGCTATATATAAAACTAATTTTATTGGCGCCATAAATGGTGATGCAACTTCAGTGGCAATCATTGTGCTACCATCAGGGAGTAATTCTATAAGTGGCGCTGATACAAAAAAATATATTTCTGATGCAAAGGGAATGCCAAGCACTGAAAAAATACTAAATAACACAATTACCTTAAGTAATCTCGATCTTAGTTCTAACAAATGATTTGAAATAGAATCTTTAATCATTTTTTAAGTCTTTATTTTTTTCAAGCTCTTCCATTCTCAATTCATTGAATATATCTTTTTTTAATTCATCAGCTCCAACATCTTCTTCAATATCTTTTTTAAATGAACTAAATTTATTTTCAATTCTTTTATAGAATTTAAGTATAATTTTTATAACTTCTGGTAGCCTAGTAGGTCCAATAATCACCAGACCTAATATAAGAATAATTAAAATTTCAAAAAAGCCAATTTGAAACAATTTTAGTCTTCTTCTTTTTTAGATTCGTCTTCTTTAACTGCTTTTTTAAAACCTTTAATACTAGAGCCTAAATCAGACCCGAGAGATTTTAATTTACCACTTCCAAAGATAAGTAAAACAACAACTAAGATAATTAGTAGTTGCCATATGCTTATTCCACCAAAGCCCATATATTTCTCCTATGAAACTATCAATATGATAGCCGCAGCAAATATTATACCAATACCAATTACTCTATTGATGTATTTTTGCTTAGATAATTGAAGCTCTAATTCTTTAATTTTATTATTATTTGAATTTTTATTTATAGAGTAACTCCTTAACTCATCAAGAGCTTCGTAAATAATCTCAGGAACTTCAGATGCTTTTAATAATAAATCTTCTTTATTTTCAATAATATAGTCCTTAAGTTTTACAGGATTAAATTGCTCAGTTAACCAATTATCAAGATATGGTTCTGCCAATCCCCAAAAATCTAGATCAGGATATATTTGTCTACCCATCCCCTCTATATGTATAAGTGTTTTTTGAAGTAAAACCAGAGATGTTTGAATAGATAAACCATATTGCCTGGTGCTTTGAAATAGATATAACAGCAGCTTACCAAATTCAATCTCAGATAAAGGTTTTTCAAATATTGGTTCGCAACAAGCTCTTAGAGTATTCTCAAGTTCTACTTCATTTGTTTCTGTATTAACCCAACCAGAACTAATAAATAGCTGAGAAAGAGATTTATAATTTTGCTTCAAGACTGCTTGTAGCATTCTTGCAAGAGTATATCTTTCATCATTAGATAGTGAGCCTGTTATTGCACAATCGACAGCAATATAACCAGCATTCTCAGGGTTTTTCTTGGAGACAAATATATTTCCAGGGTGCATATCTGCATGAAAAAAATTATCTCTGAAAACTTGATTTAAAAAAATCATTACCCCATTTTCAGCAAGTTCTTTTTTATTTATGCCATGTTTTTCAATTTGATCTATATCAGTACATGGTATTCCATCTATTTTTTCTAGAACCATAACTTTGGAAGTTGTTAGATCCCAATAGACTTCTGGGATATAAAGCTCAGCTGAGTCAAGAAAGTTTTTTCTTGTTAAATTTGTATTTGATGCTTCAAGTTTTAAATCAAGTTCTTTAAATATAGTAGATTCATAATCTTTAATGACTTCATTTGGTTTTAGTCTATAACTTTCTTTATAGATGTAAGAGAAAATCCTCGCGGCAGCTTTTAAAAGCCTTAGATTTTTTTTAACACTTTTTTCTATATTTGGACGAAGTACCTTAATTACGACTTCGTTTCCATTTTTTAGTTTTGCTGAATGAACTTGAGCTAATGAGGCAGCTGCTAAAGGTGTTTCATCAAAAGAATCAAAAATATTATCAATTGAATTACCTAGCTCTGATTCTACAATTTTCTTGAATGTTATTACATCGAAAGGCTTACAACTATCAGTTAAGCTCTCAAGCTCTTTTGCTGTATCAAAATCAAGTATATCTGTCCTGGTTGAAAGTAATTGCCCGAACTTTGTAAAAATTGGGCCAAGAGACTCTAAATATATTGCTAGCTTTTTACCATCAGGCTTATAAAAGACACCTTTTTGTATACCAATCAAGGACATCTTTAATAATTCGTATATTACTATTATGAAATTCATGTTTCGTTAATTGCTTCTAATCTATCAAGCCTTATTGAAATATCCCTTAAACGTTTTCTTAGATTTCTTTCCTCATCATCTTTATATATCTCAGCAGTATTAAAGACTTTATTAACAATAGCATATGTAAATACTGCTGGTAAATTACCAAAATATTTATCAATTAGATAAATCAAATCAATATTTGATTTATAAAGCGTATTAAAAAAGACAATTGCTAATTCAGCATCACCATTAATAAGGTTCGTATTTATTCTGCCAGATATGATTGTATAGAGTATTTCTAATAATGATCCATTTATCTCAAATTGAGCATTATTCGCTTCGAAGGATATATCTGAATTATTATCATTTATAGATATAAATATTTTCTTATGACCTTTAAGACTTATGCAAAAATTTATAGGAGATATTTCTTTTAATGTTTTCTTAAAATTTGGAGAAGATTCTTGTATGTCTTTTAAGAGCTTATTAAACCCCTCTTTAAGATTAATCATTATATGCAATATGTATGGCAACCACCCCATTTACAAGGTTATAGAACTTGCAGTTACTAAAACCTGAATCAAGCATCATTTGTTTTAATAATTCTTGATCTGGATGCATGCGTATTGACTCTGCTAGATATTGATAGCTTTCAGAATCACTTGCTAATAAAGAGCCGAGCTTAGGCAATACATTAAATGAATACCAATCATATATTTTTGAAAATATTGGATTCATTGGCTTTGAGAATTCAAGGACTAAAAGCCTACCATTTCTTTTTAAACACCTTTTCATTTCTATTAAACCATTTTCTTTATTTGTAAAATTTCTCAAACCAAATCCGACAGTTATTAAATCAAAAGTATTTTCTCTAAAAGGTAGAGCTTCTCCATTTAACTGACAATATGAACAATTAGATGCAAAGCTTTCATCAATAGCTCTATTTCTTCCCTCATTAAGCATTTCGAAATTGATATCACTCATTAAAATGTTTGTATCAGGATATTCTTTAGAAATTAGTTTTGAAATATCTCCAGTTCCACTGGCGATATCTAAAATCATATCTCTGTCTCCTACTGAAGCTAATTCAACAAGTATTTTTTTCCATAGACGATGCATGCCAAAAGACATTGCATCATTCATAATGTCGTAGTTTTGTGCCACTGAAGTAAAAACATCTCCGACATACTTAGCCTTATCCACTTCATCAACTTCTTTGTATCCAAAATGAGTTTTTTTGTTCATTTATTATTTATTCCTAAATTTAATGAAATTATTGTATCTACTCTCACTAATCTCTCCATTTGCTAGATTGGTTATGATATTACATCCATCATTATTAATATGGTTGCAATCGTTAAATTTACAACTGTTTGAAGATTGTAAAATTTCTTTGAATCCTTTAATTATTTCTTCTGATTTATAGCTTGCTAATTCAACATCCCTCATACCGGGTGAATCTATAATTTTCGTATTATCTTTTGTTTCATATAAAGATGAAATTGAAGTTGTATGCGTCCCTTGATCATTAGAAAGAGTATTTGTTTTAAGTTCTCTACCTATTATTCTTGATGATAAAGTTGATTTCCCTGCGCCTGAATTCCCGACAAAGAGCACGCACTTATTTTTTAAATAATTCTTAAGTTCTTCGATATTATCTCCATATTTCGCTGAAATATTTATTATAGGAATATTAATATCTTTATATATATTTAACTTATCCGTATATTCTTGCTCTGTATCTATATCGATTTTATTATTTATTATAAAAGGCTCAATTTTTGAAAGGATGGATTTTAAAATCCATTTATCAATAAATTCAGTTGATGTTTTTGGTTTTGGAGTATTAATAATACCCACATGTGTTATGTTTGCAGCAAAGAGCTTATCTTTGCTTCCATCTCTTTTAGATAGCTTGGAAATTCTATCTTGAATTTTAATAATCTTGCCTTGAAGTTGTTTACTATCTTGGATAATTTCAAATTCCACAAAGTCTCCAACAACAACATTTTTGATTGCAATACAGCTAAATTGACCAAAATTTGTTTTTACCTGACAGCTATTTGAATAGAATTCTATTACTTGCCCAGTTTGAACTTTTTCCATAATAAGAACAAAATACACTAAAGAGGTGATTATAAAAAGAGATGAAGACTTTACAATCAAGAGATAACTTAATTTGGATAGACCTAGAAATGACTGGTTTAGATCCAGATAAAGAAAAAATTATAGAAATTGCAACACTGGTTACAGACTCTGATTTAAATATTATTGCAGAGGGACCTAACATTATTATTAGCCAATCTTTACAAATTCTTGATGCAATGGATGAGTGGAATCAAAATCAACATGGTTCGTCTGGATTGATCGATGAAGTAAAAAAAAGTGATATAACTGAACAAATCGCAGAAATTGAGACATTAGACTTTATATCTAAATATGTTGGAGAAAAGGTTTCCCCAATGTGTGGTAATACAGTCTCGCATGATAGAAGGTTTTTGTTGAAATATATGCCCAGATTAGAAGAATATTTCAACTATAGGCATATAGATGTATCTTCTTTTAAGGAAGTAGCAGTTAGATGGATGAATGAGGCTCAAGTTTATGAAAAAAGGGGTTCTCATAGAGCCCTAGGAGATATTAAAGAGTCTGTTGAAGAGCTTAAGTTCTATAAAAAACTTTTTATGCCAGATTGAATCAATCTTTTTTATTAGAAGGCTGAATATTTAAAGGAAATGGCTTAATCTCTCCTTTATTTTCCTTAATTTTAGCCTCTCCAGACTCATTGACTTCATCTATTCTGATTATTGAGTTTATAGGTATATAACTTCTTTCAACTTTAGAAAATTCATTTTTTAATTTTTCTGAACTAGGATCAACTACTAGCTGTTTATCTTTATTGAAGATATACTCTTCCACCTCGATAAAACCATACATATCACTTTGGTAGATTTGTTTTGCGAAAATTTCATAAATCTCACCAAGTTGTATAAAAATTATCTTGTAAACATTTTTTGTTTTCATAATACTTAATTATATGAGAATAAGGTTAAAGATATAAAGTTATCGATAATATATTAAATATGACGAAAAAATTATTTATAAAAACGCATGGCTGTCAGATGAATGAATATGATTCTGCAAAAATGTTTGATCTTCTTCAAGAAAAAGAAAATTTTGAAATGGCGGAATCCGAAGATCAGGCAGATTTATTAATATTAAACACATGTTCAATTAGAGAAAAGGCACAAGAGAAGGTTTTCCATCAGATAGGAAGATGGAGAAAAATTAAGGATAAAAAACCTGATCTTAAAATAGCAATTGGTGGATGTGTTGCTTCTCAAGAAGGAGATAAAATAATTAAAAGAGCTCCAGCAGTAGACATAGTTTTTGGACCACAAACTCTGCACAAGTTACCTGAGTTATATAATGAGAAAGATAAGACCAACATAAATCAAGTTGACATCTCTTTTCCAAAATTAGAGAAGTTTGACCACTTCCCAGTTCAAGGTACTGGAGAGCCGTCAGCATTTGTATCAATTATTGAAGGTTGCAATAAGTATTGTTCTTTTTGTGTTGTACCCAAAACAAGAGGGCATGAAGTTTCTAGAACAATTGAAGATATATTAAATGAAGTTTCTGCATTAGCAGATAAAGGAACAACAGAAATACACTTGCTTGGACAGAATGTAAATAATTTTAAAGGAACATATAAAGGAGAGAAATCTTCTCTTGCAAAATTAATTGAGTTAACTTCTAAGATTGAAAATATAGAACGTATAAGATATACAACAAGTCATCCACATGAATTTAAAGATGATTTGGTAGAAGTTTATGATATGGTTCCAGAATTAGTTAGTCATGTTCATTTACCGGTTCAAAGCGGATCTGATAGGATCTTGGAATTAATGCGAAGAAGATATAATGTTGAGAAATATCTTGATTTAGTTGAAAGAATTAGAAAAGTTAGGCCTAGTATGAGCTTTTCTTCAGATTTTATTGTTGGATTCCCTGGCGAAACTAAAGAAGATTTTATGAGCACTATGGATCTTATAAACGAAGTAAAGTTTGATGAATCATTTAGTTTTATTTATAGTCCAAGGCCAAATACAACAGCATCAGACATGCCAGACGATGTTACTCAAGAAGAAAAGAAAGATAGATTAAATATCCTTCAAAGTAGATTGAATCAATTATCATTTGGATTTAGTAGAAAAAAAGTAGGATCCACCCAGAGCTGTCTTGTTTACGGCCAATCAAGAAGAGACCCGGGACAGCTACAAGCAAGAACCATTTGTAACCGTATTGTTAATTTTCCTTCGAATGATGTTGATTTAATTGGCCAAATCATTAATATTCAAATAAATGAAGCACTACCAAATTGTTTAAGGGGTAATATACAAAATTAATGTCAAAAGATTCTGCTTTAACCAATCTTGAGTTAAACCCATCAGATGCAAATGTTATGGTTAGGCTTGTTGGCGAACTTAACGAGAACCTAAAATTTATAGAAAAAACATTTAATGTAACCATTTTTCAAAATGGTAATAATTTAAAAATCCAAGGCTCTGAAAAGGATGTCAATCTTTCTGCTAGTGCTTTAAAAAGGCTTTATGAAGCTGCAGGCAAAGGTATTGAGATTACTAAAGAGACGTTACATTTATGTATTCAAGATTCACATAGTGACAATCAGGGAAGAGAAATTGTTATTAAGACACCAAGAAAAAGCATTATTCCAAGAGGTAAGAATCAAAAGTCTTATATAAATAAAATTTTAGACTTTGAGATTAATTTTGGAATTGGCCCAGCTGGAACAGGTAAGACTTATCTTGCAGTAGCGACAGCAGTGGATGCTTTATTAAATGAGAAAGTAGATAGGATAATTCTTATAAGACCGGCAGTAGAGGCAGGAGAGAAACTTGGATTTTTACCAGGTGATCTTTCACAAAAAGTAGATCCATACCTCCGCCCTCTTTATGATGCGTTATATGAAATGTTAGGTATTGAAAAAACAGAAAATTTTTTAAACAGAGGAATCATTGAGATAGCACCATTAGCTTATATGAGAGGCAGGACCTTAAATAATTCCTTTATCATTGTTGATGAAAGTCAAAATACCACCAAAGAACAAATGAAAATGGTTTTAACTAGAATGGGGTTTGGGTCACATTTAGTTATCAATGGCGATCTTACTCAAATAGACTTACCTAAGAATATAAAATCTGGCTTATCTCATGTTATTGAGGTAATTGAAGACACTGAGGGTATAGGCATTACAAACTTTTCATCTGTTGATGTTGTTAGACATCCATTAGTAAAAAAAATCATAGATGCATATAAATATTTCGAAGACAAGATAGGTAAATAAGTTGAGTCTTTTTATTTTACAAAACCAAGACTATCTAATAGAAGACAAGCTTATAGATAAACTTAAGAATGCTTTTACTATTATTTGTGATGAAGAAAAATTATCTGAGTGTTCAATAAATTTGAAAATATTAAATGATGGTCAAATGAAAGATCTAAATAATAAATTTAGAAATAAAGACTCTTCTACTAATGTATTATCATTTACAAATGAAGATATTTCTAAAGAAATGACAGGAAATATAGGTGACATAGCAATTAATTATGAATATGTTCAACGAGAATCAAAAGAATATAATAAAAGTTTTGATAGCCATATGATTCACATGTTAATTCATGGGATATATCATATATTAGGCTTTGATCATGAAAATGCTGAAACAGCAGATATTATGGAAAATAAAGAAATAATCCTTTTAGAGAAATTAAATATAAATAACCCATATAAATAAATGAACGAAAAATTAAATAGCGAAGAAAGTCAGCCTCCATCAGGTATTATTGCTAGATTAAAAAAATTTTTTAGAAACCCCTTCTTTATAAAAACAAAATCTGTATCAGAGGTTACTGATTTTTTAAAAGAGGCACTTGACCAAAATATTATAGATAAAGAAGCTGAATCAATTGCTACTAAAGCAATTAAATTGGGAGACATTACGGCAAAAGAAATCATGATTCCAAAAGTTGATATGGTTACCATTCAGAGAGATGAAGATACAAATCAAGTTATAAGGAAGATTATTGATTCAGGCCATTCAAGGTATCCAGTTTTGGGTAATGAAAGGGATGAGGTTAGTGGGATCCTTCTAGCAAAAGATATTTTGCCTAAATTATTCAAGGGAACTAATGAATTTGATATAGGCGAGATGTTAAGAGATCCAAATATAGTTCCAGAAACTAAAAGAGTAGATTCTTTATTAGAAGAATTTAAAGAAGATAGGTCTCATATGGCTGTTGTAATTGACGAGTATGGCTCAATATGCGGTTTAATTACTATTGAAGATATTCTAGAGGAGCTTGTTGGAGAAATTGAAGATGAGCATGATGTTGAAGAAGAAGAAATTATCGAAGTTTCAAAAAATAAATATATCGTTGATTCAAAAATTGAACTTGAGGATTTTATTAGTTTTTTTGGGTTAGATCTTGATCCATTGTCTATCGATGCTGAAACTCTTGGAGGTTTATTTATATCGAAGCATGGTGTTTTACCAAAAATTAGAGACCAAATTAATTTAGGCAATATATCTATAAGAGTTTCAGATACCGATAATAGAAGAATTAAAAAATTTAAAGTAACCAAAAATTCATGAGATTTATTAACTTTCTAGCTCCATTTATATTTGGACTGGTTGGAATATTATCGTTTGCGCCCTTTTCAATTAAGTTTCTAATTTTTATCTCATATTCATATCTAATTTACATATTAATTTCTGATCAAAAGAATGATTTATTTAAAATTTTTATATGGGGCATAGGTCATTGGGGATTCGGTATGTCTTGGATAATAGTAAGTGTTTACTATTACGGAGAAACAGCAATAGCAATAACTTTTTTAATATATGTATTATTAGTTTGCATTCTTTCAATAGTATTTACCTGCCCCATTATTCTAATTAAGAAATTATTAAATTTAATTAATATTAAAAATGATATACATAAAACTATACTCATTTCATCATTCTTAATGCTTAGTGAATTAAGTAGATACTATTTATTAAATGGTGTGCCTTGGCTTATACCTGGAAATATTTACTTAGACACAGTAAGTCAAAATATATATCAGCTATTAGGTGTTTCAGGCGCATCAATCTTAATATATCTAATAAGCTCTAATCTGGTCATTTTTTATAAACAAACAAGAATTTTTTATATCATAATTTTTTTATTAGTTATAAGCATAGTACCCAGTCATAAAATTGAAAATGTTTCTGACGGAATTAAAGTATCTATAATTCAACCATCATCAGATCCATTTTTAAAATATAAGACAGATTATTATTATGAGATAGAACAAAATTTATTAAACTTAATCCAGAAAACTGGAAAAGACACTCAATTAATTGTATTACCTGAAGCAGAGTTACCTTATGCTTTAGATAACCCTAGATTTGAAAGTTTTATTAATAATGCCGCTCAATCTGAGAAAATAGTTATGGGTTTATGGAATATCGAAGAAAACGAGCTTTATAACTCTATATACAGTGTAAAGAATGGAGACTTATATAAAAAAATTCATTTAGTCCCATTTGGTGAATATATACCATTTATTGAAAGCCTCAGAGGTTTAATATCATTTTTTAATCTACCTATGTCAAATGTTTCTAGGGGAAATAAAAATCAAAATAATCTACATATTTTAAGTGATATGAAGGTTGCTACCCCAATATGCTTTGATATAACTTTTCAAGAAACAATTAGAAAGATGAATAAAAATTCACTTTTAATGATAAACATCTCTAATGATACATGGTTCGGCAATTCTATAGGGCCACACCACCATTTAGAAATAACAAGAATCAGGTCAATAGAAAATAATAGATGGACGGTCAGGGCAACAAATGATGGTTTTTCAGCTTTTATTTCAAATAAAGGGACAATAGTTTCATTATTAGAAAAAGGAGAGTCAAATATACTTGAAAGCAATGTTTTATTAATAAAAGAGAACAGTTTTTTTAATAAAATAGGGTACTTATTTGCATATATATTTACTTTTTTATTTATTACATTATATTTACTAGTGTTGATATGGACAAAATTTATAAAAAAATAACACTTTTAATGGCTTTATTCTCTATTTCTAATGTTATTAATGCTAATGATTTACTTAATAATATAGAAATAATAGTAGATATTTCAGATCAAAGACTATATTTAATAGACGATAGTAAAATTATTGAAAGTTACCCAATATCATCATCTAAATATGGTGAAGGAAGCATAGAAAATTCCTTTAAAACACCTTTAGGAAAACATATTATAAAAGAAAAAATTGGATATGGAGTACCATTAAATACTATCTTTGTAGCCAGGGTAAATACTAATGAAAAGGCAAGTATTATAAGGTCTTTAGATGATTCTGAAGATGATTATGTAACCTCTAGAATATTATGGCTTGATGGGCTTGAAGAAGGCATTAATAAAGGAGAGGGCGTAGATTCTTTCAATAGATTTATATACATACATGGAACTCATGAGGAGGGTTTGATTGGCCAAAAATCATCTCATGGTTGTATAAGAATGTTCAATAATGATGTTGTAAAGCTCTATGATATTGTTAAAAAAGGAACAAAAGTCTATATTAAGGCTTAAAGCTTTAGATTATTACTTTTTAGAAATTATTAGCAACTGAAGACATTTCAAATCCTAACTTTTCTTTTCTATTATTCTTGTCTGGTGCTTCTCCTAACTTCTCACCACTTTTAGCTAGCTTTACTAGCATCTCACTAGGCTTGTAGACGTCACTACCTGTTATCTCTTTATATTTTTCAAGTTTTTCTATAACAACATCTAATCCCATGGCATTAGCATGATGCATTGGACCACCCCTCCATATTGGGAATCCGTAACCATTTATATATACAACATCAATATCAGCAGCTCTTTGAGATACACCTTCTGACAATATATCAGCACCTTCGTTTATAAGAGCTAATATACATCTATCTACAATTTCCTCGTCTGATATTTCTCTTCTTGTAAAACCATTCTCTGTAGATATTCTTTCATATGTTTCTTCATTTTCAGGTGCTGGATTGGGTGCCCTAGATCCTTCAGAATAGTTATAATAACCCGCTCCATTTTTTTGACCATATCTATCTTGTTCACAAAGCTCATCACCAATTTTTGCGTGAAGTGGTGATTCTTTACCGCTTAGCTTTCTAGCTCTCCAACCTAAATCTAATCCAACAAGATCCATCATTCTAAATGGACCCATATTTAATCCAAATGATTCTAACGCTTGGTCAATTTGATGGGGAAGGGCCCCTTCCAGAAGTAACATATTAGCTTGTGCAGTATATCCAAATAACATTCTATTACCGATAAAACCAGGAGCATTTAGAGAAACTACTGCAGCCTTTTTAAGCTTTTTACCTATAGCCATTATAGTTGCTAATGTTTCATCAGATGTTGCCTCACCTCGAACAACTTCTAACAGTCTCATTATATTTGCAGGACTAAAGAAGTGAGTGCCCACTACCATTTCAGGCCTTTTGGTTACTGATGCTATTGAGTCTATATCTAAACCAGATGTATTGCTTGCAAGTATTGCTCCTTCTTTAACATGCTCATCTAATGATTTAAAAATTTCATGCTTAAGTTCTAAATTTTCATATACAGCTTCTATAACAATGTCACAATCTGAAACATCTTTATAATCTAAGCTAGAGGTTACTAAACCAAAAACACTATCTTTTTGATCAGAAGTAAGCCTCCCTTTATTAACCATAAAATCATAATTTTTTTCTATAACAGATACTCCCCTCTTTAAGTTTTCCTCATCTTGATCAATTATATGTACAGGTATTCCAGCATTAGCAAAACACATTGCAATTCCGCCACCCATTGTTCCAGATCCAATAATTCCAGCTTTTTTAATATCTTTAATTTTTGTATCTTTTGGTACATCTGATATCTTTGATGCTGCTCTTTCACCAAAGAATATATGGATCATTGCTTCTCTTTGAGGGTGTAATAGACATTCCATGAAATATTCCCCTTCTTTTTTTATTCCCTCATCAAAATCATCAATATTAATTGCAGCTTCTACACATTTAATAATTTGTCCTGGTGCAAATTGACCTTTCCTAGCTTTTGCAGCCATAGCTTGAGCATCTAAAAGTACGTTTTCATCTCCTCTAGCTTCAAGCATTTTCTCATTTTTATCTCTAACCCTAGGGTGATTATCATTATTTGTAGCCATTTCTTTTATAAAACCTATTGATTCTGCTACTACGTCATCTGATATTTTATCTACAATCCCCATTTCTAAAGCTTTTTTTGAGGGCACATGCGACCCAGAAAGCATCATTTTAAGTGCTTCTCCTGGACCTATTAGTCTTGGTAATCTTTGAGTACCACCACCCCCAGGCAATAAACCTAAATTAACTTCAGGCAGCCCTACAAATGCTGTTTTGGAAGCAATTCTGTAATTACAACATAATGCTGTTTCAAGCCCTCCACCCAGAGCTACGCCATTAATTGCAGCCACCACCGGCTTTTTACAGAATTCAAGCTTATTAAATACCTCATTTAATGGTATTCCTTCAACATTTCCACCAAATTCAGAAATGTCCGCGCCTGCTATAAAAGCTCTTCCATTTCCGGTTAAAACAACACCTTTTACAGAATCGTCCTCTTCAGCCTTAACTAATGATTCATGTAAACCTGTTCTAACTCCATCACTTAAAGGGTTTACAGGTGGATTGTCTACTGTAAGTATTGCTACTTCTTCCTTAACTTCATATAAAACTGTACCTTTCAAAGCATTTCTCCCTGAATATTTGTAAAAAAAGCATTATACATAAAAAAAACATGTTTTTTCTTATAAATATTATTGATAATTAATTATAAGTATATATAATAATAATTGTCAGCACTCCTCTCCCCCTATTTGATTATGCTGACACTCTGGATTGTGGAGGGTATTTATACCCTCCATTTCTTTTAAAAAGAGGTTATTTTTATGGAAAAGTTTAAGGCCAATATTGAAATAATTTTGTTAACAGTTATTTTTATATCATCTCTAACTGCAATAACTCCAATTTCCTAGTAATATATTTAAAATGAACAAACTGTTTTTAATAATAGTGCTTTGCACATCCTTTTATTCTTATAGTTGCTCAAATCTTCTTAATACAGATTTAAGACTTCTGGACTCAAGTGAAGAACAAAATTTATGTGAATATCAAGACAATGTCTTATTAATAGTAAATGTAGCAAGTAGATGCGGATATACATACCAATATGCGTCGTTACAAAAACTTTATGAAAAATATAAAGACCAAGATTTTGTAGTTCTAGGCATACCTTCAAGAGATTTTTTTCAGGAATATTCTGATGAAACAGATGTTGCTGAATTTTGTTCTACTGAATATGGAGTCAATTTTCCAATGTTCGCAACATCAAAAGTCACTGGCAAAAAGGCAAATCCTTTATATAAAAAATTGCTCAAGGAAAGTGGTGTAAGTCCAAGATGGAATTTTAATAAATATCTAATATCTAAAGAAGGAAAAGTAGTTTCTACTTATGGATCTAAAGTTAAACCAGATTCTAAAGAACTTATTGATGAAATAGAGAAACTCCTATAAATACAAATCAATCAGAAACCAGAACAATCTCAGGCTTGTTAAATGCAAAGATTCCATTATCAACAACACCAGGAATATTATTAATTAATGCTTCCAATGATTCTGGTTGAGATATATCTATATCCTTAACATCTAATATTTGATTGCCCTGATCTGTAGTAAAACCTTTTCTATAAATAGGCGTCCCTCCTAATGAGGTTATTTTTCTTGCAACCAAGCTCCTGCTTTCAGGTATTACCTCAACTGGAAGAGGGTACTCTCCAAGTTTTTTAACTAATTTTGATTTATCTACTATGCATATAAATTTATTAGAGGCTGATGCTATTATTTTTTCCCTAGTATGAGCACCACCACCTCCTTTAATTAAGCAATTTTCAGGAGAAACCTCATCAGCACCATCAATATAATAAGCAACCTCATTAACATCATTTAGGCTAAAAACTTCAATACCTATCTCTTGTAATAATTTTGTTGATGCCTCTGAACTAGATACAGCACCATAAAAATGACCTTTATATTTAGCTAACTCTGAGATAAAGAAGTTTACTGTTGAGCCAGTCCCAATTCCTAAAACCATATCTTTGGTAAGTTTTTTTTCTATATGGCCTATTGCTTTTTTTGAAACACTTATCTTTGCGTCGCTCATACAGTTATAATACAAGAAAATAATGCATGTGATTTAAATTGAGACTAAAAATAAAGAAAACTGGAAAATTTAAGAGCTCAAAAAAATATCTTAAATTAATTAATGAGGCATCTGTTTACGATGTATCTATTGATTCGCCTACCACCCATGCAATAAATTTATCTATAAAAGAAAAAAATAATATTTTTTTAAAAAGAGAAGATTTACAACCAATTTTTTCATTTAAGAATAGAGGCGCATATAACAAAATAGTTAACTTGTCTGAAAAGCAAAAATCTAAAGGAATTATTGCTGCATCAGCTGGCAATCATGCGCAGGGTGTTGCTCTTGCATGCAAGAAATTAAATATTTCATGTAATATCATTATGCCTGTTACAGCACCAGAAAATAAATTAAATTCTGTAAAAAGGCTAGGGGCAAAGATTACTCAATATGGCGAAAATCTAGCAGAAGCATTGGTTAAAGCTGATGAGGTGGCGAAGAAGAAAAAATATACTTTTGTTCATCCATTTGATGACCCTTATACAATTGCTGGGCAGGGAACAATTGGTAAGGAGATACTAGAGGATGGTATTGAATATGATGCGATCTTTGTTCCAGTTGGAGGCGGGGGTTTGATTGCTGGTATTTCTGCTTGGATTAAACAACATAAAAAGAAAATTAAGATTATAGGTGTAGAAGTTAATGATTCTGCATGTCTAACAGAGGCCCTCCAATCAAACAAAAGGGTTCTTTTAAAGAGAGTAGGTTTGTTTGCTGATGGAGTAGCAGTTTCGCAAATAGGCAAACTTAATCTAGATGTTATTAAGGAATGTGTAGATGAAGTTGTAACTGTAAATATAGATGAGGTTTGCGCAGCAGTTAAAGATATTTTTGAAGATACTAGAGTTCTGTCAGAACCTTCAGGAGCAGTTGCTTTAGCAGGACTAAAAATTTATTCAAAAAAAATGAAGAATAAAAATCTTTTAGCAATTAGCTCAGGAGCAAATGTTAATTTTGAAAAACTTGGCTTTATCGTAGAGAGATCTGAACTTGGTGAAAATAGAGAAAAAATTCTAAGTATTAAAATTCCTGAAAGGCCAGGAAGTTTTTTAAAGCTATCAAAGGTTTTTGGTAAATTGCCTGTAACAGAATTTAATTATAGAAAATCAGGTGATAAAGATGCTTTCGTATTAGTCGGGATTAGAACCTCTTCAGAGCAAAGTTTTTTGAAGCTAAAACAAAAATTAAAAAAACTTAAATACAAATTTAGTGATTACACCAGCAACGAAATATCGAATGATCATTTGAGACATATGGTTGGGGGCAGGGGGATTGGCTCTGACCAATCAAATGGAATTGAGAGAATTTTTAATGGAGAATTTCCTGAAAGACCTGGAGCGCTTTTAGATTTTCTACAAAATTTTGGAAATAAATGGAATATTTCATTATTCCATTATAGAAATATTGGCTCAGCTTATGGAAACATATTAATAGGTATTGAGGATCCAAACAAAAACAAATCTTTGCTATTAAAACATTTAGATAAATGCGGTACGGTCTTTAAAGAAGAAAGTAACAATAGAGCTTATTTAGATTTTTTAAAATAGATTAATACTTTAGCCTAAATTTTAGAGATAAAATTTCGTTATCAGGATTTTCCCATGGATCTTTGAGGATTTTAGAAAAACTTCTATCGTCATCTTCTTCATATACATTGCCACCTTTTGTATAGACAAGATATATATTTGATAAAGGAGCAATTTCATATCTATATCTTATTTGGAATGAATTAATACCATTTGAGAATGAGCTTATCTGTTTATCTAGATCTAATAATGTTCCGCTAACATCAGTAATTAGCGCTCGCGGTCTTTTAGCCTCTAGAGCTACAAATTGACTCTTTAATCTTATTTCATGTTTATTCCCTCTAAACCAATTTAGATTAAAAGAAACAATTCTTTGATTTAGATCATAAACAGCTAGATTATTAGCATCAATCCAATTTAGCCATTCTTTCTCTTTTTTTACTCTAAATTCTGATTGTAATTTAAGATTATCATTTGGAAAGATTGAACCTGCGATCTTAAAAAATCTTTTTTTATAGCCCTTTGAGTTCCAAGTATTATATTTACTTGCTTTATCAAAACTAACCCTCCAATCATAGGTCCAATATTTATAATTTGGAGCTTCATAGTCTCCAGTAATACTAAAATTATCTTTAATTTTTACATAGGGATAGATCTCGTTTTTTCTTGTTATGGTGGTATTTTTGCCAGAGGATTTGTAACTAAAATCGTATTTAAATTTTGATGTATCTTTAAATTCTATTCTATTCTTTTGCTCGATACTATATGGATTGGAGTTTCCGTCTGTATCCGCATCATAATTTATATCTATATTAAAATCTTTTAATATAACGTTTGAATCTTTAGCAAAATCAATTTTTTGGATATTATGCCCAACTCCAAGATGGAACCAGTCATTTCTTTGAAGGTAACCAAAGTCATTTAATCGAAATTCTTTATCAAAATATAGAATACTACCTGAGTTTCTAGATAATTTATCTGGTTTATAAGTATATTGTGCTCTTAGACCTTCTCCATTAATCCCATTCTTTTCAGTTGAAAGTAGATCAAAATATGTAGTTAATTGTTCTGATTTTATATTAATGTAGTCAATTACTTTCACAGTGCTAGATGAATGATTAATATCATCAATAACATGGGTTAGCATGTAACCTAAAGTTTTATTATCTATGTTAGATTTTCCTCTTAGAGCATAATATTCTCTTCCAGTAGAGAATTTCTCATCAGACTCTTTGGCTGCAAATACACCAAATTGGTTGTCATCCATTTTCTTGGTATATCTAAGAGCAAAATCAATATCTGAGTAACTCTTTTTGCTTTGATTGCATTCATTCTCGTTCGCTTCAGCAGCACAATCATATGAAGGCTTCGCCCCAATTCTTCTTGTATTAATTACTGAATATCTATTGTAATTACTTATATCAAAAAGACTTTGGTTTTCATTAAAGAAAGCCCTTTTTTCTTTATAAAAAGTTTCTTGTGCAGAAAAATTAACTATAACTTCATCGCTTTCTGCTTGACCGAAATCTGGATTAAGAGTTAAATTTAATTGATCGCCTTTGCCAGAGTTATAGAAAACCTCTGCACCAACATTAGTTTCTTGAATATTAGTTGAGCTGTTTTTGTTTGATGCAAGATAAGGAAAAAAATTTAATTTAGACTTTGTATAGTTATCGATTTCTAATGGCGTGAGATTTTGAAAGTAATCAGATCTCATTGCCATGGTGCCAGCACTGCTAACCCATGCTTGATTTGAAGTCCTATATCTTAAGGCAGTGTAATTTATTTTTCTTTTCTTTTGAGAAGACTGATTCATTAAAGTTACATTCCATGGAAGATAAAATTCAGATACCCAATAATCTTTATATTTTTTTGTCTTAGCAATCCAATCACCATCCCAATCCGTTTTAAAGTCCCCTGATTGAATTTTGGTTGCATCAAATAATGAATCTCCAAGCGCTACTGCAATTATGTATGCTTTTGTTCCATTACCATCAAAATCTATATTAATAGAATTTTTCTCACTCAATGAAGACATTTCATCCCGCATAGTTTTCTTAGATAGCATTGTTGATTCATCTTGATAGTTTATAAATCCAACATAAATACCATCAGGATTAGAAAATATTAATGCAACAGTTTCATCCTTATATCTCTTTAAGGTATATGGAGATGTTTCGTAAAATTCTGTGATCTTATGCGCTGTTTTCCATTCAGGCTCATTTAATTCTCCATCAATAGTTATCGCATTTGATAACAACGGCAAAGATAGAAAATAAAAAAGGTATTTTTTAAACATATATAAAAAAAGTATTTTATATTTTACATAAAGGAGTGTATATCTTTTTCGGTCATTACTATGTCATATTTTATATCATGGGCTTCTCCAAAAGACTTTTTTGAAACTTGATATTCATATCCAAGCCCAATAATAAGAATTTTATTTTTGTCTTTCTTAAGGTTTTGCAAGGCTCTATCAAAATAACCGCCACCATATCCAAGTCTGTGACCATTTATATCTACACCAACAAAAGGTATAAACATTAAATCAAATGCTAAAGGGTCTAAGAAATCTTGATTATCTAACTCCCTTATTCCATATTTATTTTTAGTGAAAGAGTTAGTTTCTCCAAATAAATTAAATTTCATTTCTATATTTGAGATTATTCTTGGCATATATATGTTAATAGAATATTTTTTAAATTCTTTCATTAAAAGATCTAAAGTTACTTCTTTTTTATAAGGAAAATATAAAAGTATATTTTCAGATGATTGAATATCTATCTTTTTTATTACTGCAGATTGTATTTTAGAATTTGCCTTTAATACAAATTCATTAGATAGAAGTTGCCCCTGCTCAAGAAGTGATTTTCTAATTTTATTTTTCACAATAATTTTACAGAGGCTAACAAACCAGATCACCGCCATGTGTTATACCTGAACCGAAAGTTCAGGTGGTGAATATCTTGTCAAATCAGGCTTCCCTTTTAGGTATTGCACAACAATGACAGTGGAATATCACCTAATATATAGCATCGGTTCAAATTTATTAACACATTAGCAAATGAACCAGAATGTATTCAAAGTATAGATGAGATATAACCTAAATTAAAGATTATTTTTCTAGAGCTTTTTCAATCTTTTTAATTAATTTTGAATAATCGATGTCTGCTTTTTTATCTTTTTTATTACCACTTACGAGTAGTTTATTCGCTAAAGTAAGCCCAGCTATAACTAATGCATTATTTTTATCACTAATATTTTCAAGCTCATCATTTAATAGATTGGCAGCCTTAATAAGGTTGTTTTTTTCTTTCGGAGGGCAGGCTATTGTTAGATCTCTGCCAAAGATTCTTAACGATACTTCTACTACTTTACTCATTTTTAGCCTTATTTAGATCTTTTTCCAAGCGTGAGATTTCCTTTCTATGCAAAACCTTTCCTTTTTTCCAATCCCTTTCTCTTTTTATATATGAATCAATTATGCCTTTTTGTTCGTAAAATCTTTTTATAAGCAAATCTAGTCTTTTTTCGAGATCTTTTAA
>CACHWY010000010.1 GCA_902583575.1 uncultured SAR86 cluster bacterium | reverse complement strand
CTGTTGCTATCATTTCAGTAACAGATCTTCCAGGAAATCTAAAAGATGGCCCAAGATCCCCTTGAACTAAACCCGACATGTAATCTATATATTGTTCCCAATTAGAAGCATCCAAATTATATGCTTCGTTTAAATTCTTTAATACTTGAGGCGAAACAGCTCTATCAGCATCAAATGGACCGCCAGGAGCTGCCTTGACTAAAAAGAAAGTTATGCTAGCGACCGCAAATAAAACAGGTATTGCCAATAAAATTCTTTTAAAAAAAATCGCTATCATGCGAAATTAATCTCTTTCTAAATATATATATTTAGGATGATGATGATCAAGAATATGTGGGTGATATCCTTTTACATCTGGTGATAATTGATAAGCTCTTACATATGTATAAAGAGGTATTATTGGCATATTGTCTATAAGAACCCTTTCAGCTTCTTGTAACAATTTATATCTTTCTACTTGGTCATTTGTAGAATTTGCTTTTTCCATGATTGCATCATAGACTGCATCTTCCCAGCCTGTCTTGTTATTTCCTCTATTGGGTCTCATCAAATCTAAAAATGTATTCGGATCCTCATAGTCACCTATCCACCCTGCTCTTGATACTTGAAAATCTCCCACCATTTCCCTGCTGAGATAAACTTTCCAATCTTGATTAACTAACTCTATTTCAATGCCTAAGTTTTGTTGCCACATCTGTTGAATGGCTAAAGCAATTTTTCTATGGTCCTCATTTGTATTAAATAGAATTTCGAGTTTTGGAAAAGGATTTGAATCAGAGTATCCAGCCTCAACCATTAATTGTTTTGCTAACTCAGGATCAAAAGGTATCTCTGTATCAGGATAATACCCATTCGAGCCAGGTGGAGTAAATGAGTACGCTGGTATTTGTCCACACTTTGTAACCTTTTCAACTAAAAGCTTTCTATTGATTGTATATGCTAAAGCCTTGCGAACTCTTACATCTTGTAAGGCTGAATTATTAATATTTAAACGATAAAAATATTGCCCCATATATGGATCAATTCTTAAATCAGGATTATTTTCTTCAATATAAATTGGGCATTTCTGAGATGGTAATGTTGAAGTTAAATGAAGTTGCCCTGCTCTAAACATTCTATCTTCAGTCATAACATTTGAGACTGGATAAAAATGTATTTCGTTTAATTTAACTTTTGCAGCATCCCAATAATTTGGATTTTTTTCTACAACAATTTTGCTATTAAGCTCCCATTCTTTCAATTTAAATGGTCCATTACATACAAAGTTTCCTGGTCTAGTCCATTCACCATTTCTATCGTCAATTGTTCCATGCTTTAAAACAGTTTCTTTATGAACAGGCCATGTGCTGTAATGACTTAACAGGCCTAAAAAAAATGGGGTTGGGCTTTTTAAAGTAACTTTCAAAGTATATTTATCAATCGCTTTAATACCTACATCATTAAAATCATCTGTTAACCCATTATGATATTCTGATGCGCCAACTAGATAATAAAGCATATCTGGATATTGAGAGCCCAGGCTTGCTGTTAGAATTCTTTTCCAAGACCAAATAAAGTCTTCTGATGTAACTGGTTCACCATTAGACCATTTTGCATCTTTATTTAAGTAAAAAATATATTCTTTACCATCTTCGCTAATTTCCCAAGATTCTGCTGCACCTGGTTGGCTTGGTCCTCCTTTTGGATGCTCGGTTGTTAGTCCTTCACAAAGAGATATTAAAAGATGGTGCTCTGGAACTCCTGTAACAACATGGGGATCTAACCCTTGTGGCTCAGAACCATTCCCAAAATGAAAAATTTGATTTTCCAACCCAGAATCTACAGGGCTAACATTGTTAGAACAACCTGAGATTAAAAAAAATAATATAGGTAAATAATATAAATTTTTATTCATAAGTAAACCCCTATAAAATTACATTTTGTAATTTAACTTTTGCTTTTTCAAAGACATCTTCATTCACAATATTAGAAATACGAGTAGAAATACTTTCATCTGCAAAAGCTTCATATTGTTCTATAATTTCAATAATCTCTTCTTCTGTTGGTTTTTTAAAATCTATAATATTAATCATGTATTTGTCGCCATTATTTGCATTAACTGAAATAACCTTGCCAGGGGATTCATTAAAGATATTAGTCAGTACTTCTCTTGGTAAAAGTGATGAATATCTTTTTACATCGATAAATTCATCACTTGATATAAAACTATATGCATCTATAAAAGCATTCTTATCAGACTCATCCTCAATAGAGTTTAGCTCAATATCCATTAACTCAATTTTATCAATTGCTTTTGACTCAGTTAGTAACGCTTCCACTTCATCCTTAATATTTTCATAAGCGATCAATGTGGGTTCGATAATTTCATCTATAGACATTACCAAGATTGTATTTGCTATTTCTATTGCATGAATTTCACCAACCCCTGAATCTAGAGAAAATAAATAATCTTTAATTTGAAGATCATCTATAAAAAAATCAAAATTATTTATTGTGTAGTACTCTGAAGATTTATTTGTTTTTGATAGATTTGCTGCTATTTCAGAGATTGAAGTATTATTATAAATCATATCTTCTAATTCACTAAAATCATCCTGCATTAAAGCAAAAGATTCAGTTTGTATTAACTCATTAGTTAAATCGTCTTTAATCTGATCTTCAGGCAATGGTTCTTGCAAATTAATCTCAGTAATTTTTAAAATATGGAAAGTATCTTCAAGTTCTATAATTTTACTTGTTTCATTCAGACCTAAATCTGTTATCGCATCCTCAAACTCGATTGGAAAAATATCTTGTTCAAAATATTCTAAGTCCCCACCATTTTCTTTGGTAACAACATCATCGCTATATTCCATAGCTAATTTATTAAAGTCGCCACCTTCTGATATTAAGTTTTCAACCTCACTAATGATTGCATAAGCAGAATCTCTAGAGTCATGGTTATTCTTTTCAATCATAATATGGGAAATTCTTATCTGTGAACTTGCTTCATTATTTAAAAGATATGCTTCATAAGCGGTTTGAATATAACCATCTGGAACTTGAACTTTCGATTCATAATCAACCGGATCTAATAATATATATGAAAAGTTTCTTTGTTCTTCAGAATAAAATTGATTTTGATTATTATTGTAATAACCAGTTAATTCTTCATCAGTATTAACAATTTCATTTTTTAAACCATCAAAACTAATTTTAGTAAATTTGATATCTGAAGTTTGTTCCAACAAGCCTGCTATTTCATATACTTCATTCTGTATAACAAAATTTGATGTTACTAAAGAATTTCTATATACCTCCGATGCATACATATCTGTTATTAAATCTACATACCCTTCTTTTGTATAGCCATTAGAGTTAACTTGGGCTTCATATACATCTTGATTAAAGACGCCTTCTATTTGAAATTGCGGGGTCTGTACTATACTTTTTTTTGCCTCTTCTATTGAGGTATCGTTTATAAATCCTAATAACCTTGCCTGAGATAATAGAACCTTTTGTGTGACTAATTCTTGTTTAATTAATTGGCCTTTAGTTTCTTCATCTAACATATCAAATTCAAAGTCTTCGCCATAAATACTTTTAAATCTTGAAACAGCTGAATTTGATGCCATATTTAAATCTGCTTCGGTAACATCCTCACCATTAATAGAACCAAATGAACCAGTAAAGGCAGTAGATAGTGATGATGTGCCCAAAAAAACAAATGGTAAGGCGCAAACTAATACGACTAACATAAGCCTAGGTCCAGTGAGAAAATTTCTAAGGGATTCCATCATAGTGGCAATATTATAGAATAAAAAAAAGGGTGCGTAAGCACCCCTTTTAATATCTTAAACTTTTAACCGTTTTTAACTGTATCTTTAAGACCTTTACCAGCTTTAAAACCTGGAACTTTAGTAGCAGCAATATGCATTGCAGCACCCGTTTGTGGATTTCTGCCTTCTCTAGCTGCTCTATGTCTTACTGAAAATGTTCCGAACCCAACTAACGCAACTGAATCGCCGTTTCCTAGAGCACCTGAAATTCCATCCAATACTGCATCAACAGCTCTTCCTGCGTCTGCTTTTGACATATCAGCGCTACCTGCAACTACATCCACTAAATCTGATTTATTCATATTTAAAACTCCTCTGTGATAATTTATTTATTAAATACCCCTCTATGTAAAGCTTTTTAACGTAAAAAGTCAAGCAAATAAAGGGTTTTAGTGTGTTCGTTTATTTGTATTTTTTGATTGATTTTTTGTTTTTCTAGATTTTAATTTTTTTGAATTAGGTGTTGGCTCTTCAACTAAAGCAGCTGAAATGACTTCATCAATCCATTCAACAGGAATGATATTTAAAGATTTTGTTATTTGATCAGGAATCTCCTCTAGGTCAGCTTCATTCTCTTTTGGAATTATTACATTCTTTATACCGCCTCTTTTCGCTGCTAATAATTTCTCTTTTAACCCACCAATTTTTAATATCTGGCCTCTTAATGTTATCTCGCCAGTCATCGCAGTATCAGCATTAACTGGAATACCTGTAAAAATTGATATAAGTGAGATAGCCATTGCACCGCCAGCACTTGGGCCATCTTTTGGAGTAGCGCCTTCAGGAACATGAATATGAATATCATATTTTTCATAGAAATTTGGTTTTATTCCAAGAGAATCTGCTCTAGACCTAACCACAGTCAATGCTGCTTGAATAGATTCTTGCATTACATCTCCCAATGAACCAGTCTTTATCACTCTGCCTTTACCATCAATATGAGAAGCTTCAATTGTTAATAACTCGCCACCAACTTCTGTCCATGCTAAACCAGTAACTTGTCCTACTGCATTATCTTTTTCAGCTATTCCATATTTAAATTTCTTCACACCTGAGAATTTTTTTAAATTTTTTGATGTGATTGTTGTAGGTTTTAAGGAAGTCTTTTTATTTATTAATCTTTCCTTTACGACCTTTCTTAAAATTTTAGAAATTTGTCTTTCAAGGCCTCTTACGCCAGCCTCTCTTGTGTAATATCTTATTAAAGAAAGAATAACATCTTTGTTAAGTTTGATTTCTTGATCTTTAAGTCCATTTCTTTTCATTTGCTTGGGAAGCAAATACTTATTGGCTATATTAATTTTTTCGTCTTCAATATATCCAGGAATCCTAATGATCTCCATTCTATCCAATAATGGACTTGGAATATTTAGGCTATTAGCTGTACAAACAAACATTACTTCAGATAGATCATAATCAACCTCAAGATAATGATCGCTAAATGTATTATTCTGTTCTGGGTCGAGAACTTCTAACAACGCTGATGAAGGATCTCCTCTATGATCCATGCCAATTTTATCAATTTCATCAAGTAAAAATAATGGGTTTTTTACTCCAACTTTACTTAATTTTTGAATAATTCTTCCTGGCATAGATCCTATGTATGTTCTTCTATGTCCTCTAATTTCTGATTCATCTCTAACGCCGCCAAGAGACATCCTTACAAATTTTCTGTTAGTTGCTCTAGCAATTGATTCTCCTAGAGATGTTTTTCCAACACCTGGAGGCCCAACCAAACAAAGTACAGGAGCCTTCATAGATTTAACTCTTTTTTGTACCGCTAAATATTCAACAATTCTTTCCTTAACTTCTTCAAGTCCATAGTGATCTTCTTCAAGAATCTCCATAGATTTTTTAATATCTGATCTGATTTTAGATTTCTTTTTCCATGGAACATCAACTAAACAATCTAAATATGTTCTAACAACGGAAGCTTCTGCTGATGATGGTGCCATATGTTTAAATTTTGCTAATTCTGTTTTAGCTTTCTTTAAGGCCTCTTTAGTCATGCCAACCTCATGAATCCTTTTCTCTAAATTCTCTAACTCATCTCCTTCTTCGCCTATTTCGCCTAATTCTTTTTGCGCAGCCTTAATTTGTTCATTTAAATAATATTCTCGTTGCGATTTTTCCATTTGTTTTTTAACTCGATCTCGAACTTTTTTCTCAACATCTACGACATCAAGTTGAGATTCAATAAAGGTTAAAACCTTCTCAGCTCTACCTTTTAATTCGAATGTTTCTAATACTTCTTGTTTTTTAAAATTTTCAATTGGCAAATGTCCTGTAATAGTATCTATTAACCTAGATAGATCGTCTAATGAGTCTACAGTTGAAACAATTTCTGGAGGTATTCTTTTAGTAATACTAATATAATCCTCAAATTTAGCTTTAATTAGCCTAACCAAATTTACAGATTCACTTTCTTTTAAGGGAGAATCAATTTCTTCAATTACTCTTGCTACAGTATATGAATCTTTTTCTATTACTTTTTCTATTGAGCATCTCTTGTCACCTTCAACAAGAACTTTCATTGTCCCATCAGGAAGTTTAATTAATTGAAGTAAATTACTAATAGATGCGAATTTGTATATATCTGAGATTTTTGGGTCTTCTATTGACGCATCTTTTTGGCTAACAAGAACAAGTTTTTTATTTGAAGACATGGCAACATTTAATGCTTCAATAGATTTAGGCCTCCCAACAAATAAAGTGGTCACTATTCCAGGGAAAACAACAACATCTCTTAATGGAATTAATGGTAAATCAGATTTAACTTCGCTCATTAAATTAATATAGGGCTATTTATTTAAATATCAATTGCCAGAAGATGTTTTTTTAGATTTTGTCTTTAGAAGTTTTATTGGATCAGTTTTGGATTTAACAGCTTTTTCATCAATGATAACTTTTTCTAAATCATCGTTTGGTAAACAAAACATTGTTTCCATTAACAACTCTTCCATAATAGACCTTAATCCTCTAGCTCCAGTCTTTCTTTTGATGGCTTGCTTGGCTATTTCTTTTAAAGCCTCATCCCTAAAAGATAATTCAACATTATCAATATCAAATAAATGCTTATACTGATTTACCAAAGCATTTTTTGGTTCTTTTAATATTCTTACTAAAGCATCTTCATCTAATTCATGAAGATTGGATATTACTGGTAAACGTCCAACAAATTCAGGTATTAATCCATATTTAACAAGATCTTCAGGCTCCAAATTATCAATATTTTTATTTAATGATTTAACATTAGAATTTGCGTCCACATCTGCGCTAAACCCAATACCTACTTTATTCGTTCTTTGATCAATTACCTTATCAAGGCCAGAGAATGCACCTCCGCATATAAATAATATATTCGATGTGTCTATTTGTATAAATTCTTGTTGAGGATGCTTTCTTCCTCCTTGTGGTGGAATAGATGCAACAGTTCCTTCAATTAACTTTAATAATGCCTGTTGAACACCTTCACCTGAAACATCTCTTGTAATAGATGGGTTATCTGATTTTCTTGCAATTTTGTCTATTTCATCTATGTATACGATTCCTAGCTCAGCCTTTTCTGGATCGTAATCTGCATTTTGAAGAAGTTTTTGAATTATATTTTCAACATCCTCGCCAACATAACCAGCCTCTGTTAATGTTGTTGCATCAGCAATAGTAAATGGAACATTTAATACCTTAGCCAAGGTTTGAGCTAATAGAGTTTTACCACTTCCTGTTGGCCCTAAAAGCAAAACATTGCTCTTTTGTAATTCTACATCATTGCTAGATTTAACTTTCTTTAATCTCTTGTAATGGTTGTACACTGCAACTGAGAGAACTTTTTTAGCCTTCTCTTGACCAATAACATAATCATCAAGATTGTTGTAAATTTCTAATGGGGATAAGAGGTAATCATAAGGAGCATCATCACTCTTAATTTCTTCTTCAATAATATCATTACATAAATCAACACACTCATTGCAAATATATACATTTGGACCAGCAATTAATTTTTTAACCTCATCCTGGGACTTGCCACAAAATGAACAATGTAATTTTTCTGATTGTGATTCAACTTTCATATTAGCTCCTTTGTTCTAATATTTTATCAACTATGCCATAGACTTTGGCTGCGCTTGCATCTAAGAAATTATCTCTATCAGTATCTTTTTCAATTTTTTTAATTGATTGACCTGTATGTTTTGCAAGAATTTCATTCACTATCTTTTTCATATGGATAATTTCTTTTGCATGTATTTCAAAATCAGATGCTTGACCTTGAAAGCCCCCAAGAGGTTGATGAATCATAATCCTAGAATTAGGAAGAGCAAATCTTTTCTTTTTATCTCCACCAGCCAATAATAATGCACCCATGCTAGCTGCTTGACCTATACACATAGTTGAAATAGATGGAGTAATAAATTGCATAGTGTCATAAATTGCCAGTCCCGCTGAAATACTGCCACCAGGTGAATTAATATAAATAGAAATATCTTTTTCTGGATTCTCAGATTCTAAGAATAGTAATTGTGCAACAACTAAATTAGAAATATAGTCATCAATCGCACCAGAAAGAAAAATAACTCTCTCTTTAAGCAGTCTCGAATAAATATCAAATGACCTCTCACCTCTAGGGGTTTGCTCTATTACCATTGGTATCAAGGCTGAATGAATATCTGTCATAATTATTCCTATTTATTAGCTAACTCTGAAAATTTTATCACTTTCTTCTTTGATTTAAGTGCATTTTTCAATTTTTCAACCAATTGTTCCTCTAAAACTATCATTCTAAACTGTTCTAGTTGCTGAGGTTGTCCCTCAATCCATTTTTTGTATTGATCTGGATCTTTATATCTTTTTGATTCCTCATCAATAAAATTATCAATTTGCCCTTTGTCTACAGTAATTTCAAAATGCTTAATTAATTCTGCAAATAGTAAATCTAACCTCACTCTTTTTTCTGCCCTTTCGTTGAATGTATCAATTGGAAATAAATCATCGCCTGCATTCTCCTCAGTATGTCCAATTCTCATTAATGCATCTTTTCGCATTAAGTCAGCTTGCTCTTTAATTGTTGAATTAGGCACATTAAATGAATTTGTTTTTAATAAAGTTTCATACATGGATTCTTTAGTTAATTCTTTTTCTTGAATTGCTACCTCATTTTTCATTCTCGTAATAATTTCATCTCTGAATTCAGACTTGTCTTTAATTTCCATTTGAAGTTTAGTAAATAATTCTTGATCTATTTTTGCTTCTGTAATTTCTTGAACATTTTTAAGATTCACCTCAAACTCTACGTCTATGCCTGCTAAATCTTTTTTAAAATAATCATCTGGAAATTTACAGTTAATATTGAATTTAGAGACCTCTTTGCCGATAATTCCATCTTCAAAACCTGGAATCATAGATTTGCTACCTAATATAAGTTTAAAATCTTTTGAAGAATTTCCCTCGAATTCTTCTCCATTAATTTTACCTAGAAAATCTATAATAACTTGGTCATCTGTTTGAGCCTTTCTTGATACATCTTTCCAGTCACCATATCTTTTTTTAATATCATTAATAGCAAGATCAATATCATTTTCTTCTATCTCAATACTGTATTCTTCATAACTACTCCATCTAGAGAACTTAGGTTTGATTTCTGGGAATACTTCAATCGTTGCAGAATAGGTAATTGGTTTTTTAGGATCTTCTGTATCGATTGTAACTTGAGGTGACGAAGCTGGCCTTACATTATTTTCTGAGATGGCTTTTGGGTATGATTCCTGAATAAGCTCATTTATTACTTCTGCATGAATAGATTGTCCATATCTCTGCTCAAGCACATCATTAGGAACATTCCCTTTTCTAAAACCATCAATTTTTGCCTTAGTTTTAACATTTTTTAATTTTGTACTAAATCTTGAAGAATAATCTTCAACAGGAATAGAAATTGTTATCTTCCTTTCTAAATCTTTTAATTTTTTTATGTTTACTTTCATCCTATTTACCTTATAAATGGGGCGAGCGATGGGGTTCGAACCCACGGCCTCCGGAGCCACAATCCAGCGCTCTAACCAACTGAGCTACGCCCGCCATAAGACTCGCTATTATAGTTTAAAAAGTATTATTATCTATTTTTTTATTAATACTGATATATTATGAATTATTATATGTAGATAATGATGAATAAATTTTTATCAGACACAACTAAATACGTGGATAAAGCTCTTAAATTCACGAATTTATCTGATGGTTTGGCGAATAAAATAATTACGTGTAATTCTACTTATACCGTTCGATTCGGGGTTAGGCTTAGAGGAAAAATATTTACATTTGAAGGCTGGCGCTCTGTTCACTCTGAACATATGGAACCTACAAAAGGCGGAATTAGGTTTGATATGGCTACTCACGCAGAAGAAGTTGAAGCTTTAGCAGCCCTAATGTCATATAAATGCGCAATTATTAATGTTCCTTACGGTGGTTCAAAAGGTGGTCTTAAAATTGATCCTTCAAATTGGGAAAAGAGAGAACTAGAAAAAATTACTAGAAGGTTTGCACAAGAATTGATTAAAAGAGACTTAATAAGTCCGTCTATGAATGTTCCAGCACCTGACATTGGAACATCCTCAAAAGAAATGGCATGGATTGCTGATGAATATAGAAAAATACATCCCGCAGACATTAATGGTGCAGCATGTGTTACAGGAAAGCCAGAGAATAAGAACGGTCTTGTAGGAAGAGAAGAAGCTACGGGTAGAGGCGTACAATTTATAATAAGAGAGTTTTTTAGAAATCCTGATCTTCTCAAAAAAGTAAAACTCGATAACGACCTTTCAACAAAATCATTTATTTTGCAAGGGTTTGGAAATGTTGGATACCATGCTTCAAAATTCCTAACAGAAGATGATGGTGTAAAGTTAATTGCCATTGCTGAACATAACGGCGGTATATACAATAAAGATGGTATAAATGTTGAACATGCAAAAAAATATTTTGTTAAGCATAAGTCTTTTAAAAATTATCCAAAAGCTGACTTTGTTAAAAACTCATCCCTATTAATTAAAAGAAAATGTGACATCTTGATTCCCGCTGCAAGAGAAAATGTCATAACTGAAAAAAATGCAGCAGATATATCTGCAAATTTAATAGTTGAAGCTGCAAATGGCCCAGTTACTTACAAAGGGAATCAAATATTAAACAAAAATAAAAAATTTATTATCCCTGATATTCTTGCAAATGGTGGTGGTGTTGCTGTTAGTTATTTTGAATGGGTTAAAAATATAAGGCATATAAGATTTGGAAGATTGGAAAAAAGAAGGAATCAACTTCAATTAAATAATCTAATAGAAGCGATTGAAACTATGACGGGTAAGACGATGCCAAAAAAATATAAAGATAACTTTGCTAATGGTATCGAAGAAATAGATTTAGTTAGATCTGGATTAGATGACATGATGATTGATGGATTTCAAAGTGTAAAAAAAGTATTCTTAGAAAATAAGAAAATTCCTGATTTTAGAACTGCAGCATTTAAAACTGCTATAGAAAAAATAGCACTTTCTTATGATTTTATTGGCTTGTAAATTATTAATTTATTGTGATGGGGGTTAATTTATAATGGCAAGATTCCCATATGTGCCTGGGGCTGGTGCAAAGCGAATTGGTAATCCAGTTTATTGGTCTAGAATGACAATTCAGGATGCTAATTACAAAAAGAAAAGAAAATCTAATAATGTTAATGCTGTTACTTTATGGAACGAAAGATATAAGCATTTATGGATGGTTTACGATGAAGTATGGGGATATGAATTGCAAAAAGTAGGTCCAATATGGAGCGATAAAGAAGATAATAGTTTTGGTAAACTAAATGATAAATTTATATCAATAGGAGACGAAATTAATGAAAATCCTTATTTAGACAATGGGCAGCTCAATAGACTTAAAACCGCATTAAAGAATCTGGTCATGTTTATATTAAAAAAATGTATTGAATATGAAACTTTTTCAGATCTAAGGTCTGTAAAGTATTGCAATAAAAGTAAGGCAATAATTGTTGATAATAAAGATGTGATTGTTCATTTGTGGTAAAGATTGTCTGATTAGTTAAAGGGGAAATAAGCAGGCTTTGAGCCAATATCCCACTCGTCATAATTATGCATAATTTTTTTATACAATTTAGAATCTAAAAAATTATTTAAAAGTTTTTGAACTTTTATAATTTCTAACTGAGAATCGAACCATTCCGTATTAGCAATTCTGAACTGTCTAATAAATGGCAAGATTGAGATATCAAGCTTCCCTAATTTAGAACCAAAAATCCAATTATCATCAGATATGATATCTTCTAGGTAAAGAAGAATTTTATAACATTCAGAACGATGAAATTCTGCATCAGAATCTACATATCTATTTGAATATTTATATCTATCTAGATGAAATTTAAATCTTTCATCAAATACTTTAATGAAATGTTCAGTAAGATCAATTTGCTCTTCATTGAGATTGTTTTCAAATATGTTTGTTATATTCAGAACCCAATTAATAATATCGTTGCTTTCATCAATCACCTTATCTTCAAGAATTAAAACAGGCACTGTTCCTTTTGGAGAGGCTGCTAGCATATGATGGGGTTTGTTATTTAGCTTTATTTCCCTAATTTCACATTTAATATTTGCCATTTGTAATGCCATCCTTGCTCGCATTGCATACGGACATCTTTTAAATGAATATAGTATTGGTATTTTCATAAATCTTAATTAAATATTTCTTCTTTAGGTCCAATATGTTTTTGATTACGTGCATTTGCAAGGTCAACCTGCTTTTGCCTGCTCATATATCTCGATTTTTGTTCATCTGTTGTTTTATCAAAACATTTTGGACAAGCAACTCCTCTAATATAATTTTTTGAAGCCTTATCATTTGATGTAATTGGCATTCTGCATCCATGACACATATCATACGTGCCAACTGATAAATCATGCTTTACAGAAACTCTATCATCAAATACAAAACACTCACCCTCCCACATAGTTTCCTGTTCAGGAACAGATTCAAAATATTTTAAAATGCCGCCTTTAAGATGATAAACATTTTTAAAACCATTTTTTTTCATAAGTGATGATGCCTTTTCACATCTAATGCCCCCAGTGCAGAACATTGCAACTTTTTTATTCTTTTTATCACTATTTGAAAATTTCTTTTTTTCAAGCCATTTAGGGAATTCTCTAAATTTAGATGTATTTGGATTTATTGATTTTTTAAATGTGCCTATAGAATATTCATAATTATTCCTTGTATCTATAAGAATAGTTTCATCGTCTTCAAGAAGCTTGTTCCATTCATTTGGATTTAAATATTCTCCAACCTCGTTAGTAGGATCTATAGACTCATCTCCTATTGTGACAATTTCTTTTTTTAATTTAACTTTAAGCCTAACAAATGGGTTTTTATTTGAACTAGAAAACTTTATATCTAGATCATCAAATCCATTTATTTGTTTTAAAAAATCTATAGCATCAGATAAATTTTTTTTATTTGCTGCTGAAATAGTGCCATTAAGTCCCTCGCCGCCAACTAATATAGTTCCATATACAGACAAATCTTTTAATTTAGATCGAATAGAGTTATGAGTCTTGAAAGGATCCAAAATCTTTGAAAATTTATATAAAGCAGCGACCTCAAACATAATAAATATAATTATATCTTGAAAATGGCGCGCCTGAAGAGATTCGAACTCCTGACCCACTGCTTAGAAGGCAGTTGCTCTATCCAGCTGAGCTACAGGCGCTTGGTCGGGGTAGTAAGATTCGAACTTACGACCACTCGCTCCCAAAGCGAGTGCGCTACCAGACTGCGCTATACCCCGAGGATGCAAATATTAAAGTTAATATAATAAATAAGCAATCTTCATGGGCATAAATATTAATTAATGAGATAATATTAGCATGACAGCAATAATATTAGATGGAAAAGAGTTATCAGCCATTTCTGAAGATACAATAAAAAATAAGGTCGATGATTTAGTAAAAAAAGGAATCGAGCCAACTCTAGCAACTATCCTGGTCGGTAATGATCCTGCATCAGAGACTTATGTAAAAATGAAAAGAAATACTTGTACAAGAGTAGGCATGAAATCAATTGCTGTTGAACTTCCTGAAAGTACAACTACTGATGAATTACTTCATACTATTCATAAACTAAATGATGATAAAAATATTCATGGAATTTTGTTGCAACACCCTGTCCCTTCACAAATAGATGAAAGATTATGCTTTGATGCAATAGATATAAAAAAGGATGTAGATGGTGTTACTTGTTTGGGTTTCGGGAATATGAGCATGGGAATTGATGCATATGGATCATGCACCCCTGCAGGAATTATAAGATTAATTGAGCATTATAAACTTGATGTTAAGGGTTTAAATGCTGTTGTAGTTGGAAGAAGCCCTATTCTAGGAAAGCCCATGGCAATGATGCTTCTTAATTTACATGCAACAGTAACAATTTGTCATTCAAGAACTCAAAATATAGAAACTATTATAAAAAATGCAGATCTTATAGTTGGAGCAGTAGGAATCCCCAAATTTATCAAATCAGACTGGATAAAAAAAGATGCTATTGTGATTGATGCTGGTTATCATCCTGAAAAATGTGGTGATATAGACTTAGATGGTATCGAGGATATAGCTTCTGCTTATACCCCAGTTCCAGGTGGTGTAGGGCCAATGACTATAAATACTTTAATTCTTCAGACATTACAATCAGCTGAAAAACAATAACAGATTAATCTTTAGATTCATGAGTATCTTCTTCAGACACATCATCTGAATCAACCTCAATAACCACTTCATCTTTACTAGTGCTTTTGAAAGGAAATGGTTTTTCTTCAGTCTGAAATAAAAGAAAGGCAATAGAATCATTAAAAAAATCTATAATGTGAGAATTAATACTTGCTATAGATTCATTTACCTTTGATGTAAATAAAACAAATAGGAATTGTATAAATGCTAAGCCAATACTTATTGTAAGAGCGAAATTAATAACAAATGCATATACAACCATAAAAATGAATCTTATCCATTTGCTGGTTTTTAAAATTTCTTCTTTATCTATATCTATATCTATATTGTTCATAATTTAAATTCTACATCAACTTCATGAGGATTATTAATTAAATCATTAATTAATGAATCTGGGGATGATTTTTTATATATTATATTATATAAAGACTCAATAAGTGGCATCTTCAAATCTAAGCTTATAGACTCATTCCTTATTACCTCAAGCGCTCTAATACCTTCTGCAACCTGGCCAACATTGTCTTTTGCATCATCTAAACTCATTCCTGTGCCCAAATTATGCCCTAGCTGATAATTTCTGGATAAAGTTGATGTGCAAGTAGCTACTAAATCACCCATTCCTGAAAGGCCTAGAAATGTTACTGGATTAGCTCCCTTTGCTACTGCAAATCTACTCATTTCAGCCATGCTTCTTGTTAGAATCAAACCTAAAGCATTCTCTCCAACCTCAAGAGAATCAGCTAAGCCACAAATAATTGCATAGATATTTTTTAAAGCCCCTCCAAGTTCAACGCCCTGTATATCATTGCTAGAAAAGATTTTAAATGTCTTAGAAGACAAAGTATCTTTAACTAATTTTATTAAGTCCTCATTATTAGATGCTATGACAGTTCCAGCAATTTTATTTTGTGCAATTTCTTTGGCTAAATTTGGACCGCTTAGCACACCAACATCATTCTTAATTTTATTCTGAATAACATCAGTCATAGACCTAAATGGACTCTCTAATATGCCTTTTGTACAAGATATTACATAAGCTTTATTATCTATTAATTCAGAAATACGATTCATAATCTGTTCAAAAATAATACTTGGCGTTGCAATAAAAATAATCGAAGCATCTCTCATTACTTCATTTAGATCTTCAGTTGCTTGTATATTATCAGAGAGTTTTAATTCTGGATGATATGAAGTGTTTGCTCCCTCTGAGTTAATCCTTAATGCTTGCTCAGCATCTCTTACCCATAAAGAAACTTTATAATCATTTGAGGCAGCCAAGTTTGCTAAGACTGTTCCGAAACTTCCTCCCCCAAGTACAGCAACTTTTTTAAAATTTTCCATATTGTTAATTTAAAGAGTAGTTGCTCTAAAAATCTGTATTATCGCTATGCCCATGATAACAATAGTATTAAAAACACTAAGGTTATGTAACCATTTAAATATACTATCCCAGCCCCTGTCACGAGCGCTATTAGTTATTGGGATAATCACATAACCTAATAAAGAAAAAAAGACGGCTACAAGGGCTATATATAAATCAAATATCTTAAAAAATAAATAAGATATTAATAATGCTAAAAGAGAAATTAATAATAATAAAAAGTAATATCTAGGAAAAATTTTTCTGAGGAATTTAGATGCATTTTGGTCATCAAGAACCTTAAAAACAACCGGCGCTGTTATCAAGACTTGAGCAAAAATTATCCCCAATATTAAGGAGTAGCATAATATTAATAAACTTATAATTAATGTATTCATATATAACAGTGGCGGTCCGACGGGGAATCGAACCCCGAACGCCGCCGTGACAGGGCGGAATTATAACCGTTTAACTACCGGACCACTTTTAAGCTTGCATAATATATATTCTATATAAAACTGCAACTATAAATGGTGGGTGATGACAGGTTCGAACTGCCGACCCTCTCGGTGTAAACGAGATGCTCTACCAAACTGAGCTAATCACCCAAAATTTCAATCTTAAGATTTCGTTTATTATATAAACCTTTAAATTAAAGTCTATAACAAGAACCCAATGAAAATAAAAGTTTATTAAAATAATCAATTAACTTTTACAATATTTATTCTTGCAAGATAAATACCAAAAAGTGTAACAAGTACAAATATTATTTGAATAAAATTTAAAATCTCTAAAAAAATAATTGCAGCAAGAATTGTTGCCGTTAAGGGTTGCATTAAAAGGCCAATTGATCCATCAGAAGCTGATATTTTTCCTATACCATGCGTAATAAAATACTGACCACCAAATTGGCAAAGCACTGCCATTAATAATAAATTTATCCATTCAAAACTTGATGCAGGCATCATATTTCCGCCCTCTATCAGCATAGGAATAATAGAAAATATACAACAAAATAAAGTTGTATAAAAAATGATATTTAAAGAATTTTCATTGCCTAGTTTTGAAATTACAAGTAAATAAATACCATAAAATAAAGCAGCTATTAGACACAAGATATCTCCCAAAACTTTCCCGTTAATATAATTATTTGAATAATAGATTAATCCTATAATGCCTATATAAGTTATCAAGAATGAAATAAGAAATTCTTTTGATAGTCTTTCTTTAAAAAAAATAAAAGAAAGTATGGCAACAAAAATGGGTGCAGAATTTACTATTATTGTTGCATTCGAAATTGAAGTTATATCCATACTAAAATGCCACAAAGTTAAATCGACTGTAAATGCTAATGCAGCAAATGCAGCATAGATAATTGTTTTCTTATTTTTTACATTAAAAAAAAATTTTTTATTAAGTTTATAATTGAGCATAAATAAAAATGGAATTGCTAAAAACATTCTATAGAAAGTGATTGCTGTAGAAGACAGAGAGCTTAACTTCACAAAAATTGGTGCAAAACCTATCAACATTGCACCAAAAGATAAAATAAGGAAATAATTTCTTCGCTGTAAATTAAATTTCATAAAGTTATACTTTAATTATGGCTGATAATATTGTAATTCAAAATGATGAAATTATCTCAGTAGGTGAGTTAAACAAATCTGCTAAATATTTATTGGAGAATAACTTCAGTAATGTATCTGTTATTGGCGAAATTTCAAACTTAGCAAAACCAAGTTCTGGGCATATCTATTTCACGCTAAAGGATGCAGATGGTGCAATTAGATGTGCAATGTTTAAGAATCAAAATATTAAGCTAAATTTCTCTCCTAAAGATGGCGATCAATGTGTTCTTAAGGGCCAGGTTAGTATCTATGCTCCAAGAGGCGATTATCAATTAATTGTTAAAACAATTGAACCAGCAGGAGCAGGAAATCTAATGCAAAAATTTGAAGTTCTAAAAAACAAACTTGAGCAAGAGGGGTTATTTAATTTTGATAAAAAAAAGGAGATACCCTCATCGCCAAAACATATTGGAATCATTACCTCTTCAACTACTGCTGCATTTCAAGATATCATTTCTACTGTTAATAGAAGAGCGCCTAACTCGCAAATATCATTAAGTGAAGCTATTGTTCAAGGAGATGAAGCACATATTTCCATAATCAATGCCTTAAATAGAATTATTAGGTTCAATAAAGAGAATTCTGGAAATGAGATAGATGTGGTGATACTTTCAAGAGGCGGAGGATCTATTGAGGATTTATGGTGTTTTAATAATGAAGAATTAGCAAGAGAGATATTCTCATTTCCCATTCCAACAATATCAGGTGTTGGTCATGAAATAGACTTCACTATTTGTGATTTTGTTTCAGATATGAGAGTCCCAACGCCAACTGCATCAGCTGAGCTAGTAACTGAATTTAACTTTAACTTAAGAGATAAAATTCTTAAATATAAAGAAGAACTAAGGAAAAATATTCACAATTATCTTGAGAATCTTAATCAGTTAATTAATTTAAATAAGTCTAAATTAAAGGATCCTTTAACAATGTTAAGAGAAAAATCACAACGTCTTGATAATTTAGATTTAAGAATAAGGCAACAAAAAAAATTATTAATATCTAATAATAAAAATAAACTTGAAAGATTGTCAGATAATCTGAATAACAATAACCCCATATCAAAATTGGATTTAATGCATGATAAGGTTAATTCATTATTCGATATTCTTAATAGAGGAATTAGCCAAAAGATCCAATTTAACAACAACCTATTAGCGAAGTTATATAAAAATATAGAAATACTTAATCCTCTATCAATTTTAGATAGAGGTTATGCAATTGTTATGAACAAAAAAGGTGAAGCAATTAAATCTACAAAAAAAGTTGCTAAAGGAGAAAAGCTAAAAGCTAGATTAAGCGATGGTTTGATGGATATTGAAGTTTTAAACAATGAGTAAATTTTATTTCTTAATAATTCTTTCCTTAACATTTCTAATAAATAATACTGATGCCTCTATCTCAGGGGATCCTGGGGAAATTATTGCTATTAAGCTTAACAATAAAAATAAAAATACTAATAATCTTACAGTTAACATAATGGGTGATATTTATGAATTAATTCCATTGCCATTTGATAAGCAAGGGAAATCAATATTAATAAATAATGAAAGTATTTATGTAAATAATAAAGATTTTGGTGAATCTAGAATAAAAATTAAAAATACTTCTATGGTCAGTTTAAGTGAAGAAGATTCTCAACGAGCTTACAAAGAATCTCAAATTATAAAAAATACTTTAAATTCGTATACCACAGTATATAAACCTGAATTTAATTTTATTCAGCCAGTGGAAGGAATAATCTCTAGCAGATATGGTAAACGCAGATTTATAAATGACTTACCCAGATCTCCCCATTTAGCGTTAGATATTGCCGCTCTTTCTGGTTCAAAAATAGTTGCCCCTGCTAAAGGAAAAATTATTTTAATAGGTGATTTTTTCTATTCAGGAAATTACATCATTATTGATCATGGATATGGGTTATTAACTTCATACAGTCACCTATCAAAAGTCAATGTAGTTAAAAATCAATTTGTTGAGCAAGGTCAAAAAATTGGTGAGGTTGGTTCAACAGGAAGAGTTACTGGTCCACACCTTCATTGGACAGTATATTTAAATAAAATAAGAATAAATCCAGAGCTAATAATTCAAGAAGATTTTTTAAAAAGCCTTCTTTAAATCGATAATTATTTCATTTAATTTATCCTTTGTCTGAGGTCTAAACAAGGATAGTACTAGCTCTCCATTAGGGTTTATGAAAAAAGTAGCTGGAACTGCTGGAGGGGTTTGAATACCCCAGATTTCTCTAGGATGTGTTACTAGTGATGGAACTGAAATCTTAAATTTTTTTGCAAGAGGTGCTAAATCTTCAATTTCTAAATGATCAAAATTAAAGGTATAAACAAATAAATCCTCGTTTTCTTTTGCAAATTCGTTTAATTCTGGTATTTCTTTAATACAAGGTGCGCACCAGTCTGCCCAATAGTTAATTACAATCCAATTACCATTAAGTTTACTTAAACTAGTATCAGAACCATCGAATACTTTTATATTATTATTCTGACAACTTAAGAGAATGAATAAACAGAAAAGTTGTATAATCTTAATCTTCATCGCGTACATAATATAATTAATAATTTAAAAGTAAATATGGAAAAGAATTTTTTATTAGTGCTATTTTACTCTGCATCAGGTTCAGTTAAAAATCTTGCACATGCAATAGCTGATGGTGCAGAAAATGAAAGTATGGATATTAAAATCAGAACTGTTCCAAAAGTATCTCCAAGCGTTGAAAAGTCTGATCCAGATGTACCTAATTCAGGTGAGATATATTGCACTAAAGAAGATTTGATTAGCTGCAGCGGTCTTGCTCTTGGATCTCCAACAAGATTTGGATCAATGGCTGCTCCACTTAAATATTTTCTTGATACAACAGGTGACCTTTGGGCAACAAATGCTTTAGAAAATAAACCTGGAATTGCATTTACCTCAACCGGATCAATGCATGGAGGCCAAGAAGTGACTATTTTTAATCTAATAACTTTCATGCTCCACCATGGGATGATTATTAGTGGCACGCCCTATTCATTTACTAACCTTAATAAAACAAAGTCAGGAGGCACTCCTTACGGGCCATCCCATGTTGAGAATTTCAATTCATCAAATGAATTAACAAAAGATGAATACGAAATTGCAAAAAATTCAGGTGCCAGATTGGCTCAATTAATTAAAAAAATAAATGCTTAATTTAAAGCAATACAAAATTACTACTCATATTTTATTTTTATTATTATTTATAATTAAATTTCTAAATGTTGTGCAAGAGAGAATAGATATTTATTTATTCTTATTGTGGCTAAGTCCATTGTTGATATTCTATTTTTATATAAATAAGTTGATGATTAGAGCATATCAATGGTTTTGTTTCTTTTTAATAATATACTTTCTTTTTTCATCTTTAAGAGTTTTTGGTACTAACTCATTTTGGATAGATATTTTAGAATTGATGTTTATCTGTGCCCTATTTATTCATATTATGTTTGGACCTAAAACAATTAAACAATTTACATGATTAACTTATTAACATATCATCAAAGTCTTTTTTGGAGAAATAATGTCTAAAGCTCAATCTATATGGTCTAAAGCTGATAAATTTTTAACTATAACTAGAAAAATATTCCTAAATTCTGCAACTATTCTAGTTTTAATATTGATAACATTCTCAATGATTGCTGGTATTGGAACAATATTTTCTAGTGAAGAAAAAGTTGATACTGAAAATAAAGTTTTATGGTTTAAGCCGGTTGGGGTCGTGGTAGATGCTAATACCACCTCTTCACCTTCCATTGAAGATATCCTAGGGAATATATCAACACAACAACACGAACTTGATGATCTTTTAAAAGTTCTTGAAAAGGCTGCTACTGATGATTCTTTATCAGCTGTTTATGTAAATGTATCAGAATTAGGCATGTTTTATGCTTCAGCATTTGAAATTGCAAGTGCAGTAAAAAATATAAGAGAGAATGGAAAGCAAGTAATTGCTTATTCTGAAATATTTGAAAATAATTCATACCTAATTAGCTCTCAAGCAAATAAAGTTTTTCTAAATAATTATGGAGGAGTTGGTGCGCTGGGATTGTCACGAAAGAGAGAATACGTAAAAGATTTATATGAAAATATTAGGTTAAATTATCACGTGTTTATTGCCGGGAACTTTAAAACAGGACCTGAACCATATACAAGGAACTCAATGTCTGAAGAAGATAAGCTTTCTTGGAGAGAATTTGCCGATCCTCTTTGGCAGAAAATGACAGATATGATGGAATCTGGTAGAGGTATTCCAAAAGGAACTATGCAAAAGTATGGAGATTCTTTATGGGAATTATCAATTGAGAGTCCTGAAATTTCTGAGATTGCTTTAGATCTTAATTTGGTAGATGGAATTGTTACTAGAGAAGAACTAAGACACTGGATGTTTCAAGAATTTCCAAATAAAAAGAATGATAAGAATAATTACCCAGATTCAATTTCTATATATGAATATTTATCAACGATAGAAGATAAAAAAAATACTTCAAAAAATAAAATTGCTGTTGTTAATGTAGAAGGAGCTATTACAACTGGTGAAGCTGCCTATAATATAGCCGGTGCAGATACTATTGTTGAAAATATCCAAAAAGCCATTAAAGATAAATCAGTAAAAGCATTAGTTTTAAGAGTAAATAGTCCAGGTGGTGACGTTTGGTCAAGTGAGTTAATAACAAATTCTTTAAACGAATTTAAAGAAACAGGAAGACCTATTGTTTCATCAATGGGAGATATTGCAGCATCAGGCGGTGTCTGGGTTACAACCCTCTCTGATGAGATTTGGGCAAAACCTGAGACTCTTACTGGCTCTATTGGTGTGTATGGAATTATTACTACAATAGATGGAATTTATGATTGGGCAGGAGTTAATGTTGATGGCATTAGTTCAACAAAAGGAGCTGAATGGGATCCTAGATTCCCAATGCCAAATTATGTTTCTAAATCAATACAAGCTAGTGTAGATCATACATATGATAAATTTGTATCAAAAGTAGCTGAAAATAGAGA
>CACHWY010000009.1 GCA_902583575.1 uncultured SAR86 cluster bacterium | reverse complement strand
TTTAGAATGGAAAAGCCTAGTAATTACGGTAAACATTGGTCATGGCGAGATAGATATGCAATAAAATCTTCATACGAAAATGGTGAATCAATAAAAGAATTATCAATAAAATATAAACGAACTGAAAAATCAATAAAAAATCAAATAAATATAGTTAAAATTAAAGAAATTATTGAAAAAAGGCAGATAAAAGAATTACTTCATTTTACAGATAAAAGAAATATAAATTTCATTAAAAAATTTGGTTTACTTGGGATCAATGCTCTTGATAGTAAAAAAATTCAATACTACTCTAATGATTCAAAAAGGCTTGACGATATGCCAGGATGCATATGTTTGTCAATTTCATATTTAAATTATTATTTGTTACGGTCATACAATGCAAAAGAAAAAAGAGATTGGGTTCAAATAACAATAAATCCAATTGTGCTTTTTACTCGAGGAGCTTATTTTTTTGACTCCAACGCAGCAAACAAAAAGTTTAGAGACGATAAAAAGTATAACTATGATTATTTGAGATCGGCTGATGCATTTGAGTCAATGTTTGCTGATTGCGTGGAATCATCAAATGGTAAATATACAAGAGAAAAAAAAACCCATAGTGGTCGATTAATATCTCGTAAACTTGCAAATGCGCCAACAGATATACAAGCAGAAACATTAATAAGATCTCATATACCGCTGTCATATATAATGGGTTACAAAGAGATTAATGATGTCTGAAAGGCCTATATTCCAACCCATTAAAGAAGGAAAAAACTTAGTCAAAAAATATGACATTGAATTTACTTGGTATCCTGGCTTCTCAAAAGAACAAAAGCAAAAATCTATAGAATCTCTTCATAGCGAGGCAAAAAAAAATTATAGTCTTTCAAAAATTTTAGAAATTTCAACCAAATCTAAAGATAGCATAGGTATTTCTTGTAGCGCATTTAATTTAAAACTTCAAACACAATCTGGGGTTGTGTCAACTGTAGAGAGTATGTATCAAGGTAGCAAAGTCTTTGAAAGAGGTGGGCCTTATAAAGACCTTTATAATAAGAGCTCTATAGATTCAAAAAAAGATGAGAGACTAAAAAACTCTGGCGATCTTAAGGGTTTCAACTTTCATGGAATATTATGGGGTCTTAATGATTTTTTCTATGACTGGCTTTATATGAATGCATTATTACAAAATAAGTCACTTGCAGAAAATTTGATCAAATATGATGCCTTTTCTGATATCGAATTTAACCCAAAAAAATCATTTAATTGTCAAGCATACTCAGCGTCATTATATAAGTCAGCATTAATGAGAGAATATGACTTAAATTTAATAAAAAATCCAAATGATTTTAAGAAACTTTTTCCAAGAGAAGTATTTGCTATGATTCAGGGAGAATTATTTTAACTATCTATACTCAATAGCTCTATTTCAAAAATAAGAATTGAGTTAGCTGGTATGCTTGGTCTACCTTCCTCTCCATATGCCATGCTAGGATCTATATAGACCATCCATTTATCTCCTGCTCTCATTAAAGAAATAGTTTTTTGACATCCTATAATTAATTTTGATAGTTCGATTTTTAATGGATCTGAATTTAATGAGCTCCAAAAAACTTCTCCGTTTGTTAGCGTCCCATGAAAGTGAGCAGAAATAGTTTGCGTTAGTTCAGGAGTTACACTTTTGGAGTCTCCTGAATCAATAACTAAATATTGAAGTCCAGGCTCAATTTCAACAACTTTATCATTTTTTTTGTTATCAATAAAAAATTGTAAGTTTTCAATTTGTTGTATATTTGGGCTATCTTGAGAACATGAAACTAAAATAAGAAAACTAAATATTATTACAACAGCTCTCATCTATACTTTAATTCTTAAGAATTTTCTTTTGCCAACTTGATAGATATTCTCTGAACCCTTGTTAACCTCTAATTTTTGGTCTTTAACTTTTTCAGAATCTATTTTAATACCGCCTTGCTCAATTAACCTATTGCCTTCGGATACACTTGCAATCATATTTGCGTCTTTAAGAAGATTTACTAAAAGAATAGAATCACCTTCTATATCTACCTGAATGCTTTCTATATCATCTGGTATTTGACCTTTTTGAAATCTCTTCAAGAAGGTATCCTTACATTTCTTGCCGTCGCCCTCATTATGAAATCTGTCTACTAATTCTTCAGCTAAAACAAATTTAATATCGCGTGGATTTTTACCAGAATCCATCTCCGTTTTTAATTTTGCTATTTCTTCTTCAGGAATAAAACTTAATAATTCAAACTAGCGCCACATTAACTCATCAGAAATTGACATAATCTTTCCAAACATATCATCTGGATCTTCATCAATAGCAATATAGTTATCTAATGATTTTGACATCTTCTTTACACCATCTAGTCCTTCTAATATAGGCACAGTTATTACCACTTGTGGTTCTTGTCCATAGTCCCTTTGAAGTTCTCTACCTACCAGAAGATTAAATTTTTGATCAGTTCCGCCGCATTCTACATCTACCTCTAAAGCAACTGAGTCATAACCCTGAACTAAAGGATATAAAAATTCATGGATAGCAATGCTTTTATTTGATGTGAATCTTTTATTAAAATCATCTCTTTCAAGCATGCGTGCAACATTATATTTTGATGCAAGTCCAATCAACCCATCGGCACCTAATTTATCGCACCATTCAGAATTAAATTTAATTTCAGTTAGATCTTTTTTAAGGATTTTATAAACTTGTTTCTCATATGTTTTTGCATTCTCAACTAAATCTTTGGCATCTAGTATCGGCCTTGTCTTATTAATTCCAGATGGATCTCCAATCCGGCCTGTAAAATCACCAATTAAAAAAATGACTTTGTGACCTAAGTCTTGAAAGTGTCTAAGTTTATTTAATAAAACTGTATGCCCAAAATGAAGATCTGGAGCAGTTGGGTCAAATCCTGCTTTTATAACTAATTGCTTACCTGATTCAAATTTCTTTTTTAAATCAGCTTCTGTCAGAATCTCGTCTGCACCTCTTTTAATAAGCTTTAATGCATCTTTCATATTACTATCATAGTATTTTTAAATGATTATTAGAATCACAAAGTTGCTACTTGGTACTTAAAGATTAAAATATTGGCTATGTTAAAGGCAAAAAATAAATTTATATCTGATGCTGATATCTTATTAGACCTCACAGATACATCTAAATTTTTACAAGAACCATCAATATCAGATAATGCAAAAAATATTATTGAACTTTGCAGACAAAATAAAAGTGGACGCACCAAACTCGACGCTTTCTTAAATGAGTATGGTCTAGATAATAAAGAAGGTGTTGCTCTAATGTGTCTTGCTGAGTCTGTGTTAAGAATTCCTGACAAAAAGACTCGCGATCTAATAATCTCAGAAAAATTATCAGAGGGTGAATGGATAGACCATTTGAATAAGGCTGATAGTCTTTTTGTAAATGCATCAACTTGGGGTCTACTCCTTGCTGGAAAGGTTGTCACAACACCACCTGAATGGTCAAAAGACCCAAATAATTTTGTTACTAGTCTTATTTCGAAATCCGGAGAGATGCCAATAAGAAATGCTGTATTGGCAGCCATGCAAATTTTGAGTCAAGAATTTGTAATTGGTAAAAATTTTAAAGATATAGAAAAACTAAAAGATTTACAGAAAGAAACATATTCATTCGACATGCTTGGCGAAGCAGCCAGAACTTATGCGCAAGCTAAAAATTATTTTGAATCGTATCTAAATGCAATTGATGAAGTAGGAAAGATAAACTTAACAAAAAATCTTTCTAATGGAGTTTCAATCAAAATCTCTGCTCTCCATCCTAGGTATGAGATGAAAAAATTTAATGAAGTAGAATCTGAACTTATTCCAAGATTAATTGAATTAATTGATCATGCCCATTCTAAAGGAGTCGAAATAACTATTGATGCTGAAGAACAAGATAGACTCTCTTTAAGTCTTTATATAATTGAAAAGTTAGCTCTTGAACAAAAAATTAAAGATTGGCCAGGGTTTGGTATTGCATTGCAAGCATATGGGAAAAGAAGCTTCGATGTGATTGAGCATATAAATAATTTACTTCAAAAAAGAGCTGGCATGCATGTCAGGCTGGTCAAGGGAGCTTATTGGGATTATGAAATAAAACATGCCCAAGTAGCAGGTTATGATGGATATCCGGTATTCTCAAAAAAATCAATTACTGATATTGCATATTTAGCTTGCGCTAAAGAAATTTTAAAAAATAAAAATATATTCCCTAAATTTGCTACTCATAATGCGCATACAATTTCTGCTATTCAACATCTTGGGAAAGATAATAACTATGAATTTCAAAGGCTATATGGCATGGGCGAACTTTTATATAAAAGCGCGACTAAAATACTCAATTTAGAAGGAGTTCCTTCAGTATATGCTCCAATAGGTAATTACAAAGATTTATTGCCCTATTTAGTTAGGAGGCTATTAGAAAATGGAGCTAATAGCTCTTTTATAAATAGATTATTGGACGCTGAAACAGACTCAAACTGGTTAGCAGAAAACCCATTTATTAGAATGAAGAGCGAAAGCAAAGAAATACCTTTACCCAAAAAGATATTTGGTACAAGATTAAATTCAACTGGTATGGATATTACTGAAAAAGAAAATTTAGATAGTATAGAGATAGAATTAAAATCATTTGAAGGTAAATTAATTCATGTTCATTCTATATACGAAGGAAGAAGCGAAGCGAGTTTATCAACAAATAAAGTCAATTCAATTTGTAATGGGATTGAATTAGGTTCAATTGCTTTGGATGACCCAACCCTACTTAATAAATGTCTTGATAATAATAATGTTTCGGATTGGAAAAATATTAACGTAGACAAAAGAGCTAAGATTTTAGAAAAAATTGCTGATGACATAGAAGAAAAACCTTATGAGCTTATCTATTTCTTAATCAACGAAGCTGGGAAAACAATCCAAAATGCTGTTGATGAAATTAGAGAAGGGGTTGATTTCTTAAGATATTACTCTAAAGAAATTATTAAACTTATAAATAATGAGAGTCAGCTAGATGGGCCAACAGGGGAAGAAAATAATATTTCATATTCTCCAAAGGGCAGATTTCTATGTATAAGCCCATGGAATTTTCCAGTTGCTATTTTGATAGGTCAAATTTCTGCAGCACTAGCCTGTGGAAACAGGGTTATAGTCAAGCCTTCTGAGTACACTTCAATACTTGGTTTTCTTGTAGTTAAAAAATTCCATGAGCTAGGAATACCAAAGGATGCATTGGAACTGGTCCTTGGAGATGGTTCTTATGGAGATGTATTAACTAAAACAAACTCTTTACAAGGAGTGGCGTTTACTGGATCGCTTCCAACTGCGAAAAAAATACAATCTAATTTAATTGAAAATCAATCTGAGATCATACCTTTGATAGCTGAAACTGGAGGGATTAATGCAATGATTGTTGATTCAAGTGCCCTTCTTGAGCAAGTCACTGATGATGTGATTAGGTCAGCTTTCGATAGTGCCGGTCAAAGATGTTCTGCCTTAAGAATTTTATGTATTCAAGAAGAAATTTATGACGATCTAATCGAGATGGTTAAAGGCAATATGCTTGCCCAAAAAATAGGTGACACAAATAACTTCGATTCAGATATAGGCCCTATTATAAATAAGCAAGCTCTGGATGATTTAAATCAATATATAACTGATTGTCATGAAAAAGGGATGGATGTTTTTCAATCACATAGCAATACAGAGGACCCTTATCTTTCTCCCACCATAGTTACTATCGATAAAATATCTGATATTCAAAAAGAACGGTTTGGTCCAATACTTCATGTTCTAAAATATTCTTCTAATAATATTGAAGAATTGATTGAACAAATAAATACTAGCGGTTATGGCTTAACGCTGGGGGTTCATACTAGAATTGAATCACGCGCTGATTACTTTGCAAAAAAATTAAAAGTAGGAAATATTTATATCAATAGAGATATGGTTGGTGCTGTTGTTGGGTCACAACCCTTTGGAGGTGTTGGGTTATCTGGAAGTGGTTTTAAGGCTGGCGGACCAAATTATCTTTTACAATTTCTAAATGAAAAAGTAGTTTCTAAAAATTCAGTTGCATTTGGAGGAAACACTGAACTTTTGAATATTCAAGAGGATGTATGATTGGCTTTAAAAAATCACCAATTAAAATAGTTCTTAGTTTATTTTTTATTTCAATTATCTTCATAATATTGCTTTATGTTGATTCTGTAATAAATAAACCAGTACCCATTGAAGAAATATCAATTACAAAAGATTTTAATAAGTCATTACCAAAAGTAAAAAATACCCTCTTCCATGAAGTAAAAAAAGGTGACAGCTTATCTGTAATATTTGAAGAAAAAGAAATTCCTTTAAATACAGCATATAAAATATTTAATTTTGATGAAAATAATCTTTTATCAAACATTAAACCAGGTGACAAAATGGAATTTAACTACGTAAATGAAGATATAGTGCATATTGAAATTATTAAAGATAAGATAAATTCTATTTTGATTGATTTGTCTGACGGTGTGTCTATTCAAAAACTAGAAAAAAAAATCCAAAATATTAAATCTTTTAAAAAAGGAATAATATCGAGTTCTTTTTATCAAGATGCATTGAAAGTAGGCATGCCTGATAGCATTATTATGGATTTTGCATATATATTTGGATGGGATATAGACTTTATTTTTGATGTTAGAAAAGGAGATCAGTTCTCAGTTATTTTTGAAACTGATTACTCTGAAGGCGAACAAATTTCTAGTGGTGATATTATTTTTGCTGAGTTTATTAATAAAGGTGAGCGTTTTATAGTACAAAGATTTTTTGATGATATTCAAGGCAAGCAATACTTTGATGAGAATGGCAATAATGTAAGAAAGGCTTTTTTAAGGGCTCCGCTAGATTTTGCATATATAAGTTCTCACTTTAATCCAAATCGAATGCATCCAATCTTGCATAAAATAAAAGCTCATAACGGTGTGGACTATGCAGCAAAAAGAAATACGCCAGTTCAGGCATCTGGAGATGGAATCATATCCTTTGTTGGTGAAAAAAGTGGTTATGGTAGAACTGTTGAAATAAAACATGGTGGAAATATTAAAACTTTATATGCACATTTAGAAAGATTCAATTCAAGGGCTAAAGTTGGTAGCAAGGTAAAACAAGGAGAAATCATTGCTTATGTTGGTGATTCAGGATGGGCAACGGGCCCTCATCTGCACTTTGAATTTTGGCAAGGCAGAAAAAGAACAGATCCTGTAAAAGTAAAACTTCCTTCTGCTAAACCAATAAATAAAAATCAATTAGAAAGTTTTGAAAATACATTAAGTCTTAATCTTAAAGAACTTAATGAATATAATTCTAAAGAAAATGGATAAGTATTTTATTGGTGTAATGACTGGCACAAGTGCTGATGCTCTTGATGCTTGTGTTGTATCTTTTAATAATCAATTTGAGTTAATTGAAAAAGCAAGCAAAAATTTAGAAGAGTTTTATAAAAAAGATTATGAGGAATGCTTGGCTAATGGATATAAAACTACTAAAGAATCTGAAAAACTACTTGAGCTTGAAAATATCTTAAATATTAAAACTATCAAACTTATTGAAGAACTCTTATCTAAAAAACAAATTGATATTAATGAAATAAGCGCTATAGGTTTTTCTGGACAAACTGTTTTTCATACCAATGATAAAAGTTATCAAATTGGCGACCCTCAAAAAATTGCTGATTCTCTTGGTATAAAGGTTTTATCTGATTTTAGAAATTTTGATATAGCTCAAGGAGGATTAGGAGCACCTTTAATTCCTGCGTTCCACAAATTCCTATACTCACAAGAAGGAAAAAATAAATTAATTTTTAATATTGGAGGAATAGCAAATGGCACATATCTTAATGGTCAAGATATATCGATGGGTTCTGATGTTGGTCCCGGAAATTGCCTGATGGATCTTGTTGCTAGTAAAAAATTTAATACTCCATTTGATTTAAATGGAGAGGAAGCTTCAAAAGGAGAAATTAATAATAATCTTTTTAATAAACTAATATCTGGCTGTAAAAATATGAAATACCCTAGAGCAGATGATAAGAAAGATTATTACGAACTAATCGATGACTCTTTTCTAGAAATTGATTCAGGTTCGCTAATGAGAACATTGGCAGAATTTACTGCGGAAAAAATTAAAGAATTTTATGATTTTTGTAATAAGCCAGAGGAGATAATATTTCATGGAGGGGGGACAATGAATATATTCCTTATGGAATTGATAAAAGATAAGCTTGGAGTAGAAATAAAAACTACTGATAATGAAATTCCTTCTAAATTTGTAGAAGCAGCAGCATTTGCTTACTTGGCATTTTTAGAAAAAGGCGAAATCTTTGAGCCTAAATAGTAAATGACTCTCCGCAACCGCATGTTGTTTGCGCATTAGGATTTTCTATAACAAACTTTGATCCTGAAAGGTCCTCTACAAAGTCTAAAGTCGATCCAAATAGATATGGGTAAGACATTGAGTCAAGCAATACAGAAAAATTATCAAATTCAATAACATCATCATCAAATGCTACTTCTGAATCAAATTTGAAACCATATTGAAACCCAGAGCAGCCACCACCTGTTACATATACTCTGAATTTTGAACCAAGTTCTTTGTTAGAACCCATAACATGCTCTATTCTTGCATGGGCGCTATCGGTAAGATCGATTGATTGTGTTGCTTTACCAGAAGTCATTTTTATGAAATCCTCTTAACTTTAATCTTTACATTTGATGGTTTGCTTATCATCCAAAATCCACCCATTCTTCCTTCTTCAATCATAATTTTAGTTTTAACTTTAAAAGTTCCTAATTGTGATGTAACAACTGATTGAGTTTCCCAAAGCTGATCGTTGGATAACTTAAAACGAGTTTTTCCTCCATAGGTCTTAGTAATTTCTGAGATCGATGAGGATAAGTATTGTTTTGAAGGAGATCTTTTAGTTTCTTGTCTTTGTCTCTTAGATAAACCAAAGTTTGAATCTTTAGGGATAATTCTTCTTCCTATCATATTTTCTTGACTGCTATTTTCTGCATTTTGAAGTTCTTCAGATACCTCTGATTTGCCTGTAACAAGATAATCGTAACAAGCTAATCTTTTAGAGTCAGACTCTATCGAAGCACAATCTTCAATCTTTACTTCTGCATATAATTTAGTGAAGCAAATTGTTGCCATGATTAATAATATTTTTTTCATATCAAATCATTATAATTTTAAATATCAGTATAAAATATAATTATGCTTAAAAACTTTTTTTTCAAGTTATTCTAATGAAATTAAAAATATATAATTAATGCATAAATCTTTAATCCTCTTCTCCTCGATTGATGGACATACCAAATCTATCTGTAAAAAAATTAGTGAGCATATGGGGAATGATGAAGTAGATATTTTTCCTATCTCAAATGAATTTATAAATTTAGATAAGTATAAAACCATAATAATAGGAGCAAGTATTAGGTATGGAAAATATAGAAAAGAATTATATAAATTTATAAGAAAAAATCAGGGTTGCTTAGATAAAAAAAATAATGCATTTTTCTCTGTTAATGTTGTAGCTAGAAAATCTAACAAAAACACCCCTGAAACTAATCCATATTTAATTAAATTTTTAAAAAATATTGATTGGGTACCAAAAAAGGTTGGTGTTTTTGCTGGTAAAATAGAATATCCAAAATATAAGTTTTTTGATAAGTATGCGATAAAGTTCATCATGTGGATTACCAAAGGACCTACAAACACATCAGAAACCTATGAATTTACTGATTGGGAGAAAGTTAAAGCTTTTGCAGAAAGTTTAAAATCATGAATAAGATAGATAAATCTCTGAAATTATTTAAAGAAGCCAAATTACATATTCCTGGAGGTGTAAATTCTCCAGTAAGAGCTTTCAAAAATATTAATGGGAATCCTATATTTTTTAAAAAAGCAAAAGGTTCGAAACTTTTTGATGAAGATAATAATGAGTATATAGATTACATAGGATCTTGGGGTCCCATGATAATGGGCCATTCTCATCCAAAAATTATAAAAGCCATATCCAAGCAAGTTAAATTAGGAACTAGTTATGGTGCTCCAACTAGCATAGAGTCAAAAACTGCTGAACTAATAAAAAAATGCATTCCTTCTATTGAAAAAATAAGAATGGTCAACTCTGGAACAGAAGCAACTATGAGCGCTATTAGACTTGCAAGGGGTTTTACTAAAAAAAATAAGATTATTAAATTTGATGGTTGCTACCATGGACATGCTGACTCTTTATTAATAAAAGCAGGGTCGGGGGTGTCTACTTTTGGATTGCCTGATTCTCCAGGAGTACCTCCTCAACTTGCAAAAGAAACATTAAGTTGTGAATTTAATAATTCAAAAGACTTTTTAAAAATTTTTGAAAAGGTTAAGAATGATTTAGCAGCAGTCATTATTGAGCCTATTGCAGGTAATATGGGATTCATCCCAGGTAAACCATCTTTTTTAGAATTAATTAGAAAGAAGACGGCTCAAAATAAATCGCTATTAATTTTTGATGAGGTGATGTCTGGTTTCAGGGTATCGTTAGGTGGAGCACAAGAAATCTATAAAATAAACCCTGACTTAACAACTTTGGGAAAAATTATTGGTGGCGGTTTGCCAGTTGGAGCATTTGGAGGAAGAAAAGATATTATGGATTACTTGGCTCCAAATGGGCCTGTTTATCAAGCAGGAACTTTATCTGGAAATCCTTTAGCTATGGCTGCTGGATCAGCACTAATAAAACTTTTAATTAAAGATAGCCCCTATCAGAGTCTTGAAGCAAAATCCAAGTCAATGTTAGAAAGAATGAAAAGTCTTTTTTTAGAAAAAAATATTCATTTATCTACAAATCAAATTGGGGGTATGTTTGGATTCTTTTTTTCAGAAGAATTGCCTAAAAATCTCAATGAAGTAATAAATACAAATGATCAACAATTTAAATCATTCATTAATGAATGTATTAAAAACGGGATCTATTTTGCTCCATCAAAATTTGAAGCGGGTTTTATCTCAACAAAACATACGAATAAAGAAATTAATAATACAATTAGCGTTATTAAAGAAATATTAAATAAAGGAATATGAAATGAAATATGACATAAGTGCACTTGGTAATGCCTTGGTAGATACACAATATATGGTAGATCATGATTTTTTATCTGGAATTGGGCTTGAGCCTGACTCCATGACCCTTGCTTCTGCTGAAGAACATTCACCCATAATAAATAAACTTAATGAAATGGGCGCTGAATCAGTTTCCGATTGTGGCGGATCTGCAACTAACTCTTTGGTAGCTGCTTCAAATTATGGTTCAAAATGTCACCACGTATGCAGGGTTGCCAATGATGAAGATGGAAAAAAATATTTAGATAGTTTGCAAATAGCAGGTGTTGAACATATAGGATTTAGTAAAGAAGATTCTGATTTGCCAACTGGTAAATGTTTAATATTTGTTACTCCAGATGCCAAAAGAACTATGAGTAGTACTTTAGGAATAAGCGCTTATTTAGGTCCTAAGGATATTGATTACAAAGTAATAGGAAATTCTAAAATTTTTTATATTGAGGGCTATATGGTAACAAGCGATGATAATTTTAATGCTGTTTTATCTGTGCTTGAAAATTTAAAGGGCCAAGATACTTTAAAAGCACTATCTTTATCTGATTCGGGTATTGTGCATGGTTTTAAGGATAAATTTAAACAAATCGAGTCTTTTGGTATTGATATGATTTTTTGCAATGACGATGAGGCTATGGCTTTTGCAGGTGCTGAAAATATAGAAGATGCAATAAAGTTTTATAAAACACAATCCTATATGATTGCAATTACAGCCGGCTCAAAAGGTAGTATTGTAATAAAAAATGGTGAAATAATATCTTCTCCAGCAGTTAAAATAAGGCCAATAGACACTAATGGTGCAGGTGATATGTATGCAGGTTCATTTATGCATGCATACTTGCAAGGTTCAGATTTATCAACATGTGCAGAATTCAGTAATTTTGCTTCATCAAAAATTGTTGAAACTTTTGGCCCTAGGTTAACGTCAGAGGGATATGCTGAAGTTTTAAATAAATTAAAAAAAAGCTAGCATATTTGATTAGTATCTGATACTTTCTCCACCTTAAAAAAATTCTATATATAGATGGTAGTAAAGAAAACAACTAAAACAAAAAAGAAATCTGTTAAAAAATTGCAGCCAAAAAAATCTAATACAAAGAAAGTTGCTGCAAAAAAAAGAGCTCCAGCAAAAAAAACAAAAGTATCCAAAGTTGTTAAAAAGCAGGTAACTAAAAAAATTGCTAACAATAAGTCAAAGATTGCTCCTTATAAAGTAAAGAAAAATGAAAAGTACATGAGTGCTGCAATGAAAAGACACTTTATTGCAGTTTTATTGCTATGGAAGGAACACCTTAAAGAAGAAATGCAAAAAACTTTTGATCATCTTAGAACTAAAGGTGAAACATATGCAGACCCAGTAGATAGAGCATCTCAAGAAGAGGAATTTGCATTTGAACTTCGAACAAGAGATAGAGAAAGAAAGCTTATAAATAAAATAGCAATTTCTATAGAACAAATAAAACAAGATGAATATGGCTGGTGCGAGTCCTGTGGAGATGAAATTGGCATCAAAAGGTTGGAAGCAAGACCAACTGCAACTCATTGTATAGATTGCAAAACTTTGGATGAGATAAAAGAAAAGCAGCTAAGCGGATGATTTCTGATCTCTTATCAAAGATAAATTTTGATAAATAATAAAAAAATAAATAAATTTGCGGTCTCAATCATAAAAGATCTCCGTAAAAATAATTTTCAAGCATATCTTGTGGGTGGATGTGTTCGCGACCTCCTCTGTGGAATAGAACCAAAAGATTTTGATATTGCTACAAATGCAACTCCCAATGAAATTAAAAAAATATTTAAAGCCTCAAGAATAATTGGTAAAAGATTTAAATTAGTTCATATATATAACAGATCTGATTTAATTGAGGTAGCTACGTTCAGATCAGGTGATGACAGAGCAAATGATGGGAGTCTTATTAAGGACCAATCAGGAAAGATTCTTAGAGATAATATCTGGGGAACACTTAAACAAGATACATTTAGAAGAGATTTCACTATAAATGCTCTGTACTACTGCCCTATTACGAAAAAAATAGAAGATCATAATAATGGTATAAAACATATTCATGAAAAGATTATTGTTTCAATTGGAGATCCAAAAAAAAGATTTGAAGAAGACCCTGTAAGAAGTCTTAGAGCAATTAGGTTTAGCAATAAATTGGAATTTAAAATAGATAAAAGTATTAAAGAAGCGATATATGAAAAAGGCTACCTGCTATCAAATATATCAAATGCAAGATTATTTGATGAGTTCTGTAAAATATTTTTAAATGGGATGGCTGAAAAAAACTTTAATAAATTAACGTCATTCGGTTTAAATAAACATCTTATTATAACAAGCCCTGAAAAGAATGAATTTGCCTCAAGATTAATTATTGAAGCTCTTAGAAATACTGATAAACGATTAAAGAATAATCAATCAGTAACGCCAGGATTTTTAATAGCTGCTGTGCTATGGCCAGAAATAGTTGAAAAGTCTATGAAAAAAGGTGAAATAAATCTTAGAAAATTTTTTAGATCGATGGACCAAGTGTTAAGAAAACAACAACAAATAACAGCAATACCTAGAAAATTTCATGGCTATATTAAAGATATATGGGTCCTTCAACTAAAACTTCATAGCAGAATTGGTAAACAACCTTATAAAACACTAAAGCATCCTCGTTTTAGGGCGGCATATGATTTCTTACTACTAAGAGAAAGGGCTGCTTCCAATAAAAAATATCTAGGGGATTGGTGGACTGATTTTCAAAAAAATGATGACTCCATAAAAAAATCATTAATTAAAGATCTTAGAGAGAAAAATAATGAAGAATCTTCCAAAATATTTGGTTTCTCTGCTGAGTTAAGATAATCTATTGGTAGAAAAATAGGAATTTAATGAAGCCGGCAATAAATGAAATACCATTACCGAAATATATAGCCATTGAAGGCCCAATTGGTGTTGGTAAAACAACTCTAGCAAATAAGATTGCAGAAACTTTTAATTATGATGCTTTTTTAGAGCAACCCGCTGAAAATCCTTTTCTTAAAAACTTCTATAGAAACCCAAGTCAATCCGCTTTAGCAACACAACTTTTTTTTCTTTTTCAAAGAATGCAGCAAATACAAGATTTAAAACAAAGAAGTCTATTTGAAAATGTTCGTGTAGCAGATTTTTTAATTGAAAAAGATAGGTTATTTGCTGAAGTAACATTATCAAATGAAGAAATGAGCCTATATGACAAAGTATATGAGCATATTACTTTAGATGCTCCGACACCAGATTTAGTTATCTATCTTCAAGCTCCAATAGAAATACTAAAGGAGAGGATAACTAAAAGAGGTAATATTAATGAGCAATATCTAACTTTGGATTATCTAGAAAGATTAAATGATGCCTATTCAAGATTCTTTTTAGACTATAAATCAGCTCCACTTTTAATAATAAATGCTGCTGATATTAACCTTGAATCAAATGAGTCAGATTATGAATCATTGGTAACAATGATAATGTCTAATCCTAAAGGTACAAATTTTGTAAATCCCCAACCCTCTATCATCTAGAGTAAGTTAATGTCTGAAAATATTTATAAGCCTATATCAACCAATCCTCATATTAAAGATATTGATGAATACCATGAGCTTTACAAAGAATCTATAGATAACTCTGAAGCTTTTTTTCAAAAATTAGCTAAAGAGAATATTTCATGGATAAGTGATTTTAATCAAGTTCAAAATGATGGGTTTGCAAATACCAAATGGTTTATAGGTGGTAAAACCAATGTTAGTTTGAACTGTATAGATCGACATCTTGATGAAAATTCAGATAAAACTGCTTTAATTTGGGAGGGGGACGACCCAAATGAATCAAAGCAATTTACCTATAAGGAATTACATTTACAGGTTTGTAAATTCGCAAATGTTTTAAAAGAGCTTGGTGTTAAAAAAGGATCTAGAGTATGTATTTACATGCCTATGATTCCAGAAGCAGCTTTTGCGATGTTGGCTTGTACCAGAATTGGCGCAATACATTCCGTTGTTTTCGGTGGGTTTTCACCAGAATCATTAAAAGACAGGATATTAGATGCTGATTGTGAAATAGTAATAACTGCTGATGAAGGGGTTAGAGGCGGAAAGAAAGTGCCTCTTAAATCAAATGTTGATCAAGCTTTAGTTAATTGCCCGAATGTTAAAACCACTTTGGTTATTAAAAGAACAGGTGGAGATACAGATTGGAATAATGCAAGAGACATTTGGTATGAAGATTTGGTAAAAAATGTAGGTTCTGAATGCGACCCTGAGCCGATGGATTCAGAAGATCCCCTTTTTATTTTATATACCTCAGGTTCTACAGGAAAACCAAAAGGAGTTCTTCATACTACAGCAGGCTATCTTCTTGGAGCCCATATAAGTTTTAAATATCTCTTTGGAATTCAGCCAACAGATATATATTGGTGTACTGCTGATGTTGGTTGGATCACCGGCCATACATATATTCTATATGGGCCCTTGTCCAATGGAACAACAACAATAATGTTTGAAGGAATACCAACACACCCCTCTTCATCAAGATGTTGGGAAATATGTGATAAATATGAAGTCAACGTCTTCTATACAGCTCCAACAGCAATCAGAGCTTTGATGTCTCAGGGGGATGATCCGGTTCTAAAAACAAAAAGAAATAGCTTAAGGGTTTTAGGGACTGTAGGCGAGCCAATAAATCCAGAAGCTTGGGAATGGTACTACAAAGTGGTAGGTAATAGCTCATGTGATGTAATTGATACATGGTGGCAAACAGAAACAGGGTCAGTATTAATTTCTCCAATTGCTGGCATTACTCCAATGAAACCTGGATCAGCAACACTGCCTTTCTTTGGAGTTAAACCAGCTCTATATGATGAACAAGGTAAGCCTTTAGAGGATGCTAATTCTGGAAATCTAGTTATAGAAAAATCTTGGCCAAGCCAAATTAGGAGTGTTTATGGAGATCATGACAGAATGATATCTACCTATTTTGAAACATATAAAGATTTATATTTTACTGGTGATGGAGCGCGAAGAGACGATGATGGCTATTTTTGGATTACAGGCCGAGTAGATGATGTGTTGAATGTTTCAGGACATAGATTAGGTACAGCAGAGATAGAAAGTGCTCTAGTACTTCATGATAAAGTTGCCGAAGCAGCAGTTGTAGGTTTTGAACATCCTATTAAAGGACAAGGTATCTATGCATTTGTTACTCTTATGAAAGAAGAAGAATTTAATGAGGATTTGCGAACTGAGCTCATTCAATTTGTATCAAAAGAGATTGGTCCAATCGCTAAACCAGATCTAATTCAAAATGCTCCAGGACTCCCCAAGACAAGATCAGGAAAAATAATGAGAAGAATACTTAGAAAAATTGCTGAAGGCGATTTCTCAAATCTAGGTGATACTACAACACTTGCTGATCCATCTGTTGTTGAGTCTTTAGTAGAAAATAGTCAAAAACTATGAGATATATAATATTACTCAGCGCCTTTTTTCTGTTGGTAAGTTGTAATATGAATCAAAATTATGACAAGTCTATGCTTCCAGATGCTGAAGAGAAATTTACTATGGAATCAGTATATGCAGAGACACTAACAAAAAATACAATCCAATGTAAACAACTACCTAAATCTATGTATCCACCTGCAACAATAAATGATAAGGGCCATACAAGAGAAGTTACTGACGAAAATGATTGCGTGGATATTAAAATGAAGCAAATGGATACAAAAGAAATCCTAAGAGAAAGAAAAAAAGAAAAAGAGTTTAAATTAGATTTAAATGATCAAGATAAAGAATAATTATTCTCTAAACATATCACCTTGCCATCTTCTATTAACTTAATAAGATGTGCTTCTAAACTATATTTAGCAATCGGATGTAACACCGCTGGCACATCGTCGTAAACTAATAATAAAAGCTCATCAAGATTAGATTTATTATTATTTCCAACACATCTTAAAACTTTTGATTCTCTAGTAAGCCTATGCCTAATAATAGAATCTATGGTCTTTGAGGGCTCTTGCATATAGTTGCCATGACCAGGAGCAAAATAATCAATATCATAATTTTTTAATAATTCTAGAGAATCAAGATATGCTTGCATGCTTCCGTCAGGAGGACCAATAACCACAGTAGAACCATCCATAATATGATCACCAGTTAATAAGCATTTGAAATCTTTAATATAAAAACATAGATGATTCGAAGCATGACCTGGGGTATGAATAACTTCTATAGAATACTCATCTGTAGAAATATGATCTCCATGATTTAAAACAACATCTGGTTTAAATGTCTCATCCTCCCATTCTGATTTACCATCTACCAATCTACCATACATAGGTATCTTAAGTTCTTTTGAGATAGGTAATGCTGCTGGCGAATGATCTGTATGGGTATGAGTTACGAATATCCTTTTTATTTTGCCATCAGCTTCTGAATATATATTTTCAATATGTTCCGGTATATTTGGGCCTGGATCTATAAGAGTAATATCATTTTCCCCAAGAAAATAAGTATTTGTTCCTTCTCCAGTAAAGACTCCTCCATTAGGAGCTGTGATTTTCTTTAATAATTTATTCATTTAATGATCTTCGTAACCCTCATCGCCAGGCAATAACCCAACCCAATTACCATTCTCTTTAAAAAACTTTGGAAGTATAGGTGGAATATCTTTATTTGTTAATTTTTTTTGGTCTCTTAGAATATCTTTTGCAGATCTATAGTCCTCACAAGATTGTAAGTTTTTAATTGTTGGCATAATCATAGGCATATCACCCTTAAAAGCTTTTTCGATTGCTTTATTTGGATTAATCCAAACGCTTTTAGTTAATTCGAGGCCATCATGTTCTACTGTTTGATTTTCAGGTAGGTAAGCGATAAAGAATCTTGTATCAAATCTTCTTGACTCAATCTTTGGAGTAATCCAATGAGACAATGGAGCAATATTTTTAGTAGTTAAGATTAGATTTTCTTTTTTACATATATCTAATAAATTCATCTTATTATCTATAAGCAATTTTCTGTATTCATCAAATCTAGATTTATCTTTTCCATCAAGATCTAATTTCTCACCAGAATTCTTTATAGCCATTAGGATGCCTACCTCTTCAAAACATTCTCTTATGCAGGCAATCCAATAACTTAATCCCCTCTTCCTTAACCCTAGTTTATCTGATGCAGAATCATCATTTAATCCATCGCAAAAATTCTCTAGGTCTGATAAATAATCACTATCATCTATTTTGCCGCCTGGAAATACATAGAGATTTCCAAATGGAGGCTTGTTTGATCTTTTTACCATTAGAACTTCCATTTCATTATCAGAATCCCTTAAAACTAAAACAGTCGCAGCTGGTGTTAAATTATCTTTCATATATTTGTTTGATATAGATTAGAATACTGCTTATGAGAATTACTGACAATCTAAAAAAAGATATCCATGATGCGCCAGAATGGTTTCTTGAAGCTATTAATATAGAACCAAAAGAAAAATATATCGAAAATCTTAAAGGCGATATTGCATACTCAAAATGGTCAAATAAAGGAAATGCTGAAGATCTTTTAATATTCATTCATGGAACAGGGGCACATAAAAAATGGTGGGATCCTATAGCGCCTCAATTTATAGACTTTGCAGACATTATTGCGGTTGATCTTCCAGGTATGGGTAATTCAGACTTTAGAGAAACTTACAGTATTAAAGATTTTGGTGAGGGTATTATTTCCATAATAGAAAAGGAAAAATCAAATAAAAAAATAAAGAATATTAATATTATTGGGCATTCATTGGGTGGCCAAGTAGCTGCCTATGTTGCATCAGAAAGAACTGAATTAATTAATAACTTAATAATGATTGATACTTTCATCCGCCCTCCAGGTTATGATCCTAAGGATCATGAAAGCGGCCCTCTTAGAATGATTAAATATTATCCTGATAAAGTAAGCATTCTTAAAAGATTTAGATTGCTGCCATCACAAGAATGTTTAAATGGGTGGTTTGTTAGGTATATTGCGGAACATTCTATAAAAGAAACTGAGGAAGGATGGCGCTGGAAATTTGATGATGCAATGTTCAATGGTTTAGAAAGATTGTTCGGCTATGAATTTACATTTGGTTGCCCGACGCTATTCGTTTATGGCGCTGAAAGTCTTCTCATGTCAGGAAACATTCTACCAAATATTAAAAAAACCTATTCTGACATCATGGAGTTTGAAGAAATTGCTGATGCAGCCCATCATGTATTCCTAGATAAACCATTAGAAATAGTTGATATAATTAAGAACCGTTTATTTTGATTATGAATTATTTTTATTTCTTCTTCTTTCTATCGCTTGCAATAATAATTTTAATCAAGCCTTTCACCCAACTTATTTCCGCCTGGGTTATGAGGTCTGAGCGACTTACCGTCACTGGTCTTTTAACAGGGTCTCTTGGACTATTATGTATCTATATTAGTTTATTAGATCCATTCTGGTTCGAAAGAATGTGGATGATAGTTACCTTTATTCTAGGCATTCTTCTTCTAATGAGAGGTTTCTTTATTATTTTCTTTTTAGGAGTAATAAAAAAGATGTTGCCTAGTTTTATGAATAACTATTATAAGTTTTCTATTCCTGTATCAATGCTGATGATTTTTTTAGCATTTATGATTGTTTCTACTGATTATGTCGGTCCACAAAAAGATATTAGTAGTTGTGAATCAGATAACCAAATCCAAGTTATATGTGATTTTATCAATTCAGAGGACATTGTTATTACTCCAGATAAAAAATTTCTATTTATGTCACAAATGGGTTCAATAGCTCCATGGGGTGAGAATGAATCTGGTTATTTTGCAATCATGGACATAAGTAATAATAAAAAAATAATTCCTAAAATAATACTAGAAGAAAATACATGGGGAGAAGAGACATGCTCAAGAAAAGATGATGATGAATATGGGCCTCATGGAATTGATCTTGTAGAACGAAATGACGGAAGATATCAAATAGGTGTTATCAGTCACCACCCAAAAGAATCTGTTGAAATGTTTGAACTAAAAAAGAATGATTTAAGCTGGGAAATTATTTGGAGAGGTTGTGTAAATGTTCCTGATAAATTCTACTTTAATGACTTAAGTCTTAAAAAAGATGGCAGCTTTTATGCCTCTCATATGTATAAAAGAGATATCACAATGAACGAATGGTTCATGATAGCTTTATTAAAGAATAATTCTGGAAATATTGTTCTTTGGGAAAATTCAAATTTTACTGAAATTGAAGGGTCTGAAGGTAGTAGCCCTAATGGACTTGTATTAGATGAAGAATCTAACACTCTATATATTAGTTATAATTTAGATGATAAGGTTACAATTTTTGATTTATCAAATAATTCGAAAATTAATAGCTATTTTATTGAGTCTCCAGACAATCCGTACATTAAAGATAACTCTATATGGTTAACTTCATTAAATTTTCAACCTAATGATGCGATGGATTGCATAACTAAAGTAAATTGTTCACTTCCTTTTTCTATTCATGAATTGGATAAGAAAACTTTTAAACTTAAAAATAAATATACTTTCAGTAAAACTGTATTCGGCCTACCAACAGTTGCAGTTCCAATAAATGAAAAGGTTTATATGGGTTCTTTTCATGCTGATAGATTGGGTTCTTTTAAAATAAACTAATTTTTATGTCGAAAGATTTTAATTTTGATTCTATTCAAAAAAAAATACCTAAAAGGTCTTTAGATTCTCATAAAGGTGATTTTGGGAGAGTAATGATTGTAGGAGGTTCTGAAGGAATGGGTGGTGCTGCCATTCTTTCATCTGAAGCTAGTCTATTTTGTGGTTCTGGCTTAGTGTATCTAAATACACATCCGTCAAATGTTGAAGCAAGTTTAATTAGGAATCCAGAAATAATGGCGCTTGGTATTAATAAAAGCTTGTCCATACCTGATGGTATTAATATTTTGTTATGTGGCCCAGGATTAAAAAATGATGAATGGTCAAATAATACCTTTAATAAAATTTTCAAAACAAAAAATATTGAAACATTAATATTAGATGCAGGTGCGCTTCAGTTTATTATTGAAAAAAATTTTGATGAGGATAAGAATATTATTCTTACTCCTCATCCTGGAGAAGCTGCAAAACTTTTAGGTATTTCTAGTAATGAGGTCCAGGAAGATAGGATAAATGCTGCAAAACAAATTTCAAAAAGATTCTCAGCATATGTAATTTTAAAGGGCAAAAATACAATTATTTGTTCTAAAGATAATCAAGACATATTTATGTGCTCAGAAGGTGGCCCAGAGCTATCTTCCGGAGGTACTGGAGACGTTCTTGCTGGAGTAATATCAGCTCTTATTGCTCAAAAAATGAATATCATTGATGCGTGTATGCTTTCCGTTGCGGTTCATGCAAGAGCAGGAGAAATATTTAAAAATAAAATAGGTGAGATTGGTTTAAATGCTTCATCATTGATATTAACTATTAGAGACCTAATTAATAAATGAAAAATATTATCCTAGAAAATGACGAGGCTACTAGCAAACTTGGCGAACTAATTTCAAAACAGCTCTCAAAGATTGATCAATCTTCAATTGAAATCCATCTTGAAGGAGACCTTGGAGCTGGGAAGACTTTTTTAACTAGATCGATAATTTCTAATTCAGGCTGGAGCGAACTAGTAAAAAGCCCAACTTATACTTTATGTGAAGAGTACGATCTAGGAGATTTATTTTTTTTGCATGTCGATCTATATAGAACTGATGAATTAGAAGATATTCATATTTTTAACTTAGATAGAAAAACTCATTCAAAAAAAATTATAATTATTGAATGGCCTCAAAAGCTTGTTACAGAAAGAGATTTCGATTTAAAGATTTTTCTTGAACATTTTGAAGGTGGAAGAAAAGTATCAATAAATGATAAACATAAGCTATTTTTAGATTTGATTAAATATTATGAATAAATTCTCATTATTTTTATTAGTATTCTCATCGCTGATACATTCAAATGAAATTTCATTTAATGAAGTAAAAGAATCTGATGATGGGTCTATAGAAATATCATTTCTTTTAGATAAAGTTTCTTTTATAAAATCTTACTCGCTAATTGACCCCTCAAGAATTGTTATTGATATTTATAACAGCGATTTAAAATCAGATGTTCAAAAAAAATATAAATACCCCATTAAAAAAATTAGGGCATCGTCAAAAGAAGATTTAACAAGAATTGTGATTGATTTATATGAATATGTTAATTGGAAAAAGCCCACTCAAGAAAAAATAGATGAAGGCATATTGTTAAAAATTGAAGTTAAACAAAATAAAAAATTAAAGAATAATATCAGAGATATTATAGTTGCAATTGATGCTGGTCATGGTGGCAAAGATCCTGGTGCAGTAAGTAGTAATAACGTATTAGAAAAAGATATTACTTTATTGATAGCCAAAGAATTACAAAGAACCTTAAGAGATACAGAAGGATATCAGGCAGTATTAATTAGAAATGATGATAGTACAGTTAGTCTTAATGATAGATATCAGAATGCAAGAAAATATGGCGCTGACGCATTTATTTCAATTCATGCAGATGGCTTTAGATTGGCATCAGTAAAAGGTGCCTCTGTTTTCATATGGTCAGAAGAATCTTCTAGTAGTGTTGCAAGAAATCTATCTGATAAAGAAAGAAAAAGAATTCAAGCCCAAATTAAAAACATAAATTCATATGATTTTAATGAAGATGCTGCAAGAGATCTCTATCCTAATACTTATAAGAAAAAGGTTGATCAAAGTAAAATATTAGGTACAAAAATATTAGATCAGCTAAAAAGAGATCCGTTTACAAAAATTCATAAGCAAAATGTTGAATACGCTGATTTTAGAGTTCTTAAATCTGTTGATATTCCTTCTGTTTTAGTGGAGTCTGGATTTATAACTAATATTGAGGATGCAAAAAGACTGAAAACTAAAGCTGGAAGAAGAATGATAGCGAGATCGATATTTCTGGGTATACATAACTATTTTAAAGAAATACCAGTATCGGGATCTATTTTAGAAAATTATTCTAATTACCTAAACTATGAAATTCAAAAAGGAGATGTTTTATCTGAAATTGCTATAAGATTTGGCGTTACAGTTGAGTCCTTAAATAATATAAATGGTCTTGAATATAGGTCTATCTACCCCGGTCAAATTATTAAAATCAAGATTTAAAGAGGGTCTTAAGACATATCATATGGGTCAATGTCATAAGCCCACTTTACCTTCTTTGTCTCAGGCCAATTCTGAATTTCATTAGTTAAAAATTTAAGCACTCTGTTCAAATAAGTTTTTGTATCGGATTTAATAATTAAATGATTCCTTGAATTTCCTTTTATTTTCAAAGGTATTGAAGGAAGTGGTCCAGTAATACTTATATTTTTTTTATTATCCAAAAGTTCGCTAACCTTTTCTAAAAATTGAATACAACTTTGAGGGTTTGGAGATGTGGCTCTAAGTATAGAAACATTTGAATAAGGGGGAATTCCTAAAGCTTTATTAGTTTTAAGACACTGATCAGCAACTAATTGATAATTACCAGTTTTAATTTGTTTTAAATTTTTATCATTTGGATATCTGGTCTGAATAATTACTTGTGCGAGATTGTTATTTCTTCCTGCTCTTCCAGAAACCTGAATTAATTGTTGTGCGATCTTCTCGACTCCATTCATTTCTGGGCTTAGCAAACCACTATCAGCATTAAGAATGACGCATAAAGTTACTTTTGGGAAATCATGCCCTTTCGATAACATCTGTGTCCCTACCAATATTGCTTCATTGCTCTCATTAGCTTTTTCATAAATTGCTTCTATTGAACCCTTAAGCCTTGTTGAATCATAGTCCATCCTAATGATTGGCACTTTTTTAAAAGTATTCTTGAGAACCTCTTCAACTCTTTCAGTTCCTGTTCCAAAAGTATTGAGTTCAGTTGACTGACAGTCTGGACAATTATGATTTACTGCATAAACAGATTCGCATTTATGACATATCAATCTATTTTTTGATTTATGGAAAACTAAGTTCGATTCACATGATGAGCAACTAGCTACCCAACCACAATTATCACATTCATATAATGGTGCAAAACCTCTTCTGTTTATAAATATTAATACTTGCTCTCCTCTATTTATTGCGGCCTCAATAATATCCATTGTTTGAATAGCAATGCCTCCAAGCAAAGTGGAATCACTAATATCTAATGGGATCAATTTTGGAGGCTTTTTACCATCTACTCTCCTAAGCAAATCAAATTTTTTATATTTTTTTTCTTTTACAAGCTTAAGCGTTTGCAGAGATGGTGTCGCAGAGCCTAAGAATATAGGTATATTTTCTAATTGCGCTCTTTTAATAGCAAGGTCTTTTCCAGAAAACTTAAAGCCTTCAGCTTGTTTATAAGAGTGATCATGTTCCTCATCAATTATTATTGCTCCTAAATTTTTTAATGGCATTAAAACAGAAGATCTAGTTCCAATAACAATTTTTATTTCTCCAAATTTTGATTTTAACCAAACTTTTAATCTTTGATTGGGAGTTTGTCTTGAATGATAGATACCGATTTCGCCACTAAATCGATCTTCAAATCTTTTTACAAGTTGAGGTATGAGATTTATTTCAGGTACTAAAACTAAGATGGATTTATTTTTTTTAATAAATTTTTCAGCTAATTGAAGGTATATCTCTGTTTTTCCAGAACCGGTAACTCCATAGATTAATGAAGGATTAAATCCTTCAATTTTATTAAGTTTAGATAGATTAGCATTCTGTTCTTTAGTCAGTTCAAACCTTTTATCTTTGGCATTTAATTTATATTCTGATGCTTTGCTTAAACTGCTAATAATTTTGTCATTTTTTTTCCTTAATAAAGTGGGCATAAAAGAAAAGAATACTTCTCCTATAGGATGATGATAGTATTCTGATGCCCATAAGATTGTGTTAAAGATAGATTTATCAAAACAGGTATGGTTATCAGCGATTGAGATTATCTCTTTTAAACCTTTTAATGAATTAGGATTGGATATTTTTTTAACAACAATTCCTACAATTGACTTTTTTCCAAAGGGCACCACTACTCTTGTACCTTTCTTGATAGCAACTTTAGATTTGTAGGTAAAAGATTGTCTTAAAGGCAGCCCAACAGCAATATCATAATAAAAAATATTCATTTTTTAATTGTAATGGATTTAATTTTTGATATAGTTCTCATCCTAAATATATTTTATTATGAAAAAAGATATACATCCTGAATACCGAGAAGTTTTATTCCACGATATTAGTGTGGATGAGTATTTTTTGATTAATTCAACACTGAAGACAGACAAAACGAAAGAATGGGAAGGAAAAGAATACCCTTACTATGCTGTTGAGGTCTCTTCTTCTTCACACCCCTTCTATACTGGTAAACAAAAAATTATTGATACTGGCGGAAGAGTTCAAAAGTTTGAAGAAAGATTTGGTAAGAAAAAATAAATTTAGTCTATACCAGAACTGCCAAAACCCTTAGTGCCCCTCTCTGATTCCTCAAAATCTTCAACTATTTCAAAATCTGCTTGAACTATTGGCACTATTATCATTTGAGCAATTCGGTCACCAGAATTAATTTCAAATTCCTGCTCTGATCTATTCCATGCAGGAACCATTAATTCACCTTGGTAATCAGAATCTATCAATCCAACTAAATTGCCAAGCACTATCCCATGTTTCGAACCAAGACCTGATCTTGGGATAACCAAAGCAGCCAAGCTCTCATCCTCAAGATGCATTGCAAATCCCATTGGAATCATCTCAGTCTTCCCTGGTTTCAATATTAATTTATCTTTAATACAAGCCCTAAGATCTAAACCTGCAGAGCCTTTTGTCTCATATTTGGGAATAGGTATTTCATTGCCTATAAGTGTATTTAATATTTTGACTTTTACCTTTTTCAATTTCTTAATTCCTTTGGTTTAATTAATGATTTTAATCTACATTGTTGTAAGTTTAATGAAATCCATTCACCATCGTGAGAAATTATTGCTAAATTACATGTTGTAAATCTGTCAATTGGCTTATTGGTCAGTAATTCTACTAAATAATGAAGTGTGGGGTTATGTCCAACTATTAAAATATTTTTTAAGCTTTCATCCAGCTCCTTCAGGTCCTTAATAATATTTGTTGTATCACCAAAATATAGTTTGTCTGTATAGGTTGCTTTATCAATTTCAAAATTAAAGCCATCAGCAGTTAAATCAAAGGTTTCTTTAGCTCTAATGGCTTGTGAACAAAAAACCTTATCTAACTTTAGATCCATATCTTTAAGAAAATTACACATCTTTTTTGCATCCCTGATGCCTTTATCTGCAAGAGGTCTTTCGAAATCGGTAAGATTTGAATTGTCCCATGAAGATTTAGCATGCCTAAGTACATATATTTCTTTCATATTTAATACATTATAGTATTGATATGTCGGCTTCTGTTCTATAAAATCGCGGTTCTATGAGTAAAAAATGTCAAGTAACAGGTAAGATACCACAGTCTGGGAACAATGTTTCTCATGCAAATAATAGGACTAAAAGAAAGTTCTTCCCAAACCTTCATACTCATAAATTTTGGGTTGAATCTGAAAATAGATTTGTAAATCTTAAAGTATCATCAAAAGGTATGAGAATAATTGATAAAAAAGGTATTAGCCAAGTACTTAAAGAAATCCGCGCCCGCGGTGAAAAAGTTTAAAGACTACTTGTATCCAACTTCTTGAGCTAAAAAAACAGCTTCTTTTTGTAATGAGCCTAATTTACTGACATTAATTCCATCTTCAGAAAACTCTCCCCAATCTCTAATAGCATCATGAACTAATGCTCCATTTAAGACGGGATATTCTTTATTTGCTGATGCATAAAAATCTTGAGCATCTTCTGATGATAAATATTCCAAAAGTTTTATAGCATTGGTTTTATTTTTAGTTGTTTTAACGATTCCTGCTCCAGATATATTTACATGAACTCCTCTATCATTTTGATTTGCCCAAAATAAATTTAGATTATTATATTTAGGATCATCTAATAATCTTGCTAAATAATATGTATTAACTATGGTTACTCCACATTGACCGCTTGAAACAGCTTTAAGAGCATTTGTATCATTTGAGAAAACTTCAGTAGCTAGGTTTGAAACCCAACCCGATACAATCTTTTTAGCTTGATCAAAACCATAAGCATCTATCATGCTAGCCATCAATGATCTGTTATATACCTTCTTTGATGTTCTTAGACATAACTTTCCTTGCCATTTTGGATCTGCTAGATCCTCATAAGTAGAAAAGTCACTATCAGAAAACTGATCACTTGAATAAACGATTGTTCTTGCTCTTTTAGATAGTCCAAACCATAGATTGTTTGAGTCTCTTAAATACTCAGGAATATTATTTTTTAATATGCCTGAATCTATCTCAGCAAAAATATCTCTTTCGGCAGCTTGCCATAGAACACCAGCATCAACTGTCATAAAAATATCTGCTTTTGATTCATCTCCTTCTATTGCAATCCTTTCCATTAATTCTTGAGCATTACCAGACAAAAGATTTACCTTTATGCCTGTTTCTTGATAAAAAGTTTCAATTATTGGTTCAAGTAATTGGGGTTGCCTTGATGTATAAATAGTAAGCTCTTCGCTAGATTCATGTGCACATGAAACCAAAATAAATAAAGATAATAATAAAGATATTTTTTTCATTTTGAACCTCGTCTGAATGAAGATTTATTTTTTGGTGTGCTAACTTATTATAAGCTATTTTTTCCAGCGGCATGATTAATAAAAAACCTCTTTAAAAATTGATTTTTATTTACGCTACTAAGGCCTATATTTCTAAGTAATTTCATATATAAATTATTTGATTTAAATAGATTTACAAAGAAATCCATTGACTTAAGCATTAATAGGTTCATGTTCTTTCTTCTTATTTCATACCTTTTAAGAATTAAATGCCGGTCTGCCTCAATACTCATTTCATATGCTTTAATTACTTCTTCACAAAAAGCATCAGCATCAGCAAAACCCAGATTTATACCTTGGCCAGCAAGTGGGTGAATTGAATGAGCTGCATCGCCAATAAGAACTGATGATCCAGAAATATAATTTTTAAAATAATGGTTAGATAAGTTAAAACTTAAAATCTTAGAGTGAATTTTTATTTCTGTATTTAGTTTATTTTCAAAATATGAAATATTCTTATTAATATAATCTTCAGCATTCTCCCCTTCTAATTTTTTATTATCAATAGACCACACTATAGTATGCGTAGCTCCACCCATAGTTTCTGGAAGAGGCATTATTGCAAAAATACCTTTTTCAGAGAATATCTGATATGCGCTATTTATATTGTCAAGATTAGCTTTAGCAGTAAATGTTAAAGCGGTTTGTTTATAATCGCCCCTAGTTTCATTAAATAGGCCTAGTTTTGCTACATTTGAATTTCTTCCATCACAACCAGCAATGATTTTTGTATGAATCTCTTCGTTATTAGACAATAGGACCGTGCAATAATTTTGCTCCCTGTCATCATTTAATTCTTTTATTTGATTTCCAAATATAGTTTGATTTAACACACTTTCTTGTAATTGTGATTGAAGTTCATTATAAAAAACAACATAAGACAAATTATCTTCATTAATTTCTTTAGAAGAAAAGTCTATCTTTCCAGAGCCCTCTCCATCGAAGACTTTTATTTTTTTTATTTCAGCAAATTTGACTGATATTCCAAGATCATCTATTAGTTTTTTTGAAAATGAGTTGAGGGTTAAGGTTCTTATATTTTCATCGATATAAGAAATGTTTTCAGATTTCTCAATTACTATAGCTTCAATATTATTATTATTTAATCTTGAAGAAATATAATTTCCAATGATTCCACCACCAGATATGGTAACAATAGGACTCACAAGACTAAGACATTAATGATTCAATTTCATTTGGATCAGATGGAACTTTTTTAGTGAGATTTTCATTTCCATCTTTTGT
>CACHWY010000008.1 GCA_902583575.1 uncultured SAR86 cluster bacterium | reverse complement strand
ATGGATAAATGGTCTATAGAAACTACAGACACAATCGGTATCTTTGGTATGACGAATGCTATTTTACTTGATACATTGATTAGAGCAGAAGGCGGACCAAACGAATGTATTGGTAATCCTAATGTAAAAAGAACAGCTTATGCAGGTTATGACTTTGCATGGCCTTCAACACTTTGCCCAGCTGGTGAGGTGCAGAGCGTTAATGATTATTATGTAAATACAGATACCAGAACAATTGAAGGTAAAGATACAAGCGTAATGTATAACATCGATACCGATGTTGGTAGGTTTGGTTTTAAAGTTATGCATGTTCATTATGATACTTTCAATCAAGCTGCAGGCGGTGATGCAAGAAGATTAAGCGATGCTGCTAATGGCACTCTTGCTGGTCTTGCTACAGTTAGAGGTATTGATAGTCTATTAAATCTTAACGGAAGAATAGATGATAAATATACTATGAAGGCGTCATGGAGAAATGGACCATATGAAGTGCTTGTATCAGGTACTCAGTGGGCAGAATTCTTTGAATCAGCTCATACTGAAACGATTGATGGTGTCAGACAAATGTGGCCTGTAGATGAAATGACTGTGGTTAATGTAACTCTAGGATACAAATTTGATAACGGTCTAAGAGTTAGATTGCAGGTTAAAAATATTGAAGATGAGAGAGCTCCACTTGCTGATGAAACATTCGGTATGTACTGGGGTGACCTTCATACAGACTTTGGACAAAATTATAATATTGAATTTTATAAGAAGTTCTAAAATATCTTAACTAAAAAAAGGGAGTCTAAGACTCCCTTTTTTATTGAAGTACATAATGATAGAGTTAATTAATGTTTGGAAATAATAAAGGTTTTTTTATAGGCTTAGCAGTATTCTCATTAGTGCTAATAATGGGATTAGTAAATATTATTCCAGAAAGTTTAGCCTCACTCGATGGAAAAAACTTTAATATTAAAGATAAAGTTTTCTATGTTAATAGCCAATCATCATGGTTTGTTTTAGCAATTCTATTATTAATGGCTATTTGGTGGGCTACTGAAGCCATACCAGTAGCTGTAACAGCTTTAATACCTCTAGCGTTATTTCCAATTTTAGGTATATCAACTTTTCAAGAAACTGCAACACCATTTGCTGATAAAAATATATATTTATTTTTAGGTGGTTTTATTTTAGCTCTTGGAATAGAAGCATCAGGGTTACATAAAAGAATGGCATTAAAGATGATAATTCTTATGGGGACAAATGGCTCTGCTCTTATAGGTAGTTTTATGCTGGTAGCCGCTTTGGTGAGTATGTTTGTAATGAATACATCTACTACTTTAATGTTACTACCTATAGGTCTAGCTGTTTGCACAGTAGTAGCTCAAACGATTCCAAATATTTCTGATCAACAACAACGATACTTTGATACTGCTTTAATGCTTGGCATAGCTTATGCAGCAACAATAGGAGGCATGTCTACGATAATTGGTACCGCTCCTAATATAGTATTTGTTCAATTTATGAATAATCAATTTGGAGTTGATATTAGTTTTTTAGATTGGATGAAAATTGGAGTTCCGGTTGCTTCAGTTATGCTAGTATTTGCATGGATAATTCTGACAAAATATATATTCCCAACCTCTTTCTCTTCATCATTAGAAACAAGAATTAAATTGCAAGAAATGTATGATGAGTTAGGTTCTTTATCTAAAGATGAAATAAAAGTATCAGCACTTTTCTTTTTAGCAATTGTGTTTTGGATTTCAAGTAAATTTATAAGAGATAATTTAGGTATTGAGCTCCAAGATGCTGGTGTTGCAATTATTGCTGCAATTCTGTTATTTATGATTCCTTCATCAGAAGGAAATAAAAGTTTATTGCAGTGGGAAGCGACATCAAAACTACCATGGGGTTTATTACTATTATTTGGTGGGGGTTTATCCCTTGGCGCTCAAGTCTCCCAAACAGGCTTAGGGTTATGGATTGGAGAAGGATTAACTATTTTAGAAAATGTTCCTTCCATAGTATTAATACTTGCTGTAGCTACAATGATTATTTTCTTAACCGAAATGACTAGTAATGTCGCAACAACCGCTACTTTCTTACCAGTTTTTGCAGCAGTCGCTATTGCTATAGGCATTGTTCCTGTAGCTCTTACTATACCAGTATGCTTAGCAGCTAGCTGTGCATTTATGTTGCCAGTTGCCACCCCTCCAAATGCTATTGTTTATGGCTCTGGTAAATTTACTATTTCAACAATGATGCGTGCAGGGTTTGCCTTAAATATAGTTGGAATATTTGTAGTAACATTATTTGCTTACTTTTTAGCTCCTATAATATTTTAATGAAAAAATTATTATTAATTTTTATTGTAAATTTTGTTAACGCTCAACAAAGTTATATAGATTACTTATCACCATATCATCCTGTAGAAGGTAGATCTGGCATGGTGGTTTCTCAGAATTATTTGTCTTCAGATATAGGAGTAGAAATATTAAATAAAGGCGGAAATGCAGTTGATGCTGCAGTTGCTGTTGGGTTCTCTCTTGCAGTTACTTTACCTAGGGCAGGTAATTTAGGTGGAGGCGGTTTTATGTTGGTTTATATAAAAGAAAAAGATGAGATTTTTTATATAGATTATAGAAGCAAATCACCATTAAATTCTTCGATAGCAAAAATTTTTGATTTGGCAAAGAATAAAAAATTTAATCCAAAAGATTTTACTGATAATATGTTCGATAAAACTAGATATGGATATAAAGCTCCTGCAGTTCCAGGAACTGTAGCTGGTCTTCTTGAGGCTCATAAAAATTTTGGTAAATTATCTTTAAAAGAAGTATTAGAACCTGTAATTCGACAAGCCTCTGAAGGTATAAAAGTTTCATATGATCTCAATAAAGTAATTGAAGAAACTCCTCAGTTAAGAGAAGACCCCGAGTCTTTTAGAATATATTTTAAAAACAATAAAGCAGTTGCGGAAAACTCAATATTAAAGAGACCTGATTTAGCTAAAACTTTTAGTCTTATTGCAGACCAGGGAATGGATGGTTTTTATAAGGGTGAAATTGCTACTCTTATGGTAGCGGCCATGAATTCAAATAATGGTTTATTTTCTTTAGAAGATTTTAGTTCATATAAAGCATCCTTTGGTGATCCTATTTCCACAGCATATAGAGGTAACCTAGTTTTTACTGCTGGTCCTCCATCAGGTGGTGGAATTACCTTATTAACTGCATTAAATATTCTGAATTACTTTGGCTTGGGGGAGCTCCAGAGTGATTCTACTATTACATATCATTTGTTAGCAGAAGCTGAAAGAAGAGGTCACAATAATAGATCACATTTTGTTGGTGATCCTAAATATTTTAATGTTCCTATTAAAGATCTATTGTCAAAAGAAAGAACCAAAGAGTTAGCTGAAACAATTAATGTAAAAAAAGCATCAAAATCAACTGTAGTTAAGAAGCTTGATTATATAAAAGAAAGCAGGGATACAACTCATTTCTCTATAATTGATGACGAAGGGAATGCTGTCTCAAATACATATACCTTAGGCTATTCTTTCGGCTCGGGTGTAACGATCCCTGGAACAGGAATCTTAATGAATAATCAAATGAATAACTTTGCTTATAGATATGGTGATAAAAATGAGAAAGGGCGTTCTGCAAGTACTGGAAATAAATTTGAGCCAGGAAAAAAGCCAATGAGCACAATGACTCCAACAATGGTATTTAATAAAGAAAATAAACTAATGTTAGTAACAGGCTCTCCAGGAGGTACTCATATACCTGCTGCAGTATTACGAGTTATAACTGGTGTTATTGATTTTGATCTAAATATTGGAGATGCAACAATGTCACCTAGAGTTCATAAAGACTGGCCTAATACAGGTATCATGTATGAGAGGACATTAAGCTCAGACACTGTAAGGGGTTTAAAAATAATAGGTCATAAGGTTACTCCTGAACATACAATGGGAAGCACGCAAAGCATTCATATTATTAATGGTATTAATTATGGATATGCTGATCTAAGAAGACCAAACGCAGCAGTAGCAATTCAACCTAATTAGTTTTTTCTGTAATCAAGTGGGGGTTTTCTGTCTCCAAGCAAAGGCTTGTAAACAAAATCATCACCTGTTCTAATTTTTAATTCATCTTTTGCTTTATTTATTATTGAAGGATTCTCAAAAATTTCTTTAATACTTAACGCAAGAGTATTTGCTGCTAATTGAGCGCCTTTCAATCCTATACTGGTACCACCTGATGAAACTGCCTGCCATGAATGTGCAGCAGTTCCAGGAACCCATGTTGCAGTTCTAAAGCCAGCTGTTGGAACAACCCAACTAACATCACCAACATCAGTTGATCCATATCCATGAGACATTACATAATCAGCTACACTTTGTTGAGATCCTATTTCAATAGTCGGGTTGAAAAATGTTTTATAAATTTCTTTAGCGTATTTATTTTCACTTTCTGTGTAGGTAAAACCACCTAAGTTAGTTAAATTTTTATGAACAATTTTTTGAATAGTCTCATTTGGTAGAAGTGAGTAGTTTCCATGCATTACTTCATAGCTCATATTTGTTTCTGTGCCAAGAGCAGCACCTTCAGCAATTTTAACCACTCTATTAAATAGTTTGTCAACCATGTCCATTTTAGGATGTCTAACATAGTAATAAACTTCAGCTAAGTCAGGTACAACATTAGGCGCTAAGCCTCCCTTAGTAATAACATAATGAATTCTAGATTCCTGTGGAACATGCTCTCTCATCATATTAACCATATGATTCATTCCTTCCACCCCATCTAAGGCTGAGCGCCCTTGTTCTGGTGCTCCTGCTGCATGCGCAGAAATACCCCTAAATGTAAATTTTCCAGATTTATTTGAATTAGAAGTTCTTGGGTTTGCAGAATTTGTATCATCTGGATGCCAATGAAGAACTACATCAACATCATCAAATAAACCTGCTCTCACTAGATATACTTTTCCAGACCCACCTTCTTCAGCAGGTGTTCCATAAAATCTAATTGTCCCATTTATATTATTCTTTTTAATCCATTCTTTTATTGCTACCGCAGCCCAGGCTGAGGCAGCTCCAAATAAATGATGGCCACATGCATGACCGGCATTAGTATCATTATTTGCAACCTCTTTAAAAGGTGAGGAGGTTTGCGCCAAACCAGGTAAAGCATCAAATTCTCCTAATATGCCTATAATAGGACCACCATTATTATATTCAGCAACAAAGCTTGTAGGAATTCCTGCTAAACCTTTTTGTATTGTAAATCCATTTTTTTTAAGCTCATTTGCTAGAAGGTTTGAACTTTTTTTCTCTAAATAACCCAGCTCTGCATAATCCCATATTTGCAAAGCAATTTCTTCAAAAGTTTTTTTATTATCTTTTATTGAATTTTCTATAACACTAGCTGAAATAGAGGCCGCAAATAATAAGATTATTCCGTAACTAATGTAGTATTTAAAAATTGAATTTTTTTTCCGACCCATTCTTCACTCTCCATTGATTTCATTATTAATTTATCAGATGTTGTAATTAGTTTCCTCTTTTTATTTTCATCCTCTATATATAGTACACCTTTAAATGCATAATTTTTTGAATATAAGACTGTGCAACCCAAAACTAACCCATATCCATTACTTAAACCTGATAATTCAACTGGTACATCAATTTCTTTTGCTTGAGATGTTACATCTTTATGTAAAAATTCTATTAATGGATCTTTAGACCATAATGCATATGATTGTTTGGTCATCATCCCAGAAACTCCTGTAATAATGCCAACATTCTTATATTCCCTAATCATTTCAATCATTTGCACAGTTGAATTTAAGACATAACTATTAAGAGGTCCGCCAGCAAAAGACATGCCACCAGTAACAGTTATATTTTTAAGCTCTTTTAAATCTAATGATTTAGCAAACATTTCGACTGCAACAGGGAAGCAGCTATATAGGTCATATAAATTAGGCGATATATTATTTTTTTTACATATATCTAAAATAAAATCTGCTGCTAAATTCATACCAGCTGATTTTGATAAATTAGGTCTTTGAAGGGTTGCTATCATATGATTGTTTTCTGATGAGGCAAGAGGGTACACTCTTTTTGATTCAGGGACTTCTAATAAATCTGCTATCTCATCAGAACAAATTATGAGCGCAGCGGCTTGATTCACATTCCAACTTGTACAATGAAATTTATTATATGGAAAAGCTAAAGTAGGATTTTTATCACTAGGATTTAAAATTTCTTCATAGGTATACTCCTTATCATTCCAAGCTAAAGAATTTGTGGAAGAGATTTTTGAGAAGTTTTCATAAATTTTTGCAATTTTTTTATGATGTTCATCAAAATCTGATTTAGATCTTAAAGAACTTTCCATTATTGAATAATAGCCAACAGCCATATTGCCAAGCTCATCTGCTTCAACCTCTAATTGCAAATCATTATCGGCTTTAATATAAAAATCAGGATTTATATTTAGTTCAGTTTCTATAAATTCTTTTTGTTCAATTTCAGCAAGAATTTTTTTATATCTAGACTCACCACCTAAAATAATACTTGCCCTAATATCGCCATCTATAATTCTTTTACAGGCTGAATTTATAAGGTTTTGTTGTAGAACACCTATTTTAGTAATACTGGTCTTTATATCTTTAATTCCATTCCTTGATGCTATCCATTTTCCAGGATCTCTATATTTCCAATAACCCTTAGGAATCTGTATTTCATCTATATATTTTTTTATATCATCATTAGTTGAATCAGAAATTGCTAATTTTGTAGCCTTTTCCATTAAGATAAGTGATTCATCTAGGTTATCAAAGGATTCTTTTTGATTGATGCAGCCAACCCCAATAACCACAGGTCTGTTTTGCATAGTATTTAAATAGTAGCTTTGCCCCAATAGTTATAACCAACTATTTTAGGAGTGCTTGGTAGATACATTTGATCTAATGAATTTAATGTAAAACCTGAGGATTGAATAATTTCTGGGATATTTCTATTTATATTACATCCACCAAACAATTTACCCCATAATGGATTAACTCTGTTCTGCCATTTAATTACCTTTGCATCTGGTGCAATCCCATGTTCACAAAAAAGCATAACCGCATCATCTTTCATTACTCTTTTAATTTCTTTTAATGAAGATTCTAAATCTTGGATAGTGCATAGAGTATAAGTAATAAGTATTGTGTCCATTGAGTTAGATGGAAGAGGAATTTCTTCAGCCCCATTTAAAAGGAAATCAATTTCTAAATTATTATTTATAGCTTTTTTTTGAGCTATATTGTTTAACTCTTCAGAAGGATCAAGCCCATATATCTTTTCTACATTTGCTTTATTGTAGAATGGTATATTTATTCCAGAGCCAATACCTATTTCTAATATTTTACCTTTAGCATGAGGCACAATCTTATTTCTTTGATAGTTTACTGGTTTAGTTGAACAGCAAGCATCTAAAACCTTTGGTAAAACGTGCCTTTCATAGAGTTTACCTATCAATCTTCAACTTCCTGAAGGGGCATTGCTGCAATATTAAACCCTGCATCAACATAAGTAATTTCGCCAGTTATGCCACTTGCAAAATCAGAACATAGAAAAGCTGCAACATTTCCAACTTCTTCTGATGTTACGGTTCTTCCTAAAGGTGCAATGTTCGAATGATGGTTTAGCATTTTTCTGAAATTTTTAACTCCAGATGCTGCAAGAGTCTTTATTGGCCCTGCAGATATAGCATTTACTCTTATATTTTCCTTTCCTAATGACGCAGCCAAAAACCTTGTATTTGCTTCCAGACTAGCTTTTGCAAGGCCCATAACATTGTAATTTGGTAATGTTTGAGTAGATCCATGGTAAGTTAGAGTAAGAAGGGCAGAACTGTCATTTAAATAGGGTTTTGAAGCTTTTGCTAGCGCTGTAAAACTATAAGAACTTATATCATGAGCTATTTTAAAGCCATCTCTTGTGGTCACATCAACAAAATTGCCTTCTAGTTGGTCGGCTGGGGCAAATCCAATAGAATGAACAAATCCATCGAAATTCTCCCATTTTTTCGATAATTCTCCAATAGCTTTGTTTATTGAGTCATCATCTGAGACATCACATTCAATTAATATGGTTGAATTGCATGATTTAGCTATAGGCTTAAGATTCTTTAATAATCGTTCATTTTGGTATGTAAATGCTAATTCAGCACCTTCTCTATGCATAGATTCGGCAATTCCAGCAGCAATCGAGTATTTATTTGCAAGACCGCATATTAGTATTTTTTTGTTTTTCAGTAACATTTTTCAGTTTTCCCTATATATTTATGCAAATTGTAAAATAAAATGATAACTTATACTGATATTAAGTATAGCTGAATCATAAATTATAACTATTATTTATAATATATTATAAATTATTAAAAAAGTTGTAGCTTTTTGGTAAAAACTCTGGAAGAATAGCAAAATAACGTGACTGCGCACATGTAATTTTTATATGTGGGCATTCATTAATTCAAACTAAAACTACAGGGGAAATGTATGTTTAAAAAAGAAAATTACCTCATGTTGGTTCTAGTGATCGGTTTTGGTTTATTTAATACCAATTTGATTGCTCAAGAAGAATCTGCAGAGGAAGATGTAGAAGAAGTTGTGGTGACTGGTTCTCGTATTGCTACTTCTGAATTTACTGGTGCTCAGCCTGTTATTGTGATTGACCAAGAGGATATTGCAAGATCAGCTGAACTAGGTATAGCAGAAGTATTAAGAGAGATGCCAATCAACGTCGCAGGTTCTTTCTTTGAGAGATCAGGTTCTAGTGCTAGATCGCAATCAAGTCTTAGTTTAAGAGGACTTGGATCAGGCAGAACTTTGGTTCTTATTGACGGTCGGAGAATACCAGCATCACCAAAATTTGGTGGTGAATCATCAAACATCAATACTATTCCAACAGCTGCTGTTGAAAGAGTAGAGATTCTTGCTGATGGTGCTTCTGCTGTTTATGGTTCAGATGCTATTGGTGGTGTTGTAAACGTTATTACTAAAAAAGGATTTGAAGGTATGACTATTTCTGGTCGTGTTGGTGATCCTGATTTACCAGGCGGTGAGGAAGAAGCTTTCTCAATCGTTGGTGGTATAACGACTGACAAATCAAACCTAACATGGACATATGAACACTCACAAAGAGATATTGTTTATCTAACAGATAGAGAATATAACGCTGGTAGAGCTCCTACAAGTGATGACTTTTATACTGGTTTCAGTATTTCATCATATGCATGGAACTACATTCTTAATGAAGATGATCCAGCTAATGGTCTAGTGAAAGGTCAGTGGTTGCCAGCTGCTGAATGTCAAGGAGATTCAAGATTCGTAGGAAACGGTAAGACTTACTACTTTGGTAGTGGTCCTGCAGGTGGTCTAGGAAAGAACTATCTTTGTTCATTTGACTATACAAAAATTATGGCTCAAGCAGCCGGTAAGAAGAATGACTTCTTTACTGTAAATTATGATTATCAAATAAGTGATGATGTAGGTGCTTATTTCCAAGGTGTTGTCTCAAGACAAGAAACTTTTGGTAGATATGCTCCTCCAGCAGCATTTATTAATCCTTACCCAGCAGGACTAGCAAACGCTAGACTTCCTGATGGCACAGTTGTTACTCTTAATGTTCCAACTCAATTAAGAAAAAGATTTATTGAGATTGGCCCTAGAGCGGGTACAGATACTGACTGGACTGGTAATATTGTTTTAGGTTTCAATGGAACAGTTATGGATGACTATGCATGGGATATTTCTATGCAATGGCATTTATCAGACTACTTAGCAAATAACTGTTGTTATTTACAGAAGCCTGAGTATACAAAAGCAGCTGAAGGATTTAAAAATGATGGTTACTTTACTGTTAACGGTACAAAGTACTATTCATTATTTGATCAAACAGTTGTAGATTACTATTCAAACTCTCCTTCTGTAAAAGCAGGAAGCCAATTTAACAGCTTAGAGGCAACATTTGGTGGGCCTTTAAATGTTATTGCTGATACTGACTTTATTATCGGTGTTCAAAGCGCTGAGTATTCATATGAAAATACATATGATAAACAGTCAGAAATCGGGAACGTTGGTGGTTCAGCAGGTAACTCTGACGGAACAGGAAGAGACTATACTGCATACTTCTTTGAAACTAAAACTGGACTTATGGACGGTAGAGGTGAAATTGACGTAGCGGTTAGATACGATGATTATAGCGACTTCGGTACTAATACTTCATATACTGTTAAAGGTTTATTTGAAGTAATGGAAGGTCTTACTGTAAGAGCTTCAGTTGGTACAGGATTTAGAGCTCCAGGTCTTGGAGATCTTGTTGCTAACACAACTTTTAGTGCTGACTATCACAATGACTATGTTAAGTGTAATGCTGAAGGTATAGCTAGAGCTGACTGCCCAGAAGAGCAGGTCCAGACTTATATTTCAGCTAACCCTAACTTAGGACCTGAAGAGTCAGAAGCAACTAATATCGGTATTATCTGGGAAAGAGGCATGCATTCAGTTGCAGTTGATTTCTTTAACACAGAAATAGATGGAATCATTACATCTGTAACTGTTCAAGATATTATTGATGCTACAATTTTAGGGCCATCATTCTTGGCTCAATTAACTGGTCAGGGTGCATATTGTACTAGAACAGATACAACTGCTACTGCGCCTTTATCTGAATGTTTCAGAGGACCAATTAATGGTAATACATCTACTGTAGCTGGTACAGATATCAAGTACAGTGGTTTATTTACTTCTAAAGTTGGTGATTTCGATGTTAACCTCAATATGGTTTTAATGGATGAGTCTGAATCAGAAGCATTCTTTAACGGACCTGTAGTTAACTATGTTGGTTTAACTTCAATACCAGAGTACAGATATACAGTTGACGTAGGTCATACTTTAATGTCAGTACCTAACTTATACATGAGTTTACAGTATGAGTATATTGATGAAATCGCTGATACAACAGATGCTAATTATAAAGCTACTTCAATGGTAGATTCTTTTGATCAACTAAACTTTAGAGCTGTTTATACAGTTCCAGGTATGGAAAATCTTTCAGTAAACGTTGCTGTTAGAAACTTAACAAAAGAAGATCCTCCATTAACTCAAAGTGGTGGGTACAACAGACTGTTACATACTGATATGGGTATGCAAACATTTGTTGGATTTACATTAGAACTGTAATAAGGTAATTTTCCAAAAAAAGAGGGCTTTTAGCCCTCTTTTTTTTGTTAAAATAAAAATAAGTAAATTAAAGGTATGATGATAATTATTAAAAAGTTTAGAATTAAATTAACAAGAAAAATATATGCATATCTTAATAAATGCTTTATTTATATCTTAAATTTATTTGCAAAATCTAGAACTAAGAAAATAGAAACTTAACTTAAGGGGCTATAGCTCAGCTGGGAGAGCGCTTGAATGGCATTCAAGAGGTCCGCGGTTCGATCCCGCGTAGCTCCACCATTTATTAATCTGTATAATTCAAAAATGAAATTAATTCTCATATTTATTTATATATTTTATGGCAGCTTATTGTTTGCAAATGATGTTGTTATAAAAGGTTTGGATAATAAATCTCCAGAAAGATTGCTTTACATAGGTAATAGTTACTTATATTACAACGATAGTTTGCATAATCATGTTAGAAGAATGCTTGAAGAATCTTATGGAAGAAAAATAAAAACCAGCAACTACAAATCTGTAACCATAAGTGGATCTCGATTATCACACCATAATATAGAACATTCATTGCAACATAATAATCTTGGAGCTGATGATCCATTTGAGTTAATTGTTATTCAAGGAGGCAGTGGCGAAACTAACACCAGAAAAGAAAGGAAAATGTTTAGCAATGAGATTGAAGTAATGGTTAATAAAATTCATGAGGCTGGAGCTGAAGCAGCTTTATATATGATTCATGCCTATGTTGAACCCCATAAAGATACTAATCCAAAAATGATTGAAGATATCAAGAAAATGTATATTCAGGCTGGAAATAAAAATAACGTATTAGTATTTCCTGTAGGTATAGCATTTGAAAATGCATATGCAAAACGCCCAGATATAAAATTACATAAATACTATGATGGCAGTCATCCAGACATACTAGGGACATACTTGGCCGCATGTGTTCTATTCTCATCAATCACTAACAAATCACCAATAAATATTAATTATGATTATTTTGGAAAAATCAACTCAGACGATAAATTATTTCTTCAGAACATTGCTCATAATACTGTTGAAGATTTTTTCAACATAAAATTAAAATGAAATATGATATTTATTATATAGATGCTTTTACTGATAAACTTTTTTCAGGTAACCCAGCTGCAGTAGTATTTTCAGATATCTCTGATTCAACACTGATGCAGAATATCGCTGCAGAAAATAATCTTTCTGAAACAGCATTTATAAGAGAAGATGAGGGAAATTATCATATAAGATGGTTTTCTCCCCATTGTGAAATTGATTTGTGTGGACATGCTACTCTAGCTTCCGCTTATGTGTTCTTTAATTATATTAGCCCTGATGAAAAGATTTTTAGCGTACGTTCCTTAAAGAATGGGATTTTAACGGTATCACAAAATGATGATTTGTTATTACTTGATTTCCCAAAAGACCAAATAGAACTATTTGATGATATATCTTCGATTGAAAGTACCATTGGAGTAAAGCCTATTGAAGCTTTTAAGGGGAGGGATGATATTTTAGCAATTTTAGGATCTGAAGATGTTATTAAGAATTTAAATGTAGATTTTGAATCATTAATTAAGCTAGATGCTAGAGGTTTGATTGTTTCTTCAGCAGGGACTAATTATGATTTCGTATCTAGATTTTTTGCTCCTGCAACTGGGGTTGATGAAGATCCTGTTACTGGATCAGCTCATACCACGCTAACCCCATATTGGAGCCAAAAGCTTAATAAAACAAATTTAACTGCTGCTCAATTATCAAAAAGAGGCGGGGTTCTTTATTGTGAAGATAAGGGTGATAGAGTGATTATCGGTGGAAAAGCTACACAATACTTAAAAGGCAATATTTTTATTTAAATCTCAATTATTTGCTTTCCAAAATTTTTACCTGTTAAAACATCTCTTAATGCTTGAGGCGCATTTTCAAAACCTTTGGTAATGGTTTCTCTGTATCTCATTTTATCTTGAGATACTAATTCTAAAATTTCTTTAGTTGCTGCCTCCCATTCATCAGCCCATTCTGTTACAACAAAGAATCTATGTTTAGGTTTTACCTTAAGTGACCCCAATACATCAAAGGGTGTTTCTGCTTTTAAGACATCCTTTGCATTGTATTGAGAGATAAAGCCACAAATAGGAACTCTAGAGCCTTTATTTAAAAGTGGAGCAATGGCTCTAGTAACTGGGCCTCCAACATTTTCAAAGTAAATATCTATTCCATTAGGACATGCATTTTTTAAATCTTGTTCTAAGTTTCCAGCCTTATAATCAATACATTCATCTAATTTAAGAACATCCTTTACATAGGCACATTTTTCAGGACCACCAGCAATACCTATAACTCTACAACCGTATATTTTTCCAAGTTGACCAACTACTGTTCCTACGGCCCCTGATGCGGCTGATACAACAAGAGTTTCGCCAGATTTAGGATTTCCAACTCTGTTAAGACCAAAATAGGCAGTTCGTCCAGGCATTCCTAGAGTTCCTAAAAATGATGAGAGTCCAATATTGGTTTCAGGAACTTTTAATAATGCTGTATCTGTATCCTTTGCTTTAATGTAAGTTTGCCAACCTTTATGTGCACATACTTTATCGCCAACACTATATAAATTAGAGTTACTTTCAATAACTACACCAGCAATTTCTCCAGTCATCGGTTCTCCAATTTTAGCTGGTGGTGCATAAGACATTGAATCATTCATCCGTCCTCTCATATAGGGATCGATAGAAAGATATTTAACTTCTATTAAAATCTCATTTTTTTTCAGCGATGTAATTTTTTCTTCATTTAATTTCCAACAATCATCTTCAGGCATACCCACAGGTCTTTTGTCTAATAAAAATTGTTTATTGATGTATTCCATATTTTTCCTTTATATTAAGTTTGTTAGTTCTCTAAAATGTTTTCTACAGACAGTTTTATATATTTCGTTTCCACCAACCAATATTTTTTCACCCTCTAGAATAACATCCCCGTTTTCATCAAGCCTTACTACCATAGTAGCTTTTTTATCACATTCGCTGCATATAGTTTTTAATTCGTTTAGATTATCTGCAATGGCTAATAACTCAGAGCTGCCATGAAATAACTCACCTTGAAAATCTGTTCTAATGCCGTAACACATTACTGGTATATCTAATTTATCTGAAATTTTGCTTAAATTTCTTACTTGTTCTTTTGTTAAAAATTGCGCCTCATCAACAAAAATACAATTTATATTCTTATATTCAATATTTTTGACATATTCATAAAATTTAAACTCATTGTCTATGGAAATTGCTTTTGCTTTTAGACCAATTCTCGAGACAATATTTGAATCAGCCTTATCTGAAATTTCTTTTGGTAAAAATAAAAGTGTTTTTAAGTTGCTTTCTAAATAATTATGATTTGATTGAAGCAGGGAGGTTGATTTACCAGCATTCATTGTTGAATAAAAAAAATGAAGTTTTGCCATATAATTAATTATATATTGAGATTAGGGAATAGTGGATGAATGTTTTTTTAGAAAATGGTATTACTCATCTAGATCTTCATGGTGAGCGCCATCATAATGTTGATGATTTAATAATTGATTTTGTATTTCAGTATCAGAGTGAAATTCCTTTGATAATAATTTGTGGTAATAGTCAAAAAATGATCAAAATATGTGAAACTGTTTTAAATAAAAATTCAATTTCATTCTCTATGGCAAGATTTGGTATTATACGAATAGAAAAAATATAAACTTATGGAAATACAAGACATTTTACTTTTTGAAGAACAATTATCTGAAGAAGAACTAATCATTCATAAATCAGCTAAAGATTATTGCCAAAACCAATTATTGCCAAGAATAATAGATGCCAATCGTAATGAAAAATTTGATAAGTCTATATATAAAGAATTAGGCGAGCTTGGATTTCTTGGCGCACCTATTCAAGGTTATGGTTGTGCTGGAGTTAACTATGTCTCCTATGGTCTTATAGCTAGAGAAATTGAAAGAGTTGATTCAAGTTATAGGTCTGCTTTTAGTGTCCAAACATCACTTTCAATGCATGCTATTTATGAATTTGGTTCAGATGAACAAAAGGATTTTTATCTACCTGATATGGCTAAGGGAGATAAACTTGGATGTTTTGGGTTAACTGAAGCAGATGCTGGTTCTGATCCTGGATCTATGAAAACTAAGGCAACCGAAAAAGATGGCGGATATGTTTTAAATGGCTCTAAGAATTGGATAACAAATTCTCCAATTGCAGACGTGTTGGTCATTTGGGCAAAAGATGAGCAGGGTATCTTAAGGGGTTTTATAGTAGATAGAGATTCAAAAGGTGTTTCAACTCCAACTATAGAAGGCAAGTTTGCGCTAAGAGCTTCAGTTACTGGACAGATCTTTCTTGATAATGTTTTTGTTCCCAAAGAAAAAATGTTGCCTGAAGTTCAGAGCTTTAAAGGACCGTTCTCATGTTTGAATATGGCTAGATATGGCATTGCATGGGGAGCAATGGGCGCTGCAGAGTTTTGCTGGAATGCTGCACTTGAGTATTCAATGGAAAGAGTGCAATTTGGTAAACCTCTTGCTGGAAAACAATTGATACAAAATAAATTAGCTGACATGCAAACAGAAATAACTCTAGGAATGCAGTCTGTATTAAGACTAGGTAGATTAATAGATGATGGCAAAATGGAACCACATATGATTTCTATGCTTAAAAGGAATAATTGTCAAAAAGCTTTAGAGATTGCCAGAAAGTCTAGGGATATACATGGAGGCAATGGAATAAGTGACGAATATCATGTGATCCGTCACTGTATGAATTTAGAAGCAGTGAATACCTATGAGGGCACTTATGATGTTCATGGTCTTATACTGGGTAAACAGCAAACCAATCTAGACGCTTTTTAATTAAAGAGATATTTCTCTAAAAACTCATCTTGTTTATTTAAATACTCTAAATTTGCCATTTCACCACATGAAGTAACACAGTGTCCATCGTAAGCTTGGAACATAGAATCATATTCTTTATCTAATGATTCCAGTTTACGTATTAAATCTCTTGCATGAAAAACAGGAACTACATAGTCATTCGATCCGTGCAATACGAGTACAGGAGCTTTAATATTATTTACATGCAAAATAGGTGATATTTCTTTAGCATATTCTTGACCCTCTGGAGTTGATAAGTCTCCCCATTCTAATAATGGTTCTTCATCCCAGCTTTGAAATCTACTAGCTTTTTTAGCAAAGTTATCAAGTAGCTGTTGTTGATCAGTAACACCAACAGAATTAATACCACATCTATATAAATCAGGAGTAAATACTAAGCCTGCCATAGTTGCATAACCTCCATAACTTGCACCAGCTATACATATTCTATCTTTATCTGCATAACCATTTTTTATGGCCCACAATACGCCATCAGTGATATCGTCTTGCATTTTTTTACCCCATTCTTGGTTGCCAGCAATGTAATGATTAGTTCCAAGGCCAGTGGAACCTCTAAAATCAGGTTGGAGAACGTTTATTCCTCTATTTGCAAAAAATTGAACCCACGTATCATAACCAATGTATTGTTTAGTATTAGGTCCGCCATGCGGCAATATAATGAAATAGTTTTTATCTGTTTCTTTTGTAGCAAGTGTAAGGAGTGCAGGTATTTCAAGACCATCTCTTGCAGTGTATGTTACCGGTTGTGCTTTTGCTAACTTAGACCTATCAAGCCAAGGTCTGCTTTGATACAAAAGATTTACAGCATTCTTATATAAATCAACAATATAATAATCTCCAGGATTATTAGTATTTGATACTCTAACTATCATTACTTTTCCTGAAACGTCAGAAGATTCAAGGCTTACTTGATCATCAGGAAATAATTGCTTTATAGCTACATATGTAGCTTCGGCATCCTTATCAAAAAATACTACTTCTTGTTGGTATGATTCATATCCTATTGCAGCTATTTCAGAGCTTCCGTATCTTGAAAATGAACCACCAGATGCTTGCCTGCAACTTCCAGTAAGACCGTCCACGTCATATCTAGGGTCCTGATATAACTTATTTGAAAACTCTCTAGTATCCATATCGTAAAAATAAATAGCGTTAGTATCATTTTCTTCTAATAACTTGCCAGAAGGGCTAAATTTAGAACCTGAAACAACTACTTTGCCTTTATATGTTCCAATAGGTGTAAATCCTGGTTGTTGGCATGCAAATCTAAAGTGTTCTTTCCATTCTTTATTTTTAGAATCATATTCATAAAGAACTCTATCAAGACCTACATCTATAAGCATTCCAAGTGGTAATTTAGTTTCATGGTTAGTTAAAGAACCTAATATTGCTTTTCCCTTCATATCTCCAATATCAGGACCAAAAGCAATTCTTGTTTTTTTACCTGTATAAACATTTAATCTATAGTAGTCCCATATGATGTTTCTTCTTTCATTATTTATTACATAAACATGATTTGGGTCATCATAATCTGCGTCATAGATTACTTGTCCCCAATAACCACCTTCTTTGATAATAGTCCTTCTAGTACCATCTATATTCATCGCAAATGTAGCCATTGATTTCATAGTTTTACCTGTTTGATACCTTGGGGTATACCAAATACGGTTACTACTAAGCCATCCAGCATCAGAAACTCCACCTCCAGAACTTCCATCACTAATCATAGTTGTTTCCATAGTATCAAGATCTAAAAGCAAGAGTCCTCTATCAAACATCTCATCTTCAACGCCTTTCTCTTTCTCTTTTTCTACATCGCATTCATTATTTTTTACTGTATTTCTAATAAGTAGATATCTACCATCTGGCGAAACCATCATTTTGTTAAAATTTGAATAACAGGCAAATTGTTCATTTGGTATTCTTTCATAGGCTAATAACGAGGTTGAAGTAAAGATAATTACAATCGATAAGATAAAATTATGTATTTTCATATTTAAATATGTCCTAAATTGTTTATATGTTTGAAAATGTATTATATTTTAAATGCTTTATATACGAAATAATAAAGTCTATAAAATTAGCTAAATTCTTGATTAATTGCTATATAAAGTACAAAATAACTGTGGGATATAACAAAATTCATGTTTTTAATGTGAATTATTTACTTAATTAGAGGAAGATCCATTATGGAATTTAAAAAAATTTTTTCAATTTATATATTATTTTTCTTAGTATCTGGCTATGTTATTGCTGATAATCCAGGTGAGGAAGTTGTAGAATCACAAGCTGAAGAAACAACTCAATCAGATTCAGAGGCTCCTGCTTCAGAGTCAACTAGCACAAGCTCATCTAGCGGAGATGAGGAAGTAGTTCAGTTACAAAAAGTTGTGGTAACAGGTTCTAGAATTAAAAGAACAGACCTTTCAGGCGCATTACCACTTCTTGTTATTACAAAAGAAGATATTGATGCTGGTGGTTTTAGAAATATAACCGAAGCATTGCAAGCTATTCCAGCTGCAAACGCTTATAACCAGAATGAGCAAAATACAAACTTATTTACACCAAACGCTAACTCTCTTAATTTAAGAAATATTGGTCCTAGTAAGACTTTATATTTAATTAACGGAAGAAGAACAGCTGATTATCCATTACCTTATAACAATGCTAGTAATATTGTTAATACTTCAACTATACCAAATGGATTAATTGATAGGATTGAGATTTTATCCCAAGGCTCTTCTGCTATATATGGATCTGATGCAGTAGGCGGTGTTGTAAACATTATTACTAAAGATGGAATGGATTATTCTCAGGTTGATGCATATGCATCTGTTACTGAGCATGGCAATGACATGATTACCAATTTCACTTTCTCTACAGGTGGTTTCTTTGGAGCATCAAGCTGGACATTAGGTATTGATGCTTCACATGTTGATCCAATGTATCTATCAGACAGAGATGGATATAACGACTGGAAAGATGATCCAGATTATGGATTAGATTATATAGGACCAAGATGGGGTGCTGCTATGCAGGTTGTACCTTGGTATCTTGGTGGCGGTGATGCTGCAACATACTCACCTGAAGATTTTGGATATCCTTGTAATAGTGTTGCTCTTTCAGGTGGAGTCTTTAGATTATTTAGTAGAGATAAGCCAGAAGTTTACGGTATAACTAATTATCCAGGTTCTTATCAAGGTTACGCTTGCGCTTACAACAGAGGTGCTAACGGTGGTGACTCAACAACCATAGTTAACGAAAGAGATGATTACACGATAATGGGTACTTTTACGCATAATTTTGATAACGGAAATCAATTTAAAGCAAGACTTTATCATTTTAATGAAGAAGCATATTTAAGAAGTTCAGTTTCTAGATATGTTTCACTTGGATCAATGATTGACTCAAGAATATATCAATGTATGACTTTGGGTTGTGGTGATAGTGCTGGACCAGTAGGTAATGACTTAGTCCCAGCTGGAAACCGAGTTCTAAGAGCATCATATCTTTTAAGATACTTTACTCCTGCTATGGGTCGACCATTTGAAGCGAGATCAGATTATGAAGAAGATATGACTGACTTCTATATGGGAGTATCAGGCACAATGGATAGTGGTCATGAATGGTCTGTCGGCGCGAACATGACTAGATACAATTCATTTTATGCAGATTCAACACTTACACAAAAAGCTAAAGATTATATGGCTGGTGTAGGGATGACAAACCCAGATGGTTCCCTTGCAACTGGTTGGTATGCAGGCGATGTTTGTCAGCATGCAGACTCAGGAATGGGTGGTTTGTTAGCTGGATTTGGTTTTTCAAACTGTTTCTTCCCTGAAAGAATATGGGGAGCAATTTCAACAGATTTATTCCAATCATGGTTAGTAGATGACTCAGTAGACGCAGAGTCATATCAATATTTAATTGATGCGGATATTACTGGTGAGGTCATGGCTGGTAATACACCAGTTGCATTTAACATTCATGCTGAATATCAATATCAAGATTATGAAGTTATACCATCAGCTGGTAGATTAGATGATGAAATCTATGGTGGTGACGACGCAATCAAGATTATCCAAGGCTCAACTAGATATGGTTTTGGTGATAGATCAAGAATGTCACTTGGTGTTGAATTAGCAGCTCCAATAAATGACAAATTAGAAGTTACATTTGCTACAAGATATGATTCATATGACGATGATTCATCTAGTGTTGGTTCAAGAGTATCTTCAATGTTTAATTTTGCATATAGACCAACAGAAGATTTCTTATTAAGAGGTTCAGCAGGTCAAACCTTTAGGGCACCTGATATGCACTATATTTATTCACAACCAAGTTCAGTATTCTCATACGGTACTGACTATCCGCAGTGTTATGCAAACTTCCTTGCAGGAGCCACAGGTACAGGGCCAATTGCTCCTGGTGATTTAGCTACCAAAGCTTCATTATGTGGATTCCAAGGTAGTTATGGTAGTTATAGAAAAACATACCAAAGTGGTGATAAAAACCTTCAAGAAGAAGAGGGTGAAAACTATTCTATTGGTTTTGTTTTAAATATTGGTGAAAATGTGAGTTGGCAGTGGGATGCTTTCCATGTTTATCTAGAAAATGGTGTTGCTCAAGAATCAAATACATCTCAGTTAGTTGCTGAGGGTGTTTGTTTATATGGTCAAGCATTTAGTGACTGGTATGATTTCTCAGAAAATATTCCAGCAAGAGACTGTGATACTGTTGCTTCTAATATAGAAAGAAGTGCTACGTATTTCCCCGGAGACGCGCCTACATCTCTTACTAATATCGTATCTATTACTAGAAATCCAAGAAACCAAGGGTTTATTGAGTATGTTGGTCATGATACATATATTAACTGGAGAAAAGAGACTGAAAGCGCTGGAGATTTTGCTATTTCAATAGGTTCTACAACTATTGACCATATTAATTATCTAGCTGACCCATATGGTGAACAAATAGAATTTTTAACATATTACTATTATGAGCCAAGGTCTAGACAGAATGTGAATTTCAACTATAAGTATGAACAACATAGCGTTTCTGTAAATATGACAAGAATGGGACATATGAATATTTACGGTACAGCTGGCGGCGGTACCAAGTCAGATCCACACATTATGACTAATGTTTCATATTCATATGACTGGTCACCTGATATAGACACATATGTAAGTATAAGAAATATCGACGATGTCATGCCGCAAAAAGATACTGGTTATAGCTATCCTTTCTTTAATCAAGGATACTACAGTGCTTTTGGTAGATACATGACAGCTGGTATTACTTACAGATTCTAATTTAATCTAAATTAAAACATCCTCTTTAATAGAGGATGTTTTTTTTTGTATCGTGTAAAATAGATTTATGGGGATAAATAGTAAAAAATATATATTCTTATTTATATTTGTCTGCGTAAATATAAATGCACAAGAAATTGTTAATGAAACAATTGATACACAAGTTTCTGCTAGTTCTTTAAGCCAAGATGCACAAAAGAAAATAGATAATTTAGACATTAAATCTAAAGAAATATATTATGAATTTAAAGATACGGTAGCTGAATATAAAAGTCTAAAAACATATGATGATCAGTTACAAGAGATAATTAATGCTCAAAAATCAGAAATTAAGAGTATTCTTAAACAAATTGATTCTTTAGATTCAACCAATAAAGATATATTACCTTTCCTCAAAAGAATGATTGATGTTTTAAGAGAATTTGTGCTCTTAGATATGCCATTTTTAAAAGATGAAAGAATTGCAACAGTAGATAATTTAGACGAAATTATATTACAAGCAAATGTAACAACAGCTGAAAAATTTCGAAAAGTTTTTGAGGCATATCAATCAGAATATAACTTCGGAAATACTATTGAAACTTATAGTGGCACTATGGAGTTAAATAATAATGATACCGCAGTTATATTTTTTAGATTAGGTAGAATTGGTTTATATTATTCTTCATTAGATTATAAAAAGACTGGCTATTGGGATAATTCAAAACAGGCATGGGTTAATACAAAAGGAAAACTTAGTAATGAATTAAAGGCTGCTATAGATATAGCTAACAGACAAGCCCCACCCAATTTTATTAATTTACCAATTCAACCAGTAGATAGGTCAGAGTCATGATTAAGTTCTACTTATTTATTTCGATTTTACTTCCATTGACTTTATTCGCACAAGAAAATGAAGAAGAGATACCAATAGAAGAGCAGCGTAATAACGCGATTAAAGCGCTTTTGCAGACGGTAGAAATTAATAAAAGTATTTATGTAGCAGATGATCAGAAGAGAATTAACAAATTTTTAGATCTAATTGATGAAAGAGAGTCTATGCTTGCTAAGGCAAGGAATGATCTTTGGCTTGAGAATGAACGAAACGCAAGACTTGAAAAAGAATTTGAAGAAAATGAAAAAGTTTTAGCTGAATTAGAAGAAAGATTGCAAATTAAGATAGGTGTTTTAGGAGAGTTATTTGGTGTTGCAAGACAATTTGCAGGGGAATTATTATCATCTTCAGAATCAGCTTATACATTTACTGAATTTCCAGAAAGGGGAGATAAGTTAAAAGAGATAGGGAAGATACAAGTTCATAGCATCGAAGAGTTAGAAGTTTTATGGCTTGAATATTTTAATGAGATAGTAGCATCAGGTGAGGTTAAAGAATTTAAATCTAAAATAATAAACTCAAAAGGCGATTCATTTGAAGATAATATTGTTAGATATGGTCTATTTTCTGCTTCCTATAAATCTAAATTTATAAAACCAATTAATGAATTAAATGGCTTTGAATTACTTCAAAGACAACCTGAAAAAATCATACTAAGGAATCTGAAAAGGCACCAAAGAAGCGATGAATATAAAACCGCTTCTATAGATCCAACAAGAGGCTTTTTGCTGTCATTATATTTAGATAAGGCTGGTTGGATTGAAAGAATAGCACAAGGTAAATCTGTTGGATTTATTATTATTCTTATTGGTATTATCGGAGTTGCATTTTCATCTTATAAAATTTATTTCTTGAATGAAAGTAAGAAAATTTTAGAAGACTCTAATCAAACGAATGTCATTCAAGATATGATTGATAATATTAAGAAAGCTAAATCGTATCAATCTAAAGAAAATATAATCGATGAATTGATATCAAATTACTCATCTAAATTAGATTGGGGTGTAAGTTGGATTAAATTTGTTGCAGCAGTTGCTCCTTTACTAGGCCTATTAGGGACAGTTATTGGTATGATTGAGACCTTCCAGGCAATTACTTTATTTGGTACTGGTGATCCAAAGCAAATGGCTGGTGGTATATCACAAGCACTTATAACTACAATGCTAGGTTTAATGGTTGCAGCTCCATTATTAGGATTTTATACCTATATATCAGATAGAGTTAATACACTCGTTCAAATAGTTGAAGAGAAGGGCTCTTATTTATTGTCTAAAGAATAATGCTTAACGAATTATTTCTTAGAGGAGGGCCAGTTTTGTATGTCCTATTTTTTATTACTTTAATAATTTTTTATATTCTTATTGATAAATATAGATTTATTTTTTTTAATTCTGAATCATGGCTCAAACTTAAATTATCAGAATTTAAGAAGGAATTTCCACCCGAAACCACAGATTATAAATTTGTAGAATCCGTATTGCTTGCATCGGTTAGTCGTGAATCTAAAACTAATATTAAAATGTTAGAAGGTCTAATTAGCATGTGTCCAATGATTGGTTTATTAGGCACAGTCTACGGGATGATTGAAGTATTTGAAGTATTGTCATTCTTAGGTACTGGTAACCCAAGAGCAATGTCCTCAGGTGTTGCAATGGCAACCATCCCTACAATGTCTGGTATGGTAATTACATTATTTGGACTATATTTTTATCAAGATCTAAATGGAAGAATAAATAGCCTATCAAACAATTTTAAATCAAGCCTTAAGAATGAAGGTTACAAGCTATGAAAAGAAGATCATCAAGAAGGCGAAATGAGGAGAATGCCCTAGATTTAACCCCCATGATGGATATCGTATTCATCATGTTGATATTTTTCATAGTTACAACTTCTTTTGTAAAAGAAACTGGTGTTGATATAAATAGACCTAATGCTGAAACTGCTGAAAGAGATGAAAAGGGTAATATATTAGTTGCAATAACTGAAAATAATGAGATCTGGATTGATAAACGAAGAGTTGATTTAAAAGCAGTAAGAGCAAATATAGAAAGATTAAAAATAGAATATCCAGGGGGCTCTGTAATAATCCAAGCTGATAAATTGTCAAAATCTGGACTCTTAGTTGAAACTATGGATCAAATCAGACTAGCTGGAATTCAGAATATTTCTATTGCAGCGAAAAATGACAATTGATAAAAATAAAGCAGTTAATATTTTAGTTACATTGGTAATTACTTTTGTAATATTTTTAATAATTCAATCTCTTATTACTAGAAATACTAATCTTGATTTAAAAAACAAACCTCAAAATTACATTGAGTTTATTAGAATAAAACAAGATGATAATCTTGAACAAAGAACCAGAAGATTACCTGATAAGCCACCACAACCTAAAAGACCTCCACAGCCAGAAGTTGAATTAGATGATACAAAACCACCACCAATGCAGAACTTAGATATTGATATTCCTGATTTTGATGTCCCAACTGACTTTAAAGGAGCTTTTTTGGGCGATATTAGCAATTTAGGTTCTGGAACAAGTAACTTAATACCACTTGTTAAAATTGCACCACGTTGTCCACCAGAAGCAGCTTTAGCTGGAACTAATGGTGAAGTTTTGTTAAATTTGCTTGTAAATTCTATGGGTAGAGTTGAAGAAATAAAATTAATTAAAGCAAATCCACCCAGAGTGTTTAATAGAGAAGCAACAAAGGCTGTAAGAAGATGGCAATTTAAACCTAAAACAGTAGATGGGGTTGCGGTTGAACAAAGAGGTGAATTAAAAGTGGAGTTTATTTGTAATGTTTAATACTTTTAAGATATTTATTGTAAAAGCATTTTTTATTCTATTTTTGATAAGTCCATTAAATATTTTTAGTGCAGATAATACTATTAGTCAATGGACTTATCAGTATCTAAAAAGAATTCATAATTATATGGAAATGGATAGATTTGAGGATGCTGGTAGAGAACTAGAGTCATTAGCAAACAAATATTATAAGAATGAAAGAAGTTATGAAAGGGCATTAATTAATCAACTATACGGACAGTTTTATTTAATTCAAGGTGATTTTGCTAGTGCAATTCCTTGGTTAGAAAAGTCTATTAAACATGGCGCATTAAACTTACCAGGTGAAATCCAGACTAGATCAAATTTAGCAGCAGCTTATTTTCAAGCAGCTGAATATAACAAAGTTATAGATACTTTATTAAAAACTCAACAAATAGGAATGAAAAGAGGAATAGATTTAAGTGGTGGAAATTTTGTTATGTTAGGAATGGCATATTATCAGATAAATAATTTAGATAATGCTTATAAATACATTTCTAAAGGTAATGATGTTTCTGCTGAACTTAATGAAGATTGGTTGCAATATGAATTTGGATTGGCAGTAAAGTTAGAAAAATTTGATGCTGCAATTGAAGTAGGACAATTTTTAATTTTCGTTAATCCAGATAAGAACACATATTGGAAACAATTAAGTGGTGTTTACTATGGCGGGAATAATGAAAATGAGTCCCTAGCAGGTCTGGAACTTGCTTTTGAAAAGGGTGTTATGAAAAAGGAAATAGATTATTTAAATTTAACTAAATATTTTTTATATAAAGACCTTCCAACCAAAGCAATTAAAGTACTCAACCATGGGTTTGATAATGAAATAATTAAAGTAAATAAGAAGAATCTTGACCTCTTAGCTGATTCTTACTTTCTTTCTAAGGATAGAAGAAAAGGTATTGAAGCGCTTATTCAATCTTTAGAAATAGAAAGTGATTCTAAAACATCCTATAGGATTGCCAGATTTGCGTTTGAATCAGAGGACTGGAATATGGCTATAAAATATTTTGATAAAGCTCAATCTGAAAAGTGGAATGAGGTTCCTGGAAGAATTGATCTGCTTAAAGGAATTGCTTATTATGAAATAGATCAGTTAAATAATGCCTTAAAGCATTTAGAGCTTGCTTTTGAATTTGAAGAATCTAAAGGCGCAGCTGAAGGATGGATTCAGTATATAAACCAGTCTATTGGCACTTAAAGGTTTATTTAAATGATTATAAAAACTAAAAATTTAACAAAAGAATATGAGGCAGGGTCACAAATCGTTAAAGCTCTTAATGGAATAGATTTATCAGTTGAAAAAGGAGAATTTATATCAATTATGGGCCCATCAGGTTCAGGAAAAACAACATTGATGAATATTATTGGTTGTTTGGATTCTCCTACAAATGGAACATACCATCTTAATGAAAGATCAGTTAGTGAATTAGATGATGATGAGTTAGCAAAAATAAGAAATGAAGAAATAGGTTTCGTTTTTCAATCTTTTCATCTTTTACCGAGAAGTACCGCATTAGAAAATGTTATGTTGCCTTTAAAATATGCAGGCTGTTCAGAAAATGAAGCTATTAAAAGATCTAAAAAAGTACTAGAAAATGTTGGCTTACAAGATAGGGTAAAGCATTCTCCATCAGAGCTTTCAGGAGGGCAGCAGCAAAGAGTAGCTATTGCGAGAGCTTTGGTTAACAAACCTAGCATTTTATTTGCTGATGAACCTACAGGAAATTTAGATTCAAAAACTGGGAACGAAGTAATGAATTTATTTAAAGACTTAAATAATCAAGGACAAACAATAATTATAATTACTCATGAGGATAATATTGCCTCTCAATCAAATAGAATTATTACAATCATGGATGGTCTGATAGAATCAGATACTAGAAATTAATATTATGAAAATAAACAAGACTTTTATATCAATTTTTTATACTTTTTTATTGGTTTCATGTGGCTCAGGTGGTGATGCTGATAAGAATACTCAATATTATAAAAAACAAGAAATCAAAACAAAACAATTGGAATTATCAATTGAGGCTTCTGGTATTATAGAAGCAATTTCGTCTGTTGAAATAAAATCAAAAGCATCAGGCGAAATTCTTTTTTTAGGTGCTGAAGTTGGTGATTTTGTAGATAAAGGATCAGTTTTAGGTCAAATAGATCAAAGGACGCCAACAAATATTCTAGACCAGTCAAGATCTGATTTAGAAGCCTCCAAAGTCAGGCTTGCAAATGCTAAATCACAATATGAAAGAGGTAAAGAGCTTCATGATAGGGGAAGTATTTCAGATAAGGACTTTGAAGATATACAAGAAAATTTTGCTCAAGCAAAATCAACACTTGTAAGAACCGAAGTAAGTTATGAGAATGCAAAAATTTCTTTAGATGATACAGTAGTTAGATCACCTGTTAGCGGAACAATTATTTCAAGGCCTGTAGAGGTGGGACAGGTAATTTCTTCTCCAACTTCAGCTGTTGGAGGTGGTACTTTGTTAATGACTATGGCAGATCTATCTAAAGTTAGAGTTAGGGCTTTGGTAGATGAGATAGATGTTGGAAAAGTATCTGTTGGTCAAACTGTATCTATTAAAGTTGCTGCATATAGAGATAAAGAATTTTTTGGTATCGTTTCAAAAGTAGAACCTCTTGCAAGAATTGAACAAAATGTGACAACTTTTCCAGTCCTTATTGATATTAATAATGATGAAAATCTTTTATTGCTTGGAATGAATACCGATGTAGTAATTGAAATATTGAATAAAGAAGTTTCTATGAGCGTTCCTTCTATGTCTTTAAGAACAAGAAAAGATATTTATTCTGCAGCAGGCATTGTAAATATACCTAAAGAACAAGTTGATGAATTTTTAATAAATAGAGTAGAGGGAGAAAATTTCAATAGATTTATTGTTATTAAAGAAACTAAAAAAGGACCATCTTTGGAATGGGTAAAGATAGGTATATCTGATTTATCAAATGTAGAAATCATTGAAGGATTAAATAATAAAGATACTGTTTATATCCTTCCAAGCAAGAGCTTAGTAGATTATCAAAGACAATTTAGAGAAAGAGTTGAAGCATCATTTAGTTTTGGATAATGTTAATTAAAGAATCCTTAGTTTCAGCAATCACCTCAATTAAATCTAATGCTACGAGGTCATTTCTTACCTCTTTGGCAATAATTATTGGTACGGCTGCAGTAATAGCTGTAATTGGGTTAGGCTCTAGCGCAGAAAAAGCTCTTGAACAAAGTATAGATGATTTAGGTGGTAGAACCTTGTATGTAAGTCCAGGTCAAAATAGAAGAGGGGCAGTTACAAAAGGCATGATTCCATTAGATATTAAAGATGCAGAAGCTTTAGCTAGAAATAATGAACATAACTGGAGGATATCACCCACCATTACAAGAAATCGACAAATTAAATTTGGAAATGCAAATATTAATGAGAGAGTTGGAGCATATTTACCAATTCATTTTAATGTTCGTGGGTATGATTTAGAACATGGCAGATTATTCACTGAAGATGAAAATTATGGAAGGAAGAGAGTAGTAGTTATTGGATCAGATGTTCCAGGAGAATTAAAAACAAACGTTAAAAATATTCTTAATAATGAAATATTGATTGCAGGCGTATCCTATAAAGTAATTGGTATCTTAAAAGAAGAGGGCTCAACAGGATGGCAAAACCCTGATGATGAGCTTTATGTTCCTCTATTAACTGGTGCTCAAAGACTTTTTGGAACTGATAAGGTTGATTCTATTAATGTTGGCATATCAAATGATCATAATATTGATGCTGTTATGATGACAATAGAAGAGATATTAAGAGCAAAACATGATATTGGCCCAGGTGAAGATAATGATTTTAGAATTAGCGATTATAGTCAGTTTGCAGATTTAAGGAGACAAGCAACAGGAATATTCACTGCTCTTATTGCTGGGATAGCAGGGATAAGCTTAATAGTGGGTGGAATTGGAGTGATGAATATAATGCTTGTTTCTGTAACTGAAAGGACAAGAGAAATTGGCCTAAGAAAAGCTTTGGGCGCAACTCAAAGGGTTATTATGATGCAATTTATAGTTGAGGCTATTTTACTTTGCATAATAGGGGGAATTATAGGAATCTTAATTGGTACCTCATTATTATTCTTGTTTGCGTCACTAAATGATTGGCCATACGCATTACCAATTTCTGCTGTTATTGGTTCAATTACTTTCTCTGCTTTAGTAGGATTATTTTTTGGGATATGGCCAGCAAAAAGAGCAGCAAAAATGGATCCTGCTGTTTCTTTAAGATATGAATAAACTAAAGGTAGTTCAACTATTACCTGAATTAAATATTGGTGGTGTTGAAAGAGGTACAAAAGATTTCTCAAAAGCATTATCTGATTTAGGACATCAATCAATAGTAATTTCTAATGGCGGGATTTTTGAAAAAGATATAATTAAAGACGGCGGAAAACATATAAATCTACCAATCCATAAAAAAAGTTTATTTTCATTTTTTTTATCCAATAAGCTTAAAGATATATATCTAAAAGAAAATCCAGATATCATTCATGTTCGATCAAGAATGCCAGCATGGATAAATCATTATGCTTTTAAAAAGCTAGCAAAAAAACCATTACTGATATCAACTTTTCATGGTCTATATAGCACACCAATGTATAGCCAGATCATGTCTAAGGTTGATCATATTATTGCAATCTCTGATACGGTCAAAAATTATATTATTGATACATATAAAGTAGCGGAAGATAAAATTACCACCATCCCAAGAGGTTGTGATTTAGAAGTCTTCAATCAAGATGCTATTCAACCTGAATGGATCAATAAATGGTATGAGGAGTTCCCTGAAACAAAAAATAAAATTATTTTAACGCTGCCAACAAGAATATCTAAATGGAAAGGAGTAGATAGTTTTATTGAATTAATATCCAGGTTAGATAAAAATAAATTCCATGGTTTGGTGGTAGGCCCAACATCTAAATCAAAAGAAAGATATTTGAATACTTTACAAAGCAAAATTTTAGATTTAAATATTAAAAAAAATATTACATTTACCGGATCACGAAGTGATATAACAAATATTTACAAGATTTCTGATGTGGTTTTTAATCTATCAATTAGCCCTGAGCCATTTGGAAGAACAACAATTGAAGCAATTAGTTGTGGAGCAAAAGTAATAGGGTGGAATCATGGCGGGACAAAAGAGATTTTAGAAAAATTATACCCAGTCGGCTTAGTTAAATTAGGGAACCTTCAAGACTTATCAGATAAAGTAGAAAAAATATCAGATAAAAACTATCCCATGCCTAGTGAAAATATTTATACATCTGAAAGAATGATAAATAAAACACTGAATTTATATAATCAATTATTAAATAGATCTTCATAGCATCGAATAATCTCCAATACTTTTTTTTCTATTGAATAATCATTGGTAATATATTCAAAAATAGCATCTTGATTCATTAGTTCAATATTATCAATATGGGCTTCAAGTAGTTCTTTTAATGATTCTTTATCATTTTTTTTAGCCAATAGTTCATTTGGTAATATATTGCTCATATGGCCTACATCTGTAGAGAGAACTGGTATTTGGAGAAATAGGGCTTCTAAAGCAACCCTTGGGCCACCTTCATCTCTAGATGAGATTATTAATACTGATGCATTTTTATAAAAATTTATAAGCTCATCTCTTTTTACATCATCAACAATCTTAATTCTTGTTGATAAATTATTCTGATTTATAAGATTTTTAAGATTTTGTTTTTCTTGCCCAGATCCAACAATCACAAGGTTTGATTTAATATTTTTCCAAGATGTGATTAACAGGTCAAACCCCTTTACTTTTTCTAATCTTCCTATGGCTAAAGCATACTCATTTTTATTTGAATTAAATTTTACTAATTTTGGATTCCACCAATTTGTGATGACAACAGATTTATTTTTTATTCCTTTAATTGTTTTTTTACTTACACCAATAACTAAGTCTGCTTTTTCATAAACTTTTTTATTTTTCTTTATGCCGTGTACTGTAGCAACATGCTTAAAATTTTTTTTATTAATAGATGAAATAATTGACGTTGTTTTGCTCCCATGTGTATGCACTACATCTGGATTAATTTGGTTTAATAACTTCTTAAGTTTGTATTTGCCCCATAAAGATCTTCTTCTAATATTTTTGATTACAAAAGTTTTAATATTCTTATCAAAATTATGTGAAATAGATTTATTGCATATAAGAATAGATTTATTAAACAAGTTAGTGGATAAAAGTTCATCAACATGTTGTTCAA
>CACHWY010000007.1 GCA_902583575.1 uncultured SAR86 cluster bacterium | reverse complement strand
TACAGCTATCGTTAACTCTTTAAGAATATCCATTAAAGATATTGATCCTGACCATTTTGAAAGAGATTTAATTTCATCTTTTGTAGAAAGAGATGAATAAAGTACGCTTAGTATCATAAATATTGCGCCTGTTAATGCAAATGGAAACCATGCATCAGGATTTAATTGTCCTTGAGGATATTCAGGAGTTGATGCAAAAAATATACCATAACCTAAAAATGCATTACTAAGACCAGCAACCCAACCTACCATTTCACGCCATGACATTAATAAAGTTCTTTCTTTATAATTTTTAGTAACCTCACCTCCAAAAGCTCTATGCGGTATATCAAATAATGTCATTCCGATTCTGGTTAAGATTGTAAAAATTGTCATCCAAACAAAAAGATCATTTTGCGACATATCCCAATCTTGTCTTGGAGCAAATAAAAATACATAACCTAATGACATTGGGATGAACGAAATTAACATATAAGGATGTCTTCTTCCTAAAGAAGATTTTGTTCTATCAGAAATAGTTCCCATAAGTGGGTCTGTGATAGCATCTACACAAAGTGCAATAAATATAGCTAACCCTGCTAATGAAGGCTTTAAGCCAATAATATTGCTATAAAAAAATAATAAGAAAAACGTAAAAGTATCAGTTTTAATTCCATTGGCAACTGAACCAATAGAATAATTTATTTTAAATTTGTTCGTGAGCATACTTAATTTACTTACTGACTTAAATGAAATAAAAGATCGTCTTTAAACTGGTTAAAAACAGGTGGTTCTATCAAGTGTCTCATATCATCAATGATAATAAGTTTGCTACCTTTAATAAGGTTATTCATTTTATAGGCATTCTTTACTTTTATTAATGGATCATCTTTTCCATGAATAATTAATGTAGGCGCACTAATAGATTTAACTTTATTTATTCTGTTATTTGAACCTAATATTGCAGAAAGTTGTCTTCCAAAGCCTGTATCGTCTTCCCCACCTCTTTTTATGGAAATTGAAACATCTTTATAAAATTCTTCTGTATTAAGATCAATACCTTGATAACCAATTTCTTTAAAAATTTTTCTAGTTCTTTCAACTCGCTCATCAATTGTTGCATTTGGATTTTTTGTCCTATCCATTAATAATTTTCTAACTTTTCGCGTTGGTCCATTAAATGGTGATGGAGTAGATGCGGTTGAAGCTATTAATGTAAAGGTATTAATTCTCTCAGCATGATTTGATGCGACTATTTGGGCAATCATACCACCCATGGAGATACCTAATACATGAGCTTTATCTATGTTCAATGCATCTAATACTGATATAGCATCATCAGCCATATCATCTACGGTATATTCGGAATTAATCGAAAGTCTTAAAAAATATCTAATATAACTTCTTATAATAGTACTATCTCTATTTTCATCATCAAAAGACGTACTTTGAATTCTAGATGACAAACCAGTATCTCGATTATCAAATGCTATAGGTCTGTAATTATTTTCAATTAAAAATTCAATAAGATGTTGTGGCCAATTTATTGATTGCCCACCCAATCCTTGAACCAATAAAATTGGATCACCATTTGAGGGACCATAATCACGATAATATATTTCTATATCATTATTTGAGGCCATGCCGTCTTCGTATGAAAATAAATCAGAGTTAGTAAACATAATTGTTATGAATAATATAAATTTATATAAAGGCATTAATTCTATCTTGAATATTTTGCCTTAATGTACCCCAAAAAAGCATAACATCAAAGGGGTGTAGGTCACCGTTAAAATATTTCATTTTTTTTATGCTTTCAATTAAAGGGCCTTTGGTATCTATCAATCCTGTATCTTCATTTAAAGAAGCTTTAAATTCTTGTATTCTTGTTAATCCAATAGATTTTTTTGTACCTGTATGTTCTATTCTTAGCCTGTCTGTAAAATCATAATCTTGTGCTTTATTAATAATTGATTTATTTTCAATATTAGAATGCCATTCATTATCATTTGTCCATGAGAAAGGATTAGTTGCTACAACTTTTTGTTTCATTAATTCTACGGACCAGCCACTTGGTTTCCAAAAAAGAGTTTTTTCTCGATTCCTCTTAAAGCCTTCAACAACAGTAGACCAAGAGATAATACAATTAGTATCATCATAACTTTCTGATCTTTTGATATTAGGAAAAATTTCTTTGTAGTATTTTTCAGGAATCATATATCCAATAACATATGCGCATATAAATCTTTTTTGTAAATTACTATTATCAATTCTTTGATTGATTAATCTATGAGCTAAAAGAGCTCCCTGACTATGAGCGGCAATAATAAATGGTTTATTACTATTTTGGTTTTCAATAAAATAATCAAAGGCTCTCTCAATATCTGTATATGCAAGATCAAGAGCTTGTTGACCATTTTTATTTATATCAAAGAAGGAATAATAAGTAGCTTGTCTATACTCAGGAGCATAAATATTACATGAATTATTGAAAGCAGAAATCTGATTTGCTAATACTATTTCAGTTCTTTCATATGCTGATCTTTTTTTATCCATGTTCGAATTCCATTCTTTTTCATAAAATCCTGTAGGATGAATATAAAAAACATCAACTGGATTATCAGATTTTGTGACACTAAATGATGTATCAGGTACATAAAATTGCTGCCCATCAATAACAGGTAGTGCTGCCCAATTAGTATTATCTGAATAGTCTGGTTTTGGTGGGGAATTTGATATATCAAAGTCTGATTCAGGTTGAATATATTCTAAGAATTTTAAAAATGTGTTGTCTGTCATTTATGATTGTAGGTAAATAGATCTCTTTGGTTTTTTGAATAATTCTTTCACCTTTGGGATAAAGAAATCTAAATCTAACGTATCATAATCAGGGTCAAAACTATTTTGATCATATTTTTCACAAAACTCACGACAACTTTCAAAGTATGGGTTATTTGAATATTTATCTCTCATATTCTTATCTAATCCAAGAAATTCGAAAAAATAGTAACCTTGAAAGATTCCATGATGTTTTACTATCCAATAATTTTCTTCAGAAACAAATGGTTGAAGAATTGTTGCTGCAAACTCAGCATGATTTGCTGGGGCTAAATTATCTCCAATATCATGAATCAATGCGCAAACTACATATTCATCATCTTTACCGTCTCTATAGGCTCTGGTTGCTGTTTGCAATGAATGCGTAAGTCTATCTACTTGAAATCCACCATAATCATTTTCTAACATCATTAAATGATTTAAAACTTTATCTGCTAAATGATCATAATCTTTAGCATTACTTGCGGCAATTATTGAATAATCTTCAGCATCACCATCTTTCATCTGTGTGAATTTTGCCTTCTTAATACTCATATAAAAATTATATCTTAAAAGATAGGATTTAAGAATCTACTCTATAAGTTGACTAATTTATTAGTTGCAGAGGATACTGCTATTAAAGTATCGTTTTGATGCAATTCACACTTAGTAAAGGCAATAGACTTGCCTTTTTTTACTATATTGCTTGATGCAATAACTTTAATATTAGGTGAGCAAGGTTTTAGAAACTTCACATCTATATCTAATGTAAGTGGAAGATCTTTGCCTTTAGATTGATACATAATAAATTGAGCCATTGAGGCATCCATCATTCCTGTTACAAAACCACCTTGTAATATTGTTCCATCTGAATGAGTAAGTTTTGTGGTTGGTAAAAATTCTACATTCCAACTATCTTTGTCTTTATCATAATATGCTTTCTTAAAGCCTAGTATTGATAAAAATTCAGGAACTTCTTTAAATATTTTTTTAAAATCTTCGTTCATATTAAATTGGCGGAGGGAGTGGGATTCGAACCCACGGTGCCGATGAAGGCACGACGGTTTTCAAGACCGCTACAATAAACCAGACTCTGCCATCCCTCCGATTAAAGATGCTATTCTATAGGGTAAATGAAATTATTAAAAGCTGACAATTATCAAACCTGGTATATAGAGGAAGAAAATGAATCTATATTAATAGACCCCTGGTTGACTAAACAATTACAACCAGAAGGATCTATATTTATTCAAAGAAATAAATCTATTACATCTCAACTTTCAACTGAAAACCTAAATAAAGTAAAAGCAATAATAATTACAGCTCCTTTTGAAGATCATTTAAATTTTGATTCAATTAAATTTTTTCCTAATGATACTCCGATTTATACATCTAAAATGGTAAAGAAATTAATATCTAAAAAAAAATTAACAAATCCAATATATATTCTTGATGAAAAAGGTATGAATATATGTTCAATGAATGTTAAATCTCTACCTACTAGTTATCCATATTACTCAACTACATTTTCACTATTATTTGAAGATAAATATAATAATAAAATATTTCATGAAGGTCATATTGTAAATTTTAAATATCTATCAAAAAATAATATAAAAGCCGATGTAGCAATATTAACAGCTGAAGAGGTCAGATTATTTGGATTAATAACATTGGGTATGAATTATAAGAAAACAATAAAAGCATGTGAATTACTTGGTATTAAAGATTTATTTATAACAGGCAATAATCCAAAGAAAACAAAAGGTTTGATAAGTAATTTTTTAACTATTAAACCTTTGTTGATTGATGAATTAAATAAAAAATTTAACTTATATTATAAATCAGGTGATAGTGTTGAATTAAATAATAGACTTGATTGATTCAATGCAATGATTAATATTTTTCTCATTACTAGATTCACCCATTAATCCTATTCGCCAAACCTTACCTGCCAAAGTTCCTAGTCCTGCGCCAATTTCAAGATTAAAATCTTTTAATAACTTTATTCTTGCATCAACGTCGTTAACTCCATCAGGGATTACAATAGTATTTAGTTGAGGAAGTCTATCCTCTTCTTTTACAAGAAAATCTATTCCTATTTTAGCTAAACCATCCCTTAATATAGTATGGTTCTTGTGATGTCTTTCCCATGAGTTTTCTAGACCCTCTTCAGAAAGAATAACCAATGCTTCATGAAGCCCATATAAATTATTTATTGGTGCTGTATGGTGATATGCTCTTGCTCCATCCCCATCCCAATAACTCATTATTAGATTTAAATCTAGAAACCAGCTTTGCACTCTCTCTTTTCTATTTTTAATCTTTTCCTCACATGCTTTATTAAAAGTAATTGGTGACAGTCCGGGTGCTGCTGATAAACATTTTTGTGTACCTGAATAGACTGCATCTATATTCCATTCATCTACTTTTAATGGTATTCCAGCTAGACCAGTTACTGTATCGCATATGGTTAAACAATCATGCTGGTGTGCAAGATCTACGAGCTCTTTAGGGTCTGACTTAACGCCTGTCGAAGTTTCAGCATGAACAAATGCAAGGATACAAGCATCAGGATTTTCTTTAAGCGCTGTCTCTACCTTAGATATATCAATTTTTGTACCCCAGTCATCATGTACTACAACAGCGATACCAGCACATCTTTCAACATTTTCTTTCATTCGATCACCGAAATAGCCATTTTGACAAATGATTACTTTATCACCCGGTTCGACTAAATTTACAAAACAACATTCCATACCTGCTGACCCTGGTGCAGATACTGCAAAAGTTAGATCATTATTAGTTTGAAATGCATATCTTAGAAGATTTTTGGTGTCATCCATCATAGATACAAATGAGGGATCTAAATGCCCTATTGTATTTTTTGCCATCGCATTCAAAACTCTTTGACTAACGTCAGAAGGGCCTGGTCCCATTAATGTTCTTGTAGGTGGTTCAAATGTTTTAGATTTCATAGGCCATAATATATACTTTAAAAATGAAGAAGTTAATACTTATATCACTTGTTTTATTTCCTTTTTATATTTCAGCAGATTTTGATAATAAGTGCTCAGTGCTTATAACATTAAGGCTACAAACAAATGATGATGCATATAAAGATGCTATATCAAAAATCACACAATGTGAAAAGTATGATATTTTGTCTGTCACTAGTTTTTTAGAAGAATCTATAAGTAAAGTTTATATAACTGATTTAATTCAGAACTTCTGTATGTTTAATCATGAAATAATAACTTTAATAGATGAACAAACTTCAAATCTAAGCTGCGTGCATAGAGGCAAACAAAGAATTGAAAGAAAATTTAATTAACTAACACAAAGATTTAACCCCATCATTACTAATACAACTATTGACGGCAACCAAATTAAAGGTCTGACCATCGGGATCGAATATAAATCCACGGCAGCACCAACCAAATAGGCAATTCTTAAACCAAACCATATTTTTGCTAACATTAAATTAACTTCACCCATTCCCATAACTACTGATAGAACAGCAAAAGTTAGAAATAATGGTAATGATTGTCTTAAATTGTCACTTGCAGATGTCATTCTTTTTGATAACTCAGTCATTCCTGATATATCACCGTCTGCATAGGTCCAATTAATAAATGGTACTTTATGTAATGAAAGACTCATTGTTAAAAAAAGATGCAATATATAAAACATTCCAACACAAATTATTAAATTTTCCATAATCACTCCTTTACATGTTTATTTTAATATTTTAAATTATTTTTTAATTCATCTAAATAAGTTTCATAGTTTTTCCAATAGTCCATCCCACTTTTATATATTGGTTGACGAACTTGTTCGGCACTGGGTGTCTTAACTGATCTTTTAGATTTATAAAATTCAAGACATTCATTTTCAAAAGGTATCTCACAATATTCCAAGATTTGATTAACAGATTCTTCAAAATTATTAACTACATCTTCATAATTTATAGATAAAATTTGATTTGGGAGAACTTTATTCCAATGATCCATTAGTTCAACATAATTATTATAATATCCTGCCAAATCTTTTAAATCATATGTAAACTCCTGGCCCTCAGCAAAAAGCTGTTTGTAACAAGCAAAGCATGCGGACATAGAAGATCTTCTTATATCAATAATTTTTGCATTAGGAAGGATTAATTTTATTAACCCAATATGTCTAAAATTATTAGGCATTTTATCTAGGAAATATTGTTTATCAGTTCTAAAGACCTCGCTATCTGTAATATATTTATCCCCTATCATTTTTAATTGTGGTGCAGATAAGCTTAATAAAATGTCTGGATATCTTGAAGTAATATCTTGTGCCTTTCTTTCATTTAATCGTAAAGCGGTTGAGATAATATTTGGAAGTTCATGAGTAGCTTCAACCATAGAATGTGACGAAAGAATTTGCTCTATTAAAGTAGATCCAACTCTTGGCAATCCTAATATAAAAATTGGAGCCTTGTTTTCTGATCCCCAATCTTTTTTCATTTCAAATAACTCATTAGTGCATACATCTTTTTGATTATTACAATCTCTCTCAAAATCATCGATATTAAATAATGCTTTATTCTTTTTTATTTGATTTCCTGCTTTGTAATGTTCAAATGAAAGATTAAAATTTTCACGATCTTCGTAAGCCTTGCCTAAAGCAAAATGCATAAATGCTTTTTCTTCTTCATCAACATATTTATCTTTAACCATCTGTTTCATAGAAGATACTTCTTTATCTGTAAATTCATAAGTTTTTAGATTCGCTAAACTCCAGTATGAATCACCAAAATATTTATCTGTCTTATATGCTTTTTGATATGAGTCTATTGATTTATTAATTTCACCCGATGTCTTGTACAAATGTCCCATTGATAACATTACATCAGTGTTTTTTGGTTCGACTTTTAATATATCGTTATATATATCAATTGCTTCTTTGTATCTATCAGTCCTAAATAAAGCAGTTGATAGTAATTTCATTGCATTAAGATTTTTTGGGTCTTCATTATAAAATGCTTGAGCATGTTTTAATGCTTCTCCATATTTTTGTCTTTTTGTTAGTATGTTTATGTAGTCGTATTTAATCATCGCATTGTCTGGATCAAACAATAATGCGCTCTCCAATAAGAATTCTGCATCTTCGTAAATATTTAAGTCTCTGCCTATATTTGCTAATAATCTCATTGCCTCGATATCATGAGGGTGCTCTTGTAAGTATTGTCTGCAAATATGATCAGCCCTTGCTAACTTGCCTTCATGAGTAAAACTAATTACTGTTTTTAGCTCAGGCGGAAGATTTTTTAAATAAAAAACATTTTGTTCAACAAATTTAATTAAATCCTCATTACTTTCCTCTATCGATAAAATACCCAACCAAGAAGCCTGTAACGATGGGTTGTGTCTTACTGCTCTTAAATATGCCTTTAATGCTTTATCTTTATCTTTTAATAAAATATGAACATGTCCAAATTCTTGAAATGCCCTTCCATACTTGGGATCGATTTGAATTAAACTATCAAGACCTTTTAATGCTTTATCTAATTCATTTAAGTACCTATAACAAACTGATGTTAAATAAAAATAATCTCTTTTTGTAATGGATTTAGTATATTTGTTACATAAATTTATAGCTTCATTGAATTCTTTATTCTTAATAGAAGACTCAATAATTTTTAAAGGTTCTAAACTCTTATTCATTACACAATTTTAATACACTTATTTAAAAAAAAGGCCAGTATAAACTGGCCTTTTTAAAAGTTAATAACCTAATTAGAATTTATAACTCATTCTTACACCAATATTTCTTGGTCTATTGGTTGTAATTCTAGGTATATCATCCTGATCGTTATAATAAAAATTAGCTCTTTCGTCTGTAGCATTCCTTACAAAGAATTCTATATCCGTATTGTTAATGGTAAAACCATAAGCTAAATCAATTATTTCATATGCAGGTTGCTCAAGACGTTTAGCCGCCTCAAGAGAACTGAAAGCCTTGTCAGCCTCTTTTATAGCAATCTGAGTATATGCAGGGTTACCCTTGAATTCAGAATCAATTCTAACTCTAACGTTATATTGAAGTTTTGGAGATAATGGCATAGCACTACCTACATTTGAGATTTGAATAATCTTTGATTTATCCGCAACAACTTCTGTATCATTCCATGATATAGCACTAGCAATAGTTACTCTATCAGTCGGATACCAAAGAATATCAGCTTCCAAACCTTCAATTTCTGCGTCAGCAGCATTTTCTATAAATGTTAATAAACCAACATTTACTGGATCAAACTGAGAAACTTGGACATTGCTCCAATCAACCCAGTAATATGATGCATTTAATCTCATCGCACCATCCATAAGTAAAGTTTTAACACCTATCTCTGTATTAACAGTATCGTCAGTTCCATATGTAATTTCTACAGCAGGTAATGATGAATTTCTTGATGCTAATCCACCACCTCTATTAAATCCGCCAGGTCTATAACCTTCAGATCTTGTGAAATAGTACATAGTATCTTCATCAGCTGTATACTTCATAGTGAACTTAGAAATAGTATCATTCATATTCATTGGTTCAGTACTATGATCACCAGAACTAATATAGTTCCTACCATTACTTACGTTTGAGCCTCTATAACCAAACTTAGATTGTCCAATAAAGCCAACATCTAGGTCATATTTTCTAGCCCCAACAATCATATCTAATTGATCAGTAATAGGAACCGTTACTTCAGCAAAGTATGCCGTTTGATCTTCAGTTCTTTGAATGTCATTAAAGAATCTACATTCAGGTCTTCTTACTCTTCCTTCTCTTGACCAAGCCCCAGGTAATGGATTATTAGCTTGATAAGGAGCCCACGTGCCGGTATTAGCATATGGATGCAATGTACCTAAGTAACAATAATCATTTTCTGTTTCAAGAATATTTTCATCTAAGAAAATACCTGCAGTAAATGAAATATCTGATTCCCATGCTTCATTTGATGAAACTCTGAACTCATGTGTAGTTCTTTCGTTCTTATCAAATAATTCAACTGATACTGTAGCAGGTCCGCAAAGTGTATAAGCTGTATAGTTACATACATAGTATGGTAACCATGCGCCAACATTTGCATAACCACTATAGTCAACTTGTTGTTCAGCTTCTCTGTCAAGATAAGCTCCAGTATATAAAGCGTCTAATTTACCTACTCTTCCTTCTAGTGTTAATGAAGTTTGAGTAAATGTATCATCTAATGTATCAGGAACAAATCTGCTTACATTAAGATCGCCTTTCTCTGGATCGTAATCAAATACACCATCAGCGCTAATGTCTTGTTTCATGTGAACAAGAAGCATTTCCCAATCTTCACCAATTGTAGATTGTGAAGAAAGTCTGAATCCTTCATAAGAAGCGTCGTTAAAATCTTCTTCAACTAATGCTGCATTATCTTCTGTTACCCATGCTTGAGTTGCAGAATAAGAAGCAAAAGTTCCCCGACCTTGTCCTGACCATGTTCCAGCAACGTTATCTATATAACCACCTTGATCTGATTTATAGAAAACACCTCTAATTGACCAAGCGTCATTTATTAGTGGAACGTTCATATAGGCATCATATGCATGTGATGGAGAACCGTGAGCAGTATTGTAATGCATCATATTAAACCCACCTTCACTCTCGTTATATTTAGGCTTATTAGTGATCATTCTTACAGTACCAGCTTGTGAGCTAGCTCCATATAATGTTCCTTGAGGTCCAGGAAGTACCTCTATTCTTTCCATATCTGCAACATACACATCTAAGTTTCTTCCAGGAACTTGGAGTGGTTGTTCATCAACATACAAAGCCACGTTTGGACTTGAACCTTGAGCAGAAGATAAGAAGACGTTTACAGGATCAACAGCCATACCTCTAATATAGATTGTTGATTGCCCAGGCCCTCTACCACCTGATGTTACATTAGGTAAGTATTGAATGTATTCATCAAAATTTGAAACATTCATTTCCTTTAAAGTTTCTTCGGTTAAAGCAGTAACAGTTACGGCAACTTTTGAAGCACTTTCATCCTTCTTGGTAGCAGAAACAACAACTTCTTCAATTTGTCTCTCTTGAGACTCAGCAGTTTGAGGAACCATTGCAGCAACAGCACCTAAAACACCCAAAGATATCTTATTATTAATTTTATTAATTCTTGTTTTAACTAAATCAAACATATGAATCCTCATAATAAGTTTATATAAATTGCTATATAAAAAAGCCTGGTGACCCCAGAAGTTAATCCCCCTAGAGAAATTTAGCAATATTTATAGACCAGCAATTTCAGTAAATCGGTCTGTTGCCAATGATAACATCTTATACTTATCATGCAATATAGATATAATCTATGTTTATAATGAAGAATAACTATAATTTATAACTAGATTAATAATATCAATTATGTTTCACTAGTGTTGTTTTAAATAGAGCTCATGAATAACATAAGTAAACCAAGATTTCTTATATCAGTTTTTTTGATATCAGTTATCACTGCTGTGGTTTCACTAAATTCAGACATTTCAGAGTCATTTTTTTTAGATTTACAAACTTTTTTATCTAAATATTTGGGCTGGATGATTATTATTTTAGCTAATGGATTTGTAATATTTTCTATTTTTTTAATCTTTACTAAATATAAAGATATTAAGCTAGGTGGATCTGAAGCCAAGCCAACATATTCTTATGTAAATTGGATAGCGATGTTATTTAGTGCTGGATTAGGTATTGGACTTTTGTTTTATGGTGTTGCTGAACCCATTATGCATATGAATTCCTATCCAGGTATGGTTGAGGGTGATATTTCATATAATGCAGGTAAAGCAATAGGTTTAGCAAATCTTCATTGGGGGATCCATGGATGGGCGATTTATTCATCTCTTGGATTATGTTTTGCATTTGCTTCATATAATAAAAAATTGCCATTTAGAGTAAGCTCTTTATTAGGTTCCAAAGTTTCAAACAATAAGCCTTTGGCTATATTAATAGATATTATTGCAATTTTAACTACTGTTTTTGGTGTAACAACCTCACTAGGTTTAGGCACAGTTCAAATAAGCTCTGGTTTAGCTCATGTTTTTTCAATTAATGAAACTTTCTCAAATCAGGTAATTATTATTGCTGTAATTACTTTAATAGGACTAATAAGCGTTTGTCTTGGCCTTGATACTGGAATTAAAAAACTATCTCAACTAAATATGATATTAGCAACAACACTTATGGCATTTATATTCATATTCGGTCCCACTATATTTATTTTAAATGCCCTTATTCAAAATTTTGGTTCATATGTAAATACTTTAATTGAATCTGCTACATGGACAGAAGTTTATCAATCCACATCATGGCAAAATAGTTGGACGTTATTTTTTTATACTTGGTGGTTTGCTTGGGCACCATTTGTATCATTATTTATTGCAAGAATTTCTTATGGAAGATCAATTAAAGAATTTATTATAGGGGTTTTATTTGTTCCTTCATTGATAGTATTTTTATGGATGGGAATATTTGGCAATGCTGCAATATACCAAGTAATTAATGAAACTAGTCAAATTAATGAAATTGTAAATAACAATTACACAGTAGCACTTTTTGCTCTTTTTGATGTCTATCCGATCGCTAAAATAGCTTCAATATTTTCTTTGATACTTATAGTTACATTCTTTGTTACATCATCTGATTCGGGCGCGCTTGTTGCATCTATGCTTTCATCAAGAAGTCAAGCTAGCATAAATGATGATTCACCAATAGTATCTAGAGTTACATGGGCGATATTATTAGGGATCTTAGCAGGTGTACTTTTGTATGCAGGTGGACTAACTGCGCTTCAAACCTCTGTAGTTATTTTAGGGGTTCCATTTTCAATCATTGTGGTATTTGCTTGTAGACATTTCTACAGATCTCTTGAGGATGAACTAAATAATTAATGTAGCTCCTCATCAATTTTTTTTAATTCATCTTTATCCATTTCATCTTCATAGATAAGACTATTATTTTTTTTATTATTAATCCTTTTTGCAAAAATTAATGCAGCGACTACAAAAATTAATATAATTCCAAGTTGATATAACATAAAATCTGTATTTATAATTAACTAATTTCCATCATAACTCTTTAAAATGTAAACACAAAATGGACGCGCTAGATAATATATTAAAAAGAGTTTCTGCTAGAGAGCTTGCAGAGCCTCATCCAACTGAATCTGAAATGGAAAAAGTATATAAAGCTGCATTAAGAGCACCAGATCATGCATGGTTAAGACCAAGTAGTTTTATTGAAGTCAAAGGAGATGGATTAAATAAATTATCAAATATTTTTTTAGAATATGCTAAAAATCAAACAGATATAACCGATCAAATAATTCAAAAATATAAAAACGCTCCATTTAGGGCCCCAATGATAATAATATTAGTGAATACATTTAAAAAGCATCCAAAAGTCCCAGCAATAGAACAAAAATTGTCTACTGCAACAGCAGCTCAAAATATAATGCTTGCATTAAATACAATGAACTATTCTAGTATTTGGAGGACTGGTAAATTAGCATTTAACAAAGAAATTCAAACAAAATTAAATCTTTCAGATGATCAAGAAATATTAGGATATTTATATATTGGTACATCAATAGGAGAAAATAAAAAAATACCTAATTTAGATATTGATGATTTTGTGTCTTATTTATAAGTCGCTTGATTTATATAAGGCTGAAGCAGCAAATGCTATTGAGAAAAAGATTATTTCTGAAACTAATGATGAAATTGCTAATGGTGCATCATGATTTAATGATGCTAGAACATTAAAAATTGCTGCAAGTAAATAAATAATACCTACACTAAATATCCACTCATATTTTTTTGTTATCAAGGATAAAAATGACATTATTGCTGTTCCTAGAAAGAATGCAGTGAAATCTCTAATTTGTGTATTCCTTCCCTCACCTTCAAGATAAAGCATATTTAAAGATCCAGCCGCAGCTTCAGGGGTAAATATCCATTGTAATGATATTAGAGCTAAGACCGTCCCTAGTAAGGCTGATAATATATTGGCAGTCTTCATATACTAATTTCTTCTATACCTTTTATCTGATTATGTATTATTTTAGAATTTTTATGAGTTACTTCATAGCATTTATTTTCTTTCCCAAAGTTTATTGAATATTTGGGTTCATCATTTATTAAATGTAATGCACAAAAACCCTCTATTGCAAAACATGTATTGATTTCATTATTTTTAAGAATCTTTTCTACATAAGGAATCCTTTCTGGTTCTTCGTCATAATGCGGGCAACATATACCATTTACAAAATTTAAACAGGACAAAATTGATTGATGATCTTTAAATGAATCAGTAATTCCATTTGTAAACCAACATATAGCACCAGCACTTACACCGCTCATAATAATTCCATTCTTGTAAGCTTCATATAAAATTTTATCTAATTCCCATTCTTTCCATACTGCAAGCATACTTTTAGTATTACCTCCGCCTACAAAAATAATATCTTGTTTATTAATATGCTCCTTTAGTTTTATAGTTCTTTTAAAAAAGTCTATATGTGATGTTTTGCAATTTAATGAATCAAATGCTTTATAGAAATTATTTATATAATCTCTATCATCACCTGTGGCTGTAGGTATAAAACAAATTGAAGGATTTCTTTTGGTTGATTGACTAACAATATACTTTTCAATTTTTAAATTTTTTATTTCTCTACCAAACCCACCCCCGCCTATGGCAATTATTTGTCTCATTATTAATTATTCTCCATACCTAATGTCTTTTTTAATGTATCTAGCCAATTATCAAAATTTCTCCATTGACCAATACCTTTATTATAAATCGGTTGTCTAACCTGCTCCGAACTAGGTGTTCGAACTGTTCTCTTTGTTTTATAGAAGTTTAAACAATTTTCTTCAAAATCTAATTCACAAAATTTTAATAAATTTCTTATTTCATTTTCTGTATCTTCAACCATATTTTCATAAATAACTCTATGAACTTTGCCAGGCAAAACCTTATCCCAATGTCGCATTATCTTTAAATAATCTAAATAATAATTACCTATTCTATTTTGGGAATATGTAAATCCTTGACCAGAACCAAAAAGTTGCTTGTAACAACTAAAAGAACAATCCATTGGGTTTCTTCTTGTATCAATTATTTTTGCATTAGGGAGTATTAAATGAATTAAGCCAATATGAATAAAATTATTTGGCATCTTGTCTATAAAATACGGTTTATCAGTTACTCTTTGATCCAAAGTATTTTTAAGATAAGCGCCACCCATTTTTTTAAATTCAGCTTTATCAATATTCTTTAATGAAGAAGGATATTCTGATTTGCTATTACTATTTTTTTTGTTTGCTATCTTTCTTGATAACGCAATTATATTTTGCAGTTCAGTTGTCCCCTCTACCAAAGAATGAGACGATAAAATTTGTTCAACTAACGTTGATCCAGACCTAGGTAAACCTACAACAAAAATTGGATCAGTATTTTTATTACCTACTCCATCAAGGGCTTGTAATTGTTCTTTAGTAAAAAAATCTATTAATTCATCGCATTCATTTGTAAATTTTATTGAGTCCCATGGAACCTGCTTACTTTTTATAGTGTTGCCTTTCGAGTATGCAGCCATTGCAGATTCAAAGTCCTTTCTGTCTTCTTTAGCTTTCCCAAGAGCAAATAATAAATGATAATAATCATCAATTTTACAATCTTTATTATTTAATAAAACTTTAAGTTCATTGATGTCTTCATCGGTAAATTTATACGTTTTAAGATTTGCAAGACTCCAATATGCTTCACCATATCCTGTTTTAGTAGAAATAGCTTTTTTATAAGACACTATTGCCTCCTCGATCCTCCCTACAGCTCGCAAGGTATGACCGTAACTTAAATGCAATTGATTGTTCTCAATTTTTTTAACATTTATTATTATTTCAAATATTTCTAATGCATTGTCATGTTGGTTTGCCAAGGCTAAATTAACTGCCTTTAATGTTAGATATTGAGCATTATCTTTATCTTTATCTAAAAGAAGATCTATTTCCTTTAGAGCTTCAAAAGGAAGTTGTCTTTTATATAATAAATTTGCATAACTTAATCTAGCCTCATCATAATCTGGGGCTAAATCTAATGCTCTTGTTAAAAGATATCCGGCATCTTTATATGCTCTAAATTTAACACCAATATCTGCTAATAATTTCATTGCATTTACATCCAATGGATCATCATTTAGATAGTTTCTTAATATTGGTTCAGCTTTTTTAAGTTTATCCTGGGAAATTAATTCCGCTGCTTTGATCAAATCAGATGGAATATTGTTTTTAGTATAGTTACTCAATTTACATATAAAAAAGGCTGTATCAATGATACAGCCTTTAAGTTTTTATTTTAAAACTAGTTCAAATTCCAAGAATATCTTACGCCAATAGTCATTGGTCTATTTACTGTAGTAAGTCTTTCAATATCCTCACTATTGATATAAAGCTCTGCAACTTCATCAAATATATTATCCATATATATCTGCATTGTTGAGTTATCGCCTAGTTGAGTTGTAAATGACATATTACTTATTGCATAAGAATCTTGTAATTCTCTATCATCGTAAAATAAATCATTCCACATTTCATCTACGAATACATGATTAAATTGAAAGCTTGATGTATCCGTTATATCTATATTAATAGTCACATTGTATTTTTTGTCAGGTGTAAATGGTAAGTCTTGACCATCTCTTGCCTCAACAACACCTCTTAATGTGTAATCTTCTTTTAATGCAGTACTATTTTCAGAAAATCCAACCGCAATACTTACAGCATCATTAACTAAATACTTTAAGTCAATTTCTGTACCATCACTTTCAGCTTTTCCGATATTATCTACTAGTCCTAATAATGATATTGATGAATCAAACCATCCAAGTTGTATATCATCCCAATCCATTATGTAAAGTGCGCCATTAAGTCTAAGTCTTCCATCCATTAACATAGATTTAAAACCTATCTCTTTACTTTCTAAAAAGTCAGCATCATATGTAGCACCTAACTGAGTTGTTCTGTTAGCTCCACCAGGTCTATAACCTTCAGAGAAAGTAACATACATCATTGAGTCATTATTTAATGCATATGATAAATTCACCTTAGTAATATCATCACTTCCACTATAGATAGAATTAACATTATCAGGTCTGGTTGCGCTTCCCAAGATATAATTTGGCCACCAAACAGTTCCTACAAAACCTTTTAATGTTGTATCCATATCAAATTTTCTTTTACCAAGAGTTAATTCCATTTTGTCATTAATCTGGTAATAAATTTCTCCAAAAACAGCTGATTCTTCTTCTGTTCTTACTTGATCAGTTTGATAATAAAGATCCTTTGAACCCGGAACAGCTGCTAAAGGATTTATTGCTGGTACATGCCATTGAGAATTATACTCAGTAACATTCTCGGTTTTAAATGAACCAAGAATCCAGTTCAATTTACCATCACCTTTTGAAGACAGTCTTATCTCAGTAGTGTCGTATTCTTGATGAGTATCATTTTCAAATTGAATGCTAGGATCAACACATGGTCCAAAATAATATTCATAACAAGTATAGTAACCTTCAACATAACCATCTATTGAATAGTGTGAATAGTCACTTAAAACTTCAAAATCTCTATCCATACTTGATGTTGTAAAGGTTAGGTCAGCAAAACCTAAGTCACCAGTTAACGTAACAGCAAATCTTTCCCAATCATCTGTTTGAGAATCGTCATAGAATCTGCTTACATTGTATTCACCAAGTGCGTCTGGATTATGGTCCCATACACCATCAGAAGTTGTCTTCTGACCCATTGATGACATATCTAATTTCCAATTTTCAGTTAAATCAATTCTTAATGCAGCTCTATATCCAGTTTTAACAGCATCATTAAAATTATCTTCAACATATAGTTCGTTTGTTTTAGTAATACCACTAACCGGATAAGTAATGGAATCAGCAACTGAATCTATATAACCACCATCCCTATCGTTATAACCTACTAATCTTAGAGCCATATTCTGTGATAATGGAATATTAACAAACCCTTCAACTAATGAGCTAGTTTGTCCACCTTTAGTTGATTCAGCACCAATATTGACACCTGAATCAAATTCACTCGTTGGTTTTTTAGTAATAATCTTTAAATTACCTGCTTGAGATGCAGCTCCATACAATGTGCCTTGTGGACCAGAAAGAGATTCAACTCTTTCAATGTCGTATATATGAACATCTAAATTGTCACCAATCATAGTTACAGGTGATTCATCGAGATATATAGCTACGGCAGGACCCTGAAGCGATTGGTTGGAGTTGCCTCCATCAGATATACCTCTCATAAATATCTGTCCCATTCCTGGTCTTCTCTGAACTGCAGAAACAGATGGCAATTGAAGCACGTAATCTGCAAAATCTTTAATATTTAAAGATTCTAATTCATCAGCAGATAGCGTGGTTACACTGATTGGAACATCTTGTAAATTTTCAGTTTTCTTTTGTGCGCTAACAATAACTTCTTCAATCATTAAGTCATCTTGCGCGATAGTATTTGCACTAACTAATACAGCAGAAGCTATTGCAGTAGCTTTTGTTGTTTTAATTACTGCGTCATGTACTTTTTCAGCGTGAAATATATTCATGTTTTTCCCCAAATTTTTTAAAAAATCTAGATAAAATATACAATAAATTCAAAATATAGTAAATTTTTGTTAAAAATAATAAAATCATCAAAATGAATAATTATCTTAAATTTATATTAACTCCAATATTCTTAACATTAATATTATCTTGTTCTAAAAACGATTTCTCTTTTTTACCCTTAAATGAACAATGGATAGTTAATGAAAAAGAAGCCACAAGGTGGTCAATGGTAAAGCATGATAATTTACCCACACTTACAGGTACTGTTAAATGGCAAAACTATATGATTTTCTTAGAAAATGAGTTTAAAAAATATGGTGTTGTAGATATTTACAAAAACTCATGGGAGTTTGATAGATGGGATATATCTGAAGATCCTTCAAATTGGACTCTTTCAGTTGAGGGTAGGCAAGTTAGAGTGGCATATTATGGTGCTTATTCTGGTAAAACAAGCCTTGACGGTATAACTGCTGAAATGATTTTCTATGACCATGATAATCCACCTATTGATATTAAAGACAAAATTGTAGTTATACCAACCAGAAAGCATCCAAGTAAGCCATATAGCACAAACTACTTAACTAATTACACATACAATGAGTACGAATATGTATTAGATGGTGACACTCTTCCTAAACCATTTGAATTTGTAGATCCTGAAATTTCATTTACCTTTGATATTTGGTATCAACTTGCACAAAGACTTGATCAAATTCCTGAAGATGGAGAAGCTGCTGGAGCTGTAATTGTATATGACATGGCTTATGACAGAACAAAAGGTCTATATACTTTTCCTGTTCCCGATCATTATGATTCGCCTACACTAATACTTTCTAGAGAAGATGGAGCTAGAGTAATTAAAGCAGCAAAGGAAAACAAAGAAGCAACAATTGTTTTAAACAGTAAAATTGAGAAGTCAGAAGCTTATCAATTAATTGGATATTTGCCTGGTAAACATTATGGTACTGATAAAGATGAGCAGATTATTTTAACCAACCATACAGATGGTCCATCAATTACACAAGATAATGGTGCATTAGGTATATTAGGCATAATTAAATACTTCTCCAATATTCCTCAAGAAAAAAGAGATAGAACTTTACTTATTTATCTTGATTGCAGACATTATATGCCTGGTATGGAACAATCCCATAAAGATGTTTCATGGTTGAAAAAAAATCCTAATTTAAAAGATAAAGTTGTCGGATTAATACAAGCAGAGCATCTTGGAGAAATGGACTTCAAAGAGATAAATGGAGAAGTGCTCCCTACAGGCTTCGCAGAACAATCATATTTATGGACGAGAAATAATGATTATTTAATAAAGTCTGCTAAAAACGCTTTAGATAAGTATGGTTGGTCTAGAGGAATGTTATCAGTTCCTGAGCGACCTGGCCCAAATGGTAATATTCAACAAGTATGGTGGGGAGTTGGCATCATCGCATTAGCAAATGAATTAAGGGACAATGAAGATTGTGATGAATATTCTTGCGATGAAAGTCTAACGTCTAAGAGTCCTTTAGTTTGGAATGGATCAAGTTGTGAGGTTTGGACATGCTTAAATGTCCCTGCATATGGTCAAGGTGGTTTCTTAGGATACTACTGGAATAAATATTCTGATATTAGTAAGTGGAACTCAGAATTATTCATTCAACAAACTTCTACTTTAATAGATCTTACTGGTGTTTTAATGTATAGCGATTTAGAAAAAATTAAGCCTATTTTAGGTGATCAAAGTTTTAGAAATACTGATATGAGTATCGCAGCACCAATCGATATTAATGAATAATTAATCTCACCATTTAAAGGTGTTGTGAAATTTTAATAACTTCTGTTTCCAAATATTGGTAAAGTATTTGAATTCATTATCTTTTATAAGAAATTTTTTATACATTAAGTCTCTATCAACCATTAATATTGCTACTTGAGAGATATTAGTGTCAAACATAATATTGTGAGCATTAGCATAAGCACAACCTTGTAAAAAGTAATCATCAATCCACTCTTTTTTCTTAATTCTTTTTGATGTTTTAAAATCAATAATAGTATCTTTATCATCAATAACACCAATACAGTCTGCTGTTCCGGCATAAAGGTTATTTAGGACTAGATGAACCTCTAACCCATATACTTTAGATATATTAACAAGGGCATCATCTATTAATTTTTTTGACATTTTTTTTGCCATGTTGCCAAGGCTATTATTAGTAAAAATATCTTCATCAATGCCATTGAGATGATTTTCTAAAGACAGGTGGACCATGGTTCCAATATCTGTAGCTTCTTTCATGACTCTATCTGCTTCAATGTCACCCACTCTATTTCTCCATTCATTTATAGATGACTTCTTATCAGACATATTATCCAAAACAGTGGTAACGCTTGGTACTGCATTGTTTTGAGGATCTATATAAAATCTCCCAAGCGTATTTTCAACTCTTTTAAGCTCTGGATATTTATATTTATTTGTTATCATTAGTAATATTCTTATTTAATATGATTAATATAAAGTTAAATCCTCTTTGGAGCAAAACAGTTCTAGTAATTACATTTTGTTTTTTACTATTACTTTCTTCTTATGTACTTATAGATCCAAAAGGTAGTGCAAAAAATTTACTATCAATATATAACTTTTTTGCAATAAACTTTGAATCATTATTTCTATATTTTGGATTTGGTGTCTTAGTCTTCTTAGTCTTTATAGCTTTATCAAAGAGTGGTTCAAAAAAAATTATACTTGAAGGGAGGTCTAATTATTCATATTTTTCATGGTACTCAATGCTATTTGCAACTGGGATGGGTGCAGCACTGCTTTATTGGTCGACTTATGAATGGCTTGTTTATTATACAAATCCTTTAGAAGGTGAAGAGCAATCATTGCTTAAAGCAAGATCCTATCCGCTATTCCATTGGATGTTTACTGGTTGGGCCCTTTATATACTTCCTACAGTAGCATTTGTTTTCTCATTAATGAAAAATTCAAATACTCCATTAACTTTTTCAGGAATACTTCTAAAAGAACAGTCTGGACCAATAAGAATTATATTAGATATATTTTTTATTGGTGCAATATTAACTGGAGCAGGAGTTGGTTTGGCACTATCCTTTCCACTCATGTCAGCAGCTATATCGAAATTGTTTAATCTGAATCAAACAATTTATTTAGATTTTTTAATGTTATTAATATGTATGTGTATTGTTTCTATAAGTGTTTATAGAGGTCTTCAAAATGGTATTAAAAAGCTTAGTAATTTCAATATTATTCTCGTAATTACCTTTTTAACTCTTATCTTGGTAACTGGTCCTACCAAATATATTGTCATCAATACACTTGAGCCAGTTACCTATGTTTTAAAAAATTATTTATCGCTAAGCTTATTTAAATCACAATACTCACTTGATTGGACTGTTTTTTATTGGGCATGGTACATAGCTCTAGCACCAGCAGTTGGGGCTTTTATAGTAAATATTTCAAATAATAAAACTATAAGGGAGTTGATTTTTGGAGCTTTGATTGTTGGGTCATTAGGTTGTATTTTTCACATAGGAGTTCTATCCAATATATCTATATATTTTTATGAAAATGCTATCTTGGATGCGCCAAAAATATATGCAGATCAATCTTTAACATCACATGCTTTAGTGATTGAAACTATTTCATCTTTAAATTATGGAACATTATTTTTAATTTTATTTACCATAATTGCTATAGTATTTTTGTGCACAACTTATGATTCTTTATCATATATTTTGGCAGCAGCTTCAATGAAAAATTTTAAAGATATGCCATCTAGAAGTTTAAGAGTATTTTTTGCAATTATTATAATGATTCAACCAGCTCTAATTATGTTTTTGGGTGGTAAAGACTCGTTTATGTGGCTTTTAGTTGTAATATCTGTACCATTAATGATTATTTATTTATTTCTAATACTATCAATCTTTAAAAATGCAATTAAATTTAAAAAATCATAGAGCTAATATCTTTGAAAAAAATCCATTTGATGCAAAAAAAACATCAATTATTTTTGTTCCTGGAGCAGGAATGGATCATCGAATAATTTCAATGTTTAATTTAGAGAATCTTTATGATCAATTTAATATTCTTGGCATAGATCTTCCAGGTCATGGATATACTTCAGGCCCAATAGTAGATTCAATTAGAGATCATACACATTTTTGTATTGATGTATTTAATGAAATTGGAATAAATAAACCAATTGTAATTGGTCATAGTTGGGGTGGATTAGTTGCACTAGATCTTGCAACAGAGTTTGAAAATGAGATGACGATATGTATGAATATTGCCTATCCATTTCTTGTTGGTGATATGTTGCTCGATTACGCAAAAGGAAATTTGGACCAAGCTGTTGAATTTTTAATGAAATATGGGATATATAAATTCCCAAAAACAGAAATTAAAACAAAAGGATTTGGAACAATGGGTTCAGGCTTTTATGGAAGATCAAAGGGAGAAATTAAATCACCTTACGGAACAAAAGTTGTTGAAGACGACCCAGAAAGAGAGATTAAGTTATATCCTTTAAAAAGACTATTTAATCAATCTGAAAAAGAAATAAGTTCCATTGACTTAAAATCCTGTAACATTTTTAGATTATCTGATGATCAAATTTTAAAATTGAAAAATATTAAATACATATTCAGTGAAAAAGATAAATTAGCAAGATTCAATCCTGAGAATATTCTTCTACAAAATATAGATCATGAAAAAGATATAGTAATACTTAAAGACGTAGGTCACTTTCCATACTTTGAGGATCCAGATCTAATATCAAAAGAATTAGTGAGAATGATCAAGGGAGAATAACTTTTCTAAAATGTATTCACTCCCCCATCTATCATTTGATCTATAACAGTCTGGAGCATTTAAATCACTTTGAATATCCCCAACACAAGAACCGAAATTTATATATGAGCTTATTCCTGTATCTTTGTTGTACCCTGCTTCTGGCCACATATGATCAGAATCTAAGTTTAAAATAGACATAATTTTAATATCACTTAAACATTCAGAATATATTTTCTCATCAAATTTTTCATAGTGCTTAAAGGTAACTTCTTTTAAATTTTTACAATTAAATTTATTTGCCCATTTATTAATAAAATTCGACTGATTTTCATAAAAAAGCCCATCAAATGCAATTTTTTCAATTGGAGGTATAGTTGAATCATTTAATGAAGCATAAGAAATAAAATTTACAGGTATATCTGGTATACATGCAAAACCATGTCGAGGTAAACCATTTACACTAATCGCTGCCTTGATTGATTCAGGATATTTGCATACATATGAATTAACAAACATCCCGCCGGTACTATTGCCTATTAAATAAACATTTTTAACATTGAATTCGTTTTTTAATTTATCAATTAAGTTTTTAATGAATTTTGTATCATCAACACATGGTGCCCAACCACATCTTCCCCTATCGCAGTTAGGAAACTTTGGATAAATAATTCTCTTATCATCGGCTAAACAATTATCAGAAATTTCCTCATAAGTTGTTTGTCTAATAATATCGTTGAAAGTTGAAATTAACGTATTTTCCTTATCATAAAAATATGTAGACTCTGGATACACTGCAATAAAATTGTGTTTGTCTGCTAATTTGTTGAAACCACCTGTTACTTCACTCTCAAAACCTGTTGCAGTTCCCCCATATCCATGAATTCCAAATACTATGTTTGTTTTAATATCTTTATTGTAAGCATCAGGAACATAAATAAGATAATATCTTTCAATACCATCTTCATATACATATATCTTCTGCATATCAGAAGAGGACACAAAACTTATAAAAAATAATAAAAAAATATACTTCATCTTTTCTCTATAAATGATTTAAAAGATTTATAGGCTTCTCTTTTTTTATTTCCACTAAAGACTTCATGTCTTTCATCTTCAAAAATTTTAATATTTATATTTGTAAAAAAGTTTCTTAAAAAATGATGTAAAGATATGACTCCCTTTTTAAATTCACCAACAGGATCTTCTGATCCAGATATGATTAAAACAGGTATATTTTTATTTATATTGTTGTAATCATTAATTTTAAAAGCATCTTCTATTCCCTGGGCCATATCTACCCATAGACCATTAGTTACTTTATAACCACATAACTCATCTTGAACATAATTATCTACATTATTTTTGTCAGTTGATATCCAATCACTTGCTGTTCTATTAGGCTTAAAATAATTATTAAATCTTTTAGTGGTTAAGGTTTCCATAATATTATTAATTTTCTTTCTACCATTAAATAATATGTCTACTTTTATAATTAGTTTCTGAGCTGCTATCAAAAGTTTAGGAAATTTTGAGGATCCAGATAGAATTAAACCATCAATACTAAGTTCATTTTTGAGCATAGATAATGCAATCCATGAGCCCATACTGTGAGCCAAAACAAATTGTTTTAAATTTGGAAAACTATTTTTTGTATCATTAATTAATGTTTCAAAATCATTAACTACTATATCCCAACCATTTTTATTATCTGAAAACTTACCTATGTCGTCTTTATCTTTTATTCTTTTTCCATGTCCTCTATGGTCAATCGAAATAACATGGTATCCATCATTATTGAGTTCAGATATTAACCATTTATATCTTCCTATATGTTCTGCTTTTCCATGACATATATGTACAACTCCCTTTGGATTAGAAATGTTCGATAAATACTCATATATATAATCATTTTTGATAGTGGTATTTAAATTCATAATTTATAATAAACTTATACATGAATTAATGAAATAATATGGAAGAAATTCATATAGCAGGATCTGGAATTTGGTTTCCTGATGATGTAATTACAAATGATGAAATCGTTGCATCATTTAATTCTTATGTTGATGCATACAACAATTCAAATAAAGAAAAAATAACGTCTGGAGAGTTAATACCTCTCGAACATTCTTCATCTGAATTTATCGAAAAAGCTTCTGGCATTAAAACAAGGCATGTAATTGATAAAAAGAATATTCTAGATATTAATAGAATGATGCCATCTCTAAAGAATGAAGATGAATCTAGGATCTCTATTCAAGCAGATGCTGGAATTAAGGCGGCAAAAATAGCAATGAAAGAAGCAAATGTATCTCCAGAAGATATAGATGGAGTTATTTTAGGCACATCACATGCTGCAAGATATTATCCAGCTATTGCTATTGAAATACAGAATGCATTAGGTATAGATGGATATGCATATGACATGCTTGTGGGATGCTCATCAACAACTTTCGCTATTAATAACGCATATAGTGATATTGCTTCAGGCTTAGCTGATACGGTTCTTGTTGTAAATCCAGAAATATCTACGCCAGCAGTAAATTTTGCCAAAAGAGATATTCATTTTATATTTGGCGATGGGTGTGTTGCCACTATTGTAAAGAAAGATAGTAAATCTCAAAAGACTTTTAAAATTATTGATAGAAAATTAATAACAAAATTTTCTAATAATATTAGAAGCGATTGGAGTTATTTATCAAGAACTGCAACAGACCATAAAACAGAAGAAGAATTACTTTTTTATCAAAATGGTAATAGTGTATTTAAAGAAGTTTGTCCCTTAGTTGCTGAGTTTATTTCTACGCAGTTGGATAAAAATAATATAAAACCTGATGAAATAACAAAATTCTGGTTACACCAGGCAAATGCCAGAATGATCAACCTTATTGTTTCAAAAGTAATAGGTAGTAATGAATTTGATACTAACTTGGCACCCTTACCTATTCAAAAATTTGGTAATTTAGCAAGCGCTGGTTCTATGTTTGCATTTAATCTAAATAATGACCTTGAAAAAGGTCAAAAAGGAATAATTTGTTCTTTTGGTGCAGGATATTCTGTATGTTCATTATTAGTTGAAAGGGTATAAAAATATGGGTGAATATGACGCAGTCTGGGTTTTTATAATTTCATTAGTTTTTGTTAGTTTTTATATATACATTGAAGCTAGGCCTAAAGGATCAAATCTTTTTGGTAATATCTCAGAAACAATCAGTAGATTCTTTAGAAAAAGATAATGCTTAAGGTTGATCCAAAGATCAATGCTATTAGTTTAGTTCTTTTAACACTTATTGTAGGCAGTCTTGCGTCATCAAATACAGGGACTGATTCATGGTATCAAGGTCTTGTTAAATCTGATTTAAACCCTCCTGGATACGTATTTGGAATTGTTTGGCCAATATTATATTTATTAATGGGAATAACAATTTGGAGAACATACAACACAATTAAGAATCTCTTTTATGTCCAATTATTTTTTAATGCAATATGGTCATGGTTATTTTTTTCTTTTCACTTACCGCTAATATCACTATTTGATATATGGTTATTGATATTTATTAATATAAAAATATTATTAATTCTGTTAAAACAAGATAAATTTGCTGCATTTTTATATGCACCATATATTGTATGGTTGTTTTTTGCTTCTTATTTAAACTTATTTATTGTAATAAATAATTAAATAAACAGGCCTACTATCAATCCTGTCATACAGGAAGCCAATGTTGCTCCAACTAAGGCCTTAAATGAAACATTAATTAAATCATCCTTTCTCTCTGGTGCCATCGCTGTTATACCAGAAATTAATATTCCAACTGAAGAAAAGTTTGCAAAGCCGCATAGGCTATAAAAAGTTATTAGTTTAGATTTATCTGATAACTCACCATTTTCTAGAGAAGCTAGTCCTGGATAGGCAACAAATTCATTTAGTGTTGTCTTAATACCTAGCAATTCTCCTGCAATGACAGCTTCGTTCCATGGTATACCCATAAGCCATGCTATAGGAGCAAAAATATATCCTAAAATAATTTCTATAGATAGATCAAATCCAAATTGGTATGAAATTACACCTAAAATTGAGTTAACAATATATACCAATGCTATTACTGCTATAAGTATTGTGCCTACACTAACGGCAATACTAGCTCCATCAGAAGAGCCTCTTGTCACCGCATCCATAGTGCTTTTATAAACTTTAGGAATCTTATTTTCATTAAAATCTGTTATTGAATTTGATGGAATCATGATATTTGCATACATTATTGCTGCTGGTACAGACAAAACAGATGCTGTTATAAAGTGTTGTATTAAATTTTCATCTGCAAAAGCAGTATCTAGAATGCTTATTAATGCAACCATAACTGACCCAGCAACAGTAGCCATTCCTGCTGTCATTAGTATTAGTAATTCTTTATTAGACAAATTACTAACATAAGGTCTAATTAATAATGGGGCTTCAACCTGACCAACAAAAACGTTTGCAGCTGCTCCCAAACCAACAGGACCTCCAATATTAAATAGCTTTTGACATGCTTGAGAAATTAAATTAACAATGAAAGGAAGTATGCCCCAATACCACAAGATAGCTGAAACACATGCCATAACAATTATGTAAGGCAAGACTCCAAAAGCAAAAGTTTCTAACAAAGACCTATATGGCGTATCTAAGTCAGTTGGAGGATAGCCAAATACAAAACTAGCGCCTTCCATAGTTGCTTCTTGTAAAATAATTACTCCATTACCTAATAATTCAAAAGCAGTAATAACAATTGGAATTTTTAAAAGAATTGCTGCTAAAACAATTTGAGCAAGGATTCCATAAACAATATATTTAAAATTAATTATTTTAAAGTTTTCAGAAAATGGTATTGCAATAATAATCAGCCCTATAAAACCTATTATTATTTGAGTTATTGAAAGTATGTCCATATGTTAATAAAGCTTGATTTCTTTTAATCTCTGGTCTAAAAAATCATCTGCTAGTATTCCTTTGTCATCTTCATTAAAAACTGATTTCAATATTATTGATGGAGCAGGATGTAGAAAAAATGGGATGCTATACCTAGGCTTAGATTCTGTTTGTTTATCTTGAATAACTCTATGAGTTGTACTTTTGAGTTTTTTATCAGTCACTAATTGCATCATATCACCTATGTTACATACTATTGCATCAGAACTTGGTGCAACTTTTATCCATGACCCATCTTTATTTAAAACTTCTAACCCGCCCTCTTCAGCTCCAATAAGCAATGTTATTAAATTTATATCTTCGTGAGCTCTTGCTCTATGAGGATTAGATTGAGAATCTACTGGAGGGTAATGGATAGATCTTAAAAGCGAATTACCTTTTTCAACCCAATGATCAAAATAATTATCATCAAGGCCTAATGACAATGCAATTACTTTCAGAACTCTTATACCAATTTGATGAAGTTCTGTATATAACTCATCAAAATGCATGTTGAAACCTTCTACTTCTTTGATATTTATGTTTTTAGGAATTTTGTCGTCATAAGTTTCATCCACTATTGGCCCATGATGCCAAAACTCTTTTTGATCTGCTATCTTCTCTCCAACTGCAGTCTCTATTCCTTTTGGTGTATAGCCTCTTGCACCTTTTGATCCAACTGAACTGTATGTATTTTTAGTTTCAAAATCTAAATTAAAAAAAATCTTTTGAAGATTTGTAACAATTATTAATAAGATCTTTGGATAACCCATGGTTAGTAATTGAAAAAAAACCATGATCTGATAATGCTTTATTTAATACATTTATTGAAAACGAATCACCTTTTTCGATGTCCTTAAATGATAATTCAGGTATTAAATCACTCATAATAAAAAAAGGCGGTATAAAACCGCCTTTGAATTATATCTAAGTATGATTAGAAATTATACTTAAATCCTAATTGAGCTCTCCATACACTTTGTGTTGCAGAAAGACTCATATTGTATGGATTATCAAAATTATATCTATATGCATTTCTGCTATAGTCATATTTATCTCCATCAACAATCCTTAAATCAATTACTGGAATTCTTCCTGAGTAATACCCATATCTCACAACTCCCTTATCGTCATCAATTAGGTTGAGTAGATTCTCAATACCAAGTGTGATTATAAATTCATCATCAGCTCTAAAACCAGGCAATATCTGGGTAACTTTAAAGTCTAATGACGTTTGTGATGGGAATGTCATTGACCCTCTATCAGCAATTTGTCCAGCTTTGCCTTCTAGACCAAATACCCCATATAAAAGATCTAATACAGCCTTCTCTCTTGCGATAGCATCAGCTGATCCTTCTGTATAACATTTATATGAATAACATACTTTTGGATCATTTCTGGTTGGAATATAAAGCATTGATGAGCTGTCATCATTTAAATTATAGTCATAACCAAACGCTTTTGTTTTGTAATCTCCTGTCCATCCTGTAAATGTATCAAATGTAGGATATGCTGGAAGTCCTGATTTTCTTTCATAAATTAATGTGAAAGTTGTTGGCTTATCAGCACCAAAGAAATAATGCTTAGATCTCAGTGTTGCGAGAACTCTATGCTCAGTCTCATAAACAGATGTCATTGGTCTTCTATTATTAAAGTCAATAGCTCCTGTCTTACCATAGTTAGAGTTAGATGTTGAAGAAGTCATACCATTTAAGTCAGTACTATCTTGTCCTGTGTAACTTAAAGAAACTACAGTATCACCATCTCTAAATGATTTATTTAAAGTTGCGGAAATAACTTCTCTTTCACCACAACAGTCATTATATAAACCTGCTTTATATGTTCTTCTTCCTGTCATGTTATAAATAGGTCTTCCATCTGGCGCAACTTCTGTTGGAACTGTTGGAATATCTCCATTTAATGGATAACCAGTATCTATAACTTTATATAAAGCCTCTTCTTGTTTAGATTTTAAATAAGTTACTGTCATATCCATATCACGAGGAAGATCTCTCTCATAAGTAATATTTAAGATTCTTGAATCCGGCCATTCAAAGCTAGGCGCTATGAAGTCAATCTTAGAATCAGTTAATGGAGCATTCTTAATTGCGTCCTGAACACATGCTGGTAATCCAGACCCTGCAGATGTAAGCGGATCACATCCTGCTGCTGCATTAGAACTACTATATGCAGAAACTCTTACTCCATCATTGGTATATGCATTTGATATCCAAACTGCTGGAAGTTTTGCTGAGTAAGTACCATAAGTAACATTTATATCACTAACTTCATCAATAACTAAATCCATGCCAAGCCTAATATTTAAAAGATCTGTACCAGCAATACCTGCATTCGCAAATCCGTATGTTGATTCAAAAGCAGCATTTTTAGCCGGATCATCATCTGAATCATACTCATCATATCTAATACCTGCTGTAAGACTTAATCTATCTGAATAAGCATACTCATCCATTAAATAGAAAGATGTTAATCCATACTCAAAAGCAGCAGCTGCATCTTCAACTGTCCCAGTTTTTGCATTGTTAGCAAAGAAACTGCTTGCAACACCAGCTTCATAATCTGCTAACGTATCAAATTCCCATGAGCCATCTTGTGCAACTATAAATACATTATAAATATCATAGGAAGTTTGTTCATAACCTGCAGTAATCTTATGATCGCCAGTGTAGTAAGTTAACTTTCCTTTAAAGAAATCTGTTTCAGTTGCTAATTTATTAGCACTTCTATAGATATCAGCACCAAGATAAACTCGCATACCATATGCATCGTCGATATAAAAATTAGGTACATCTTGACCTGCTGGGGATTCTTGACTGGTATCAGTAGATTTATTTGACCAGTAAATCTCTGAAATCAAATTATCTGCCCAATCTGAAACTAATAAAATACTTGAAGTATCTGTTTCTTCGCCTTTAAAGTATGAAGCTGATTCAAAGTAAAAACTTGAGTTACTTCCAGATGCTCTTAATCTGTCACCTTCAGTAAGCTTATAGTTATAAGTTAATCGATGGTTTTCATTAACTATATAATCTATTCTTACAGAGGTATTTTCTTGTTTAGACTCTGTAGTTGATGCTACACCTAAAGGATCCCATCCGTACTTAGTTTTTGTAATATTTCTAATATTATCAACTTGAGCTTGTGTAATAGATTGTTCATTAGCTGCTCCAGAACCTGCTGGACCATATAAAACAGGGTTTGTTACTAATGTGTCTTCATAAGTTACATAAAAGAAAGCTTTATCTTTGATAATTGGTCCGCCGAAAGTGAAACTTTCTGCTGTATCTTCTTTATCAAAAGTATATTTTTTACCTTCAATTTTATCTCCATAAAATGAATCACCTCTATCATAGTAACCTACGCTACCCTCAAATTCATTTGTACCACCTTTGGTAACAAATTCAATCACACCACCTCTAAAATTAGAATATTCAACTGATGCTGGTGCAACTTTTACAGACATTTGTTCTATCGCATCAAGATTGATTGGACTTCTTTGTGAAGGATAACCATTATCATTTAATCCAAAATCATCATTAAATGAAACACCATCTACCTTAATATCATTACTTCTAGGGTGAGCTCCACCAATTGAGATACTTGCATAATCATCTTCAGCATCATCTAAAGATACTAATGGATTTAATTTAATTAAATCTTTTATATCTCTTGTTATAGAAGGAGTTTCTTGGATAGTTTGAGCGTCAATAGTGGACGAATAACCAATTCCATCATCTGCCGCTATTCTTTGTGCAGTAACTACAACATCATCAACAGCCGATGCTGAATTTAATACAAATGATATTCTTGAAGTTTCACCAACCGTTAAACTGGCTGACACTTGATCTGAATTTAATCCAGCTGCAGTAACTTTAACTGTATACGGTCCACCCGGCCTTAAACCACCAGCAAAATATTTACCTGAAGAATCAGTAATTCTAGTTACTACGGTATTAGTTGGTTCATACGTAATTTCAACCTGAGCACCACTAACTGAACCATTAGCAGAAGTCACTGATCCAGTAATATCTGATGTTAGTTCTTGGGCTAAAATTATTGGTGAAATTAGTAATGATAATAAAGATAATTTAAAAAAGTTGCGAATCATATTACACACCCCTGAATGTGAAAAATTAATATATATATAATTTATCTTAAAATTTTATAAAGAACAATTACAATTTAGTAAAATTTTGTAAAATTTTAATCAACATTAAGGTTTATAGAGTTCAAAACCTTACCAGATTCATCTTTAATCGTAATATTTATACTTTTTTGAAATATTTCTAGAATACTATAATTTACTTGAGGGTATGTTTTTCCAATTAAGTATTTGTCGTTTTCAAAAAAAGTTGATCCTGGTTTATTCATTGAGGATGCTGTAACCTCTATTATTCCATCTTTTTTATAAATACCACTTCGATGTCTATCTCCAGAAAATAATATTGTTTTATCTTTATATTTTTTGATTATATTAAGAATCTTATCTCTTTCTTTTGGGAAATTATCCCATTTTTCAAAACCATGATCTTGAGGAATAATTTGTATAGAACTAAAAATCATCAAAAAATCAAAATCTTTATTTATTTGATCTTGAAACCATTTCCATTGTTCAACTCCAAGAATTGTTGCATTAGGATCCTTGTTCTTGGCATATCTACCTTTCCTACCCTTTAAATCTGACCTAAAGTATCTTGTATCGAGAAAAATAAGTTTAAATTTTTTGTTAAAAAATATTTCTTCTTTAGAGAAATATATCCCTTCTCGTTTATGCCTAAGATCATCTTTGGGTATTTCCCAAAAATCTAGAAACATTTTTTGTGATCGTTTTTTGTTTCTATAGTCAGAGCCGCCATCATTAATACCATAATCATGATCATCCCATATTGACAAAATATTTATCTCATCTAAAAAATCTGGAAGAATTGATTTTTGCTTTTGATAAGCACGTCTCATTTTTCTTAGTGATCCACTTGGTACGTCTCCATAGACGTTGTCACCAAGAAAAATAAAATAATTAAAATCTTCATTTTGAATTGATTGCCAAATAGGCTGTGGGTAATCTTGATCAAGACATGATCCAAGGCCAAACTTTATAGAATCAGCTTTAACTATATTAAAACTAAAACAAAATAAAAAAAATATCTTAACTAATGTATTGTGTATCAACTGGTCTTAAGTGTATCCGAGCCAAAATATTCCTGTAAACTACTTGGAATTTTAATTGAGTCAGTCCCATTATAATTGTTTTCTATAAGAGCAATAAGGGTTCTTCCTACAGCAAGACCTGATCCATTAATAGTATGAGCAAAATGAGTTCCTTCTTTATTTTTAAATTTAATATTTGCTCTTCTTGCTTGAAAATCTGAGAAATTAGAACAAGATGAAATTTCTCTATATCTATTTTGGCTAGGCATCCATACCTCAATATCAAAAGTTTTGCAGGATGAAAAACCTAAATCACCAGTACATAACTCTACGACCTGATACGGAAGTTCTAATTTATTAAGAATCTCACATGCGTTAGCTAATAATTCATCTAAACATTTCATAGAATTGTCAGGATGAGTAACTTGAAGAAGCTCAATTTTTTCAAATTGATGTTGCCTCATAAGTCCACGAGTATCTTTTCCATAACTGCCAGCCTCAGACCTAAAACATGGAGTATGTGATGTAACTTTTATTGGAAGTTCGTCTTCATTAACAAATTCATTTCTAAATAAGTTTGTTAATGGGACTTCAGCTGTAGGTATCAAATATAATTTATCATAAGTCTTAAAAAGATCTTCTTCAAACTTAGGTAATTGTCCTGTTCCAATTAATGAATTCCTATTCGCCATAAAGGGAAGATAATATTCTTCATAGCCATGGCTCGTTGCATTATCTAACATAAATGTAATCAAAGCTCTTTGAAGTTTTGCTAAGTCACCCTTTAAAACTGAAAAACGAGCTCCAGCAAGCTTTACTGCTAAATCAACATCTATCAATCCAGTTATTTCTAAGTGATCAAGTGTATTTGTAGAATCTATTGAACCATGAGTGCTAACAACTACATTATCTTCTTCATTTTTACCCTCAGGAACAGAATCATCTGGAATGTTTGGTATTCTTAATAAGAAACTTTCAATTTTATCTAAAATAATTTTAAGCTCACTATCTTTCTCATTTAGCTCAAGAGTTTTTTTGTCTATAGTCTCTTTTAATGAATCAGTGCTTTCTCCTGCTGATTTAAGTTTTCCAAATTCTGAAGAAAGTTTATTTTTATCAGCTTGAAGATTTTCAACATCTACTTGAAGAACCTTTCTTTTTTTATCTAAAGATTGGAACTTTTCTTGATCTATATCAAAACTACGCTTTTTTAGAGCTACCTTAACTTCTTCAAAATTATCTCTTAATTTTCTTATATCTAACATTATCTAGATACTAATGCTCCTATATATGTTGCTATGACCGATAAAATTATTGTGACTATTATATATGAA
>CACHWY010000006.1 GCA_902583575.1 uncultured SAR86 cluster bacterium | reverse complement strand
TTAAGAACTCTCATAAAAAATATGAGGCTGCAAAGATATTCAGTGAAAATTCGAATTTCTCTAATCAAGAAGATGCAATTTTAAATTATTTAAATACTATGGCTGAGTTCAATGAATAAAAATTTTATTGCAGTATTAATATTATTTTCAGTAATTGGATTTTCTCAGGATGAGAGCTTTGATAATGAAACTTTGTCAATGTTTGATGGGGTTATTTCGTATGATCAAAAAATGAATCGCCTTAATGATCTTGTTGCGAACAGAGAACAAGCTATTTTAAGAGGCGATTATGGACACTCTAAAGAAAAGAAAAAAGCAATGTTAGAAAAACTCCACCAAAGAGCAAAAATCAGCGGCACAGGAAGAACCTTACAAACTCGACAACATTTTGTTGAATATTTGCAATCTCTAGGCGGGGAAATGGGAGAGGGTAAATTGCCTTTAAATCGTGACGGCTCTATTAATGAAAATTTTAAAGGTAGATTCAGCGATTACGATCTTCAGTGTAAACCAGTAAACTGTAAGAAAATTCAAGCACGTTTATTAGCATCTGGAAAATTTGAGCTAAGAGAAACAAATCCAGGGACATTTGATATTGTTGCTAAGTCAGGCGTAAATAATGACATGGTAAAAATAACATTCAATGTTGATGATCCTGACGGAAAAAAAGTTACTAGATCTGAAAAAATCAATAATGTTGAAACTTACACTGCTGTTCAAATCAAACAAAAATATGGTGATTATCAAGGCAATAAATCTTATGAAGAAGCATTAAAAGCCAAAGAACATGCATTTAAGGGTGGCGCTAAAAAAAATAATGATCTTATTTGTTTTTCTCATGCTTGTGATGAAGCTTTTAATACGTCAACTAAAACCGCTCATAAATTAATTAAAGATGCACCAAGTTTTGTGGATGATTATGATATTCAACAAATCATTGATGATGCTGGCTTAAAAAAGGATGATGGCTCACCCATATCTTCAAAAGAATATAAAAAATTACTTGAAGATTCTTATTCAGGCAAACTAAAGAAATCAACAATTGCTTTAGAGGTAAATGATTTAGATAGTTTTTTACAAGTTAGAAATAAGATTGTAAAACAAACCATTAATAAGATTGAAACAATTCAAACCGAATTATACAACGGTGAAAAAACTCAATTAGATTCAGATTTAAAAGCTGGCAAAATAACTCAAAACGAATTTAATATAAGAACGAATCATCTGAATGAAATTAATCAAAACCTAAACGAGTATTCTAAAAATACTAACTATCAAGAAATTAAAAATGCAAATATCGATGCTAACTCTAGTTCACAATCAATAAAAAATTTATATAAAAGCTCATCTACACTAAGGACATCTAATGCAGATAGCCTTGTTGCTAAAGGAAAAATAATCAATGATAAATTAACTTCTCAGATGGCTGATATTGATTCTGGTCTGACTGGAAAAAGGATGAAAATTGTTGATAAGGCTGGAATGTTGGTTGGTTTTTATGATATTGGAGCTATGGTAGCCGAACACTGCTCTGACCCAGAAGTTTGTGCTGAGGTTATGGCATCAGTTGGAAAAGATATAGCTGTAGAAACCATTGTTGATACATTTATCTCAAAAGGGATACCAGTATATGGACACTTAAAAGAATCCTTTGAAGCTGGATATTTTGTAGGAGAGCAAATCAATGAACATCTTTTAGGTATTAAGATACAAGATTGCAAATTAATTGACGGCCAACAAGTATGTTCAGATATAACGATAAAAGAAAAATATATCCAAAACCCACTTGCTGAAAAAATGGATGAATTTAATGGAACACCTGAACAAATGAAAAAAGCTGAGTTCATGATAGCAGCAGCTAATACTTGTAAAGATTATTTACAGACTTTACAAAGAGCAAACAAGAATTGCATGGGTATGGCCAATGAAATATTTACTGAATCAGTATCTAATGATAATGAGGTATATTTAGGCCTTTTAGATTCAGAACTTTTTGAGCTAGAGTCTAATTTTTATGAAGAAGATAGACAGGCAAAAGAAGATTTGAAAGAGGTATTTGGGTGTGATATTGGCATTGAGAATGATTGCGAAAATTTAACCATAGCCGAGAATGAAAATAAAAAAACAGATGATACAAATTTAATTTTTGAGAAAGAAAATAACTCTGAGTCAACCAACAATGACTGGGAAGATATTGATAGTTTTGATCAATTGGTTGAAGCAGATATACAAAACAACCAACCCGTTGAAACTCCAGCAACAAAGCCAGCCGAAAATGATTGGGATTCTTTAGATGAATATGATGATTTAATAACAAATAACGGAAATGAAGATAGCGCATGGATTCTAAGGGAGCAGATCGCTAATAATTCTAGAGCAGCAAGCATTGAATCTACCAATCAAATTAGAGCCACAGGTAAGGAGATTGCAAAAATACGCAAAGAAGCAGCTATTGCCTCTCAGCAAGCGCTTGCAGAAGGTATAAATTCATTTGCCATGGGTTTATCAGCCATGCAAGAGGAACAAAGAGCATCTGATCAAAGGCTTAGGCAACAGGCAAAAGCTATCGAAGAACAAAACTCAAGAACTATTAATAACTTGGCAAATCAAATTCAGCCTTATCAAAATAATGCTGCATCTTGCATGGGCTCTGATGGCTACCCGATAACTGATCCTTATGTTTGCAGAGCTCTTCAAAATAATTCAAGTAAACAAAACATCACCCCTCAGTCTATTAGACCTGTAGCGCCATCATATAATTACCCAACTGTCGCTCCGACTAGAGAGCCAGTTGAGATTGATAATAAATGCGAGGGTAAATCTGAAATTGACAGAGCTGCTTGCGAATTAGCTGGCGAATTCTCAGGAGTCTCACCATATTCTCAAAAATCATCCATATCAGAAAATAAATATGACTCTATTTATATAGATCAAGTATGTAATTTAGATTTTTTTAATGGTGATACTTCTTGGTTGTATAAAATTCCTTCAATACCAATTAAAGGTTCATATGATAATGATGTGCCTCCAGTAATTGCATGTTATAACAAGAATCGGACAAAATTAAGTCGTCATGCAATTGAAAACAATTTATCCATTGTGTTGGATCAATATTTTAAAATTTTAGAAATAGCTGCAAAGAAACATATACCTGATGAAAGAGTAGATCAAAAAACTAAATTCATGGAAGAATGCGACTTTGTTTTCAATGAAACTATTTCAAATATTAAAAGCTTAATTTTATCGAGAGCTCCTGAGAGTATTAAAACGGTGAGCTTGAGTTTTTCTAAAGACGATCCATTAAGGCCTGTAAATTCAAATAATGGCATTGCTGAGTGGCAATTAGATGAAGAAGCCGCGATAGATTTTGCCATTAAATTAGTTAGAAATATTGGATATCTAATTAGTATCGAAGCCGAATCAGAATTTAACAATAAATATAATATAGATGAAAATGAATACTTATATGATCAGCTTGAAGCCAAGAACTTATTCATCTGTGGTTGTGAATCTGTAAGGATGGAAGTCCAAAGGGCGCTTGGATTTTGGGATCGCGATTTCTTTACTACCTTTAGAAATGTCAGCACAAAACAATGTAAAGCAAATGATGATGATCTATCTTTTACAAACAATACTATCTTTCAAAACTATTCAGACACACTTAATGGGTTGATTAAAAAGGAATGGAAGGAGTATTATGGATATAACTAAGTCCATTTAAATAGTATGTATAAGTACTTAAAAAAACCTACCTTTTTTTTAATATCTATCTTCTTTTTTTCAATTTGCGTTCAGTCTCAATCTATTGAACCAGCATCAAAAGCAAAACGCCCATCTTTTATGTATAAACCAGATTTAGTAAGACGTTCTGCTAAATACGAACAAAAATTAGGCATACTTCCAGTTATCGACTCACGAATTAGTATGTTTTATGGAGAGGAAGATGATTTTTACAGAGACCCAATTATTACTGGCCTTAACAGAATCTTTAATCTAGAGTTGCGATATAGCGGATTATTTTCAGAGATTACGTCAATTAAAAAAGGTTCCTCAGAAAGCCCAGATATAAAAGAGATTCAATCTATTGGAAAATTAAATGGTGCTAACTTGGTCTTGATTACCCATTTAACTGAATTCAATTTTTCTAGAACCCCCGTCGATATATATGCCAAAGGGTTGGGTGCTAGAATAGAAGCTGATTTTGCAAATTCCCTAAAAGTTTCTTTCATATCTCAGCTGATTGATATTGATACAGGTTTAATTTTGTTTGCTGAAGAAATTAACAGAGAATCTATTGAATATGCTCGTTCAAGAAGTTTTAAATCTGACCTTCTTGAGAAAATGACAAAAGATGTTTTAAAGCAAAGCTTCAGCGATCTTAAAATCTTAATTCAAGAAAATGGCCTGAGGATTAAGTCATGATTCTGAATATTAATAAAACTTTTATTATCTTTGCCTCTATTTTCTATATTCAAAATAGTTTTGCTCAATACAACATGCCGCCGGTTGAAGATGACAAATTCTTTGATGCCCTAAACCAAGAATTAGAATTTTTCGAAGCAGATTGGATAGATAATCATTCAATTACAAGAGATATTATTCTTGGAGCTTCATGGATGAATCAGGATGATCAAGAAAATTATTTAGGTCAAATAATTTTTTCTGATAAAAAATTAAATAAAAAGCTAAATAATAAAGGCAATGTTAAAAATGAAATAGCAGTTTTATTAGTAGTTATTACAAATAATTCAAAATACAGAATAATATTTGATGGAAGTTCGACAAGCATTATTAATGCTGAAAAAAATAAGATTCAAAAAAGTGAATTCGAAGATGTTATTAAAAAATTTAACTTTAAGGCCGGCAGATTTGGAAAGGCAATTTCAGAAATATCAACTTTAGGCATTGCGAGTTCCAAGGGCTATGATGAAATGAGAATTGGTTCAATAAGATCTAATCTTTTAAAAAAATCTATTAAAAAAATAATTGTTGAGCCTGGCAAATCATCATCAAGTTTATTATTTATACCTGCCTCATCAATCAATACTAATTCAGTTATTTCAATACCTATACAAAACTTAAAAAGATTAATTTATCTAGACCTTCAACTAAATTTACCAACAGAAATATCTTAAATATTTTCCTCTATGAGATGCTAATATTTGATTATCTTATTAGCTTTGGAATTATTTCATATTGAGCAAGTATTCCAAAAAGAATCACAAACAGGAAAGCAAATAAAATATTTAAATTCTTCTTTTCCATCCACTCAAATGAGTTCTCTAAAACTTTTCTTATCCATTTGTCAGTTCTATCCACCAATGAAACCGCTTTTCTAGTCCATTTATCAGTCATTTCAATCAATGGAATTAAAAGTGCTGCAATGATAAGCCATATAATCCCATTCAAGACTACATCAATAATCCAGCCAACTACTATCCAATTAATTTCCATGTATTTTATTAGAGTAAAAGAAAATAAATTAAATTAAAAGTTTTTAACTATTCACCTCATATTTAATGTAAGATTGCCTTTTCTTAATAAGGATATAATTAATGAATATATACGTAGGTAATATTTCTTGGGGTTTAAACGACCAAGATCTTGAAAATCTTTTTGCAGAGCATGGAACAGTGACTTCTGCAAAAATTATCACTGACAGAATGACAAATCGCTCAAGAGGGTTTGGATTCGTTGAAATGAGTGACGGTGCTGAAGCAGCTATAGAAGCTTTAAATGGCACTGAAGTAGATGGAAGAGAGTTAGTCGTTAACGAATCAAAGCCAAGAGATAAGAGTTAATCTAAACTTTCCAAAGCTTCAACCATCTTTTCTTGTACTTTTAGTACTGCTTGGTATGGTCTAATCATTACTTTGAATTTGATAATTTGTCCGTCTTGATTCCATTCAATTATGTCAACACCATTGACTGAGATATCATCGATATATGTTTCAAATTCTAAAACTGAGTGAAGGCCATCATGAATTTCTTTGGTATATTTAAACTTTTCCATGTTAAATGAATCACCTGCTGCTTGAAGATACATCATGGTAATCGCTTTTCCTTCTAATGGTTTAAATACTACAGGTGAAGAAAATACTGCATTTTCAGCCAAAAGCTTATCTAATAATTCGGGCTCATCACCTTTAACAACTTCATGCCATTTATGTATTAATTCTTTTGCCATTTTCATAATTGATTCCTAAAAAATGAGTTTTGTTTTGATAATCTCATATGGCATTATAGACATGTATTTTTATATATAAAAAACAAAATGATTATCGGTGTCCCAAAAGAAGTAAAAAATAACGAAAGCAGGATAGGTCTTACCCCAGAATCTGTAGAGACCTTAGTTAAGGAAGGGCATGAGATCTTAATTCAAAAAAATGCTGGCGCTAATATCGGCTTTTTAGATGAACAATACATTCAATCAGGGGCAAAAATAATTGATTCTGCTGAAGATGTTTATAAATCTTCAGAAATGATTGTAAAAGTTAAAGAGCCAATTCCAGAGGAATATAATTTTTTACGAGAAGACTTAACACTTTTTACATATCTGCATCTTGCAGGGGATGCTGAAAATGCAAAAAAATTAATTGATACAGGTGTTAGAGGAATCGCATATGAAACCGTTACTGCTAGTGATGGCTCTATGCCATTGTTAGCACCTATGAGTACGATCGCTGGCCAATTAGCATTTATTGTAGGCTCTTACCATCTTTTAAAACACAACAAAGGTAAGGGTGTAATGATTGGGAAACTAGATGAAATTGAGCCAAGGGTAGTTACAGTAATAGGCGCAGGTGTGGCTGGCACCCAATCAATTATTAAAGCAATGAATAATAACGCTTTAGTTAAAGTAGTTGACTCATCACAAGCAAAGCTAGATAACCTTGAATCAAAATATGGATCAGACAATATCGAATATATTTTATCAACGAACGATTCTATTCAATCTTCGATTAATGAATCTGATTTGGTTATTGGCTCTGTTTATGTAGTTGGAAAGGAAGCTCCTAAAGTGGTAAGTAAGGACATGTTATCTTCAATGAGTCCTGGTACAGTCATGGTGGATGTTTCCATAGATCAAGGTGGTTGCTTTGAAACTAGCAAACCCACAACTCATGATAATCCTACATTCCTAGAAAATAATATTGTTCATTATTGTGTAACCAATATGCCTGGTGCAGTTCCTTTGACAGCAACCCAAGCGCTTAATAAAGTTACATTGTCTTATATTAAAGATCTTGCAAATAAAGGAATTATGAAAGCTTTAGAGGAAGATGAGCATTTAAAAAATGGTTTAAATATACAAAATGGCTTAATAACTCATCCTGGAGTTAAAGAGGCATTAGGATAATAAAAAAAGGAGAAATTTATGGAAAAAGTATTAGTAACTGGCGCAACTGGATATATAGGACTGCATTGCGTAGATCAGCTTTTAAAACAAGGCTATGCTGTTAATGGTTCTGTCAGGAGTCCAGAAAGAAAAGATGAAATCTTTGAAGCGTTAAAAAAGAACAATACTCCGACTGATAATTTAAATATTTTTACTCTCAACTTAACCGAAGATGCGGGTTGGGATGAGGGAATGATTGGTTGTGATTATGTTCTTCATGTAGCATCACCAATTTCATTGGATGCCCAGGATGAAGAATATTTTGTGGGACCTGCGGTAGCTGGTGTTGAACGAGCATTAAAATTTGCAAAGAAACATCAAGTAAAAAAAGTAGTTCTAACCTCATCTGTTGCAGCTATTTTTGAAACTACAGTACTCAAACAATACTATGATGAAAGTGATTGGTCTGATCCAAATAAACCTGAAATTAATCATTATGCAAAAAGTAAAACATTGGCTGAAATGGCTGCATGGGATTTTGTTAAAAATGAGGGAAATCCATTTGAATTAGCTGTTATAAACCCAGCACTAGTGATTGGGCCATCTCTATCTGGTGACTTAGGAGAATCAAATAAAGCTATTTCATTACTTGTGGGTGGGAAAATGCCAGTCACAGTGCCATTACAGTTTGGTTATGTGGATGTAAGGGATGTTGCGGCAGCCCATATTTTAGCAATGAAAAACCCTGCAAGTAATGGTGAAAGGTTTGCTCTTTCAGAAAAAGATTTATGGTACAAGGATGTAGCTAAGCTTTTAAGAAAAAATGGTTTTAGCAAAGCACCGAAAATAAATCTACCTAAGTGGACTGCAAAATTCTTAGCTAACTTTAGTAATGAAATAAAATTTGCACTACCAAATATTGGAAGAGTTCGAAGTGTTAAAAATACTTCAAAAGCAAAAGATGTTTTAGGATGGAATCCAAGACCTGCAGAAGAATCAATATTGGAAATCGCTAATCAAATAAAAGATATGGGCTTAATTAAATAATCCCTGGAATAACTGCTTTTCTGTTTTTAGGATAATTATCAAAGTTATCTTGATACCATTTGTGATGAGCTATTGCTCTTGGAAATAAATTGGCAATTGTCCATATTAAAAATACAGCTCCTGCTGAACTCCAAGTCAGAATTGCCCATCCAGTCCATTCAATCATCTCACCAAAATAGTTAGGAGAGGATATATATTTATAGAGAAATTTATTTGGAATATGGTAGCCACTTCCTTTTTCCTTTCGTAAAGCAATCATTAAATAATCTGACTTTATATTTATAAACATACCTAATATAAATATTAGAGTCCCAATTAAAAAAGTTGGCGATACAATCCACTCGATTGAATATTGAGAAAAGATAAAAATACCAAAAAATTGAATACTTACATTAACATGATTAAAGAAAAGTGCTGATAAAGGAATGGTCATTGGCATTTCTTTTTTATCCATATTGACCAAAAAAGGATAGATAAAAGTTCTATGAACATAATGCACGAGCCATATAAAGAGAAAAATGAAATTAACAGTATTTAATTTATCAAAAAATATAATACTTAAAATAATCATTAGATATACACACGGAGACTCCATTAACACCCATCCAAGTCTTGCAGGAATTTTTTTACCCCAGCCACTTTTGATATGGCGACCATAAGGAGCATTCTCATAAAAAAGATATATAAATGTTATAAATCCTATTAGGACCCAAGTAATTAAAAAAATATTAAATGTATTCATAAAATTATTATAAAAACAAAGTTTACAGTTTTGATTCTAAATCTTAAACTTAACAGTAAGTTTTTTTAAGGGGGTTATCTTGGAAGATTTTGATTTTGTTATTTTAGGGGCTGGCTCGGCTGGATGTGTTCTTGCAAATAGATTAAGTGCTAACCCAGAATTTAAAGTTTGTTTAATTGAGGCAGGGTCTAAAGATAGCGATCCAAGAATACATATTCCTATTGGCTTTGCTTTTTTTGGCGCTGAAAATCCAGTAAGTTGGAATTATGAAACTGTACCCCAAAAAGAGTTTGAAAAAGTTGTAGTTGCAGAACCAGAAGCAGCTGTTGTTGACACAGCAGGTGGATTGCATAAAGTGGAGACAGAATCACTAGAACACAGAAAAGGATTTCAACCACGTGGAAAAGTCTTGGGTGGATCGAGCTCAATTAATGCAATGTTATATGTAAGAGGTCACAGATGGGATTATGATCATTGGTCTAATTTAGGTAATGACGGCTGGTCATATAATGAAATTTTGCCTTACTTTAAAAAAGCTGAACATAACGAAATGTTTGATGATGATTATCATGGCCAAGATGGCCCTTTAAATGTATCTAAGATTCGACATGAAAATACACCAGTAAAAGATTTTGTAAAGACAGGCTCAGAAGTATTTGGATACAACGAAGATTTTAATGGTGCAAACCAAGAGGGCATAGGCTTCTATCAATGTACGCAAAAAAATGGAAAAAGGTGGAGTGCCGCAAAAGGATATCTGGTGCCAAGCTTAGATAGAGAAAATTTAACTGTTATGACAGATACGACCATAAATAAAATTATTATAGATAACAAAAAAGCAGTAGGAGTTGAATGTATTAATAAAAATGGAGAATATTTTAAAGTTAATGCTAAGAAAGAAGTCCTTTTATCATCGGGAGCCTTTGGTTCACCGCAAATAATGCTTAGATCTGGAATTGGACCAGCAGAAGAAATTTTAAAACATGATATAGAACACAAGCATGATTTGCCTGGAGTTGGTAAAAATTTACAAGACCATATTGATTACTTAACAGTCCATAGATATAACTCAATGGAATTAATTGGAATTTCACTTAAATCAGTTTTCTTAAAATTTCCAATAGAGATACTAAAGTATATTTTTATAAAAGTAGGGTTATTCACTTCAACGATTGCAGAGGCCGGAGGGTTCATTAAATCAAAAGAAGGAAAAGAGATTCCTGATATTCAATTACATTTTATTCCTACAATGGTTGTTGATCATGGAAGAACACAACTTTGGGGTCATGGTTTGGGTTGTCATATGTGTCTTTTACGACCCAAATCAAGGGGTGAGGTTACTCTTAATTCATCAGACCCTTTTGACGATCCAAAAATAGATCCAAAATTTTTATCTCACCCAGATGACATGCAAGATATGATTGCTGGATATAAAAAAATGATGTCGATTATGAATAAAGAATCTTTCTCTAAATATACAGCCAAGCACACCATGAGACCAATAGACATAAATGATGATCATGATATAGAGCAAGCAATAAGAGAAGAAGCAGATACCGTATACCACCCAGTTGGAACTTGTAAAATGGGTAACGATGAAATGGCTGTTGTCGATAATACTTTAAAAGTTTATGGGATAGATGGCCTAAGGGTTGTAGATGCATCAATTATGCCAACTCTTATAGGTGGAAATACTAATGCACCAACAATCATGATTGGTGAAAAAGCTTCTGACATGATATTAAGTGATTGGAATTGATTTTCCTTAAATGAAAAAATTCTTTACATTAGTAACATTAATTTTAAGTATAGGATTAATTGCGAATGACTATTATCTGATTGATGTCAGAACTCCAGAAGAATTTAAATCTGGCTATCTTGAAGATGCAATAAATATTGAATGGCAAGATATTAAAAATCTTAATAAAGAAATTAAAAAAGATGACAAAATATATTTATATTGCAGAAGTGGGAATAGGTCTGGTAAAGCAACAGATATCTTGATTAATTTGGGTTACAAGAACGTAAAGAATATTGGCGGTCTTAAAGAAGCTTCAGAAAGCCTTAATTTGAGGATTATTAAGTAAGATTTATTTATGCGAAATTTTTTTAGTTTTTTATCAAGATTCTCTAATAAAAAAATTATATGCTTTGATGGCGGTGGTGTTAGAACAATTGCATCAATAGTCTTCTTACAAAAACTTGAAGCAGCAAGTGGTAAAAAAATTGTAGATATATTTGATATGTTTATAGGTACAAGCGCTGGTTCATTTAATGCTGCTTGTTTTGCCTTTGGTGGATTAGGTGCTGATAAGGTAAAAAAATATTGGTCCCATCAATATTTAGACAAGATTATGAAGTCATCATTTTTTTGGGATAAAGCTTCCTTAATTCAAGCTAGACCTAGATATGAAGACGAGGGCAGACTTGAGGTATTACAAGAAATATTTGGTGAAAATACATTAAAACAATCCAATAAACCTTTTCTTTCTCTTTCATATGATATTGAGAAAAGAATTCATGTAATTCATGATTCAATTAATACCCCTAATATTAGATTTATAGATGCTGTTGCAGCCTCAAGCGCAGCACCAATGTATTTTCCAACCTATCAAATGCCTGATAAATCTTGGATGATTGATGGCAGCATAGTAACAAATAATCCAACTTTAATAGGCTATCTATATGCAAAAAAAATATTAGAAACGGAAAACATCAAAATTCTTAGCATTGGTTCAGGTCAAAATAAAAATAAAATTAATGGAGATACTTCCACTAAATGGGGAGGCGTTGGTTGGCTAAGAAACGATATCATGGGTATGTTATTAGATTCAGAAATTCATAATGAAATATCTAGCGATATTTTTAAAGACAATTATTTAAGAATTAATTCTCCTCTAGGAAAGATAAATAGATTTTTAGATGATGACTCTGAAGAAAATCTTGAAAGAATACATTTGATGGGTATGGAATGGTGGACTAAACATGGCGATTCAGTTCTTAAATTTTTAGAGGAATAGATAATTTTTTATATATAATCGAATTATGAAATCATACAAGCTTTTAGCTATTTTAATTTTTATTTCTTCATGTGGCGGCGGAGGTGGCGGAGGAGGCTCAGCTGCAATACCTTTTGCTATAACTTTAGCATCAAGCATATTTACGATAGATGAAGATATTACATTAACAGGTTCAGTGGGCGCCACTGCAAATGAAAGCGTTACTTTAAATTATTCACTTCAATCATCAACCTCTAATGGTTCTTTGTCTTTCTCAGATACCACTGGGTCTATAACTTATATACCTAATCAAAATTTTAATGGCCAAGATCAATTCACTTACTCTGTAACTGCTGTAGAAAAAAATGTTACAAGAAATGCAACAGTAACAATCAATATTACCCCGGTAAATGATGCTCCAGTAGTAACAATGGATTCAAAAACAGATCTTAATGAAAATAATCTTTTATTTGATCAAAATCCTACATATGCAATTACTTACAGCGATGTTGATAATACAGAAGAAGAGCTGACCTTTAGTGCTAAAGTTAATAGAGTTTTAGTTCCATCAACATTTACATCAACTGAAAGTGGTAAAGGTAATATTTCAATTGATTTAAGTTCTCTTACAACAGCTGGCTTATTTAATGCTGAAATTATTGTCTCTGATGGAAACTTGACTGGATCAGATACTTATTCCACTTGGCATATATCGAATAAAACTACAGTTACTATTAATCAAGATGATGATCCTGAAGATGGTTATGATGGCGGAGCAAAAACAGAAAAGGATTATCATGTTTATTATGTAATAGGCAACCCAAGCTCGACAGGAAGAACTAAATATCTTTTTATAGGTGATTCATTAGATGGTGAAGCTGATTTAAATTTATATAGAAGGGCATTAATAGCATCTATTAATAAATTAAATAGTTCAGATGCTAGCAAATTTTTTAGTGATAAATATTTTACAGTCGTCTCTGCTGAACCTGCTAACCCAGATGGAACTTCACCCGTAGGAGTTAGAACAGGTTGTTATGATTGGGATGAAGATGTTTATTGTATAAGCGAAATGGATACAGCAATTTTTGATGTTTTGCTTCCAAACAATGTGCTTGTATCTACATTAACCAGATTAGAGGGAAGGGGAGTAAATCAGGGGTATAAAAATATTCAGAGAATTAGAGCAGATGACCCTGAGAGAACTAGACATACTCTTATGCATGAGCTTGGACATGCTCATGGGAATATGGGAGATGAATATAGAAGCGATGAAAGAGACTTAACTGACCCAGGGTACAGGGTTAATACCACTACTCAAGCAGATGTATACGAGCTTAAATGGAACCATCATATTGATGACCTCCAAAATGTATTAGGAAAAGATATTCAAGTTTGCTACAACTATGCTGATGGCACTATAGGTGATTGGGATGAGTTAGGGATTAAAATTGAAGATTGTGATTGTTTTGCAAATATTTGGGATGCAAATGGCAATTTTGTAGAAAAGAATCCTGATTGCGCTGGTGTTGGTCATTTTGAAGGAAATTATTATGGTTTATACGATAATTATAGACCTACTTTTTGTTCGGTTATGGATAGTTGTTCTAGTGGTGGATATGGCAAAGTTAATGTTGAAGGTTTTGCAATAGGTTCTTTAGAGAACCAAGGTTTTTATCGTGGTGACGATGTCAGATTAGTCAAAGATAATTCAAATGCAAATATAGGTTTTGAAATTTCAATGGATGTGGAATATGACACTTCAGAAGTGACACTTAAATGGTATAAAGATGGTGAAGAGCTTACATCAATGCGGGATATAAAAACCGTCATTTTTGATAGGCCTTCGGATAATAGTATCGAGATATATACAGCAAAAGCAACTGATCTTACCGGTACAATTACTGCTCCAGATGATATTTTAAATAATGATGATTTTTATGAAGGCGCGTTTCAGTCTTCATTTTACTGGTGTGCATATAACTCTAGTGGATCATGTAATTGGTCATACGATCCTGACCCTAGCACATATTCACAATATGATTACGGTTACATGAGAGGACCTCTTGGTGTAACATGGGCTATAAATTGGGAAAAATGGTAAAAATATTTTATATATTTGTAATTTTAATTCTTACTTCTTTTACAGAAGCTAGACCTCTTCCTGATATAAGCATTAACCCACAACATAACGTTGTAAACCCACCCATTGAAGATATTGCTAAGATTTATACTATATCAGGCACAAAAGATGGAATTTCATTAAAGAAGAAGACTATTGCGAAACCACAATTTAGCTCATTAAAAAATTTAAGACTCTTAACTCCAAGAGATAAATATGCTTTAAAAGTATTAGACAAAGCAAAGAAAGAAAGCATTCTTCTGGGTCTTGGAGATCCATTCTATATTCATGCTCAGCATATTGACTATGAAGGCAGTAGATATTTTGGTGGAAATGTCGATGCTGAATTTGAAATTGCTTTTCCATTAGATATGGATGTTTCATACATCATTTTAATGGCACAAGATGGGAAGAATTTAAGAAAGATTAACGAGATTGAAGTCAAATAAAAGGAAACTCTATCCTTAAAAATCTTTAAATACTATGCAATTTTCATTCGATTTATAATTGCTTGAAAGGTTTTAACTTAAGGAGTATATTAACTTTCCAATGCGGTACTAGCTCAGTTGGTAGAGCGTCTGCTTGCCAAGCAGAAGGCCGCCGGTTCGAGACCGGCGTACCGCACCAACTCTAATAATAATTTTTGGTATTAAAATTGCATAAGTAATATGTATACTAATAACTCATAATTAATAGGAGGAAATATGAGAAAAATTTTATATAGCTTTTTTGCTATCTTATTCATTTCATCTCAATCATTACTTGCAGCAGGATATATAGCTACTTACTCTATGAAGGTATCAAATCCAGCAGCTTATGTAGAAGCAATGGATGAATTAATGTCTTCAAAATGGGGTAAAGATTTTCCAGCAGCAGTTTCTATTCATAGCTATGCATTTAATGGCTATGATGATGCGACCCATGTAGTTGTATTAAATTACAATGATGTAGAAAGCGCTGGAAAAGGTACTGCTTCTTTTGTTGATCCAACATTTCAAAACTTTTTAGCAAAAACATCTTCAATAGTTGAAAATGTAGAGCAATCATTAAGTATGAAATTGATGGGTGGCGGAAATCAGGATCCAGAAAACAACCAAGCCTATACTGTGTATAGAATGAAAGTCAAAGACCCTGCATCTTATGCAAAAGCTTATGCCAAAGTAACAAAAGCACAAGAAGAAGCTGGAAATGTAGCGGGCAGTTATGGACTGAGACAACAAGTTGGTGGAAGTGTAGGTTATTATACTCACTATGCATTTACTTCTGCAGGCTCTGTTACAGAAGCTCTTGAGGGCGGCGAGGCATTATACTCAAGTGATTCATTTGCAAAATTTTCTAAAGATATAGCAAGTAATAGAGAATTGGTAAATATATCAATGCTAGTAAATGTAAAAACATATAATTCCAATTAATTGTTTTTAGAATTATTATTAAAGGGAGTTTTAACTCCCTTTTTTTTTATTTATAGCTAATTTAAGATTGCATTGTGAGATATTTAAAAACAATTCCAATATTATTCTTTATCTATGCATGTGGTGGAGGCGGATCTTCAAGCACACCTACTGAAATTGAAAATCCATCAAATCAGAATCCAAACGTAATTATTGAGTCTTGTTCGAATACCACTAGAACAGGTATGCAAAAATGCGATTTAAAACATGATAGTTTAGATAGATATTATTTTATTTATAGACCTGCAAATTTAAATACAGATATTAGCGTACCAGTTTTATTTGCTCTTCATGGATATGGATCTTCCGCCCTAAGTCACCTTACTTACACAAATTATTTTTCGCTTGCTGATGCTAACAACTTTATTGTTATTTATCCGCAAGGAACCACAACTGACACATTGTCATCTCATTGGAATGTTGGGGGCTGGACATCTAAGAGCACTAGAAAAGACATTGAATTCATAGATACAGTAATTGATTTAATTAAAGATAAAATACAAATTGATCAGACAAGGATTTATTCTTCAGGAATGTCTAATGGGGGGTATATGAGCTACTCTTTGGCTTGCAATCTTGGTAACAAAATTGCAGCAATTGCATCAGTTACTGGCTCAATGACCCCAGATAACTTTGATAATTGCTCACCCTCTAATCCAATATCAGTTTTACAAATACATGGTTTACAAGACCTTGTTGTTCCTTATATTGGTAGCTCAGGATCAAAAAGTATTCCAGATGTAATTGATTTTTGGGTAAATTATAATGCATGCAGTACAGAGCCAAATAGACTTATTAAATATTCAAATTTAGCTTTAGTTAATTATGACACTTATGAAAATTGTTTAAATAACACTAATGTTAAACTCATTCTTCATCCTGAGATGGGTCATACCTGGCCATTTACTAGCACTCATAACGTAAGCGCTTCAAATGAAATATGGAACTTTGTATCTCAATATGATTTAAGTGGAAAAATTAATTAGTAACACAAAAAACACATAATTGTTGCAAAAAATTATATTATGAATGTTATATTATTATTTCTATAGAGGAGATAGCTATGAAAAATACGTTTTTAACAATTTTATTATTTTCGGGTGCAATTGTATTCGCTCAAGATAATACTGAATATAAGTATGAACCAGAAGCTAATAAAGCTGAATATTTTATTGGCACATATAATACAGGAAAGGATTTAGATGATCTTGTTGCTTGGTATAATAAATTTGCTAAATGGACAAAAAATCAAGATGGTGCTTTTGATAGCATGTCCACTGCAATTCTTACTCCCGTTTTTCATTCTAATTTGAATGCTGTTGAGGTCATGTGGTCAAATAATTGGCCCACACCTACTGCGCAATTTAATGGAATGGAAAAATGGTTTACTGGTGGAGGGCCAAAGTTAGCAGAGTCACTGCCAACAACTTGGTCTGAAGCTATTGATGCGTGGCAGTGGGTTGTTTCTGAACCATCAAGTTTAGAAGCAGGCAATATGATGTATGCCACTTATTCTGATTGCTCTCTTGAAGAAGGGTACACTTTAAGAAAGGTATATGATCTTTATAAGGATTTTGCAATTTATGCCCAATCAGTAGGGGATACAGTAGGAAGAAAAATTATTGTTCCTGATGCAGGCAGACAATTACCTGATGGAGTAGATTTTGTAAGACTAATGTATAGCTCTTCAATTTCAGAAAGAGGAGAAAATGCTGATAGATATTTCTCTCAGCTTGCAGACTCTGAAGCTTCTGTAAATTTAAAAGGTTTTTCATGCACTAATGGAAGATCTTACTTAGGTATGTCGATGACGGCATTTAATTAAACTTTAGAAAGGAGAAAATTATGAGATTTTTAATAATTTCAATGTTGATGTTTTCAATGGCAGGATATGCTCAAGAAGAAGACTCAAGAGAACCAGCTCCCGGTGTTATTGAATTAACTGTAGTAAAGGTTAAAACTAATTATATTCAGGATTATTTGGATGGATTAGAATTAACTTGGGTTGCAGCAAATAAAATTCAACAAGAAATGGGAATCATCGATGGCTTTAATGTTTATGTTGGTAATAATAGCCATGTATATCTTTCGGTTTCTTATCCAAATTTTGCAGCAATGGATCCATGGTCGGATGAACAGCAAGCTGAATTTGAAAAGAAATTTAGAAAAGTTATATCCGAACAAGATCAAGCTTCTACAGCTCAGGGATATGAAGATATTCGTGAGATAGTTAGAGTTGAGATGATAAATAGAATTATTTTTAATTAAGGAGAATATATGAAAATATTATTAAGTTTAAGCTTATTATTTTCTTTTTCAGTTTTTGCTGATGACCATGAAAGTGATAAGCCAATGTATGCACCCAATGTTGCTGAATATTATGTAAGTTCACTCAAAGATGGCAAAGGTATGGATGACATGATGAGATGGGCGGCCAAATGGGAAAAGTGGGCAACAACAGGTGATGCTGCTGCAGCAAATGCTGATTACAGCGCATCAATGTTAGTTCCATATTATGGAGTTAATTTAGATACTTTTGATTTTCTTTGGTTAGGAATAAATTCTAATCCAGAAGCACAAGCGGTAGGAAATGATTACTGGGTTAACAATGGCAGCAGACTTTTAGAAGAGTTACCTGTTACTAATTCACAAGTAATTAATACTTGGCAAAGAACTATATCTGAAACCCCTGATGGGACTGCAGGTTATGTGGTATATCAAGACTGTACTTATGGTGAAGGCGTTACTGGAGAACAGCTCTATGATGCATACTTTGCTTTTGCTCAAGCGGCTAAAGAGTTAGGTGACGTAGCAGGTAGAAAGTTAATTTGGCCTTCAATGGGGATAACTCCTGGATGGGATTATGATTACGTTCAAGCTGTGTTTACTTCATCAATAACAGATTATGGTAAGAATTGGACGAATTTCTGGTCAGGCAAAGCTCAAGAAATGCCTGAATGGAAAGCACTTAATGATCTTGGTGGCGAATGTGAAAACCAAAGATCTTTTACAATAGTTCCAGTTAAAAGCGCTAGTTAATTAATTTTAACTAAAATTTTAAAGGAGGCTTTATGCCTCCTTTTTATTTATAAGGCATAATTGCTTCATGGAAGATTATTCAAAGCATATTGCAATAATTGGAGCAGGTATATCTGGTCTCGCTCTAGGTAATATCTTAAAAAAAAATAATATACCCTGTGTAATCTTTGAAAGATATTCAGATATTAGCGAGCATGGGGCTGGAATATCCATCTCTCCAAATGGACTTACAGTATTAAAAGAATTAAATTTATTAAAAGATCTTAAAGATATTTCGGGCAACCCCAAAGATGCTATTTTTTATTCAAATCTAAAAAAAATTACACAAATCGACGTTAATGTTATTACTACTTCAAGAAAATCTTTATATAAGGTCTTGCTTAATAAATATATTGCTATGAATGGAGAAATTTTTTTCAATCACCAATTAATAGATTTTAATTTGGATAACAAGAATATCCTCTTTTCTAATAATTTATCATACAGGGTATCTCATATTGCTGCCTGTGATGGAATAAGATCAATATGCAGAGAAAAATTTATTGACCAAACACAACCTACGTATAGTGGATATTCTGTTTGGCGAGCAATTTTAGATAAAGAACAAACAGAAATAAGATTTCACTTAGGTTCAAATTTCCATGTAGTTACATACCCAATATCAAACAATCAGACGAGTTTTGTAGCTGCCATAAAAACAGATAAAGAAGAAAAAGATTCATGGAAACAAAAAGGATCCATTAAAGACCTAGAATCCGATTTACCTTTTGAAATTATACAAGAATACGAATCATTAAAAGAAAATGATGAGATATATAAATGGGGCGTATATATAAGGCCTAAAATCGATTTGTTATTTAAAGAAAACATTACATTCTTAGGAGATGCAGCCCATCCAATAGTCCCATTTATAGGACAAGGCGGGTGTCTTGCATTAGAAGATGCATCTATATTCGGTAATTTAGTTTCCTTATACAAGAATGATTATTTAAAAATACAAGAAGCCTATAAAAGAATTAGACTACCAAGAGTTAAAAAAATCCATCATTCATCCATTTCCCAGGGCAGGTTAAATCATATTAAAAATCCTATATTAAAAATTGTAAGAAATTTTATGATGAAATATACAAATATCATTTCAATTACAACCAGCAAAATATGGAATTACGATCCATCTTCTGAAATTAAGAAAATTATTTAAGGAATTTATAATTATTGGTTTTTAATCCAACTTGATATAATTTATATATGAAAATTTTTTCTAAATTTTTAAAATCATCTACATCTAAAGAAAGAGTAATCAATGAAATAAAATTGGATATTTCAGATAACCTCAAAGAATTTGTACAAGATGAGCTTTTACCAGGATTAAATATCTCGTCTGAATATTTTTGGAGCTCATTTCAAGAAATTTTAAGTAGTTTTTCTCAACGAAATAAAGATTTATTAAATAAAAGAAAAGATTTACAAGAAAAAATTGATCTCTGGCACATTGAAAATAAAAATAAAGATTTTGATATAGACCAATATAAAAACTTTCTTAATGATATCGGATACCTTCATCCTAGAAGTAAGAATTTTTCCATTAAAACATTCAATGTTGACCCTGAGATAAGAAAGATTGCAGGTCCTCAGCTTGTGGTTCCGGTAATGAATGCGAGATTTGCATTAAATGCTACCAATGCAAGATGGGGGAGTTTATACGATGCACTTTACGGCACTGATATTATAAGTGAATCTGAAGGTGCTATTAGAGAAGGTGGATATAATCCTATTAGAGGTGATAGGGTAATTGCTTTTGCAAAAAATTTCTTAGATGAAACGTTCCCCCTTGAGAATGGAACTTTTAAAAAGGCGACCAATTTTGAATTCATAGATAGTGAAATCGTTATCACTCTTGATGATGGATCAAAGACTCATCTTTTAAATAAAGATCAATATATAGGCTACATGGATAAGGGAGAGGGCGCTTACGGCCTGCTCTTTAAAAATAATAACTTACATATTGAGATTCAAGTTGATAGATCTCATCCAATTGGCCAAGATGATTCAGCAGGTATTAAGGATATATTAGTAGAATCTGCAATTACCACAATTCAAGACTGCGAAGACTCAGTTGCAGCAGTTGACGATGAAGACAAAATTATCGTTTATAGAAATTGGCTAGGTCTTATGAAAGGAGATTTAAAAAGATCTTTTAATAAGAATGGTAAGTATCTAACAAGAGAATTAAATGGGGACAGAAGGTATTTATTAAAAAATGGAAAAATGATACTCCTTCCAGGAAGAAGTTTATTATTGGTTCGAAATGTTGGCCATTTGATGACAAATCCTGCAATTAAGGATGAAAATGGTAATGAAGTTCCTGAAGGTATCATGGATGGGTTTTTTACTATTTGCGCTTCAATACATGATCTTATTGGTAATGGTTTATATAAGAATTCTAAAACTAAAAGTATTTATATAGTAAAACCTAAGATGCATGGACCAGAAGAAGTGCAATTTACATGTGATTTATTTTCAGCAATTGAAGATATATTTGATCTTCCACAAAATACTGTAAAGCTTGGAATTATGGATGAAGAACGAAGAACTACCGTTAATCTAAAAGAATGTATCGAAGTTGCCAAACACAGAGTAATTTTTATTAATACAGGCTTTCTTGATAGAACTGGCGATGAAATACATACAAGCATGGAAGCTGGTCCAATGGTCACAAAGGGTTTGATGAAGGAGCAAAAATGGATTAATGCTTATGAGAATTGGAATGTTGATATTGGACTAGAAACTGGTTTTAAAGGAAACGCTCAAATAGGAAAAGGGATGTGGGCCATGCCAGATGAGATGCTAGAAATGTATAAATCAAAAACAGTACATCCTAAATCTGGAGCAAATTGTGCATGGGTGCCATCACCAACTGCTGCAACACTCCATGCAATTCATTACCATCAGATTTCTGTTCAAGATGAACAAGATAAAATTATGAAAAGGGAAAAAGCTAATTTAGATGATATTTTGTCTATACCTTTAATAAGTTCTGATAATGTTCCAAGTCCCCAAGAGATTCAAAAAGAATTGGATAACAATGCACAAGGTATCCTTGGATATGTTGTTAGGTGGGTAGATCAAGGAGTAGGTTGTTCGAAAGTTCCTGATATTAATGATGTTGGCTTAATGGAAGATAGGGCAACTTGCAGGATTTCAAGTCAGCATATTTCTAATTGGTTATATCATGATCTTTGTTCAGAAGAGCAAGTCATAGATACTATGAAAAAGATGGCTAGAATTGTAGATATACAAAATAAGGATGATACCAACTATAGGCCAATGGCCCCATCATTTGATGGAATAGCTTTTAAAGCTGCATGTGATTTAGCAACAAAGGGAAAAGATCAGCCTAGCGGATACACAGAACCAATTCTTCACGAGATGAGGTTAAAAAGAAAGTAAGATGTCAAAAGGTTATTGGGTTGTCAGAGCAAATGTTAATAATGTAGAAGAGTATTCTAAATATGTTGAAATTGCTACTGGGATTATAAAGAATTATAACGGTAAATTTTTAATTAGAGGTGGGCAACAAACAGAATTTGAAGAGAAGGGGTTTGAGAGAACAGTAGTCGCTGAATTTAATTCTTATGATGATGCAATAGAATGTTATAACTCTAGCGAATATCAGTCAGCATTAATCCATGTTAAGGGTTCTGCCTTAAGATTATTCACAGTGGTAGAGGGCATTTAGATTTTATGCTTATTAGTTTCGTCTCTGTGTTTTTTTAAGTACTTCATAAACGGAGTTCCCCCGGTTCCTCTGATTGTAGAACCGCCGCTTCCAAATGGATTGACAATTTGTGCCTGCTTATGAATATAAGTTGCCGCATATTCAAGATGTTGAGATCTGAATTTATGAATCCCCTCTAGACATTGGTTATATTCTTTAATTAATTTCCTGGATTTAGTAATTAAATTTTTTACTTGCGATCTTTGTTCAACATCCTCAATCAGCTTTCTATGTTTTGGTGGCATATAATCTCTCATTTCATTTAAGTAGTGTCTTAAATTATCATTTGTATGAGTAATTTCTAATGCTCCATCAAGCAAAGGTATTATGCTACTTTGAGCTCCAGTTTCGCCCCTATAAAACTGTGGCTTATTATTAAATTGATTTTCATATATTAAACCTTGTTTTAAATCAGGGTTATTTTTTGTACCAAATATATATGGACGTACTCTATGGTAATAAATATAAGGATCACACTTCTCTGGCATTTTTGCAAAAATATGATTAACTTTTTTTAATGAGTCTCTTATTCTTCTCAAATGCTTGGAAAAATCGTTTATTTTATTTTTTTCATTTAAAAATGAAAGCTCGCATGCTGAGTCTATTGCATCACTTGCTGCATCTTCAATACATACATGAATTGTGACAAACCAATCTTCATCAACACCACCTAAGAAATTATTTATTAATGCTACATTATCTAATGAGATAGGCTCTTCTTTATCAATCTTATACCAATTATCTAAACAATAACTTGCATAGCTTAGTATAGGAGGCCTGCCCAAATATTTTGATAACTTTACCCATGGTTTTGATATTACCTCTGGAAGAATCCTTTGAGGACTTATCCCACCCCAAATATATGCATGAGCAATAAAACTAAGGTGCGCCATTGCAAGATTAATCTCTTTAGTTTTTTTATTTTTGATTAGAATATCTACTGAAAGATCATTTATTTTTAGTTTATTAATCTTTGATTGAACTTTGTTGGTTAAAAGTAGTTTAGGAAGTTGTGATGAGATATTTTCAAGTAAATCTAAAGATTTAGATCTAGTATTATAAGAATTTATTGGTGGTTTTTTAGGTAAAAATGTATGCATATTTCAATATATATTAAACATATAAAATATGAAAAATACTACTAAAATATTTGGTATAAAAAAAAGTAATTTTTTTTTAAAAAAAGTGTTGACAAGAATTCATTTTGGAGTAATATAAACCTTACCAATAATTTTCGACTAGTGACCAACTGCAGACGGAAGATCCTAGAGAAAAATTAAAGGAAGAGACCAAAGGGTGAAAGCATTTATAAGAGTCGATGATAAAAAACAGCTTATAAATCCACCAAGAATACAAGAGAAAGTATTCAAGGAGCTAAAGAAAATCTCACTTTAGACCCCTAAGGACCTCGATTTAAAGAAACAGAGCTAGACTCTGTTTTTTTTTGCCTAAAATATCCAATATATTTTATTTTCTTAAATAATTTAAAATTTATTGTAGAATTAATTAATATTGGAGTTGAATTGCCACCAAAAGATATAGATCCAGTTGAAACATTAGAATGGGTTGATGCCATAAATAGCGTTATTGATGAAGAGGGATTAGAGAGAGCCTCATATCTTTTAACTAAAGTTGCAGAAAGGTTAAATCAAGAAGGGGCAGTACCCTCTTATAATTTAACAACTCCATTCAAAAATTCTATTTCAGTTAAAGATGAAGCCAAAATGCCTGGTGACTTACTTATGGAAAGAAAAATAAGATCTTTAATTAGGTGGAATGCACTTGTTATGGTTTTAAAAGCAAACAAGAATGATGAAGAGTTAGGTGGACATATTTCTACTTTTTCTTCAGCAGCCACATTATATGATGTTGGCTTTAATTATTTTTTTAGAGGATCAGATAACCATCTTGAAGATATGGTTTATTTTCAGGGACATTGTTCTCCAGGTATATATGCAAGAAGTTATTTGGAGGGTTATTTAAATGAAGAGGATTTAGATAATTTCAGAAGAGAGGTTACTAAACCAGGATTATCATCATATCCTCATCCTTGGTTGATGCCAGATTATTGGCAATTTCCAGTAGTCTCAATGGGATTAGGACCAATTTTAGGAATATATCAAGCACATGTTATGAGGTATTTATCAGCAAGAGGTTTAGTTCCAAGAAATGATAGAAAAGTTTGGGTATTTTGTGGTGACGGTGAGATGGACGAACCTGAATCAAAGGGCGCTATTGGCTTAGCAGGAAGAGAACAGTTAGAAAATTTAATATTTGTTGTAAATTGTAATTTACAAAGACTTGATGGCCCTGTCAGAGGAAATGGAAAAATTATCCAAGAGCTTGAAGGAGCATTTAGAGGCGAAGGCTGGAATGTAATTAAGGTCATATGGGGGAGGTTTTGGGACCCGATTATTGAAAAAGATACTGAGGGTAAACTTCAAGAAATAATGGATGCTGTAGTAGATGGCGAGCTTCAAAATTACAAAGCTAAAGGCGGGGCTTACACAAGAAAAAATTTTTTTGCTAGAGATCCATCTGTTTTAGAAATGGTAAAGGATTTAAGTGATGAAGATATTTACAGACTTAATAGAGGTGGTCATGACCCTTATAAGGTATATGCTGCATATCATAAAGCGGTTAATTCAAAAGGTGCCCCAACCGTAATATTAGCTTTAACAACTAAGGGGTATGGAACTGGCTCAAGAGAAGCTGATAACACCACACATCAAGTAAAGAAATTATCGTTAGAAAATATTAAATCTTTTAGAGATAAATTTGATATACCAATCCCAGATTCCGAGATAGAAAAATTACCTTATGTTAGGCCAGCAGAAGATTCTCCAGAAATTCAATATTTAAAAAAAACTAGAAAAGCATTAGGAGGGTTTATTCCCAGAAGGAGAACGTCTTCAGAAATTTTAAAAATGCCAAATAAAAAAATATTTGAAAAATTATATCAATCAAGTGGTGATAGAAAAATTTCTACTACCATGGCAATTGTGAGAATTATCACAGATTTATTAAAAGATAATAATATTGGAGAAAGAGTTGTTCCTATTGTCCCAGATGAAGCAAGAACTTTTGGCATGGAGGCGCTATTTAGACAGGTTGGCATATATTCATCTCAAGGTCAGAAATATGAACCAGAAGATGCAGATAAAGTCATGTGGTACAAAGAATCTAAAGATGGTGTCATGCTGGAAGAAGGGATTACAGAGGCAGGAGCTTTTAGTGCTTGGACTGCTCTAGCAACAGCATATAGTAATTATGATCTCCCTATGATTCCTTTTTATTTATTTTATTCAATGTTTGGATTTCAAAGAGTTCATGATTTGTCCTGGGCTGCGGGTGATGCCCAGGCTAGAGGTTTTTTAATTGGAGCAACTTCTGGAAGAACAACACTTAATGGTGAAGGTTTGCAACATCAAGATGGACATAGTCATATACTTTCTTCAACTATCCCAAATTGTCTTTCTTATGATCCTGCATATAGCTATGAAGTAGCTGTAATTTTACAAGACGGTATTAAAAAAATGTATATAGATCAAAAAAATTATTTTTATTACATAACAACCATGAATGAAACATATCATCATCCTGAAATGCCAAAAGGTAGTGAGGAAGGAATTATTAAGGGTATGTATAAAATTCATAGCTCTGATAACCCAAAAATACGTTTATTAGGTTCTGGCGCTATATTAAATGAGGCATTAAAGGCATCTGATATTCTTAAAAAATATGATATTGAATCAGAAGTATGGAGTGTTACCAGCTTTAATCTATTAAGAAAAAATGGCATGGAAATAGAAAGAATAAATCAGTTAGATCCATTAAATACTAAATTAACATATGTTGAAGAATGCTTTGCTGATGATGACATTCCTGTAATTGCAGCATCTGATTACATGAGAGCATATGCAGAACAGATAAGGCCATATATACATAATGATTATACAACTTTAGGGACCGATGGTTATGGAAGAAGTGATTCAAGAAAAAATTTAAGGGAATTTTTTGAAGTAAATGACCTCAGTATCTCAAGAGCTGCAATATATTCGCTTTTTAAGAAGAATTTAATTTCTAAAGAAAAAATTAAAAAAATTTACAAGGATCTAAATATTGATCCTAACAAACCAAATCCTTGGGAGGTTTGATGGCAGACATACAAATTATAAACTTACCCGATTTTGGAGAATTTGATGATGTTGAGGTTATCGAGGTTTGTGTAAAGGAGGGCCAATTAGTAGATAAAGAGGAACCAATAATTGTTCTTGAGACAGATAAAGCAGCTATGGAAATTCCAGCTTCAGTAAATGGATTTATTCATAAAGTTTTACTAAAAGAAGGTGATAAGGTGAAAATAGGCATGCCTTTTTTAGAAATTAAAATTGACCCATCAACTGCTAAAGATGACATTAAATCAAATGATTCAAAAGATAAGAAAGAAGAATTAAATTCTGATGAAAGTAATTCTGTTCAAAAATCATTATATGAAAAGAAAAAGAATTCCAATATAAAGAAAAATACTTCAATACATTCTGGTCCAGCTACTAGGAAATTGGCCAGAGAGTTTGGTATTGATTTAAATCAAATTTCAGGATCAGGTCCAAGCAATAGAATTCTTAAAGAAGACTTACATAATTATGTTAAAAATATTCTTAACAAAACATCCAGCAATATTACTATTGCTTCAAAACCAAATATTGATTTTTCTATATGGGGTAGCATTAAAGAAGAAAAGTTAACCAAATTTAAAAAGACAGCTTTGGATAATTTACATTCCTCATGGGTTAGCATCCCTCATGTAACTCAACATGATGAGGCTGATATTTCAGATTTATTAGAACTTCGTTTAAAACTTAACAAAAAACATAAAGTTAAGATTTCACCATTAGCATATATTGTTAAATCTACAGTAGAAAGTTTAAAACATTTTCCTGAAATGAATTCATCACTCTCAAATGATAAAGAATCAATTATTTTTAAGGATTATTTTAATATTGGTATTGCTATTGATACAGATGACGGTCTTATAGTTCCAAATATTAAGAATGCTAATGAAAAAACTATATCAGAAATTTCGATTGAGATTAGTAAATTATCAGAACTTGCAAAAAAAAGAAGGATAACAAAAGATATGATGTCTGGTGCAACCTTTACAATTTCTTCATTAGGTGGATTTGGAGGAAAGTTTTTTACTCCCATTATTAATCCGCCAGAAGTTGGCATTCTTGGTTTATCAAAAATACATGATGTTGTTAAATTAAATGAATCAAAACCATACTCACAAAAATGTCTTCCTATGTCACTGTCTTATGATCATAGAGTTATTAATGGCGTATATGCTGTTAATTTTTTAAATCACTTAATCAGCGCGCTTGGTGATATAAAATTATTAGAAAAATCTTTTAATAAAATATAAATAAATTTATACAACGGATAAAAAAATAAGTATTTCTTTTTTTTACTAACAGTTTCTGTATAATCACATTCCATAATGGCAGACAAAAAACAAACTAAAGTTTATTTAATTCCTGAAGATGAGACTAGAGATAGTCACACATATCACTACACGGCGATTAAAACTAGAAAATTTACTCTAGAAAATAAAAAAATGAGATTAAAAAAATTTAATCCTGTAAAGAGAATTCACGAATGGTTTGTTGAAGCAAAATTACCACCACATAATTAATTTTCAGTTAATCTCAATTTCGTCGAAGATATATCATCTCTAAATATTGTTTCATCAAAACCAGTGCACCTGTCTTTTATGCTATCAGGTATTTTTATATCATCTAAACAAATAAATTTATTTCCTACCTTTCTACCAAAGACTAAAAAATTTATATTGTGATCATTAAACCTATCAATATGCAGCATCATATCTTTATGATTTTTATAAAATTTTTCATCGAATACTCTCATTAAAGTATCAGCTCCAATTATGAATACTGAGTTTGGAAACATTTGAGCTTTCTCGCTAAACCTTCCTGCTGAAGTTAACATCCAGCTTTCATTATTTTGAAATTGTTCAATAGTTCTTCGAATCTCGTAAAAGGTCAAAGGTGGCTTATCAGCATTATTGGCGCATATCTCAAAAGTTGTATGCATTCCAGTTTTCTTTTCAGCTAATTCTTTCATTTTAATGTGGCCTTCATGAAGAGGGTTAAAAGAACCTGGAAAGATTAATTCATGTTTATTTTGATTATTAGTAATAAAACCAACTTTATTATTAAATAATTTCTTCCAAGGCTTTTCAGCATTTATAATTTCTATTTTTACTTCTTCATCATGCTTTGGTAGGTCAAATTTAAATCCACAAGATTCTGCGATAAGACTTATGGCATATGCTGTAATCAATTCCTCTTCTTCTTCTCTTGTCCTTTTTCCTTTATCTAAAAAGCATTCAAGATATTTTGTATAGTCATATGCTTGAACAACAATAAAAAATTTATGTTCACCTCTTTTTTCATATGTTGTTGAGAGGTTCGCTGTTATAGCTACACCAAGTAGATATTTTGATTTCGAAATATTATCAATTTCTTTAGATTTTTTATATGCATTTGCAGCCATGCTCAAACATGTTTCTAATGAGCAATAATGATCAGGCTCTTTATTTAAGAATGTATTCATAGATTCCTTGGAGTAGGGAATATAGGACTCTAAGATTGTGTTGCTTGCACCTGGAACCTCTAATAAAGATGAAATTGCATTTGTACCTCCGCCACTAGATACATATGTAAGCTTAAAAGGGGAATCATGGATACTTTTAACTATGTCTAGATATTTATTCAATTTATACAAGGTTAGTTAGTTTATATATTTTAACCTAATAATCATTTTTCATTGTTAAAATAAAGATTATGAAAATTAACAGAATAATTACTTTTATTTATATATTTTCAATTTCTTGTTTTATTCAATCAAGTGGAATAGAAAAAGTAACTTATGCATTATGGGATAAACCAGATGTAGATCTGTTATATGTTTTACCGGAAAAAATAAACTCTGATACTAAAGTTTTATTTATAATGCATGGCGGCTCAAGAAATGCCGAAAGATATATAAGTTACTGGTTAGACCCAGCAAGAGACAAAAATGTGATATTGGTTGCTCCACATTTTACAAAGAAGAATTTTCCTTATTATCAAACATTAGGTATGGCAACTTTTTCAGGAAAAGTTATAAATGACAAAAGACTTTGGTTGACTGATTCAATAGAATCCTTTTTTACTTATTTCAAAAATAAATATGATTTAAAGCATAGCGATTATCTTATGTTTGGTTTTTCAGGCGGGACACAATTTATACATAGATATCTTATGTATGGAGATGATATGGCAATAGATAAAGCGGCAATCGGAAGTGCTGGTTGGTATACTTTTATAAATGATGAAAAATTTCCATATGGAATAAAAAATATGCCTCCAAAGAAGGGGAGAATAGAGTGGCTAATGTCAAAAGAGATACTTTTTATGCTTGGAGATAAAGACATTGATCCAAATCATTCAAGTTTAAATAAATCTAGGGGTGCAAAAAAACAAGGAAAGCACAGATTGGATAGAGGAAATAGATATTTTGAAAATTTAATATATATAGGTAACCAATTTAATGTACCTTTTAGATGGAGATATAAAATTATTAGTGGGCTGGATCATAATACACAAGGCATGTCTGAGGCTGCAATAGAATTTATCCTTAACGATTTAAATTATTAAAATTAATATAATTGAAACTTATTAAATTAAAACATATGAAGACTTCTTATTTAACAGCATTAGTAGCTTTTTTTCTTTTTTCTTGTTCGAAAAACATTGATAATAATATTGAAATCAATCAATTGATTACTCCGGATTATAATTTTTCAAATTATTTCTTTGATTGTAATTTAAATGATGCATCTTCATTGTTAAAACTTGAATCATTCTTATCAGGTTTTATAAAGAATGACATTTTCCAAAATACATCTTCATATTCCTTGAAAGTCTTTTTTCCTGAAAATGATATCGTTGATAAATTTAAAATAAGTATAAAAAACTACACCTCTAATGATATTTTTACAGATCTCATTAATGAACTAAGTAAGAATGGTTTTGATGAGGTGGCTTCATGTAATTTTAATTCAAATTTATTTAATGGCATGAGCTTATATAACTATATTGAGATAGAACAAAATATGTCAAATAATGCTGAGATCTTAAGATGTTTTTATAAACCAGGTTTTAATTATGGGACCTTTAGAATTTCATTAGATAGATTTATAAGTAAAATGAATCAGTTAAAAATTCAATATGGGATTGAATACTTTCAAGAAGAATTAAATTCAGGTGAATTCATATGGATTAATTATTTTTATCAAGAAGATTTTAAAAATAATATATCTACTCAATGGTTAAGCGATCCAGATTCTACAGAGATTAAAAATGAATTTCTTGATAATGCTGAGTGCATTGATTCAAAAACCTATAGATTTTTTCAAATCTAATATAAAGATAACAATTTAAGAAATATGGAGCAATATGCCCACATTTTTATTATAATTTCTCGACTATTGCGGGTGTGGTGTTAATGGCTAGCACAATAGCCTTCCAAGCTATTGGTACGGGTTCGAATCCCGTCACCCGCTCCAATTATCTTCTGATAGCAACACCTGCGAAATCAACAATGTTACACTCGAAAGCCTGTCCAGATGAATCAGCAATCCCACTTTTTATATATTTAGTATAAGCGATTTCTTTATCAGCATTATTTGCCCATAAATCTAGCCATACAAAATCTGGTTTTGGATTCGCATCAAATGTAGGCTCTAATAGAACATACCAGTATGTATCACTCCAATTAGTTGAAGCAATATCATTTCTAAATATTTCTAGTGAAGACTCTGAATAACCTTCTTTGTAATTACAAAAATTAAATCTGTTTACAAATTGTCCAGAATTATTTTCAACTTTAGGAGCCTGTCCAACAGTTGATTTAAATAAGTAAACATTATCAAAATCAGGCTCCATAATTCCATCTGTTCTTACATCCCAAGCTGATTGTTGATTTGTAGTCCAATCCTTCCAACATTCATCACGCCCACTTTGAGAATCCCATAACATAACCCAAATAAAGTCATATCTTTCATTAGCGACCTCAGGAGTTAGTATGTTTGCGCCTCTCATTCCTGAACAATTCATATTATCTACGATGCCATTCCAAGAAATTATTAACATTGCTAGATTCTCAGTATTAAAATCTGGACCGACTTTATGCCAAACATATTCCACCATATTCTCTGAACCTATAGAAGTATTTTGTTCATTTTGGGAACAAGCACCCATTAAAAATATTGTAGCTACAAGTAAAGTAATTTTTTTCATATTAGTTCAATCAAATAAATTTATTAGATACTATTTATAACATATTTTATTTATTGTAAGTATAAAAAAGCAGACATGGCGCCTGCTTTTAAGACCCAGGGGATATATGATTTAGAGGATATTCAAAAGGTCTATACTTATATGACTATAAACATACTCAAAAGTTCATATTTTTTTATAAAAATATAAAATACAGTACCCAATATCAAACATGAACCTAATGGTATTTCTTTTGTAAATGCCTTATTTAAGAATAAAAACAAAGTACAGCCTATAGTAGCGCCTAAAAACAATATTAAGCCCAACGAGAATGGTCCAAACATACTTCCGATAGCTCCAAATAAAACAAAGTCGCCTCCACCGATTCCATCTTTTTTGTATATAGTCTTAAAAACAAAATTTACCAACCAGAGTGAAGAATACCCAATTAAAAAACCTAAAGAAGAAAACTGGATAGAGTTTAAGTTAAATAAGTAATTTAAATCATCAATAAACATATTAAAAAATACATTACTAATGAAACCAGTTATGACTAGGAGAAGATTGATTGAAAGAGGAAGATAATAAAATTTTAAATCTAAATAAAATAAAACATAAAATAAATAAGTTATGAAAATTAAAAAATATAAAAATATACTTATACCGTATGCATTTAATGCAACAAGCCCCACAAATAAAAAAAAGATTTCTGTTAAAGGGTAAAAAATAGAAATATTTGATCTACAAGAATTACATTTACCTTTTTGAATTAAGTATCCAGCCAAAGGGATTAGATAAATTAGTTTAATTGTAGTTTTACAGTTTGGACAAAAAGACCTCGGAAATAATAAGTTAGTATTTGGATTATCTTCTGAAAAAATAAGCGAGAGCCTATAAATAGTGCTTGAAGCAAAACTTCCAATGCAAAGAAAAATTAATGAGAATAAGAATAAATCAATCGAACTTATTGCATTTAGGCCATATTGGTAATCGTAATTGAAAATGTTAATCAATTTATTTTTTACGAGTTACATAAAAACAAATAATCAATAAAGTTATTGCAGGAACAGCATATGCGCCAATTATAAGTAATTTATCAATCATTTATTTTTCCTGAAGCAAAAGCATCAGGCCTTCTAAAATCACCATAACCGTAATATTTATCTTTATCAAACATGATTGTTTGAATGCATGTTAACGGTTCTTTTATTTCTATCTCATAACCCATCATCTCTAGACTATCCTTCATTTCATTTTCTATTGATAGTTCTATTTCTAGAATATCTGGTTGCCACTGATGATGAATCCTTTTTGCAAATGTTGCCTCTTCTAAATCCATATCAAAATCAATTATATTTAAAATAGATTGCAGAACTGCAGATATTATTCTTGAGCCACCTGGACTGCCTGTTGTAAAAAATAATTCGTTATCTTTCATTACAATTGTCGGTGTCATAGAGCTCAAAGGTCTTTTATATGGAACTATTTCATTAGCTTCTGCTCCCAATAAACCAAATTGATTTGGTATGCCTGGAGCTGCTGAAAAATCATCCATTTCATTATTCATTATTATTCCAGTTCCTTTGATTACAACTCCAGAACCAAATGTAGAATTTAATGTATATGTTGAGGAAACAACGTTTCCATTTTTATCAGCAACTGAAAAGTGTGTTGTTTCTAGACTTTCATCTCTTAAATACATCCCAGGATAAATATTTTTAGATGGTGTGGTTGACCCAATTTTAATACTGTTAAATATCTCACCTGCATAATCAGGACTTGTAATTTTTGCTATCGGAACTTCATAAAAATCTGGGTCACCTAGATATTTTGATCTATCTGCATAGGCATGCTTCATTACTTCAGTAAGTAAATTTATATATTCAGATGAATTATGTTCAAACTCATTAAGTTTATAGTTTTCTAAAATATTAAGCATTTGTATTATATGGACTCCACCAGAAGAGGGCGGCCCCATAGTAATAACTTTATTACCTCTGTAATCAGAGCTTAAAGGCTCTCGCCAGACAGCAACATAATTTTTTAAATCATCTATTGAAATCAAACCGCCATTTAACGCCATTTCATTTGCAATTTTTTGCGCCACCTCTCCTTCATAGAAACCTTTTTTGCCTTTAGATGAAATAATCCTTAAAGTTTGTGCTAAATCTATTTGAATTAATTTTTTATTTTTAAAATCTGGATAATCTTTCTGGAAAATACTTTTAGTTTCTGAATAAAAAGATAATTTTTCATTATATTCTAATAAAACATCAGCCATATATGGGGTAATATCAAAACCATTTTCAGCATAAAAAATTGCATCTTTTAGGAGTTCATGCCATGGCAGGGAGCCAAATCTTTTATGCACCTCCCAGAGGCCTGCAACTGTTCCAGGAACACCACTTGCTAAATATCCAAATGTAGAGAGTTCTAACTCATTAAATGAGCCATCATCATTTAAATACATATCACGATAAGACAATATAGGCGCTCTCTCTCTATAATCTATAGAGTATGGCTTATTTGTTTTCTCATCGAACATAACCATAAAGCCACCTCCGCCTATATTTCCTGCTCTGGGCAATACAACTGCTAGAGTAAATGCTATTGCAATTGATGCATCATAAGCATTTCCACCTTTATTAAGTATTTTTTCACCGACAGCAGTTGCTAAGAAGTGTTGAGTAGTAATCATTCCATTAGGACTGATAGCCATTTCTTTTTGGGCAGGCTCATATCCTAATGTTTTTAAGTATGATATTGGCTCAAATGAATATAAATTAAATGAAGCAATGAAAATAATAAAAAAACATGAGATTTGTTTTTTAGTTAGTATGCTTATTTGCAATTTCTTTTGCCCATTTGTAATCTGCTTTTCCATTTGGAGCTCTTTGAACGTTATCTACAAGTATTAGTTTTTTCGGTAATTTGTATCCTGCAATAAACGTTCTGGTTGATTCAATAAGCTCAGATTCTGAAATCTCAAACCCTTCAGTTAAAGATGCAACTGCGACAACTCTTTGACCAAATTTATCATCATCTACACCAACTACCAGACAATCAAAGACTTCATCGTTTCTTTTGATTGCTTCCTCTACCTCTTCTGGGTAGATTTTTTCACCTGCAGAATTTATACAATTACTTCCTCTGCCTAATAATGTTATGGTTCCATCAGCTTCAAGTTTTGCATAATCCCCAGGAAAACTATATCTAGTTCCATTAACTTCTCTAAAAGTTTCGGCAGATTTTTTTTCATCTTTATAATAGCCAACAGGTACCAAACCACTAGTCCCAATAAGACCAATCTTATCTGATCCTGGTTCTAAGATTTCTCCGTCATCAGCCATAATTATGACACCAGGATTAATTGAAAATTTTGCAGTTTTTGGTGGGTTATCTCTCGTAGATACTGAACTACCCATACCGCCTTCAGTGGAACCCATAGTATCCATTAAAAACATATCATGATGTTTTAAAAGTCCATTCTTAACATCCTCACTCCACATAACACCACTAGAAATAATTGTTTGAACAGTACTTATGTTATATGGTTTCCCAGATGATTCAGCTGCATCTAAGGCATCCAGCATAGGTTTCGCAAAAGCATCACCAACTATCACAATATTAGTTACATTTTTATCCTCAACTTGCGTCCAAAGCTGGTTTGCATCAAATCCTAAATTTGGTGTTGTAATAACCGTTCCGCCCAAAAGCAGAGGAAGGAAAGCTCCTAACCACATACCTGTACCATGCATAAGAGGGCAGCCAACAAGACTTTTTACAAAATTATTATTTTCTTTTTGATCAATAATTCTTTGTTCTAGGTTATTAATATCTTCTGGAACTTCATATCCCATGGCCTTTAAAGTTCTAAATAAAAATACCAGGAATTCACCTTGTTTATACATAACACCTTTTGGCATTCCTGTGGTTCCACCCGTATACAACATATAGATTGTATTCGGGTCTCTATGGATTCTTTCCATGGGCTGACAATCATTTATAAGATCATCATATTTTAGACAACCTTCAAATTTAGATTCAGTACCATCAGAGATTTCAATCCAAGCTTTTACATTTGGTAATGATTTTGAAATCTTATTAATTCTATCTCCATAACATGCGTGATAAAAAACCGCTTCTGAGTCTGAATTATCTAGAAGATATATTAGTTCTTCTTCTACATACCTATAGTTAACATTAATAGGGACCCCACCAATCTTAAAAATAGCATTTTGACAAACAAGATACTCATTAGAATTATTTAAATATAGCCCAGCTTTTGAATTAGCTGACAGGCCAGCCTCTGAAAGAGCTGTAGCAATTTTGCTAGATGTTAAATCATAATCTTTCCAAGAAACGACATCTTCGCCACATATCAGCGCATCATTATCTGGAATAATGTCTGAAATCATCTCCCATACTGAAGCAAAATCTAAATTCATACTATTCCCCCTTAAATATTAATGTCATTAATTAATATTAGTTATTTCCAATACTAATAATACTATCGTTATAATAACTAATCTAAAACAAAATATTAATAATAGTAATTAAATAAATGAAAGACCCAAACATATTATTTGAAGATATAACAGAACAATTAACATCTTCTGGTCAATTGTTTGAAACAAGAGAATATACAAACTCTAAAGGTATAGCGCTGCGTGAGTATGCTTCTTTTCCAGACAATTTAAGAGGTTATTTTGATTTTGGACTATTACATGCTGATAAAGAGTTTTTAATTTATGACTCTGAACGATTTTTATATAAAGATGTAATAGCTAAGGCAGCACAAGTTGGTAATGCATTAATATCAGAAGGAATTAAAAAGGGAGATCGTGTTGCTATCTGTATGCAAAATAATCCAGAGTTTATATTTGCATATATGGGGATTACAGGTATAGGAGCGGTATGTGTTCCTTTAAATTCATGGTGGGTTCCTGATGAAGTTATTTATGCACTTGAACACTCTGAAGCTAAGCTACTATTTGGAGATCAAAAAAGACTTCAAGGATTGGAAAACTTAAAAGATGTAAAAAAAATTATTACTAGTTATACCCCAGATGAAAATTTCATCTCTTTTTCAGATTTCATTAAAGATCATTCCAGTGAATGGCCAGATATTGAAGTATCTCGTGACGATCATGCAACTATTTATTACACATCTGGCTCAACAGGTAAACCAAAAGGGGTATTGTCATCTCAAAGAGGTCTTATTTCTTCTTTCTTTAGTTGGGCATGTATGTCAATGATCTTAAGTGAAAGAGAGAATAGGTTAGGTAAAGATGCAACACCATTAGCAAGCTCAGAATCTTGTATTCTTTTATGTGTCCCATTGTTTCATGCTACGGGAAGTCATGTTGCTTTTTTAATGTCTATTTTAGTAGGTAGAAAGATTGTTATGATGAAGAAGTGGGATGCTGGAGAGGCCATTAAGCTTATACATGATGAAAAAATTACAGATGTTACTGGAGTGCCAACACAAACATGGGAGTTACTAAACCATCCAGATAAAGATAATTATGATTTATCTTCATTAAAAACTCTAGGTGGTGGAGGGGGTCCTAGACCTGCTGAGCATGTAAAGTTATTAGATGATAATTTTGAAGGAAGGCCAGGCATAGGCTATGGATTAACAGAAACCAATGCACTTGGAACACTTGGTAGCGGAGATGAATATATTTCACATCCATCTTCTGCAGGAAGAGTTGTTCCGCCATTAACTGAAATTAAAATTTTTGATGATGAATGGAAAGAATTACCTGAAGGTAAAATCGGAGAAATTGCAATTAAATCTCAATCTAATATGTTAGGTTATTGGAAAAATGAAGAGGCCACGGCAGAGTGTATGAACGACGAAGGCTGGTTTAGATCAGGTGATATGGGCAAGTTTGAAGGCCCATTTTTATTTATTGTTGACAGAATCAAAGATATGGTAATTAGAGGTGGCGAAAATATTGCATGTCCTGAAGTAGAAAATGCTATATATGAGCATCCAGATGTTCTACAGGCTTGTGTTTTTGGAATACCAGATGAGAGACTTGGAGAAATATTATGTACCGCAATCTACCTCAAAGAAGATGCAAAATTAAATGAAGAATCTTTAGTGGAATTCCTATCAGATAAATTAGCAGCATTTAAAATTCCAGCTCTAATTAAATTCATGGATTCAAAACTTCCTCTTGTAGCATCTGGGAAATTTGACAAGCCAGCTCTAAGAGAAATCTTTACTCAAGAGTAAATTATTTTTATTTTTTACTTTCAAAATATCAAAAAAAAAGTAAAAATACATTTTAAATATAGGATTAAATGTGAATATATTAGTTATTGAAGATGAGCCAGATATAAGAAAAAATCTGGAATACAACCTCTATAGAGAAAACTATACTGTGACAAGCGTATCTTCATTATCTGAGGCAGAGTCTGTCGTAAATTTAAATAAATTTTCTTTAATTCTTTTAGATCTTATGTTGCCTGATGGTTCAGGTTTAGATTTGTGTAAAAAAATGAAATCTAATCCCGAGACAGAAACCATTCCAATAATTATCCTAACCGCTAAAGACGATGAGGTTGATAAAGTGGTTGGTTTTGAATTAGGGGCTGATGATTATGTAACTAAACCCTTTAGTGTTCGAGAACTAATTTTAAGAATTAAAGCCATATTAAAAAGAGGTCAAAAAAAAGAAGATGTCTTAGAGGTTGCGCGTCAATTTGGTGATCTAAGTATTGATGTTGAATCTCACGAAGTTAAAGTTAACAATGATCAAATAGATTTAACAGCTTTAGAGTTTAGATTGTTGAGACAACTTGTTGATAGAAGAGGAAGAGTTCAATCTAGAGATCAGTTGCTTACTGACGTTTGGGGTTACAGCCCTGAAGTTACAACAAGGACTGTTGATACTCACATAAAACGCCTTAGAGAAAAACTTGGGCCAATGGGTAAATATGTTCAAACTATTAGAGGTGTTGGCTATAAATTTTCAAGATCACCGGATTAGATAGATGGGAATAGGATCCCGATTATTTTTAATTATCTTTATATCCCTAGGAATAGGTATTTTTGTTTCATACATTATTGCCGAAAGAGATATCACTGATACCTTCCAAAAACATATTATTAATGAGTTACAAAATCAGGCCTCTCTTCTTGCAGAAGTTGTTGATGAAGTTGATTCTATAGGGGGTCCTAATGCAGCTGACTCTTTAGCTGACAGACTGGGAAGTGCATCAAATTCTAGAGTAACACTTATATTGTCTGATGGCAGAGTAATTGGTGACTCAGATGTTGACACTCAAAATATTAATGACTTGGATAATCATATTAATAGACCTGAGGTTCAAGACGCTTTTTTAAAAGGAAAAGGCTGGTCTATTCGTTATAGCGATACCGTAAAACAACAGCAGATGTATTACGCTATTCTGGATAATAATGATGTGAGTCCAAATGTTATTAGAATAGCAGTTCCCTATGTAAATGTTGATTCTGCAATACGAAGTTTAAATCTTTCTATAATTTTAATTGCTTTGGTTGCTTTTATTGTTACATCAATAGCATCTGGTATAGCAGCGAACTATGCCTACAGAAGTATTGCAGATTTAGCTTATGCAACTTCAAAAATTGCAGATTCTGATGGAAAGGCTAAAAAGAAAGATCTAAAAGCACTCCCTACTGAAAGAACTGATGAATTCGGTAATGTTGCCCAAAGTGTTTCACAAATCTCAGAGGAGCTTAAATCAAAAATCAATTTAATTGCTAAACAAAGAGACCAGTTTGGTTCAGTCTTAGATGATTTAGGAGAAGGTATTATAGTTGCTGATATAGATGGCAAAATTACATATGAAAATGAACAAGTGTCATTGATCTTAAATAAAAATGAATTAGTTGGAAAAAAAATTACTGACCTTAATATCAAATCACTTAATTATTTATTAAAGAGGGCAAAAAAGAAAAAAAGAGCTGATATTGAATTTGAAATCGAGCTAGATGATAAGAGTACTAGTTGGGTTCTTGCAACAATAAATCAATCTAAAACTACAAAAGAATTTATTTTGGTTGTTCACGACATTACTCAACTAAGAAGATTTAGCTCTATGAGAAGAGATTTTATATCAAATGTGTCTCATGAATTAAGAACGCCTGTAAGTGTTATCATGGCAAATGCTGAAACTCTCGTCGATGGAGCTCTTGAAGACAAAAAACAGGCAAAAGTCTTTTCAAAAGCTATTTTGCATAACTCTGAAAGACTTAGCGACATGGTATCTTCTTTACTTGATTTATCTAGAATTGATTATGGAGAGCTAAAACTAAATATTGAAGAACTCGATATAAATGAACATATTAATAAAGCTATAGATTCTCTTAAAAATCTTGGTAAAAGAAAAAATATCTCTATCAGTTGTTCTTGTTCTAAAGGAAAAATAGTTTTAGCAGACAAAAATGCTCTTGAAAGAATCTTAAATAACTTAATCGAAAATGCGTTCAAGTATTCTGATTCTGAATCAACAATTAATATCTCTACAAGAAAAGTAAAAGATCATTTAGAAATTAGTGTAAAAGATTCAGGAAGAGGTATTCCTGATCAGGAGCAAGGTTTTTTATTTGACAGGTTTTATAGAACAGCTGAGGCTAGAGCAACTGATGAAAAAGGAAGCGGTCTAGGTCTTGCTATTGTAAAAAATCTTGTAAATAATTTAAATGGTGAGGTTGGTATAAGAAATGTAAAACCTCAGGGGTCAACCTTTTGGTTTACTTTACCTTTAAACACTTCATAAATTTGTAACAAATCTGAAGAACTTTGTAACAAAATTGTTTGTTTAATTTACATTAAGTTCAATCTACAGTAACCCAAATAGATTTAAATACAAACATGTATTCCTAGGAGGGACGTATTATGTTTTTTAATTCTATCAAAAAAACCACTTTAATTTTATCAGCATTTATTCTCGTAGCCTGTGGCGGCGGTGGCGATACAAGTATTGCATCACCTGGTGAATTAGGCTCTTTAGGTGATCCTACTGGTGGTGGAGGTTCAGGCGGTGTTGGAAGTAATGTTCGTACTGGAGAGTGTCCAGATTCTTCTTTTATAACAAATGGATCCCCAGTTGCAGGAAACACAGTTTGTGCAATTCAAGGACCTATCACGAGTGACCTTACTCTTACAGCCGACGTTATGTATAGAATGCTTGGAAAGGTTGACGTTGGAGTTGATATGGGTGGCGATGGAACAAAATCAGGTGGTGTTTCAGCAACATTAACAATACCTGCTGATGCTGTAATCTTAGGAAAAGTTTCCCAGGATTATTTAGTTGTAAACAGAGGATCTAAAATTATTGCAAACGGAACACAATCTAAACCGATTAGATTTACACATAATACTGCAATTGAAGGAACAGTTGGTGAATTAGAAAGAGGTCTATGGGGCGGTTTAGTTATCTTAGGCCAAGCTCCAATAAATAAGTGTTCAAATGATGTAAGAGGAACTGCAGCTTGTGAAAAAGTTGTTGAGGGTTCAAATGCACTAATGGGCGGCGCTAACAAAAATGATAATTCAGGTAAATTAAACTTTGTGAGAGTCGAATACGCTGGATATGAGATTTTTCCAGGCAATGAGTTAAACGGAATAACTTTTGGTGGTGTTGGTGATGCTACTGAAGTCGATTTTGTTCAAGTACATAATAATCAAGATGACTGTGTCGAGTTTTTCGGCGGCACTGTCAATGTTAAGCATCTAATTTGCTCAAATGCTGGGGATGACAATCTCGATATCGATTGGGGATATCAAGGAAAAATGCAATTTGTAGTTGTTAAACAGTCCTCAGATGCAAGTGACCACGTAGTAGAATCAGATAATACTAATTCAGATAGCTCAGTTGGTTACCTTACAGAACCAAGATCACGTCCAATGGTTGCAAATTTTACATTTTTAGCTCAAGGGGCTGATGAACCTTTAAAGTATAAAGAAGGTGTCTCAGGTGTGTATATTAATGGAATTGTAAAAAATAACGTATCTCAAAATCTTATTGAATCTACCAATATTGAAACTATTCAAGACGGTGCTCTTACACCAAAACTTCAGCATCACTCTATTTTTATGGATGCTGCAGGTGATACATCACCTTTCAAGGCTGACACTGACGCAAGTGGAGTTACAGCTGCACAATTAGAAGCTTCTATTAAAGAAAGAGCAACAGATTTAGTAATAGGGACAAATACACTTGTTTCAGGATTCTTTTTAGGCGATAACGAAAGTGCAGTTACTTCTGCTTTTGACGTTACAAAGGTTCAAGGAATGTGTGCAGTTGGACCACAAGCTGCAGGTACACCAACAGACTTATGTCCTACTTATAGTTCAAAAGAGGCAAGATATATTGTTGATACATGGTTTTCTGCCACAAACTATATAGGAGCCTTTTCCCCTGGTTCAGATATAGAAAATAATTGGGCCGCTGGCTGGACACTAGGATTATTTACTGATCCTGAGTGTCCTGTTGGCACTTTAGAATCAGAAGTGCTCCTTGGAAGAAAAGTATGTTCATTATCTGGAGTTCTAGAAACTGATTTAACTTTAGTTGCAGGAAATTATTATAAATTAGATGGCAAGGTTGCTGTCGGTATTGATATGGGATCAGACGGAACAAAAACAGGAGGTGCCAGTGCAACATTAACAATTGAACCTGGTGTTACTGTTTTTGGAGAATCTGGAAACGATTACCTTGTTGTAACAAGAGGCTCTAAATTAAATGCGGTTGGAACATCATCTGCACCAATAATAATGACTGGAAGACAAGATATTCTTGGAGAGGCAGATATTGTTAATACAAGAGGTTTATGGGGTGGTTTAGTTTTGCTTGGAAAGTCACCAATTAATAAATGTTCATATTCAACTGCTGGAACTTCTACCACAGCAGGTGTCAGAGTGGATCCATGTGAGAAAGATGTTGAAGGCTCAACAGGAGACACCATGGGTGGAGAAACACCAACTGACAGCAGTGGTACTCTAAAATATCTTAGAGTTCAATATGCAGGTTATGAGGTTTTTCCTGGCAATGAACTTAATGGAATAACTTTCGGTGGTGTTGGTAGTGGAACAGATGTTTCTTATATTCAAGTCCACAACAACGCTGATGATTGTGTTGAATTCTTTGGTGGAACGGTTGATGTTAAGTACCTGGTTTGCACAGGTGCTGATGACGATAACTTAGATATAGACTGGGGTTATCAAGGTAGACTTCAATATGTGATTGTCCAACAATCCAATGACAAAGGCGACCATATTGTAGAGTCTGATAATACAAACGCTGATAAGGCAGTTGGTTATTTGACTGAACCAAGATCTAATGCAGTTGTTTCAAACTTTACTTTTATTTCAAAAGGATTTGATGATGTATTTAAACTAAAAGAAGGTGTTTCAGGCCAATATCTAAATGGTGTAGCCATAGTAAATAACGCTGTTACTGGGAAAACAACTAATTGTATTGAAACAACTTTCTTAGAAACAGTTCAAGCAGGAGCAGTCACACCGACATTCTCAATGAATTCCGTTGCTATGGATTGTCCTGGTTATATCAAAACAGATGCATCAGCGGGCGGTGCATCAATCGCTCAAGTCAATGCAATTGTAAAAGCTGGTTCCAACAACCTCTATGGTGCAAATTCAGGCGGTGGAACATATGTGAATACACTTACAGGAGTCGTTAATGGCACTGCAGAGTCAGCAGTGACTGTTACAGCAATACCAGATGCATATAATGCAGATAGCTGGTTTACGACACCAACCTATATAGGAGCTGTAAGTGGCGCTACTGATACTTGGTATAAGAACTGGACGTTATCTGGAACTATAGAAGTCCAATAAGAAGGCTAATTAAATAAATATTTATTGGAGATAATATGAAATCAGAAAAAATAGTAGATGTTCTTAAGTACAACTTTATTATTGGATTATCACTTTTTTCAACTTTGATCGCATCTCAAGAAATCGAAGAAGTTGTTGTAAGTGGTTCCTTTATTCCAGATGAAAAAAGAGATACATCTGAGATCTCTGCAATCCTTGACTCAACTGAAATAGAAAGGACTGGTGATGATAATATTGCAGTTGCTTTAACAAGATTAACGGGTTTAAGCCTTGTTAGAGGGAAATATGTTTATGTTAGAGGTCTTGGAGAGAGATATTCCGCTGCAACTTTAAACGGTTCAGGTCTTCCAAGTCCAGAGCCGCTTAAAAGAGTAGTTCCTTTGGATTTGTTTCCAACTCAGCTAATCGAATCATCAATTGTTCAAAAAACATATTCTGCAGACATGCCAGGAGAATTTGGAGGCGGTATCATAGAGATTAATACTAAAGCTGTTCCTTCAGAGAGAATTTTAGATCTATCTTTTTCATCAGGATATAATTCTGAAACATCCCTATCAGATGGCCTTTTGTATGATGGTGGTGACGATGACGATCTTGGATATGATGATGGTACAAGAGATTTTCCATCATTTGTTCAAAGAGCAATTAATAGTAATCAAAAGCTCGATAGGTCAAATTTCAAAACTTACGAGCTTGCAAATGCAGGTCGAGAGTTTGTTAATTCAGAACTTTGGGTTATTCAAGAAGGCGATGTGCCTTTGGATAACTCGGTAAGTTTTACTTATGGGGATGAACTAGATATAGGCATTGAAGATATTCTTGATGATGAATCTGCAAGTATCGGTGTTCTTCTTACAGCTGGCGTAAAAAGCTCATGGGAAACTCAAGAAGGAATCAGACAAACTGGTGATATTCAAGGTCAAGGAGACGGCACTTCTATTGTTATAAGGGGAAATGATAAGACATTTAAATCAACCTCAAATAATGTTACTACCTATCTTATGGCTGTTGCTGGTATTGAAACAGATACAGCAGAACTAAAATATACTGGTATGTATATTCATAAAGGTACTAAAGAGGCAAGAACTCTTCAAGGATATGATACCTCTGATTCAGGAAATGTAAGAGAGGATTTTACTGAGTTTTTTGAAAGAGAGCTTACAAATCATCAACTTAATTATAATTATATTTTTCAAAATGATATGGAGCTTGATGTAAGACTTGCTGGTGGTGATGCTTCAAGATATGCACCATATGAAAGAGTTGTCTTCTATGAAGATACTGATGATAGAGGTTTTTGGCAATATGATGTAAATACTGGCAGAAATCAAACACAGTTTAGTTACGTAAATGATAATAATGAGAATTTTGGTATTGATTTAACATTCCCATTAGAACTTGGAGATCAGGAGGTAATTATAAAGACAGGGTTTGATCAATCAAATAACTATCGAGACGCACAGGTTAGAAGTTATAGATTCTTAGCCGAAGGTGGACCAATACCATCTGATGGACTAAATAATAGGATTGATTATATATTTGAGGATAAGAATTTTGATCCATCAAGATTAATTTTAATTGAAAATACCGCAGCTTCATCGCCTGCAGGTTATCAGGGTGACTTAGAAATATCCTCTTTGTATATCACCTTAGATGCTTATTTAAATGAAAACTTTAGATTGGCAGCTGGTATAAGAAATGAAGATGGTGAGCAGATGGTAAATACTTATGATGTATTCCAAATGGTTGATAATAATATAGAAAAGATCATTGATGAAGATTACACTTTACCTTCGTTCACATTAACTTATTTACCTGAATTTGATGAAAACCTTCAAATTAGACTTGGTCTTTCCCAAACTATTGCGAGGCCAACATTTAGGGAGCTATCTCCAACATTATTTATAGATGTTGATACTGATAGGGTTATATCAGGTTCCCTATATTTAGAAAATTCTGAAATAGACAATATTGATTTAAGAGTTGAATATTATTGGGGATTTAATCAGTTCTTAACAGCAGGCTTATTCTATAAAGATATTTCAAAACCAATTGAAGAAGTTGTAAATGAATCTGGTGACTTAATTATTACTTCTTATCAAAACGTACCTTCAGCTGAAGTGACTGGTTTTGAGATTGAGTATGAAAGAATTTATGAAGATCTACTCCCTGATTCAAAATGGGGCAGCACAAAGGAATTTATTTTTAAAATGAATTTTACTGCTACTGATTCTGAAGTAATTTACAATGATACGGATACTTATATAAATACACAAGGAAGTGAAGTTAAGGCTGCTAGCTTGTTTGCAAATGGAAGAGATACAAGACTTCAAGGCCAATCTGAAGAAATTGCAAACCTTCAACTTGGATGGGACGATTTACAAAATGGCACTCAAGGAACACTTATAGTTAATTATGTAAGTGATAGAGTTAGAGCAAGGGGTATTGATGTTCTTCCAGATATATATGAGGAGCCGCCACTTTTAGTAGATTTTGTTTATTCTAAAACACTATCGTATGGTAGTAATGACTCTGATCTAAAGATATCACTTGAGTTAAGAAATATTCTTGATGAAGAATATTATGCTGCTATGGCAGATACTGTAATATATGATCAATACAATCTTGGCACTTCAGTATCATTGGGCTTTAAATATAGTTTTTAATTTATTTTTTTTTAAAAAATGAGCTACACTAGGTAGCTCATTTTTGTATTATGAACTTTATAAAAATAAAAAATTTTTTCTTATTAATATTATCTGTACCTGTATTTATTTTAATAGCAAATTTATTAATATCATTTACCAATCAACCCGATATTAAAAATTTAAATATACCAGATATGACGGACTTCTCATTCAACACTAATTCTATAGATGAGAGTTCGAAGAATATTAAAACTACTCCAGATTTTGAATATAAATTAATTGGTTATAGATCTGGTAATATTGATTCATCAGTCATACTTAAAAAAGGCAACAAGGAGTTTGTTGTTGCTAAAGGTGAAAAACTAGAAGGTGTCTATGAATTAGTAGAAGTAACTAAAGATGAGATTGTATTTCGAAATCAAGAAAAATTATACAAAATTGAAAATCTTGTTGGCATTAACTTATGAAATTTAATAGTAAATATAAAATTCTTTCTCTTGCATTACTATCAATAGGTAGTGCTTTTGCTCAAGATTCTTTTATATTAAATTATGAAGATGTAGATATTAAAAAAGTTACCCAAGATATTGCCCAGTTTTCAAAGAAGACAATTATTTTAGATCCGAGGGTAAAAGGTAAAATTACAATCTATTCAAATGCAAATCTGAACAGAGAGCAGGTTTGGGATGTTTATTTAAGAACAATTCAAGTGAATGGCTTTAGCGCTATTTTAGAGGATGGATTTTTAAGAGTAGTGCCTGAAAATGAAGCTACAAGAGATAATACTGAGGACTTTTCTGGTGGAAGCTTTGAAACAGCAGTTATTCCATTAAAAAATAGATCTACTGAAGAAATTCTTCCAATGATAAAACCAATTACAGGAAGACAATCTCATTTATCCAGTATCCCTTCTGTTAACTCCATATTACTTGTTGATAGGGTCAGCAATGTTGAGAGAGTAAGAGACCTGCTTAACAATTTAGACAAAAACAATACAGCTAAAATTTCAATAATAAAACTCAATAAACTCTCTTCAATTGAGGGAGCAAGGATTCTTGATAGATTAAAAGCTCAAAATAATCCTACAATAAATGATTTTATAGCAATACCTTTTACTCCTTCAAATTCAATAATATTATCAGCAAATGATTTAGTTACACAAAATATTAAATCAACTCTGAAATTGCTTGATAAAGATATAACATCAGATGATTCGATGGATGTTATTTATTTAAAATATGCACAAGCTGCTGATTTAGCCGCAATATTAAATTCAATTTCAGGCAGCTTTATTAGTGACGCTGAAGGTATGAAGACTGTTATCACGCACCATGAAAAAACAAATTCATTAATTGTTTCCACTTCTGGAGATAATCTTAATTCAATTAGAAGTATTATTGCAAAACTAGATATAAGAAGAGCTCAAGTGCTTGTAGAAGCAATTGTTGTCGATCTTTCTGAAAACGCTGCAAGAAGGCTTGGTGTTGAGGCTATCTATTCTGGTAATGATGAGAATAGCATTCCAGTGGGAATTACAAGGTTTTCAGGGTCTGGTGCTGACCTGCTAGCAATCGCTGGTGCAGCAGATGATCAGCAAGATGTAACTTTAACAACAACGGCCATATCATCTCTTTTAAATACACAAGGACTTGTTGCTGGATTTGGTGATTTAACAAAAGGAAAAGATAATTTTGTTGGAATTTTAAATGCAATCGCAGATGACACAGATTCAAACATCTTATCTACACCTTCCATTCTCGCTATGGACAATGAGCCTGCACGACTTTTTATAGGCCAAGAAATTCCTATAACTACTGGTGAGAGTCTTGGCACAAATAACTCTAATCCATTTAGAACAACATCTAGACAGGAAGTTGGTATAGAACTAGAAATCACTCCTCAAATTAATGAAGGAGCATCTGTGATTTTGAACATCAAACAAGGTGTTTCTGGCATCGCAGGTGTTTCACAAAGTGGTATTGATATAATTACGAATAAAAGAGAAATAGAAACTACTGTACTCGTAGATAACAATCAAATAATTGTTCTTGGAGGCCTCATCGATGAAGACATTCAGGAAGTTGTCTCTAAAGTTCCATTACTAGGCTCGATACCAGTTCTAGGAAGGCTTTTTCAATCTTCATCAAAAAGCACTAGCACAAAAAATTTAATGGTTTTCTTAAAGCCGACAATTTTGACAGATTCTGATGTGGCAAATCAAATCTCACTAGAGAAATATAACTATTTTAAGGCTGAACAAGAAATCAAAAACAAAAACCCAATTATTGATCTTACAAAGCCAAAAGAATAAAATGAGTGAAGAAGTTTTTGAAAACATCAAATCAGACGTTCTTCCATATGACTTTGTCAAAGAAAACGATGTAATTGCACTTAATACTAAAGAAGGCGTGATTGTTTCCTCACCAAGATATCTAACTAAAGAAATTTATAACGAAATTCAAAGATTTTTAAATTCAAGTTTTAAGTTTGAATTATGTGAACCAGAAAAATTTAATGAGATTCTTACTAACTCCTTTTCTATAACTGACCATGGTGATGACATATCTGAAGAGTTGTCTGATGAATTTGATTTACAAGATTTTGCTGGAAGTATTAATGCAACTGAAGATCTTCTGAGTGGTAATAACGACACACCAATTATTAAATTAATCAATGGAGTTATAAGTCAAGCAATTAAAAATAGAGCATCAGATATTCATTTTGAACCATATGAAGATCATATAATTGTTCGATTCAGAATTGATGGAATATTAAAAGAAATACTAAGACAAGATAGCAAAATTGCATCTGTACTGATATCAAGAATTAAAATTATTTCTGGCTTGGATATTTCTGAGAGAAGACTTCCTCAAGATGGCAGGGTTTCCTTGTCGCTAGGTGACAAGAGTGTTGATGTAAGGGTATCAACGTTGCCATCATCTTATGGTGAAAGAATAGTCTTAAGAATTTTAGATAAACAAGCTGCACAAATAAATATAGATGATCTTGGGTTACCTCGGAAGATTCTGTCTAATTATAAAAATTCACTTAAAAATCCTGAGGGAATTATTCTTTTTACTGGACCAACGGGATCAGGAAAAACAACTACTTTATATGCTGGTTTAAGATTTTTAAGCGATTCTTCTCAAAATATTCTTACAGTCGAAGATCCAATCGAGTACACATTAAACGGAATAGGGCAAACCCAAGTAAATACAAAAACTGGATATACCTTTGCAAAAGGATTAAGAGCAATACTCAGACAAGATCCAGACGTAGTAATGGTTGGGGAGATGAGAGATGTTGAAACTGCTCAGATTGGTATCCAGTCAAGTTTGACTGGTCATTTAGTATTATCCACTGTTCACACTAATAGTGCAGTTGCTGCTATTACTAGATTAAGGGATATGGGCATTGAATCTTTTTTACTTGCATCAAGCCTAAGAACAATTATTTCTCAAAGGTTAGTTAGAAGACTTTGCCCAAAATGTAAAACAGAACATAAACCAACTGTAGAATATGTTGATATTTTTAATTTAGATAAGAATAAATCTGTTTATAGCCCAAATGGATGTGATCATTGTAATCATACTGGGTATCAAGGAAGAATCGCAATTGCCGAATGCATTCAAGTAGATAAGAAATTAAAAGACCTTATTCACAATAATGCTTCAGAAAATGAAATAGCTGATCATGTTTTTAAAGATAATCAATCAATTGACCAAGCTTCTATAGATTTGATTGTTAATGGAATAACATCTTGTGAAGAAATTATAAGAGTTAACAATATAAAAGAAGATGCCAGCTTATAGTTATACTGCAATCAATCAAGATGGTTCGAAAAAAAAAGGCATACTCAGCGCAGAATCAGAGCGTGAAGCAAGAAAGCTCGTAAAAGAATTAAAACTTACCCCACTTAAAGTTTCTGAATCAAAAGATTTAGGTAAGACTTTAAAAATAAAAGATAAAGATATAGTCATAATGACAAGACAACTGGCAACACTACTTGAGGCAAGCACTCCAATTGTGGAGGCATTAAATATAACTGCAAAACAATTAAGAAATAAAAATTTGATATATATTTTATACAATCTTAAAGAAGAAATTATTCAAGGAAAAAGACTTGGAAGTTCCATGAAAAAATTTCCAGGAGTATTTTCAGATACATATATTTCAATGGTTACAGCAGGAGATTCTTCTGGAAATTTAGATATTGTGTTCTCTAAACTTGCAGATTATCTTGAAGAAGGTGCATCTATAAAACAGAAAGTTATTTCTGCATTAACCTATCCGATAGTCTTAATAGGCTTCTCAATTGTTGTAATAATTTCTCTTTTAGCATTTGTATTACCTCAAGTGGTTGGACAATTTATCAAGGCTGGAGCAGAGCTACCATTCATAACAAAATTTTTGATAGGAATTTCTAATAATATAATTCCAATATTGATAATATTTGCAGTCTTGTGTGTGATTATTTTTTATTCATATAAAAATTATGTTCGTAAGATAGAGAATAAAATCTCATTTGATCAAAGAGTTCTTAATATACCCTTATTAGGTAATTTTATTTTGAATTCAGAGTTAGAAAGATTCTCTAGTACGATGGAATTATTACTTGCCTCAGGCACTAATCTTGACGTCGCTCTTGATGAGTGTTCAAAAATTTTTGATAATAAATTTCTTTCGAAGATAGTAGTAGATGCAAAAAATGATGTTGTTGAGGGTAAAGACTTTATTGTTTCCCTAAAAAATGAAGAAATTTTCCCTGATATATTCATTCAACTTATTTCTAGTGGATATAGATCTGGTAATTTAGCAAAAATGTTTAATAAAGTTTCCCATTTTATGAAATCTGAAATCGAAAATAAGAGAGCAATATTTTTGTCATTACTAGAACCAGTTGTGATAATTCTTATGGGTGGTTTTATTATGTTAATAGTTCTGGCTATACTTATACCTATTATGCAGATGAATACATTAGTAATATGAAGAATAAAGAAAAAGGGTTTACACTTATAGAGCTTATGGCCGTTTTGGTTATACTTGGTATTTTAGCAACCGTCGTGGTGGTCAGTGTAGACCCAGTATTTCAAAGAGCCAATCTTGAAAAAATTAGAGCTGATATGGCAAATACAAATAAAGCTTTAGAAATTTATAAATTTAATGAATTATCTTATCCTACAACATCTCAAGGACTAGACGCCCTAGTAAAACCCCATTCTGAATTAAAAAATCCATTCTTGTATCCCGAAGGTGGTTATATTTCTTCTATACCTAAAGATCCATGGGGGCGAGAATACATATACGAATATCCCTCAAGAAGATCCTTAAAATACGATCTATATACCCTTGGTGCGGATGGTATTGAGGGAGGCTCAGGCGAGGATTCTGATGTCGGAAACTGGATGCAGAAGTAATAAATATCAAAAAGGCTTTACCTTAATAGAAATACTTATAGTATTAGTTATCATTGGTATTTCAACTACTCTTATTACATTAAACTTCAGTTCACTTAAATCTATAGAGTCTCAAATTAATTCATTTGAAAAATCTGTAAATTTTTTAACGGAGGAAAGTATTGTTACCGGAAATATAATTTCCTGGTATTTGAGTTCAAATAAACAATATGCAAACTATATTTTTGATAACGAAAATAAAAAAATAGATTATGATTTCGATGATTCCTTCTTAAATGAAATAGCATCTTTAAAGAAGACATTTAGATTTGAAGATGGAACTATAATTGAAATCAAAGAAATACAGAAAGATTTTCCTTTAATGATTTTTTACCCTTCAGGTGAAAATTCAGGAGGTCAGATCGATATTTATTATGAAGAATATATTCAAAGAATAGTTATAAAAAATTATGGAAAGGTTACCAATGAAGTTATCAGCTATTAATAAAGGATTTAGTCTCATAGAGGTGGTAGTTTCATTATTGATATTAAGTGTATCTGTAATCACTATTTATAATTTAATAATATCAACAGCTGTATCTAGCTATGATTTAGAACAAAGATATTTAGCTAAAGAAGTTGCAAATAATCGTATTTCTTTAATCCATACTCTTGAAAAACCATTAAGGCCAATAGAAAGAAGTGGTCAAATGGTCATGGGAGGCCAGCAATGGCAATGGAATGAAACTATAAACAATGGACCAAGTGATGAATTTTTTGTGTATGAAATTTTTGTTAGAGCTGAAAATCAAGAAACATATATCTACTCAACTAAAGGTTTTTATACAAAATGAATAGAGGCTTTACATTAATAGAAGTATTAGTGTCGTTGGTCATTCTTTCAATGATAACTATTATCTCATCAAACATTCTTCAATCCTCTCTAGAGACTGAGCAAATTTCATCTGAAAGATTACAGTCAGCGAGAGCATTAAATTTCTCGTCTATAATTTTAAGAAGGGACATAAGGCAAATAATAAATGTTCCATTACGAGATTATTATGGTGATCCTATAAATGGCACATTTTTAGGAAGCAATGATGATAAAAGAATTTCATTTAATTCTAAAATAAAATCTATCTCTAATGAAATATCACCAATTAAAAGAATTGAATATGTGCTTGATGATAACAAGCTAATTCGAAAACAGTTTTTTTCATCTAATCCTTATGATAGTAGTGAAAATATAGAAACAAATTTTATAGATGACATATCTGAGCTAGATATTAAATTCATGTATGAAAGAAGTTGGTATGACAAGTGGCCTGTAAGCCCAGTAACTGAAAGACAAATACCAACTTTAATAAAGCTTGAATTCAAAAAGAACGGCAATGAATACATATGGATTATTGAACCAAATATTGATTATGTATTCAAAAGATAAAGGCATTGTTTTAATTTCTATTTTATTAATAGTCTTATTATTGTCTTCAGTTGCTGTTTTATTTGGCAATAAATATTTTTTATCACTTAAGAGGGCTCAATATATAGAATTCCAAAGCATATCATTAAACATCTTTCGAAATATCGAGTCTTTGGCAAAAGATAAAATTGACAAAGAGCTAAGGTTTAATAAAAAAAAGTTAACAAAAAATAATCCAATAATTAGTGAGCCAATGGCATTTAATTTAAATGGGGCAGAAATTATTGGAAAAATTACAGATTCAGGAAATTGTTTCAATATTAATTCAATTGTTACATTAGATGGTGATCAATATGTTGAAAATATAAAAACAATAACCGCATTTAGAAAAATTTTATCTTTAAATGAAATAGACAATAACATTATCGAAGAGGTGATTGATCAAACTATTGATTGGATTGATCAAGATGCAAACCCAAGAGCTTTTGGCCTTGAAGATTATTACTATTCAGGTCCATTACATAGTCCAAGAGAATATACTGGCATGAGATTAATGATATCAATTGAAGAATTAAAGAGCATACCAGCTGTAAAAAAAATAGATTGGAATATTTTTAAAAATTATTTTTGTGCAATACCAAAACTAGATGAATTATCTTTAAATATTAATACATTAGATTTAGAGGATGCATATTTATTAAGTTCAATTTACTCAAATTTAACCATTAAGGATGCTGAATATATTTTGGACAACATTCCAAAATCAGGCTTTGATGATTTAAATAATTTTATAGGCAGTTTTCCTGATTTAGATTTAAAACTTGCCTACGGAAAGATAACAGTTTCATCAAATATTTTTGAGGTTAATTCGGAGATGAGCTATAAAGAATTCATATCCTCTTCAAAAAGTATAATAATTTACGAAGATAATAATAATAGTTTTATTATTTCAAGAATCTATAATGGAATTTAATGAATACCTATATAGCATACCCAGATAATGAAGATTTTAATCGTGGAATTTTCCATAAAAGCTCTGATGATTATAAACAATCCTATAATTACTCTGGTTTAGATGACTTTTCATCATTTACACATAAGGATAAATTAATTTATTTACTGCCCTCATCAACAATTGGCAGCTATCCCTTTAAAAAAAATAATAATTTGTCAGCACAAAATAATTTAGCAAATTTTATGTCTGATATTGATTCGTTTATCGTAAATGATATGTCAGAGAATGAATTCTTTATTTTTGAGGATATTGGATTTGTAATGGATAAAGGGTTATATAAAAAATTAAATTCTTTGCTAAACAAATTAAAATGTGAGGTAATTTTAGTTCCTGATTACTTTCTTAATAGAACAGTTGATTTTAATACTATTACTGAATTCAATAATAGATTCTTATTTTCATTTGATGATGGTACTGGCTCTTCAACAGATCTTGCATCATTGAAACAATATCTAGAAGTGGTTAAATCGAAATATATTAATTTTGAACCTAATGTTTTTACCTCCACACAAATTAAAGAACTTGAGGGATATAAACGTAATAATAATGTCTCTATTGAAAAATTTGCATCATCAATGCTCAATAATCTACCCAATTTATATAAATTTGAATATTCATTCAAAAATATTTTTAATAAGTTAAATTTTTCTAAAGTTGAGTTGTATGCATGTCTTTTTTTTATAACTTCATTAATCGCTTTGCCATATATTTTAACTGCTCAAAATAATAAGCAGATTGATATATATGAAACTGAAATATTCAATATTTTTAAAATGATTGATAAAAATACAAATAGAGTCGTTACTCCAAAAATTCAAATCGACCAATTAATTGAACAAATACCTGGATCATCAAAGATACAACCTTCAAGAGATGAATCAAAGTTTGAAAATTACGGTTTTTTAATTTCTCTTGGAGAAAAATATATAGAATCTATTGAAATAGATTTTAAATTAAATCAGGCAACTTTAGATTTATTAGAATTACCTCAAATGCAATACGCAGTAGTTAAAAATGCTGTTGATACATTTAATGTAAACATCATTGAAGAGAATATTATTAGTGAAAATAACAAAATTTCAGGTGAAATTAAAATTGAGATAAAAGATGAATAATTTTTTAGATAATTTTAATACAAGAGAAAAAAATTTAATTTTTATTGCATCATCTTTGATGGTTATTGCTGCATTATTTTTTTTAGTAAATAATACTGTTACAAATTTGAATTTCTCATCAAAACAATTAGATAAAGCTAAGTCTGATTATGAATACGTTGTTTCAAAGGCAGAATTACTTGGCAATAATGCAATAAGCCAATCATCAAGCATTGAGGAGATAGATTTGTTTATAGGGAATTTTTTCCCAGAATCTATTTCCGACCTTGTAATTGTTGAAGAGGAGAGTTCACTGATAGTTTCCTTTAAAACAAACAATTTAAACGAATCAATTTTGATTTCAGACGAAATAGCTTTTAGATTGGGAAGGGAGCTGAACAAAATATCTTATTCAAATAACGAAGAAGACTCTATAACGAAACTTTTTTTTAATTAGTCTTGAAGAAATATCTGTAAATTAAGAAAGCCAAAATGCCTCCAAATATTTGTGCAATACAAAAATTAAGTACGTTTTCTGGATTTATACCAGCAAAGCTATTTGAAAACATTCTTCCAATTGTTCCTGCAGGATTTGCAAAAGAAGTTGAGGATGTGAACCAATATGCAGCTCCCATATAGGATGCAACGACTAATGCTATTTTTTCTTTGTTCGATATCAGTATAAAAAATACCAATCCAAAACTAGCAATAATTTCAGATAGAAAAATATTTGATCCAAATCTATTTTTTTCAGAAAATTCAATAATATCCATGCCAAACATAATATTAGCAATGATAACTCCAGCAATTGCTCCAAATGTTTGAAGCAAACAAAAAATACAGAATATTTTTAAAGAAATCTCTTTATTTAAAAAAAGAGCAAATGAAACAACAGGATTGAATTGATTACTAAAGGACTCAAACGCAGTAATTAAAAAGTATAGTGCAAAAAAAGTGACAATCGCATTTATGAATAAAATAATAGAATTATCATTACTTAAGTTTTCTGCCATTATTCCAGATCCAACTACGGCACAAAATAAAAATCCAGTACCTAAAAATTCTGATATGTATTTACTTATCTTCATAAATTGATATCTTTGCTGAGTAAATTTCATGAAAAGTTTTTACAGCAATAGAATCTGAAACCCCCCATTTAGTTGATTGAATAGTCTTAATATCTAGTTGCTTAACTATTTTTTCATAAATTCGCATAGCAAACCCAATAACATCTGCACGATCTGTCGCAAGTCCATACTTTTCAATCCTTTCTTTGATATTTAGTTCATTTAGCTTTTTAAATTTTTTATGAAAGCTATCTGTTTTCATTTTCTTTGAATTATGAATATTTAAAAACGATCTTACATTCCCCCCAAGACCAATTATAGCTTCTATATCTTTATGATTTTTTAACCACTTTTCCATTCTTTTCCATTCAGTTATTTCATCTTTTTTAAGCATCATTCTAACACCACCTAATTGAAATGATTGGATGAAATGTTTATTTGATTTATAAATATAAATTTCAGTACTACCACCACCAACATCAATGAACATCTTATTTTTTCCTAGTTGCGCTTTTGGATGAAAACTAATTAATTTAGCCTCTTCAAGACCAGAAATTATCCTAATAGGGTGTTCAATTTTATTTTCAATGTATCTTCTTGCTTGTTCTGAATTAGAGGAGTTTCTTAAAGCGCTAGTTGCAATAATTTCGTATTGATTAATTTTATCTTTAGTAAATTTTTTCTGATATCTTTTTAGCGTGCTTACTAATTCTCTTAGTTTTTTATCAGATAACTTTCCTTCTTCAAAAACTTCTGCTCCAAGACGAATTGGGGAACGTATTCCATCAATAAACTTGATTGAGGTAGGAGTTGTTTCAAAAATCTTAGATTTTACTGCATTTGTGCCAATATCTACGGAAGCAATTTTCATTATATGTCGTCGCTATATTTACTTATGATCATAAATTGCTCATATGAAAGGTTATCAAATTTAACTCCTTCTAGATTTGTTGAATAATTATTCAGAGACTTTGACCATTTTGCAGGCTTAAGAATCTTCTTCCCATGATATTCAGTTTTATTTAATAGATATCTCAGCGATGTTAAGCGCGCAATCATTTTATTATTCGAATTAATTGAAACCCATGGACTAACTTCAGTTCCAGTTTTTTCAAACATCTGCTCTTTATACAATGTGAACGCGTTCCATTTGGTAATTACTTTTTCATCATTTTTTGAAAGCTTCCAATACTTAAGTTCAGATTTTTTTCTCGCTTTCATCCTAATTTTTTGTTGATCTTTTGATAGTGAAAAATAAAATTTTGTTAATTCAACTCCATTACTTATTAATTCTTCTTCCCACTTATTAACTTTTTTCATAAATGCTCTGTATTGATTTTCAGTGCAATAACCCATAATCGGTTCAGTTATTGCTCGTGTATACCAAGATCTGTCAAGAAATGAAATTTGACCGTTATTTGGAATTACCTTACTCCATCTTTGAAACCAGTGAGAAGATTCCCATTTTGTTGGAATTCCTAGCTGAATGTAATTAAAATGTTTTGGCATTAAATATTCTGAAAAGAATCTAATTGCTGTACTTTTGCCAGCAGTGTCTCTGCCTTCAAATACAATACATATTCTTCTATTATTTTTAATTACATCTTCCTGAAGTTTTAAAAATTCAATTCTCAGTCTTCTTTTTTCTAAATCGAAAGATTTTGCATCAAGTTTTTTATAATCAGTTTGATCTAAATTTATAATTTTCATTTTTTTTGAAACTAGATGTTACCTAAAAGTTTTATATTCTTAACACAAATGATAACATTTGAAGCGTAAAATATTCATTCATAAATAATATGGAAACTTTATTCTTAAGTCCTCTAACTATAATAATTATAGCATCTATAGTTGGCTTCTTTATGGCATATGGTATAGGTGCAAATGATGTTGCAAATGCTATGGGAACTTCAGTAGGAAGCAAGGCAATTACATTAAGACAGGCGATTATTATTGCTGCAATATTTGAGTTTCTTGGTGCATATTTTGGCGGTGGTGAAGTTACTTCTACAATAAGAAAAGGAATTGTTGATCCAACAATTTATGAGGATGCAAATAAATTTATTATTGGAATGTTATCATCATTATTAGCTGGAGGAACATGGTTAATTGTTGCCTCAAGAAGAGGCTGGCCAGTTTCCACAACCCATTCAATCGTTGGTGCAATAATTGGTTTTGTTTCAATTTCAAAAGGAATGAGTTATGTGTCTTGGGGGACGGTAGGTGGTATAGCTTCAAGTTGGATAACATCACCCATAATTGCAGGATTACTAGCCTTTTTAATTTATTTAAGTGCAAAAAAGTCTATCTTAGATAATCCTAACCCAGGCAAAAGAGCAATAAATATAATTCCTGTATACAGTTTTTATGTAGCTTTTATCATTTCATTAGTTATCGCTAGAAAAGGACTTAAGAATTTAGGACTTGAATTAGTAGAGTCAGATATATATATATTTAGTTCAATTTTTGGAATTATTGCAGCTGTTGTTACATCAGTTATTTTAAGGCAAAATTTTACAAAAATTAAAAAAGATGGGGTTGAATCTGCGTTCGCAATTTTAATGGTTATCTCTGCGTGTGCAATGGCTTTTGCACATGGTTCAAATGATGTTGCTAATGCAATTGGACCTCTTGCTGCAATCGTATCCACTGTAAATTCAAATGGTATTATCGATACATCGTCTCCAGTTCAAGCTTGGATTCTTTTTTTAGGAGCAATAGGAATTGTTTTTGGTTTAAGCATGCTCGGAAAAAATGTTATAAAAACTGTAGGAGAAAAAATTACTACATTAAAACCTAGTCTTGGTTTTTCAGCTGAACTTGCTACAGCGACTACAGTAGTTGCTGCCTCATATATTGGATTCCCTATTTCAACAACTCATACATTAGTTGGAGGAGTTATTGGAGTTGGATTGGCAAGAGGAGCGAAACATTTAAACACTAAAGCAATAACAAGAATTATTACTTCATGGTTAGTTACAATTCCAATTGGAGCTTTTTTAACAATCTTATATTGGGTCATTCTTAGAATAATATTTGGAGTTTGATATTTAAATAAAAAACCCAGAAATTATTTCTGGGTTTAGAAATTATCTGTTTATTTTAATTCATTACCAATACTTTATTTCTAAATAAAGAATCGCATTGTCCGGCATATAGCCTTGCAAGCTTACGTTTATTATTATTATTTAGATAATTCACTTTTAAATCACAAGTTAATACTTTGTTAATTAATCCTGAATTATGGTGTTGAAGATAATCACTATAAAGTCCATATAAAACTACATCATGATGGCTTGATGGCACGTCGTCGCTAATTACAATGTATCCACCATCTTCTGATGTGTAGCATCCAATAGAATCTCTAGGGCATATCTCAGAAACTTGATCTTTATTATAAATAACATCTATATAAGACGATTCTAATTGAAGATCATTCATAACATTATTAAATATATCTTCATCAGACTGAATATAATTAAAACTAAATATGATCATTGAAAATAATGACAATTTGATTATTTTATTCATAAATTCTCCTTTATATGTCAATTGTGTGACATATGTGATCTAATTGTCACATAAATGTAACATAATTGTCAATTTGATTTAAGATAAGATTGAATAAAACTAATGTTGAATAGCCTTACAATTCTTAATGCAGGCCTGATTTAGTCATCAAAGCTTTTAAAAATCGTGATCTGGGCTTTTATTATTATATTGATATTTTAATATTACTTAGTAGTCCAGCTAGTCATGTATGCAATGACAGCTCTAGATGCTTCAATTTTTCCAATATCATTTAACTTACCACTTTCCTTTGTATTTAATGAAAATATTGACAGAATAATTTGAGCTACAACTCTGCAAACACCTTGTTTATTAAAGACATTATCAAGGTTTATTGATTCTTCATAAGTTTCTTGAATAATATTACCTAATTTATGAATAGAATTTGAATCTATAGGGGGATTTACAGTATTTCCTAAAATTATTTTTTGTGAGATTAAGGAAGAATTGAAATATTCATAAATATTATAAACAATATAATTACTAACTTTCACAAGATCTCCGGCATTAGTTTTATTTAAGGCATTCTTAGAAAAGCTTTCTAAACATTCATCAATACATTTTGAAATTATTAACTTTTTAAGGAAATCTACAGTTGGTATGAATTTATAAGTTGAAGTTCTTTTTAAACCGGATATTTGTGCAACTTTTGCTAGAGTTAAATCATCAATTTCGCCTTCTTCAATAATGTTGATTGCAGCATCAAGAATTTTACTAATTCTCTCTTTACTTCTGCTTTGCTTTGCTAGGGTATCCACTATTTTATTATGGACAAATGTCTATAAATGTAAATATAAAATAACTTAAAAAGTTCACATAATTTTCACAAATTAATGTTATTTCTGTTGCACTTTAAATTTAAAATGTGCGCATTCACCTAGGAGATCTTATGAAAAAATACATATTCCCATTGTTTCTATCACTATCTTTATTTTCTCAAGAGTCAGAAGATAAGGTAGAAAATGAATCAGTTGAAGAGGTTGTAGTAATTGGTACAAAAGCTAGTATTATTTCTGCAATTGAAAAACAAAGAAAATCTAATCTCATTGTGTCAGTTGTGGACTCTGATGCTCTTGGTGATTTCCCAGATACTACTGCTGCAGAGGCAATTAGAAGACTTTCTGGTATTACAGTTGAAAATGACCAAGGTGAAGGAAGGTATGTAAGCATAAGAGGACTATCAGGCGATTTAAATTCTATATCTGTAAACGGTGCCCTTGTTCCAGCACCTGAAGGTGGAAGAAAAGTAATGCTAGATGGTTTGCCAACAGAATTACTTGATTCAATTGAGGTTTATAAAACACTAACTGCTGATCAAGATGCTGACTCTATAGGTGGTAGAATAGAATTTAATACAAAAAGAGCTACGTCTTTAGATAAAACTCTTTTTAAAGCAAAATTTGATACAGCCTACAACGATCAATCAAAGAATTCTGATAATCCAAAAATTGCTTTAACTTACGGAGATATGATATCTGATTCAGTTGGCCACATTATTGGTTTAACTTATGCTAGCAAACAAATTATTACTTATAACAATGAAACAGGTTTTCCAGGATGGACAAATGATGGAGCAGGTAAAAGATTAGATGATGATTGGGAAATGCGATATTACGATCTTACTAGAGAGAGAACAGGCTTAACTTACGATATTGATTACATGGTTGATGATGAAACTGCAATATTTGCAAATTTTTTATACAACAATTATGAAGATAACGAACTTAGATATAAAGATGAGTATGGAAGTTTAAGGCACGGCGAAGTTTTTTCTGATTATAGTGAAATAAATAGAATTAGAAGAGATGCAGAGGTTAGAAGAAGGATTGAAACTAGAGATATTAGAACTGCAGTAATAGGTGCTGAGACTATGATCAGTGGCTGGTTTACAGAAATACAGTTTAGTCATTCTTATGCTGAAGAAGACGATACAAATAACATAGATGTTAAATTCAGAAGTGATAGGTACGATACAGATGATTGCGGTGGGCCTTGTGGATATTTCTTTTATTCAGATCCAAAAAAAGTTGGACTTGAATTTAATTCCTCTGTTGCACCTATATGGGATACTTCAATGACAGTTGATGCATGGGAAGAAGACTGGTCATTAATTAAAGATACCGAAAAAGCTTTTAAAATTGATATGTCAAAAGAAGGCTTTTCATTCATGGATATGCCTACCACTGTAAAATATGGATTTAAATATAGTCAAAGAACAAAAGAAAGAGATAGAAATGCAATTGAGATAGAAGATGGTCCTGCAACTGATTTAATGCAATCTCAATTTAATCCATCCCAAATTTCATGGCCTTTCGCTGGTCAATCCATGGGTCCTATGGCTAATGATTCACTCTTATGGCCTCTTAAAGGAACATTTGGCGGTCCTGATTATTCAAATGTTGAGCAAGATTATGAATCCGATGAAGATATCATGGCAATATATTTGATGGGCACAATGGAGGCTGAAAATGCTATTGTTATTTTAGGTTTAAGAGTTGAAGATACTTCCTACTCAACATTAGGTTACAACGATGGTGATATAAATGATCCAATAACAGCATCAAAAGATTACACCTTTGTTTCTCCTAGTATAAACGTAAAATATTTTCTTGATGATCAAACCATTATAAGAGGAGCAATTTGGAGGGCTTTATCAAGACCTGGATTTGGTCAAGCATCTACTGTTGCAGAAATTGAAAATGAAAATGATGGTACTTTTTCAGGTGAAATGGGAAATCCAGATTTAGATCCATATGAAGCCAATAATTTTGATCTCTCTTTAGAAAGATATGGTGATACCGGTTCATATTCAATTGGATATTTTAAGAAGGATATTGATAATGCAATATATCCGCTTGTAACTGCAGGAACAATTAATGGAATTGTTTTTAGTGAATTAGAAACATATGTCAATACAGGTCCATCTGATGTTTCTGGATTTGAAATGAATGTTTTTCAAGAATTAGAATTTTTACCTGAACCTTTTAACGGAATGTTTGTTTCACTTAACATTACAAAAACTGATGGAGAGAGCACTCTTGATGTAGACAATGGACAGGTTACATTTCCTTTTAGAAAACTCTCAGATAAAAACTCAAACCTCTCAATTGGTTATGATCAAGGAAAGCTAGATATGAGATTATCAGCTGTATCAAGAACTCCGTATTTGGACTATTTAGCAGATGAAGATAGTCCAGGAGATGTTCAGGAAGAATTGTCACTAGATAATATTAGATATACAGATGATCATACCCAATACGATTTTAATCTAAAGTATAAAATTAATGATAACTTTAGTGTTAAATTTGATATCAGCAATATTACTGATGAACCTGAATTTTATTACTGGGGATCACCTGATAGACTTTCTCAATATGATGTATATGGAACAACCTATTCAATAGGTATTCGATATAATCTATAATCTTTATAAATTTTAATAAGGCAAGACTATAACTTGCCTTATTATTTTAAAAAATGAAATACTTATTCACAATATTATTTATATATTCATTATCTGCAATATCTGACCCTATAGATAAGATTATTCATATAGTTCCTGCGATAGATGAGACTCCACAAGTAATCTCAAAAGGAGATGCTGCAGATGATCCTGCTATTTGGCTAAATAAATTAAATCCAAATAGATCACTAGTATTTGGAACAGATAAGAGAAGCGGTATATATACATATAACTTAAAGGGCAAAAAAATAGGCTACACAGAAATTGGTGATGTCAACAATATTGATGTTAGAACAATGGATATTACTGATGATGATAATAAAGATATAGGCAGTTATTCATTTATTTTTGCATCAAATAGAACTTCAAACACTCTTGATATATGGGCATATAAAGATACCAATATTGATAAAGCTGTAAAGGATAATAATTTTGAAATTTCAAAAGAGCCATATATAAATGCAAAAGCAAACATGGTGGTTTACGGTGTTTGTGCTGGTATTGATGCTAAATTTGGATTGGTAGCATTTCTAACAGAAGACGAGGGTCCAAAAGTACAGATGTGGAATTATGGTCCTTTTGGAATGACTCTTTTAACAACATTTGATAATGAGAATGCAACTCAATCTGAGGGATGTGTTTACGATGATGAAAACAGAACTCTTTTCATATCTGAAGAACAAGATAGGGGTGTTTTAAGAGCCTATAAGATAAATAACGAATTAGATTTTTCAAATCCTATTATTATTGATAATAGATCTGGAAATATAGATGGTGATCCTGAAGGAGTAACTGTTTATAAGTCGTCTGAAAAAGATGGGTATCTTATTGTTTCATCTCAAGGTGATAGTTCTTTTAATATTTATAATCGACAAGAGCCATACAACTATCTAGGCAGTTTCAAAGTTGGCAGTAATAAAGATATTGATAATGTTAATGATACTGATGGAATAGACGTTATTAATTTTAACCTTGGTTATAAATATCCTTCGGGTTTATTTGTTGTCCAGGATGGAACAAATGATGGAAAAAACAAGGTTAAGAGACAGAACTTTAAGTACGTTTCTTTTGCTGATGTTCTAAAAAAATTAGATCTTTAGTTTATTTATAAACTCTATAATATCTCTTGAAAGTGATTCGGGTTGCTCTAAGGCTGCAAAGTGTCCACCTTTGTGAGTATTCCATTGAACTACATTATAGATTTCTTCAGCCCATGCTCTTGGAGGTGCAATCAAGTCTCTTTCAAAAACTGCACCTGCCATAGGTTGTTGAATCTTTTCAAATGAAAAACCAAAATCTCCATTTTCTTTATATATCCTTGTAGAGGATGTTATCGACTGAGAGAACCAGTATAAGGAAATAATTGCCAGCACCTCATCGTTGCTTACTACCAGTTTATTTTCTTCACCATCAAACCAACCATAAAATTTTTCTACAATCCATGCGGCAAGGCCTACTGGCGAGTCATTAAGACCGTATCCTAAAGTTTGAGGCTTTGTTCTTTGGATCTCATAGTATCCAAACCCTTCTTGCTTATATTTCTCATAGTTTCCCATTAATAATTCTTCTTCTTTTGTAACTCCTTCCATTGGATCATCTTGATCGCTTGGTGGCCAAGCAAGAACCATATTTGAATGAAGCCCTATGCAATTCTGTGGAAATAATTCCGCCATCCATTTACTTATAGTTGCACCCCAGTCACCACCTTGAACAATATATTTCTTATAACCTAGCGCCATTATTAATTCATGTTGCAATTTTGCTATTTCACCTGAATTCATTCCAACTTTTGTTGGTTTATCAGAAAAACCAAACCCTGGAAGAGCAGGACAAATAATATCCAATGGAATTGGACTATCTTTCTGGAGTATTGGAATAATTTTTAGAAATTCTTGAATACTACCTGGCCAGCCATGTGTCATAACTAAGGCTGTCGCATTATCCTTATTTGATTTTGCATGAAGATAGTGAATCTTTAAACCAGAACTAGTCTGAAATCTATAACTTCCAATATCATTGATCTTTTTTTCATGTTCGCGCCAATCAAATTCATTGGCCCATTGATTTGCTAGGTCTTTTAAAAACTTTAAATCCGTGCCATGGGACCAATTATTATTTATTTCATCAGGCCATCTTGTTAGAGCTATCTTTTGCTTTAATAAATCAATATCTTCGTTACTAACTTTTATATCGTATTGTTCAATCATGGTATTAATATTTGTATTTAATTAATTTATCTCAATATTAGAAAACATTGAAGTAAAATATCATCTTTACTTAAATTATGTTTGAAGCAATTGAATCATTTCTAACACAAAACTCACAACTCGCGTGGGCGGCAGTCTTTGCTTTTGCGTTCTTGGAATCTTTTATTTTATCTGGATTAATTATTTCAAGTGCAATTTTATTTTCAGTGTGCGTGTTTGTATATAGTATGGGATTAATGCCTCTTTATGCTATTGTCCCAATGGCTACACTAGGTGCTCATCTTGGAGATGTGTCTGGTTTTTTATTTGGAAAAACAGTTGGCCCAAGCTTGATGTCAACAAAGTTTATGCTCAAACGAGAGAAGGCTGTAAAAAGGGCACAAAAATTCTTAGATAAAACTGGTTCATATACTGTTTTAATAGGAAGATTTGTTCCAGCCATAAGAGCTCTTGTACCTTTTTTGCTTGGTATTTCTAACATAAACACTGTAAGATTTTATATTGCTGATGTCATTGCCTGTATATGCTGGGGAATAGCACTAGGTTTTTTAGTTATCGGCGTTGGCTCAATTTTAGGATAATTTTATGTTAACTATTTTTATTTTAGTCGTAAGTACAATCGCAGTGATGTATTTATTATTTCAATTAATTAATGCTGGAAGACAGGGTAGACTTCTTCAAACATTAAGAGACTTATTAATTATTTTTCTAGCAATTTTAATGACTGCTGCAATTTTTTATATAGGTTTTAGATTCTTTAGAGCGTTTTTATAATTATGTCTTTAACTTTATTTGAAAAAATAATTAATAAAGAGATTCCAGCAGAAATATTATATGAAGATGATATATCAATAGTAATAAAAGATATCAGTCCACAAGCTCCGACCCATTTATTAATCATTCCAAAAAAAGTAATTCCTAAATTATCTGATGCTACAGATGAAGACCAAGATATCTTAGGCCATTTGATGCTTTTGGCAGGCCAAATCGCTAATCAATTAGGTTTAGATGAAACATTTAGGTTGGTAGTAAACAATGGTGCTAAAGCAGGTCAGAGTGTATTTCATTTACACCTTCACTTACTATCAGGAAGACCGCTTAATTGGCCGCCTGGTTAAAAGAATAAGTAAGCACCTAAACCAAGAACAAAGACAATCACACCTATTCCAACAATAAATAATGTTCCGTATTTTATAGTTGTATTATCATCCATTTGTATTCTCCTTTGACTTATAATTATATTAAAAAATATTCCTTTTCAACATATTTAATCATTTAACCTGTAAACTTACATAAATTTATAGTATTTTTCAAAATAATAAAATGTCTAAACTTGAAAAAGCATGGATCTCATACGATCTTGGTAATTCAGCATTTGCTACAACTGTTTTAGCAGCATTTTTTCCATTATTTTTTCCAGAGTTTTGGGGAAAGGATTTAACCTCAGTCCAGTCAGCAGCATACTTGCTATGGACAATAGCTCTTTCTAACTTTCTTCTTTTTATAAGCGCGCCTGTCATTGGAGCATTAACAGATATCAATGGGTCAACAAAAAAGATTTTTATAACTTTCACAACAATCTCAATTATTTGTGTAGGAGTATTATTTTTTACTGAAGCAGGAATGTGGGTATCTGCTTTAATCTTTTTTGGTATTGCTAATTACTTCTTTTCGGCCGGTAATATTTTGTATGACAAAATTTTGGTAAAAATTACAAGCCCTGATCGATATTCAAAAATTTCTGGAATAGGGTATGCATGGGGCTATTTTGGTGGCGGCTTACTTTTTTTAATCAATTCAGTAATGTTTATGTTCTGGGAAAGCTTATGGTTTGAGAACTCTGCTGAAGCAATTTTGTTTGCCTTTCTAACTGTTTCTATATGGTGGTTTTTATTTCTTCTCCCTTTAGCCATAACGTATAAAGATGAAAAAGTTATTCAACATAAAAATCAACGCAATATAATTGTAGAATCATTTAAGAAAACTTATTCAACAATAAAATCTATCTCTGAAAATAAAAAGATATTTTTATTTTTGCTAGCATTTTTCTTATATATTGATGGAGTTCATACTGTAATGAGTTCTGCTGTTCTGTATGCAAAATTATTGAGCTTAGACGATAGTGCAATCATTGTTGGTTTGTTAATAGTTCAATTCGTTGCATTTCCATTCACTCTGATATGGGCATATGTAGCAGAAAAATACAATGATAAGCTGGTCATTAATCTTTCAATCTTGATATATATTGGAGTAATAATATTCTCACTTACATTATCTAATGCGATTGAGTTTTATGTTCTTGCTGCTCTAGTTGGTAGTGTGCAAGGTGGGATTCAAGCAAGTTCAAGATCCTTTTTTGCAACAATAATTCCAGCTGAAAGAGCTGGAGAATTTTTTGGTTTCTTTAATATGTTTGGTAAAGCTGGAGCTTTTATTGGTCCTACGCTTGTTGGGGTGGCGCTATCGCCTGATAATATCCAATTAGGCTTATTACCTGTTATTTTACTATTTGTTCTTGGTGGTATTGTTCTATTAAAAGTAAAACATGAAGCTGTTTAGCACAAAGTCTATAATTTTTTATAGTGTATTAGGAGCAATTACTGCTTTTGTAATAGCTCCATTTATTAGAAGCTTTCTTGATTATTCTGTTACGGTTGAATTACTTATTACAACAACTATCATCATTCCAATGTATGCAGTGATAACTAGGCTTGCAAGAAAATATCTTTAATTATTTTTTAGTGTCTCAAATAATAACTTTGGCCTATCTGTAATGATTCCATCAACTTTGAGTTGTATTAAATATTTGAAAGTTTCAATATCATTTATAGTCCAAACCATGATTTTTATATTTTTAGACTTGAGATATTCAACAAATTTTTTAGTTACTATCCTTAAACCATAGTATTTCATTGGAACCTGTAAACAATCTCCTTTAAGAGGACTATTAATTAATTTATATCTTGAAAGCAAAGTTTTGAAGACCTCATTTGGACCCATTGATATACATAAGTCTGGTGAAATAGACCTAACACGTTCTAATCTTTTACTGCTGAAGCTGGCAACACACACTCTATCTGATGAATTAGTCTTTTGAATAATATCTAAAGCTGATTCAACAACCCCATCGGTTTTAAAATCTATTTGAAATGATAATTCAGGAAACTGATTCAAAGCATCTTCTAGTCTAGGAATTTTACAATTGTTAAATATGGTGAGATTTTCAATTTCATCACTTTTTAATGAATCAAATTTTTTTGGTATATCACAAATTCTTTTTAGGTCATCATCATGAAATATATACGGAACTCCATCAGAAGATACCTGCACATCTGTTTCAATGAACTTACAACCCAAAGACTGTGAGTATTCAAAAGATTCAAGTGTATTTTCATATGATTCTTCAGCGCCACCCCTGTGTGCAAGAACAGTAAGTCCATCATATTTAAGATAAGTCTTCATTCATCGGTATTGTATACATTATTAATGTAAAATATATGATTATCATATTATGCCTAGGCTTATCTGTGAAAAAATTTGATTCAATAAGACCTTATTATGATCAAGAAGTTCATGATGTCTTGATTAATCTTTCAAATAATAGAAGATTTCTAAAAACCTTATTAGAAACCGATCAATATAGGTATTTAAAACATATTCCTTTTTCAAGAAAAATATTAAGTGTGATTTTAAAAAGTAAGGTAAAAAATATTAATGATATTAAAAGTTATCAAGACTTATTTGAAGGAGTTGTTTTAGATGTTATTGATAATACAATTAATGAGTTCTCTACAGATGGGTTAGAGAATTTGAACCCTAATAAAGCATATTTATTTATATCTAATCATAGGGATATAACATTAGATTCTGCACTATTAAATTTAATACTGCATCAAAACAAACTTGGTACTACCAATAATGCTGTTGGCAACAATCTTTTAAGTGAGAAATGGGCCTCTGATTTAATGAGATTAAATAAAAGCTTTATTATTGATAGAAGTGATAAATCAAAAAAAGATATATATAAGAGCTTATTTCTTGCTTCTGAATTTATATTTAATAGTATTACAGAGAAGCATGAATCTATATGGATTGCTCAAAAACAAGGCAGATCTAAAGATGGCAATGATTTTACCGATCCATCAGTTTTAAAAATGATTCATCTAAATGGAAGGAAAAGAATACCTTTAGATGAATATTTAAATAATTTAAATGTTATTCCGGTTTCAATTTCTTATGAAAAAGATCCTAATGATCTCACTAAGGCACGTGAACTTTTTTTAACAGATTTAAATAATGAATATATTAAAGAGCCTAAAGAAGATTTAATAAGTATATCTGAGGGTATAAGAGGGCATAAGGGCAATGTTTCAATTTCTATTGGATCACAGCTTAATTTTTCTACTAACTCTTATGATGATGCAGCTAAATTAATTACAGATAAAATCAATGAGTTATATAAAATCCATCCTACAAATATTGCTGCTGCAATTATTCAAGGTAAAGAAATTCCAGTAAATGATTTTTCAGAAAATGACCTAGATGCTGCAATTATTTATTTGAATGAAAGAATGGAAAATATTGCAGATGAGATACATCCTTATTTTTTAGATCAATATAGCAATTCACTAAATACTTAAAAATCAAAGGCAACACTTAAACTGCATATCATCATAGAAAGGGGGAGATTTATGAATGAATAATGCATGTGTTGCCTTTAATTTAGTTACATTTATAAGCTATATCCTTGTTCATTATGTTCGTATACATCAAGGCCTTCCTCTTCACCTTCTTCTGAAACTCTAATCTCAGTAAACATATTTAGAACCCTTAATATTATGTATGTAACAACTAATGTCCAAATACCAATTACTAAAACTCCTTGAAGTTGAATTAAAAGTTGTGCCATAACACCATCATCAGATATACCCGATGCCCCAGAACCCAATAACCCATTAGGGTCACCAACAATAGCTAACATGATAATTCCAAGTATTCCTCCAACTCCATGAACTGGGAAAACATCTAAAGAATCATCAATTTCAAATGTTGATTTAACCATTTGAGTTGCATAAAAACATACAAAACCAGCCAATAAACCAATTAATAGTGCACCACCAGGTCCTACTGTGCCTGATGCTGGCGTGATTGTTGCCAATCCGGCAACCATTCCTGTTGCGATACCGATCATGGTAGCTTTACCAGATTTAATCCATTCAATACCCATCCAAGTTAATGCTGCAACGGAAGCGCTTATATGTGTGACCAACATTGCCATACCTGCTGAACCATCTGCTGCTACAGCACTACCTGCATTAAATCCAAACCATCCTACCCACAACATTGATGCACCAATCATCACCATAGTTCTATTATGTGGAGGGAGAGCAATTTTATTAAATCCCTTCCTGGGACCAAGATAAACAGCTGCTACAAGCGCGCCTAAACCACAAGTAGCATGAACAACCAAACCTCCTGCAAAATCTATAACTCCGATACTTCCAAGGTATCCACCACCCCAAACCATATGGCAGGCTGGTACATAGACTAATGTAAACCAAGCAATTGAAAAAAGACACATTGCTGAAAATCTCATTCTTTCAGCAAAAGCACCAACCACGAGGGCAGGGGTAATTATTGCGAATGTCATCTGGAATGTTATAAAAAGAGACTCAGGCAATGTACCACTTAAAGAATCTCTTCCTACTCCACTTAAAAATAAGGCACTAAAATCACCAAAAAAACTTCCATCACCTTTAAATGCAAGACTGTATCCGTAAACAACCCAACAAACAGACATTAAGCAAGCTATAGTGAAGCATTGCATTAATACAGAAAGGACATTCTTAGATCTAACCAGGCCGCCATAAAACAATGCCAAACCAGGCAATGTCATAAATAAAACTAATGCAGTTGCAGTTAATATCCAAGCTGTGTCACCAGAATCTAATTCACTGGCTGTTAAACTAGGTACAAATAGTAGTACCAAACCTATTCTTAATAATGTATTCAAAATTTTCCCCCTGATAATTATTTAATTCTATATATTAATACATGCAATTTATATGCCAAAAAAAGATTAAGATTAAAAAAACACCTTCTTTTTGAACAAAAATAAATTTTATGCTCCTTTAATGAAAAGGGTTGTTAATAAACAACCCTTTTAATAATAATGAGATAGCTACAAATTATTTAAATTCAGGATAAGCTTCTATACCTATTTCAGATACATCAAGACCAAGATCTTGTTCTTCATCACTTGCTCTTATTGGCATTATAGAATTTATAGCAATAGTAGCTAATAAACTCATAACAAATGTAAATCCTGCAATTGATATTACGCCAACTAATTGTGTAATAAATGATGCACCGCCTGTAAAACTTACAGCTAATACTCCAAATATACCTACTATCCCATGAGCAGATATGGCTCCAACTGGATCATCAATACCTTTTTTCTCTAAAGTTAAGATAGAAAAATATACTAATATACCTCCTAATGCTCCAACTATAATAGCTGTTCCACCTGAGGGACTTAATGGGTCTGCGGTAATGGCTACCAAACCAGCAATAGCACCATTCATAGCCATAGTTACATCCATTTTACCTGTCATAAATAAGCTAATTAGCAAGGCAGCAACAACTCCACCTGCAGCAGCCATATTTGTATTTAAAAATACCTGGCTGACAGCAATAGCACTCCCTTCACTTGCCACCGCAAGTTCAGAACCACCATTAAAACCAAACCAACCTAACCATAGTATCCATACACCCAATGCTGCCATTGGTATATTTGAGCCTGGCATTGGATTTACTGAACCGTTAGAGGAGTATTTTCCTTTTCTTGGCCCTAAGACTAAGACAACTGCTAAGGCAGCTGCTGCACCGCAAAGGTGAACAGTCCCTGAACCAGCATAATCAGAATAACCCATTTCACTAAGAAAACCTCCGCCCCAGTTCCAATAACCTTGAATAGGATATATAAAACCAGTTAGAACAATAGCAAACATAAAAAATGGTAATAATTTCATTCTTCCAGCAACCGCTCCAGATACAATTGACATTGCTGTAGCAACAAAAACCACTTGGAAAAAGAAGTCAGCTTGCTGAGAATAATCCATACCATAAGGTATACCAATTTCTTCGTTAGGTAATCCAGTTGATAATCCTAAAGATGTTCCAATTGCTGGAATATAACCTTCTAACAAACCTCCAAATGCACCACCTGATGGATACATTAGTACAAAACCACAAACTAAATACATGATACATGCAATAGAATATAGGCCTAAATTTTTTGTGACAATTTCTGATACATCTTTCTTTTGAACAAGTCCAGCTTCTAGCATGGTAAAACCAGCTGCCATCCACATAACTAATGCTCCTGCCATTACGGCATAAAATGTATCTAATGCAAATTTAATTTCTTCCATAATATTTCCTTAATTTAAATAGCTTCAGAACCGGTTTCACCAGTTCTTATTCTTATAACGTCATCAACGCTAGATATAAAGATTTTCCCATCGCCAATTTTTCCTGTATTAGCGGTTTTGACTATTACATCTATAACATTTTGAGTTTTTTCATCATCCACTAAAATATCTAATTTTATTTTAGGTAATGTATCTACTGAATATTCTGCACCACGGTACATTTCAGTATGGCCTTTTTGTCTTCCATAACCTTTAACTTCAGTTATAGTAAGTCCTTCAACACCAGCCTCTACAAGTGCCTCTCTAACTTCTTGAAGTTTAAAGGGCTTAATAATTGCGCTTACTAATTTCATAATAAATTTAGAAACTTGCTGAAACTGAAAATACAATTGCATCTTCATCTGCGCCGTAACCATCATCAGAAAAATCTGAGTATGCTAGACCACAATCATAAGTGCCGCATGTAAAACCATATGAGATACTTAAATTATCTCCATAATCATCATATTGACCATATGCAATACCTAGTGCTCCAATTCCATAAGATACTTCTGTATAGTCAGGGGCTCCATCTTGTCCTAAGGCAAAGGTAAGACCTAAATCACCCATACTTAATCCGAGAACAATTTCTTCAAAATCTAGGCCTGTGTCATTCTCTGGATAATCAAAAGCAACATATCCTAGATCAACACCAATTCCACCCATTTCAAATCCATATCCAAAGTAGTAATCAAGTTCACTTCCTGCACCATCATTGAAATTAACATTAGATCCCCAAATACCAGCATAAAATCCACTATCATTAGCATAATCAAAACCACCTTGAATAGCAGGACCATCTGATTGAGTCATTCCTCTCCATATGTAATCAGATGTAAAGCTAACATTAGCACTTACAGCTGAATACGATGGCAAGGAAATAAATGTTATTAATAAAAGTAATTTTTTCATTTTTTTTCTCCTTAAATTAAAAAAACTTACACTTATGTAAATGCAATTTCCGTGCCAAAAATAAAATATTATTTTATTTATATAAAAAAAGTTATAATTTTTTATTAAATTTATAAGGAATACCAATGAAATTAAAAGATAAAGTGGCACTAGTTACAGGTGGCGCATCAGGATTAGGTCAAGCAACTGTTGAAGCATTTGTAGCAAAAGGCGCTAAAGTAGTTATTTTAGATATTAATGAAGACAAAGCTAACGCAATTATTAAAGATTTAGGCGATGATAATGTTCTTTTTATCTCTACAGATATTATGGAAGAAGATCCTGTTGTTGATGCAGTTAATCAAATAAAAGATAAATTTGGAGCATTACATATTGCTGTAAATTGTGCTGGTACAGGCTATCCAGGAAGAATACTTGGAAAAGAAGCTCCGCATCCACTTGATGCATTTAAATTTATTATTAATTTAAATCTTGTAGGAACATTTAATGTTATGAGGATTGCAGCTGAATTAATGGATAAAAACGATCCAGGTTCAAAAGGTGAAAAAGGAGTAATAATAAATACAGCATCTATAGCAGGTTATGAGGGGCAAATTGGTCAGTCTGCATATAGCGCATCAAAGGCAGGCGTTATTGGTTTAACCTTAACAGCTGCAAGAGATTTAGCTAGACATGCTGTTAGAGTATGTACTATAGCTCCAGGTATTTTCGATACTCCATTAATGCAACTAGCACCAGATAAAGTAAGAGATCCATTATTAGAGTCGACTCAATTTCCCCACAGGTTCGGGCAACCAAATGAATTTGCTGATTTAGCAATTCATATTGTAGAAAATGCTTATCTAAATGGTGAAACTATTAGGCTTGACTCCGGAATGAGGATGAAGCCCAGATAAATTATTGAACAGCTGTCCAATAAGTGAAAGCTATAACAGCTACAACAATTAAGAATAATATTACCCTTGAATCAGATTTACTATCTAGATTAGCTTCATCTGTTTCGTAGTATTTTTTATAATCATCATCTTCCATATTTATTCTCCGTGTTTAATAACAACTCTACCAATTTGACCGCCATCTAAAATTTTTTTAATTTCATTATCTATTTCTTGAATATTTACTATCTTTGTTTGATTGTTAAGATCTATTAGCCATTCATTAGCTAAAAGATTCCATAATTCTTTTTTAAGATTAATAGGAGACTCTGCTGAATCAACTCCTGATAGTTGAACTCCTCTTAAAATAAAAGGAAAAACGGACGAAGTAAACATAGCGCCTCCAACATTTCCACAACAAGAGACTACACCGTTATTAGATATCATTGATATCATTTTAGCTAACATCTCACCGCCAACAGTATCGACAGCTGATGAATATGATGCCTTATCAAGTGGCTTTAATGGTTCTGACATAAAATCACTTCTAGAAATTATTTTAGTTGCTCCCATTGAAGTTAGCATCTCATTCTCATCTGGTTTACCAGTTATAGCATGCACTTCGTATCCTAGTTTTGATAATAAACTAACTGCTATAGATCCAACTCCTCCAGTAGCGCCTGAAACTAAAACCGGAAGAGTGTTTGAAATACCACCCTTTATAATTTTATTTACACACTCTGCTGCTGTAATTCCAGCAGTTCCATGACACATAGCATTAAAAAGAGATAAATTTTCAGGTAATTTAACTACCCATTCTGATGGTAAATGAACAATTTCTCCAAACCCACCAAATTCTGCCATTCCTATTTTATATCCAGTAGCAATAACTTCATCACCAGGTATAAAATCATTAGAAGAAGATTTTATAACCTCTCCCGCAACATCTACACCAGGAACAAACGGATATGACCTTACAACACCTTTTGCACCAGTTGCGGCAAGAGCATCTTTATAATTTAAAGAAGAATACTTAACCTTAATCAAAAGTCGACCTTCTTCTAAGTCTGGTACATCAAGCTCTTTTACAGACCCTGCAAACTCTCCATTATTTTCTTCAACTAAATATGCTTTGTATTTCATTTTTATTTTTCTGATAAATATTTTTCCGCATCAAGTGCTGCCATACAACCAAAACCGGCAGAAGTTACAGCTTGTCTGTAAATTTGATCAGAAACATCTCCAGCTGCAAAAACACCTTCTACAGAGGTGCTTGTTATTGAACCTTTTAAACCCGATTTAATTAATATGTAACCATTTTCCATATCTAACTTATTATTGAAGATATCAGTATTTGGCTTGTGTCCTATTGCAATAAATATTCCCATAACATCTTTCTTAACTTCACTGCCTTTAGTATCAATCATCATTCCATTCACGCCCATATCATCACCTAAAACTTCCTTAAGTTGTGAGTCCCATAATATTTCAATTTTGCCAGCTTTTTCTTCTTTAAATATTCTATCTTGAAGAATTTTTTCAGCCCTTAACTCATCTCTTCTGTGAACTAAATATACTTTTGAACATATTCTTGATAAGTATAAAGCTTCTTCAGCAGCTGTATTTCCTCCGCCTATTACAGCAACTTCCTGATCTTTGTAAAAGAAACCATCACATGTTGCACAAGCTGATACTCCTTTTCCTAGATAGTTTTGTTCAGAGGGAAGGCCTAAATACATTGCACTAGCACCAGTTGCTATAATAAGAGCATCGCTAGTGTATTCGGACGTCCCAATTAACTTAAATGGTTTAGTTTTAAGATCTACTTCATTGATATGATCATTAATAACTTTTACATCAAATTGTTCAACATGTTTTTTCATTCTGTCCATTAGTTCTGGGCCTTGAAGACCATCGCTATCTCCTGGCCAATTTTCAACATCAGTGGTTGTTGTTAGCTGACCACCTTCTTGCATGCCAGCAATAATAATTGGATTTAATCCTGCTCTTGCAGCATAAACACCTGCAGCATAACCAGCAGGACCTG
>CACHWY010000005.1 GCA_902583575.1 uncultured SAR86 cluster bacterium | reverse complement strand
TGTAAAAAGGCACCAAGAAGTATATAAAGTTCTTGGTGAAGTAATGAAATCTATTCACGCATTATCAATTCATTCTTTTGACAACGAAGAATATAAAAATAATCCCATGATTTTAGACTCACCTAATTGTGTTAATAAATAATTATGCGAGTTGAGATCAAAAATATAGCATCAAGGTTAATTAATAATTATTTAATTATTTTATTGAGTGTTTTTGTAGTTACTCTTATTTCAGGAGTAGGGTTAAATAATTTTAAATTAGATGCATCATCAGATGCTTTAGTATTAGAAAACGATCAATCTCTGAAGACTTATCGAGAGGCAGAAGATGAATTCGGAGATTCAAGCTTCTTAATTGTTACTTATGAGCCAAAGCAGGATCTTTTTTCTGATTATTCAATAAATAGAATTACAAACTTAGAAAATGATTTAAAGGCCATTGATGGTGTTGATTCTGTTCTTTCGTTGATGGATGCTCCAATATTTTTCCAACCTAAGGTTGGACTTACTGAGGTTGCAGATAATTTAAAAGATTTAACTTCTGATGAGATAAATTTAGAACTTGCCAAAGAGGAGATTCTTAATAATCCAATTTATAAAGAATTAATCATAAGCAAAGATGGAAAAGTTACTGCTATGCAAGTGGTCTTAAGGGGTAATAACGAATATAACGGACTAATAGATAAAAGATATGAGTTACTTGAACAAGTATCTTCAAAAGAACCGCTTACCAATAAATTAAAAACAACTCTTCAAAATGAGTTAGATATGATTAATAAGAGAATAAGTGAGCTAAATGATCAAGAGTCTGATTTTAATAAAATATTAATAAAAAATATAAGGTCTACATTAGATAAGTATCGAGATGATGCAACAATTTATCTTGGGGGCCCATCAATGATAGCCTCAGATATGATGGATTATATTGAATCGGATCTTCTAATTTTTGGCTCTGCGGTTGCTCTAATTTTTGCCTTGATGTTATATCTATTTTTTGGTTCACTCTGGTATGTAGTGATGCCATTAATAAATGCATTTCTTGCTGCTTTTATAACTGCGGGTTTTTTAGGTTATATGGATTGGAAAATAAGTGTAGTGTCATCTAATTTTATAGCGCTATTACTTATACTAACAATTTCTTTGACGGTTCATTTATTAGTAAAAATTAATGAAATTAAAAAAGAAATGGATATTAAAGATGCGATTATTCATGGTTATGATCAAATGTTTACGCCATGTTTTTTTGCAGCGCTTACTACAGCTGTTGCTTTCTTATCATTAACTTTTGGTGAATTAAAGCCTGTCATTGAATTTGGAAAAATGATGGCTTTTGGAATCTCTATTGCTTTTATTCTTACTTTTACATTCTTGCCTTGCGCAATCTATTTAATCAAAGTCGGTGGCACCAAAGATTTCCTATCACTGCACAAAATAACAAATACTTTATTAAATTTTTCACAAAGTAATAAATCTTTAATATCAGTTACGTTTTTTACTTCTTTTATTATTTTATGCATAGGAATATCGAAATTAGAAGTTGAAAATAGATTTATAGATTACTTTGATAAAAATACTGAAATATATAAAGGAATGTTAGAGATTGATTCAAAATTAGGTGGTACAGCAACTTTAGATATTATTATCTCTCAACCAGAAGATACGTTTGAATCAATAGAAATTGACGACGAGTTTTTTGAAGATGACTTATTTGATGATGAAACAAGCACTGCTGCTGGTTATTGGTGGAATATCTATTCTTTAAATGAATTAGAAGAAATTCATGATTATTTAGATTCAATACCAGAAATTGGTAAGGTCCTAAGTGTTGCTAGCGGGGTAAAACTTGCTCGACAAATTAATGATGGCAAAGATTTAAATGATCTTGAGCTAGCTTTATTAAGATCAGTTTTGCCAGAAGATATTAGAGAATCATTATTGTATTCATATATAAATAAAGATGACTCAGTTGTTAGAATTTCAACTAGAGTTAATGAGTCTGCTACAGAACTAAATAGAAATGATCTATTAAAGATGATAAATGAAGATCTGCAAAATAAATTTAATTTAGAACCATCTCAATATGAGATAACAGGACTAGCAGTTTTATATAATAATATGTTGCAGTCATTATTTAGATCGCAGATCGGATCTTTAATAATAGTTTTTGTTGTTATATCTGTAATGCTTTTTTTAATTTTCAGATCCACAAAGGTAATGATTATAGGACTATTACCAAATATCTTTGTTGCATCATCTGTTATGGGATTATTAGGTCTTTTAAGAATACCATTAGATATTATGACAATAACAGTTGCTGCAATAAGTGTTGGCATGGCAGTGGATAATACTATTCACTATATTTATAGGTATAAAAAAGAATTAAAGATTACTGGCTCGACATCATTAGCTCTTAGTAATGCCCATGCTACAACAGGAAGAGCAATTTTTTATACAGCTTCTACTATTTCAGCAGGTTTCTTAATATTATCTTTATCTAATTTCTTCCCTACAATCCTCTTTGGACTTTTTACTGCGATTGCTATGATATTAGCTTTTATTAGTTCATTAACGTTATTACCTAATCTATTAGTAAAATATGAGGTATTTAAATAATGGGACCACTTAAAGATATAAAAATTTTAGAGTTTTCAGGAATTGGGCCTGGTCCTTATTGTGGAATGCTATTAGCTGATATGGGAGCTGATGTAATTAGAGTTGGAAGGAAAGGCTCTGAGGGTGTTGAGAATAAATATGATATTCATAACAGATCAAAACGTTCAATAACTGCAGATCTTAAAAATAAAGACACAATTAATGAAATACTTAAATTAATAGATCAAGTTGATGTTGTTTTTGAAGGATATAGACCAGGCGTTATGGAAAAATTAGGTCTTGGCCCAGATATTTGTTTAGAAAGAAATCCTAAGCTTGTATATGGAAGAATGACTGGCTGGGGGCAAAAAGGCCCTATGTCTAACCTTGCAGGCCATGATATTAACTATATTAGTTTATCTGGTGCTTTAAACTCTATTGGTAGAAAAGATTCAAACCCAATACCTCCGCTAAATTTAATTGGTGACTATGGTGGCGGAGGGATGCATCTTGCTTTTGGAATAGTTTCTGGATTAATTCATTCTCTAAAAACAGGGGAAGGACAAGTAGTTGATTCAGCAATGGTAGATGGATCTCTATCACTAATGTCTTTCTTTTATTCATTAAAAGAAATGGGGCACTGGGAAGATAAAAGAGAATCTAACTTACTTGATGGTTTTGCTCACTTTTATGACACATACGAATGTTCAGATAATAAATATATTGCTGTAGGATCAATTGAACCTCAATTTTATTCTGAGCTCCTAGAGAAGCTAGAAATAGATGATGAGCAATTCAAAGACCAACACAATAAAGATTTATGGCCAGAGTTAAAAGAAAAAATGGTAATAAAGATTAAATCAAAATCTAGATCTGAGTGGGTTGAAATATTCTCGGAAAGTGATGCCTGTGTTACACCAGTGCTAAGTATGGAAGAGGCACAAGCCCATCCACATAATCTAGAAAGAGAAGCTTTTACAAGTATAGATGGCTTTAATCAGCCTAATGCATCACCAAGATATTCTAAAACTAAACCAGAAATTAAATATAATGCTAAAAAGGTAGGATCTGACTTAGAAGATATTTGTAATGAATTTAACCTATCTAAAAGCGTATTTTAAATTCTTAATGTTTAAGAATTATGACTAGTGTAAAAAAATTTAATATAGCCTCCTTGTTTATATTATTAATTTTTTTATTTTCATGTACAAAAACAAAATCAAACTATATTCAAGATTTAGATGGGGAACTTTTTATGAATGATCTGGTTGCAATTGGAACCAAGCAAATATATAAATCAAGAGGCTCAAGTGAGTTTGGTGTCTGTGGCGGAGAATATGAAGCTGCAAGAAAATATCACTTATTGGATATAAATGATGACGGCTATGATGATCTGTTAGTGTTTATAGTTCTTGAAGGTTTTGATTGTACAAATGCTTATGCCCATTATCTTTTTATTGCAACTGCTAAAGAACCTAAATACGATACTGATGGAATTATTTATGAACCTCATAGCTTTTCTCAAATTGGAAGCAGAGGTTTAGATATTGATGGAGAATATTTTGGTAAGAAAAAAAATAATTTAATCTTTAAAGCTTTAACATACAACGAAGGTGATGCTTTATGTTGTCCTTCTAAAAATGTAAAAAAGGTCGTGTCTATTTCTTCACTAGATAAAACATTTATGGGCGAAGGAATTTATTAGATTAGGAGTATAAGTTTATGGGGAAAGCACTAACAAATTTCATCGAAGGCTTAATTGAAAATATTCATTGGCCAGATGTATTATTTTTTTCTTTTTTTGGTATATCAATGATTGTTGGTATCATAATTGCTGGTGAAATTGGAGAATCGAATCTTCCTAGCTGGATTAAACTCATAATTTTAACTGTCGGATTTATACTTTTTGTAAATTTTTTCATGAAATAGCATTAAAAAAGTCTACAGTATTTTTGAAAGTTTCTTTTTTAAGTATATTAATATCAATTTCCATTAATACAGCAATCTCATTAATTATGTGATTTAAATTGCTTGGTTCATTTCTATTATTTTTAGGTTTGTCAGGGAGATTTTTGGGAATTAAATATGGACAGTCAGTTTCAATCATCAATTTATCCAAAGGAATGTTTTTTATTGTTTTACGAAGTTCAACATTTCTCTTTTCATCGCATATCCATCCAGTAACACCTATATAGCAATCTAGTTCTAAATAATCATCTAATTGCTGTTGAGTACCAGTAAAACAATGCACAACTGCCTTACTAATATTAGATGAATATTTCCTTAGAATCTTTATAAAATCATCATGTGAATCTCTTTGATGTAGAAAAAGAGGTTTGTTTTTATCAATCGCGATCTTGATTTGTTCCTCAAACGCATATATTTGTTCTTCATAAGTAGATAAGTTTCTAAAAAAATCTAATCCTGTTTCGCCAATAGCATGAGGGTTATTATTAGTTACTGTTTCTTTAAGTTTTTTTAAATATTCATCATTAATTTCTTTTGCATGATGAGGATGTACACCAATTGTAAAAAAAATATCATTGGAATATTGGTTATATATATTAAGTAATTTTTCTACATCATCTAACTGACTACATATTAGACCAAATTTAGTAATTTTATTTGTTATAGCTCTACTAATAACCTCATCAAGATCTTTGTTAAATCTTTCACTTGTAAAGTTGCAAGCTATGTCAGCTATTTCGTGCATATCTATCTTTATTAATTTCTAATAATATAAATTATGAACTAAAATTAACCTATCATGAATCAATTTGAAAGATTTCAACACGCTCTAAGATTAGAGAATATTGAAGATAATGTATTTTTAGTTAATCCTGATACTAATTATTTTGTAGGCAATACACCACATGGTGGATATTTAATGGCAGTTATGCACAAGGCTCTTACAAGCATACTACCTCATTCAACAGCTATAAGCTCATCTGTACAATATTTGGATAGAATTGATGCTAAACCTTTTCAGCTTGAGGTAGAAACCTTTAAGGTAAGCAAGGGCAGTTCATCTGGTATTGTTAAGTTAATTCAAGACGATAAAATTCGTACTACATTTACTGGAACTTGTTCTGATTTTGAATTTATGAAAGGATATGATGATCTTCAAAAGCCTTTACCTAGTATTTTTAGTGATAAAGATAAAAATGATTATGTAAAGATGAATTACGATAAGATTTCTAAAGGTTTTACCCCAGCATTTATCCAACAATTAGAATGTGATATTCATCCAGATCATGCATGGTGGAATAGAGAACCTGATTCTAGCAATAAAGATAATGAAGCAAGATGTTCTGCTTTTTTAGAAATGAAAGGAGGTGTACCAGATCAATTTTGTTTATCTTTTTTTTCAGATATTCTCCCTCCAGTAGTTTGTAATAAATACGGCCCATTAGGATGGATTCCAACCATAACTTTAACAACCCATATTAGAAAGATGCCATCTACATCAGTTTTATATGCAGACTTTAAAGCATCAGATATCAATAAGGGATATTTTGAACAAGATTGTAATATTTGGGATTTAGATGCAAATTTAGTTGCTTCGAGCCGTCAACTAACTAGAATACTAAAGTCAGAAGAAAAAATATCTTAATTTATTGATTAAAAGGAAAAAAAATGCAATTTAAAGGTACCAAGAACTATATATCAACCGAAGATTTAAGTATGGCAGTTAATGCAGCTAAATCCCTAGAAAGGCCTTTGCTGGTCAAAGGTGAACCAGGTACAGGCAAAACATTACTAGCTATAGAGGTTGCTAATGCCCTAAATATGGATTTAATTGAATGGCATATCAAATCTACCACCAAAGCATCACAAGGATTATATGAATATGATGCTGTAACTCGTTTAAGGGATTCGCAATTAGGCGATGAAAGGGTAAAAGATATATCTAACTATATAAAAAAAGGAAAACTATGGGATGCTTTTACATCAGAAAAACAAGTAGTTTTATTAATAGATGAGATTGATAAAGCAGACATTGAGTTCCCAAACGACCTTCTTCAAGAGTTAGATAGAATGGAATTCTTTTGTTATGAAACTGGTGAAACTATTAAAGCTAAACATAGACCATTAATAATCATGACCTCAAATAATGAAAAAGAACTACCTGATGCATTTTTAAGAAGATGTTTTTTTCATTACATTCAATTTCCAGATAGAGAGACTATGAATAAGATTGTTTCTGTTCATTATCCAAAAATTAAAAAGAAATTAGTTAAGGACGCTTTAGAAATATTTTTTGATTTAAGAAAAATACCCGGTTTAAAGAAAAAACCATCAACCTCTGAACTAATTGATTGGTTAAAATTACTATTATCAGATGATATGCCTGATGAAATATTAAAAAATGCAGACTCTTCAAAAGCAATACCACCGTTGTATGGAGCTTTATTAAAGAATGAACAAGATGTTCAATTGCTTGAAAGGCTTGCATTTATGTCAAGAAGAGAAGCAAATTCAAAATAAATGCTAATTAATTTATTTCAAACTATAAGATCTGCTGGTGTCCCATGCACACTAAGAGAGTTATTGGATTTATTAGGAGCGCTTGAGAATCAATTAGTTTATGCAGATCTTGATGATTTTTATTACTTGTCTAGAGCAACGCTAGTAAAAGATGAAAAGTATTATGATAAATTTGATAAAGCCTTTGATATCTATTTTAAAGGTATAGAAAAATTAGAAGATGTATTCCAAGCTCTAATACCTGAAGATTGGCTCAGGAAAGCCTTTGAGAAAGAACTAGACCCAGAAGAACTAAAAAAAATTCAATCTTTAGGCGGACTAGAGAAATTATTGGAAGAATTTAAAAAACGTCTTGAAGAACAAAAAGAACGTCATGAGGGCGGTAATAAATGGGTAGGCACGAATGGTACATCTCCATATGGCCATGGAGGTCAAAATCCTGAAGGAATACGTATTGGTGGTCCAGGTGGTCAAAAAAAGGCTGTAAAAATATGGGAGCAGAGACAATACTCTAATTTAGACGATTCAGTCATCATTGGTACTAGAGATATAAAGATGGCGTTAAGACGTTTAAGAAAATTTGCAAGACAAGGAAATGACCTTGAGTTAGATATGGATGACACTATCAAATCAACTGCAAAAAATGCTGGATACTTAGATATCAAGATGGTCCCAGAAAGACTAAATTCAGTAAAAGTAATAGTATTATTTGATGTTGGTGGCTCTATGGATCCTTATGTTAAATTATGTGAGGAACTTTTTTCAGCCATAAAAACAGAATTTAAGAATCTAGAATATTTTTATTTTCATAATTGTATTTATGAATCTGTTTGGAAAGATAATAGAAGACGATCACAAGAAAGATTCTTAGTTCAAGATATAATTAATAAATTTCAGTCTGACTATAAAGTTATTGTAGTTGGCGATGCAACAATGGCTCCGTATGAAATAACAAATGCAGGTGGTAGCATAGAACATTGGAATGAAGAAGCTGGCCATGTATGGATAAAAAGACTATCTGATCATTTTGAAAATATGGCATGGCTAAACCCAGTGCCTGACGATCACTGGGATTACACGTCATCTATATGTATTATTAAAGAATTATTTGAAAATAGAATGTATCCTTTAACACTTAAAGGTTTGGAAGAGGGTATGGCAGAATTATCAAAATGATTGTGGGGAGAAAATATGAATAAAAACGGAATAAAATGGGGTCCATTTACATTACGGATTCCCTTCATTCATACTAAATTATTGACCGCAGAATTTCTTCAAGGTTTAGTCATATCAGGCGCAACTGCTCTTGCGGCGGCGCCTATTGGAATAGCATTAGGATTATCATTAGATGAAGCAATTGCTGTTTGTTTTATAGCTAGTGTTTTAATTACTTCAAGTCCAATTATCTTCGGCGAGCCAATGGCTTCTGGATGGATAACTCCAGCTTTACCACTAGTCATAGCATTTTTTATGACAAAAGGTATGTTTGATGGAGTTTATCGAGTTGAGACATTTCATTACATGTCTGCTATGGCAATTGAGTTTACTTTTCTTGTCTTGATATTAGGATTAACAGGTATTGGCAAACTAATTGTAGAAAAAGTACCAAATGGTCTTAAATCTGGAATCATTTTAGGTGCTGCTTTGGCTGCCTTTTACCAAATCTTCTTCAGCGATTTTGATCGATATATTGGTAACGCACCAATTTCTATGATTTCTGCATTATTAATTTGTACTATTACAACATTTTCAGAACCTTTCAAAAGATTGGCTCAAAAAAATAAAATTCTTGCCATTATTGGATCTTTGGGCTTACTGCCTGGTTTCATAGTTGCAGCAATCGTTGGTTACTTCACAGGTGAAATTACTTGGAATATAGAATGGGGTTTGGCCGCTCCAGCTGTAAAAGATGTATATCTACAAACCTCACCATTGTCGATTGGTTTTCCACCGACTGAAATGTATCTAGAGGTTTTACCTTTAGTAATTATTGGTTATTTATTATTATTTGGTGATTTTGTTACAGCTATAGAAGTTATTAAAGAGGGTCAACAAAAAAGACCTGATGAAATAATAGATATAGACTTAAATAGATCTCACAATAGTGTAGGAATTAGAAATGCACTCGGAGCTATCATTAATCCTTTTTTCCCCACGCAAGGTGCCTTATGGACAGGTGTTCATGTTGTAGTGGTTGAAAGATGGAAACAAGGAAGAGAGGCTATGGGATCATTATTTGACGGTATTCATTCGTATTATTTGATGGGTATTCCTTTTTTATTTTTTGTAGTTCCATTTATTGATATTATGCAACCCTTAATGATAGTTGCTTTGGGAGTAACTCTTATTTTAACTGGTCTTGCATGTTCATATATTGCAATGTCACTAGCTGTAAAAAATTCCGAAAAAGCGGTTGCTCTTGTTACTGCTGTTCTAATTGCTTTTGGAGGCGAGTACATGTGGTTAGGAATATTAACTGGACTAATTTTAAGTTACGTATTAGTCGATAATATGAAACACGAGTAATATTTTGGCTGGTTTTGCACTAGAAATAGAAAATCTCAAAAAAGTATATTCTGGAGGCACTGAAGCACTTAAAGGAATATCTCTAAGAGTACAAGAGGGTGATTTTTATGCTTTGTTAGGTCCTAATGGAGCCGGAAAGTCTTCAACCATTGGAATAATTGGAACTTTAGTAACAAAAACATCTGGAAGTGTAAAAATTTTTGATATTGACGTGGATAAAGATCCGGCTATTGCAAAATCAATGCTTGGAGTTGTATCTCAAGAAATTAATTTTTCACAATTTGAGAAAGTTATTGATATTGTGACAACACAAGCAGGTTTTTACGGCATAACTGGATCGGTATCAAAACCGAGGGTTGAAGCAGTTTTAAAAAGATTAGGTTTATGGGATCAAAGAGATGAACAAGCTAGAACATTATCAGGTGGTTATAAAAGAAGATTAATGATAGCTAAAGCATTAATTCATGAACCAAAACTTCTCATACTTGATGAACCTACAGCAGGAGTTGATATAGAGTTAAGAAGAGAGATGTGGAATTTTCTTAAAGAAATTAATGAAAATGGCACCACTATTATATTAACAACACATTATCTTGAAGAAGCAGAACAACTATGTAGGAATATAGGAATTATTGATCAAGGTGAGATCATTGTTGATAGCAGCATGCAGGAACTTTTAAGAAAACTAGATGTTCAAGGTTTTGTGCTTGATCTAGAGGATCCATTAGAAGAAGCGCCATCTATAGATGGATTCCCTTTAAAATTAAAAGATTCATTGACCTTGATTACCGCCATAAATAAAGATAAATCTATTAACAATCTTTTCGATGAACTTAATAATCATGATATCAAGATCAAATCTATGAGAAATGAATCAAATAGATTAGAAGAATTATTTATAGACATGATAAAAAAATAATATGAGAGAAATAAATAAAAAAGTTATAGCAATTACTATTTGGACCTTAATCTCAAAAGAAGTTAGAAGATTTATCAGAATCTGGAAACAGACGTTATTACCTCCAGCTATAACGATGTCATTATATTTTATTATTTTTGGATCTCTGATTGGACCAAGAATAGGTGAAATGGATGGCTTTGATTATATTCAATTTATGATTCCAGGATTAATTATGATGTCTGTAATTACAAATGCTTATGCAAATGTTGTTTCATCTTTTTATGGCGTAAAATTTCAAAAATCAATTGAGGAATTATTAATATCTCCAATGCCAAACTGGGGTATTTTATTGGGATTCATTGTTGGTGGTGTTTGTAGAGGAGTTATAGTTGGAGTTATAGTATTTTCTGTAAGCTTATTCTTTTACCCAGATTTTCAAATTGCAAATTTGCCATTAACTATTTTGGTATTATTTCTTACAGCAATATTATTTTCACTTATGGGCTTCATTAATGCAGTTTATGCTGACAGTTTTGATGATATTTCTGTCATACCAACATTTGTTTTAACACCTTTAATATATTTAGGAGGTGTCTTTTATTCAATTAATATTTTGCCTGATATCTGGAGATCTATATCTATGGCAAATCCAATGTTATATGTTGTTAATACTTTTAGAGAAGGCATGTTAGGCATTAGCGATGTTTCAATAACTTTTTCTTTATCGATGATAGGTATCTTTATACTCATATTTACTACTTTTTCTTTGCATTTACTTAAAAAGGGAACAGGAATTAGAGATTGAAGACAAAGGTACTAGGAAAAGATACATCAAAATTAAAACTAAAAGGTATAAAGTTATTAGAAAAAATAAAAAGAAATATATCAGATATTAAGTATGGGACTGATATATGGAATGTTTATGATTTTTTATATTTAAATAATGATTTACCATCTTTAAAAGTCTTAGAAATAAAAATTCCATCAACTAGTTTATTTACTATTGAATCAAAATCGATGAAATTGTATTTAAACGGTTTCTACAATCAATCATTTAAATCTGATAAGACTGTCATTCAACAAATTAAAAAAGATTTAGAAGGGTTGTTGAATGCAAAAATAAAATTAAGAATTATCAAAAAGTTTAATCAAGAACCATCATCAATAAATTTAAATAATTATAAAAATGATAAAACTAAAATAAATAGAATCCTAAAATTTAATGGTTTTAGATCTATATGTCCTGTTACTTCTCAACCAGATTTTGCAAATATCTATATATATTGCGATACCCCTATTAATACAGTATGGCTTATAAATTATTTAATTTCATTTCAGAATAAAGGACATTTCCATGAACAATGCATTGATGATATTTTTTTAGAAATTTCAAATAAATATAATTGTAATCATTTAGAAATATGTGGGAGATTTCAAAGAAGGGGTGGAATAGATATTAATCCTATAAGAGGAACAAATACAAAAATATTATTTCTAAATTTTAGAGAATTTAACCAGTAATAAAATTTGATATGGCGGAAGGTGAGGGAATCGAACCCCCGCGTCGTTGCCGACGACACCTTTCCAAGGTGCTGCATTACCGCTCTGCCAACCTTCCATATGAACATAATTATACTGCCAAAAAAAACTTGTCTGAAAATATCTTTGTATGTATTATCAATTCATGAATTCTAAATATACAAACGATCTAACTGACATACTTCGGATGTTATTAAATATTGAAAAGGATCTTAATTTAATTAATTTCAAAGAAAACGAGAAGAAAATTTATTATACGATTGCAATGGAAATCTCTAATACTGGTGATTGTAATATTACCGACGTGATTAAAAAATCTGGATATTCTCGATCAACCGTATATAAAACAATAAAAAAATTTGAATCTGAAAATATGGTCATTCTAAAACAGTCGATTAATGATAAAAGGGAGTTTAATTTAATACTAGCTACATAAATTTAAGTATTTATATTAATTACCAAGGAATAATTCATTATGTTAAATGAACGTATATTTCATTTTTTTAAAGTTTCAATCACTGTATATATTTTTTATACTTTAATTTATGCAGTTTGGTCTTACTTACAAGTCTTAGATTTAGCTAATCTTAATCCAAATAATGAATGGCTTGGAAGTGTATGTTATTTACCACATGGCGTAAGAGTATTAATGTTTTGTTTTTTTAGATATTACTCAATACCTGCACTATATTTAGCTGAAATAACTAGCCCTGTTCTTGTTGGGCCAAATGATTATATTGATGGTTGGAGTGTAGCAGCTATAGGCTCAGTTTTTTCTGTAGTCATTGCTGTTGAATTGATAAAATGGAGTAAAGCAGCCAATGGTACGTTTTCTTTCTTTAAACCTATTAACTTTAAAAACTATAAATTTATAATTCTAGTAATTATTATTTCAGCATTAATTAACGGCCTGCTTGCCAACTCAATTATTACAGCAATAAATCCTAATGTAACAATAGAAGTTATTACAGTATTAAGATTCTTTATTGGAGATATATTAGGATCCTTATCAGTGATGCTCGCAATATGGATTATTTTCACAACCTTAGTTGATACAAGATTGATTATTTCACCTGATAATAAGTAATACTTTACTACTGTATATTTATACAGTATAATAAATTTATGAATAAAATAATCTACATTAATAAAGATCCAATATTACAAGAATTGGATAATTCAGTTGATAAAGAATCTGCAAAAAGAATGCTAGCTTTTAAACATTTTAATAATGATTTGGATATGTTGGATAATTATTTAAACAAAAATAATTTATCTGAGAAAGAAAAACAAAAAGTTATTAAAAATGTTAAAGAAAAGCCACAATTAGAATTTGCATTTTAGTATTATTTATCTACTTTATTTAATAATCATTCTGTATATAATTTAAATAGGTGTCTTATTTATAAGTTTTTTAAGGGGACTTATGAATATTCTATTTCTACCCTGAACATGGAGGTGGTCCTATCAATATATATATAACATCAGGAAACGAAGGAGTTATCTTTTGACAGGGATAATTTCTAATTTCTGTCTAGAAATATAATATAATTATTTCTAGTTTATTAACCCCCAAACCTTTGGGGGTTTTTATTTATTATGGAATTAAGATACTGGGCATTATTAATTTTTCTTGGCGCGATTTGGGGTAGCGCATTTATTTTTATCAAGATTGCAACACCAGAATTTGGCCCAATAGCTTTAGTGCAAACAAGATTAATTTTAGCTTCTTTGATATTTTTACCAGTTCTATTAACTAAAAAATATTTACAACTCTTAAAACCAATTTGGAAATATTCAATGATATTAGCAATTACTAATAATGCTATACCTTTTGTAATGTTTTCATTAGCTAGCCTGGGAGCAGATTCAAATATTCTTGCAATCTTAAATGCTACTACTGCATTTAATACAATGGTAATTGCATATTTTTGGTTAAATGAAGATGTATCAATTAAACAAGTGGTTGGACTAATTCTTGGATTTATTGGAATAGTAATCTTAGTTAACCCACAAACTTCATCAACTTCAATAATTTCAGCATTATTTTGTTTAATAGGCGCATTATGTTACTCATTTTCAACTGTATTTATTCAAAAAAATTCAGCTAAAACTAACAAATTAGTCCTTATTGGTTGGTCAATTATTTATAGTTCTTTAATTATGGTCCCATTAACATTATTTTATTTACCCGAATCAATGCCATCTATAGATGCATTTTTATCTGTAGCATGGTTAGGGATAATATCAACAGGTTTAGCATTCTTAGGTTATGTAAGATTGATTGATAAAATTGGAGCTGTTAAAACCTCAACTGTTGCATATTTCTTACCAATATTTGGTATTATCTGGGGTTATATTTTTTTAGATGAGGTTATTACAATTAGTATTATTGTAGGTTGTATGACAATTCTAATTGGGGTATTTTTAGCAACATCTAATAAAAATAAAAAATTTAAAGGTGACGTTCATGCAAACTAATACGTTAAATAGCTTACTTGAGGAAGCAAATAAGATAGTTAGACGATTATCTTATAAAGAAACATGTATAAAGATTGAAGATGGAGCAGTAATTATAGATGTTAGAGAGCAATCAGAATTAAATCAAAATGGAATGATTAAAAATGCAATCCATATACCAAGAGGCTTAATAGAATTTATATTAGCTCCAGATTCACAAGAGAATCCTAGCAATATTAATAAAGACACTATTATTCTAGTTTATTGTGCAGGCGGTTATAGGTCAGCTTTAGCTGCAAAAAGCTTATTAGATTTAGGATTTAATAATGTATTTAATATAGGTGGATTTGATGAATGGGTTAATAATGGAGGAGAAGTTCAGCCAAATTCAAATTATTAAATGGCGCGCCCGGGAAGATTCGAACTCCCGACCCCTTGGTTCGAAGCCAAGTACTCTGTCCAACTGAGCTACAGGCGCTAATCTAAATTATAAATTAATGCATATGTTAGTATCTATCAAAAAATTGTCCAATTAGTAAGTTAAATATATATAATTAGATAATAGAAATAGGGGATCAAAAATGAAATATATTAAAAATGTTGCATTGTTAGTAGTTGGTTTATATGTGACAACCTTATTCTTTATTTATTTAGATCTTGAAGAGAAAAGACCAATTATAAGTTTATTCAAACTTTTTCAATCTAATTCATCACTAGAGGTCATAGATTATGCCTTAGATGAAACCGATAAGAAAAAAACACCTATTTCATCTAATAAAGATCGTAATGCATATTATGGCGATTTGCATGTTCACACCAAACATTCTTTTGATGCTTACATTTTTGGTGTAACAGCATCTCCTGATGATGCATACAGCTGGGCTAAGGGAAAAACAATTAAACACCCTTTAGGTTTTGATATGAAGAATGATGAGCCATTAGATTTTTATGCAGTAACAGATCATGGTTTTTTTATGGGGATGATGCAAGAATATGCTGATCCATCAGGCAAGATGTCTAATTATGAATTTACTAAAGCTTTTCATAATTTAAATGACCCAGAAAATGTAACAGTAGAATCAGCAGGCCAAAGATCTAATATTTTTAGTTCAATATTGGCAGCAGCAATTATTGACCCATACCCACTTTGGCATCCAAAAGTAATAAAAGCTTATTTTAATAATCATACACAATTTGCATTAAGAGCATTTGATGATCGTATTCATAAATCTGCATGGGCTGATGTAGCAAGAGCTGCAGAGGAGCATAATGATCCAGGTACATTTACTACATTTCTTGGATATGAATATACAACTTCATCTGATGTTGAGGGTGGAAATTTACATAGAAATGTTATTTTTAATTCATCAAAAGGTCCAATTAGACCATGGACTAGAATTGACTCTATAAATCCTGAAGATTTATGGACTTGGCAAGATCATTTAAGAGCAAAAGGTGTGGATTCTGTTGCCATTCCTCATAACAGCAATGGATCAAACGGACAAATGTTTGAAGTTGAAAGTTTTTATGGAGAAGCTCTAGATAGAGAATATGCAGAAAAAAGAATGAGAAATGAACCTATTGTCGAGATAACTCAAGTTAAGGGAACTTCAGATACTCATCCGCTTTTATCACCAGATGATGAATGGGCTGATTTTGAAATTATGGATAGAAGAGTTGGAAGTAGACCGCCAACATACAGTATGCCTGCAGGAAGTTATGTAAGAGATGCATATTTAAGAGGACTAACCCTCGAATTTATGTTACAGGGTAATCCTTATAAATTTGGTTTAATAGGATCAAGTGATACCCATGTTGCTGCAGCATCTTTTGATGAATCTGATTTTTGGATGAAAGTAGGCGTTTTAGATGGAACTGCAGAAAATAGAGGCACCGTTCCACTATCTGAAGAAAATATTGGTAGGCTGGAAGAATATATGCAAGCTTTTAATCAACCAGACTCAACAAAAACTCTTGAACAAGGTGAATATGCAAATACTGGTTTTACTCAATGGGGAGCATCTGGACTGGCTGCAGTTTGGTCAGAAGAAAATTCAAGAGATTCAATTTTTAATGCATTTAAACGCAAAGAAACATTTGCAACCACTGGTACAAGAATGGCTGTAAGATTTTTTGCTGGATATAACTTAGAAAAAATAGATTTAGATTCAGATTCATTAATTTCAGAAGCTTATGAGAGTGGCGTAACCATGGGATCAGAATTATTACATAATGAAGATAAAAGACATCCACAATTCATTATTTGGGCACAGCAAGATAAAAATAGTGCGCCATTACAACGTATTCAAATAATTAAAGGTCAAATGAATATGAATAGCGGAAGACCTAGTGAAAAAATTTATGATGTAGCGTGTTCTGATGGTTTAGAAGTTGATCCTATTACTAATAGATGTCCTGATAACGGGGCTAGAGTAAATATCAATGACTGTTCAATATCTAAAAATGTTGGAGCATCAGAATTAAAGACTCTTTGGGAAGATCCTGATTTTGATCCTTCACAAAAGTCTTTTTATTATGTAAGAGTTCTAGAAAACCCAACTTGCAGGTGGTCAACTTGGGATGCTATTAAAGCAGGTTATAAACCCAGAGAAGACTTACATGAAACAATACAAGAAAGAGCTTGGTCTTCACCAATATGGTATATACCTGCATATGAAGATATTGATGTTATACCATTAGGCGGAACGGTAGAGCTAAGAAATTTTGATTAAGTAATTTTTCTAAGAATAATTGAAAAAGAAAATAACCATTTTTTTAATTTTAGGATTATTAATTTATTTTATTGATATTCTTAATAATGATGATAAGTATACAAAAGATATATATATCTCAGACCAAGAAATAAACAGTCTAGTTATTGCTTGGGAATCTCAAGTAGGAAGAGAGCCTAATAAAAATGAATTAATTAATATCATTAATGATTATATTCAAGAAGAAATATTATACAGAGAAGCGCTTGCTCTTGGTTTAGATGAAAATGATAGGATAATTAAAAGACGTCTTGCTCAAAAAATTACGTTTTTAAAACAAGAAACATTCCTAGAAAAACCACCTATTGATGAGATTATAAATTTTTATGAATCTAATATAGATTTATATTATATAAATCCAACTTTTAGTTTTACTCATTATTTTTTTTCAAATGAAGAAAATGGAAAAAAAAGAGCAGAAGTTTTTTTTGAACAATTAGTAAATAAAACAACTTTATCAAAATCTGATCCATTCTTATTAGGAAAGAATTTTGCTTACAAAAGTTCAGATGAAATTGATCGTGATTTTGGTATGAATTTTTCGAATCATTTTAATATCATGCAGACAGATATATGGTCAAAACCAATTCAGTCTTCTTTTGGTTTCCATATTGTAAAGATAGTAGACAAACAAGAGGGTTACTTACCTGATATTAAAGATATCTTTTCTCAAGTTGAATTAGATTATGCAAATAATATAAAAGAGCAGCTTTTAGAAAAATATATTATGGATGTTAGAGCTGAATATAACATTATTATTAATCCAAACTTTAAAATCGAATGAAGTACCTATGTAAGATAATATTATTTATTTTTTCAATTAATATTCATAGTCATGAATTCAATCCAGCCCATCTCATTATTGACCAGTCATCTATTAATGAAAATCTTTATGAGGCTACATGGTTATATCCTGTAAAAAATATTGGTATTAGAGGGAATGTTATATTTCCTGATATATGTGATATACAAGGCACAAGTCCGCTTGTTGACGGAAAGTATATTGTTGAAAAAATTACACTAGATTGTAATACCTCATTAAAAGGTAAGTCGATAGAAATAATAAATTTAAGTGTATTAACAGACGCTTTAATTACAGTTAATTATGCAAATAGCTCAACTTATGAAGGACTTGTTAATAATAAAGAACCAATAATTATTATTCCTGATGAAGTATCATATTATCCAACAACATATTTATATTTAGGAGTAGATCATTTATTAAATGGCATAGATCATATTTTATTTATATTAGGACTAATTTTCTTAGTAAGAGGTACATGGAATATTATAAAAACAATTACTGCATTTACTTTAGCTCATAGTATTACCTTGGGATTAACTGTCTTGAATATAATAAGTCTGCCTCAAGCAACTGTAGAAATTCTTATTGCTTTAACAATAGTTTATCTTGCATTAGAAATTAATGATTCAAAAAAAATAGATTTTACCCCATGGGGATTAGCATTTGGATTTGGATTATTGCATGGAATGGGCTTCGCTGGAGCATTGACGGATATAGGCATATCTAATGAAAACATATTTTTATCATTATTATTTTTTAATATTGGGATTGAATTAGGACAGTTAATTTTAATACCTATATTTTCTATATTAATTTGGATTGCTTATAGATTAAATTATTATTCGTCCACAGCAAATACAGTATCTTATGCAATTGGCTCTATGGGCTTTTATTGGGTTATAGTAAGGTTTTCTAATTTATTTATTTAATGTATATGATTAGGTTTATTATTATTTCAATAATCTTTTTTGCATCTTTTCTAAGTAGTGAAACAAAGTTAATTATTCTTGGATCAGGTACTCCAAATCCTGATCCAGAAAGATATGGTTCTGGTTATGCTGTTGTTGTAAATGATCAAGCATATATTATTGACTTTGGTCCTGGAATTGTAAGAAGGATTTCAGCAATGTCACCAACATGGGGAGGTGAATTTCCCTCTATGGAGCTAGAAAATATAAATACAGCATTTTTAACCCACATTCACTCTGATCATAGTGGAGCATTAGCAGATTTAATTCTTACACCATGGATTATGGGCAGAGATGAACCTCTCAATCTTTATGGACCTGTAGGTTTAAAAGCAATGTCAGAAAACATTACAGAGGCTTATATAGACGATATCAATTATAGACTTTATGGATCCCAACCAGCTAATGAGCTAGGTTTTACAACAAATGTAACTGAAATATCAGATGATGGAACTATATTTAAAGATAATAATATTGAAGTAATTGCATTTAAAAATGCTCATGGTGATTTTAAAAATTCATTTGGTTTTTTATTTATTACAGATGATAAAAGAATATTATTTTCAGGAGATACAGCAGTTAGTAATAACTTGATAAAATATGGCAAAAATTTAGATATTCTTGTTCACGAAGTTTTTTCTAGTGAGACATTTGTAAATAAAACTAAAGATTGGCAGATATATCATCAAGCACATCATACCTCATCAATAGATCTTGGGATAATTGCAGATGAGCTTCAACCCAAAAAACTAGTTTTATCTCACATACTATTTTGGGGCGCATCGGAAGAGTCACTATTAAAAGATGTTAGTAAAAATTTTAATGGTCAAGCTATCATCGCTAAAGATTTAATGGTTTTAGAGTAAACTTTATGGAATTTTTATATACACAATTTTTAGCATTATTAGTAGGTGCAATAATAATACCTATTGGAGCATTACCCTGGTACTTAATAGATAATAAATTTTTCTATGATAGTAATCTTGGTACAGATGAACATAAATGGAACTGGAAACTCTATTTTGTACTGTCATTAGTTATTGGTAATTTATTAATATATTTATTTTAGTTGGTGCGCCCGGAGAGATTTGAACTCCCGACCCCTTGGTTCGTAGCCAAGTACTCTAATCCGCTGAGCTACGGGCGCGATTATTAAATTTTACGAGCTTCATCAGGCAACATGACAGGAATTCCATCTTTTATTGGATAAGCCAGCCCTGATTCTTCGCATACCAGCTCATTTGTTTCCTCTTTTAATTTTAAAGATTTTTTTGATACTGGGCATACTAATATTTCAAGTAATTTTTTATCAATTGTTACCATAATTCTGAAGTATACATGATGAATTAATTTTTGTTTACATATGTTATTGTATAAATTATCTATTAGTTTAATTAAAATATTTATTAATATATATGCTGGAATTTAAACCTCAATTATCACCAAAAGAAATGCTTGAATTGGGTGTATTTGGTGGTTGGTATTTTAAAACCGAAGATGATATTAAAGAGTTCCCTGCAGAATGGTTTAAGAATGCAAAATTATCTAAAGATGGATTTAATGTTAACTTAAATAAGTTTGGTGTGGCATCAGGTCAATCGATGGAGATATGGATATCAAAAGGGTGGATTACTAGTGATGATCCTTTAGGATGGTTTCAATGGTATTGCAGATATCATATGGGTAGACGTATTCCTGATGTTGATATATTTCAAATTAAACGACATAACAATTTTGGACCAAGACATGCTGGAGCAATTAGAAAACATTGTCCAGGTCAATATCACAAAAGAATAAAACAAAGACAAGCTTTACTACAGTGGGCTTATGATCCATTTATTTAAATAGTAAATATCAAAAATGAGTACAATTCAACTTACAGCTTTAAAGAATATACCCTTTATTGAGCCTGGCGATAACCTTATTGATATTATATGTAATAGCCTAAAGGAAAATAACCAAGATGTTCATGAAAATGATGTATTTGTTATTGCCCAAAAAATAATTTCTAAATCTGAAGATAGATATATTGATATAAATAAAATTAAAATATCAAATGAAGCACAAGATCTTGCTACTAAATTAAAGAGACATCCTGGGTTAATTCAATGTGTATTAAATGAGTCAAAAAAAATTATTTCAATTGAAAAGGGTGTTTTGATTGTTGAGCATAATTTGGGATATATAAATGTAAATGCTGGAGTTGATTTTTCAAATATTCCCGATGATAAAAACTTAGCATTATTATTACCAATAAATCCTTCAAAAAGTGCAAGAGAAATACAGAAAGGATTATCAAAAAAATTAAATAAAAATATATCAATAATTATTTCTGATTCTATGACACGACCTTATAGGCTTGGAGTAACAAATTTTGCATTGGCAAGTAGTAATATTCAAAGTTTGATAAATTTATCTGGCACAACAGATATTTATGGAAAATCACTAAAACATACAGAAATTGCAGTTGCAGATGAAATTGCATCAGCTGCTGGAATTTTAATGGGACAAAGTGATGAAATGAAACCAATAATTTTAATAAAGGGATTTGCTAAAAATCAATATGAGGTTAATGATGCATTCAATCTCATTGTTAATAGTGAAGATGACTTGTATAGATAAATATATAATACAAAAATGAAACTAAGCGTTAATTTAAATAAAATTGCATTACTTAGAAATGCTAGGGGTGAAAACTATCCTGAGTTAAGCTATTTTGCCATTAAAGCAATTGATTTAGGTGTCAATGGATTAACACTCCATCCAAGGCCTGATCACCGTCATGCAACAAGTGATGATGCGATAGAAATATCTAAACTATGCAAAGAGAGGGGGGTTGAGTTTAATATAGAGGGCAATCCATTTTCAAAATCAAATAATAATTTTAAAGGTTTTTATGAATTGGTTGATATCATAAAACCTGATCAAGTTACCTTAGTACCTGATGGGATAAATCAAATAACATCTGACCATGGATGGCATTCTGGAGCTCATGATCAAGAATTAATTAATACTATCGAATTAATTAGATCTAGTTCAAATAACTCTAAAATTAGTTTGTTTATTGATGATATAAAAGGAATAGAATATGCATCTAAATTAAATGTTGATTTAATTGAAATTCATACAGGTCAATTTGCTAAGTCAATCTCAAATAATGATGAGAGTATTATTTCAAACATTCAAGAAATGATTGATTTTGCTTCTAATCATAATCTTCTAATTAATGCAGGACATGATCTAAATTTAAATAATCTTCATTATTTGGTTAAAATAGGTAATATTAATGAAGTATCTATTGGACATGCGATAATTGTAGATTCACTATTGTATGGTTATGAAGATACAATTTTAAAATACCTGAAGGTTATTAGAAATTAATATGAGTATTGAAGATAAATTAAAAGAACAAATAAAAGAAAATAATATTCTTATTTATATGAAAGGAACACCATATGAACCCAGATGTGGTTTTTCAGCAAAAACAATCCAAGCATTAATAGAATGTGATTCAAAGTTTTCATATGTTGATGTTTTAGAGAATAATGATGTTAGGATTGCCTTACCAAAAATATCAGACTGGCCTACGTTCCCTCAAGTGTATATTAATGGAGAGTTAATTGGAGGGGCTGATATTATTACTCAAATGCATGAAACTGGGGAACTTAAAAAACTAATTGATTCAGCGCAATCTTAATCATCATGACTATTAACAATACTGCAAAATACTTTAGCTGTTACTAAAGTATCATATGCTGCTGAATGAGCCTGATCATTATCATAATCAATTTTTAGCTTGTCACATATTCTTGCTAGGACTGTTTGCCCTGTTGCTAAAACACCCAATGAGACAGTATCTATAACAGAAAATTTATGAAATGGTGTTCTTTTAATATTGTTTCTTTTAATAGCTGCGTCTAAAAATGACTTATCAAAATGTGCATTGTGTCCAACCAAGATTGCTCTAGAACATTCATATTTATTTTTGACTTTATTAATTATTTTAAATATGTCCTTTAATGCATCTTTTTCATCTATTGCATTTCTTAGTGGGTGGTCTAATTTAATTTTTGTAAACTCTAATGATTCTTTTTCAATAATTGAATTTTTAAATGGAATAATATGATGTCTATAAGTTTCTCCAACAACAAACTTATTATCATTTTCCTCAATTAATGTTATCGCAATTTCTAAAATCGCATTTAATTCAGGATCAAATCCGCCCGTTTCGATATCTACTACTACAGGAAGATATTTTCTAAATCTATTTTTTAACACCTAACTTTTTATGTAGTTTTGAATTTGAAGTTGTATAACCAAATGGAACTCTCTCACCAGGATATATGCGTTTATATGCTTCTTGGACTGCTAAAGTAGTTTCATGAAATCCTGATAAAATTAAGTCCATTTTACCTGGATAATTGTTTATATCACCAACAGCAAATATTCCTTTTTTATTTGTTTGAAAGTTTTCCGTATTTACAGATATTTTTTTACCATTAAGCTCTAATTCCCATTCTAACAATGGGCCTAGTTTTTTATTTAATCCAAATAAAAATATTAACTCATCGGCATTATGACTTTCAATTTCATTAGATTCAAAGTTCTTAAGTTTAACTCCCTCAACTTTTTCATTCCCTTCAATTAAATCAATAAGATAAGGAGTTAGTAGATTAACTTTTCCATTTTTAACAAGCTCTCTCATTAATTCTTCAGTATGCTGAGCTCCTCTAAATGCATCTCTTCTATGAACTAAAGAAACTGATTTTGCTATCTTTGATAATTCTACAGTCCAATCAAGGGCTGAGTCCCCGCCACCAAATATAAAAATTTTTTTATCTTTATATTGATCTACTGATCGAACAGCATACGAAACACCTTTATTTAAATATTTATCTGGATTATCTATATTAGGAGGTCTCCTTGGTTCGAATGATCCAGCACCAGCAGCTATAAATATATTTTTAGAGATAAATTTATTATTTTCTGTTGTAACCACTTCCCAGTAATTATCATCTTTATTTTGTATTTCTTTTAATGAATCAACTCTTTGATTAAGATGAAGATCGTATTCAAATGGTTCTATCTGTTTAAGTAATGCATCAACATGTTCTTGAGCAGTTTGAAATGGAACACCCGGTATATCATATATAGGCTTTTCTGGATACAACTCTGCACATTGACCACCTGGCTTATCGAGATTATCTATTAAGGTACAATTTAATCCTAAAAGACCTGCTTCAAAAACAGTGAATAGACCAACGGGTCCCGCTCCAATTATTATAATATCTTTAGCTTCCATTATTTTATTTTCATACCGGCTTCAGCACCTTTATCAGGTGATATTAAGTAAATTCCATTATCATTACTAGAAGCAAGCACCATACCTTCAGAAACACCAAACTTCATCTCACGAGGAGCAAGATTATTAACTAGAACTACCATTCGATCAGAAAGATCTTCAGGTTTATATGAGCTTTTAATCCCAGCAAATACATTTCGCGTACCTAACTCACCAACATCTAATGTTAGACGTAATAATTTATCAGCTCCATCCACATCTTCAGCTTTAATTATTTTTGCAACTCTTAAATCAATAGATGAGAATTGTTTTATATCAATTATATTTTTATTTTCCATATTATCTTCCTCTGGAATTATTAATGGTTCTAGTCTATTTAGCAATGACTCATAGTTATTAATTTGTCCATTCAATAATGTGTTTACATCATCAAAAGAACAATTTTTTAGGTTTAGAAATTTGTATGCATTTTCAGCGAGGTTTGGGATTATTGGGGTCAAATAAATAGTTATGATTTTGAATGCATTTAATGCTGTTGAAGATATATCAACAGCATCATTTAAATCTTTTTTCCATGGAGTTTGTTCATTTATATATTTATTAACATTATCTGCTAAATCCATTATCAATCTTATTAACTTTGAATATTCTCTTTCTTCATACAGATTAATAACATTTTGCTTTTCATTAATTAATAATGTTATTAATTCTTTATTAATATTATCAGATAAATTATTCTTATTTTTTTTAAGGAATGATGCAGATCTTGATGCTATATTTAAGTACTTTCCAACAAGATCTGAATTTATTCGTTGAACATAATCATCAAAATTCAAATCAATATCTTCAACCTTATCATTTAATTTGGCAGCAAAATAATACCTTAATGTTTCAGGATCACATATTTTTGCAAAATCTTTTGCGAGTATTCCTGTTCCTTTTGACTTTGACATTTTCTCACCATTAATAGTCAAGAAACCATGTACAAAAATACCATCAGGAAGTTTTAAATTGGCAGAACTTAATAATGCAGGCCAAAAAAGCCCATGAAAGTATGAAATATCTTTGCCGATAAAATGATAAATCTCATAATTAGATTTGTTTGACCATATAGTATCTGTATCCAAGTTATTATTTTTAAACCAATTATCCATTGATGCTATATATCCAATAGGTGCATCTACCCATACATAAAAATATTTATTATCTTCTTCTGGTATTTTAAATCCAAAGTATGGTTCATCTCTTGATATATCCCATTTTTTCAAATCATCTGAAAGCCATTCCTTTAATTTATTCTTAATTGGTTTTTGAAGTTTTGATTCATGTAAAAATTTACTTAATATCTCAAGTTTTTGGGGTAAGTCAAAAAATATGTGTTCACTTTTCTTTTTAATTGGGGTTGTTCCAGACAATATTGATATAGGGTCTTTGATTTCTAAAACATTATAACTTGCGCCACATACACCACAATTATCTCCATGTTGATCTGCTGCTCCACATTTAGGACAACTGCCTTTAATAAACCTATCTGATAAAAACATTTGTTCATTTTCATCATAAAGTTGTTCAACTATTTCTTTTGATATTAAGTTATTTTTTTTTGCTTCTAAATATATTTTTTCTGAGTATTTTTTATTTTCTTCACTATGGGTAGTATAAAAATTTGTAAATTTAATACCATATAGGTCATAAGTTTCTTTATGATCATTAAGAACATCTTTTATTAATTCCTCAGGAGTTATTCCCATTTCTTTCGCTTTAAGCATGACTGGTGTGCCATGCGTATCATCAGCACAGAAAAAATAACACTGATTACCATTCATATTATGGAATCTAGTCCAAATGTCTGTTTGGACTGCCTCTAGTATATGACCAAGATGTAATGGTGCATTAGCATATGGTAGGGCTTGAGTTACGAGAATCTTTCTTGTGTTTTTAGTAGGTATGTCCATGCAATATCTGTATTATATGTGAAAATATTGATTTATATGGCCATTAAAAGAATTATTGCTATCGGCTCCGCTAAAGGAGGTGTTGGAAAAAGCTCTATTACTGCATCTATCGCATTGAGCTTATCAAAACATACCTCAGTTGGTATATTAGATGCTGATATTTATGGACCTAATCAACATATACTCTTTAATATTAATAAAAAACCAAAAATCAGTAAAAAATTATTTAATCCTATAAATAAAAATAAAATTAAAATCATATCTATGGGTAATATATTAAACAATGATAAAGCTGCTATTTGGAGAGGACCTATGCTTAGTGGCGCAATTAAGAAATTAATTAATTCTACAAATTGGGGAGATTTAGATTTTTTACTTATAGATATGCCTCCTGGAACTGGCGATGCATATTTGACTATATTTAATGAGTTAAAAATAGATGATTTTATATTAATTACAAATCCAAATAAGTTAGCAATGTCAGATTTAAAGAGGACTGTATCTATGCTAAAAAAGTTAAAAATAAATATACTTGGCTATATAAATAATAATATTTTTGATACTAAAATTGATATTCAAGATAAATACTTTGAATCTAATGATATTAAACATTTAGGTACTTTCCTATTTGATAATAAGATTTATAATTTTGATCTTAAATATATTTCTAAAATCTCGAATTCAATTTCAGATAAAATATTATCCTCAACATAGAAATTATGAAAAAAATATTTATATCTTCATTATTATTATTTGCTATTAGTATCAATTCAGATCAAGTAAATGATCCTTTTGAGGAATTCAATAGAAAAACTTTTGAGTTTAATGAAAATCTAGATGAAAAAATATTAAAACCAGTTGCAAAAATATATTCAAATTTTCCACCAAAAGTTAAAAGCGGAGTAACAAATTTTTTTAATAATCTTGAAGATGTTGAAACATCAGTCAATCAAGCACTTCAAGGCAAACCAAAAAAATCAATAAATGATTTAACAAGATTTCTTATAAATTCTACCATTGGTTTAGCAGGATTTATTGATGTGGCATCAAAAATTGGCTTGGAAAGACATGAAGAAGATTTTGGCCAAACTCTTGGTGTTTGGGGTGTGGGTACTGGGCCTTATATTATGCTGCCAGGTCTTGGTCCATCTACTTTGAGAGATACCTTAAGTCGTCCAGTATCATCTTTCTCATCGATAACATTCCACATGACTGATGCAGATGTAAATATCGCTTTAAAAACTATTGATGCTATTGAAACTAGAGAAAGACTATTAGATGTAGAGTCTTTGTTGTCTGGTGATAAATATTCCTTTGTTAAAGATGCATATATTCAATCTATAGCTTATGAAGTGAAAGATGGTATAAATGTTGAAGATGATTTTGTAGATGATATGGATGATTTCTTAATAGACTAATAATTCTTCTAATTCTTTCTTATGTTCTTTTATTGAATTATTTTTAATTATTTCAAGTATTTTTATTCTAAAAGATTTTGCATATTTATCGCCTCTAGACAAACCAAATAAATGCTTCATCATGCGGCTTAGATTATGACCTTGATCAATTTTTTCTTCTACATACTCAAGATATAAATTTAATATTTCTTTTTTTGAATTTGTTTGAGATTTTATATCATAAAACATTGGCTCAATATCTTTTAACATAAATGGATTGTCATAGGCAGCTCTTCCTATCATTACGCCATCTACTTTATCTAGATGATTTTTAGAATCATCTAAATTTTTTATTCCTCCATTTATAATTATTTCTAACTCTGGAAAATCCTTTTTTAATTTATATACATATTCATATTTTAATGGAGGAATATTTCTATTTTGTCGAGGACTTAATCCATTTAAAATTCCGTTTCTAGCATGAATAATAAAAATATTAGTTCCTGAATTTTTAACTATTGAAATGAAATTATGAAGAAATTCATATGATTCATGATTATCAATACCTAGTCTACATTTTATAGATACAGGAATTTTAACTGCATTCTGCATATTAGATAGGCACTCACTAACAAGATGAGGTTCTAGCATTAAACAAGCACCAAATTTACCTTTTTGAACTCTATCAGACGGACAACCTACATTTAGATTTATCTCATCATAACCATACTGTTCACATTTTTTTGAACATTCAATAAGATCATTTATATCAGATCCTCCAAGTTGTACTCCAACAGGATGTTCTTCATTATTAAATTCTAATTGGTCATAACATTTACCATAAATCAATGATCCAGTAGATATCATTTCAGTATATAAAAATATTTTTTTTGATATCAAACGAAGTAAGTACCTATCATGCATGTCTGTATATTGCATCATTGGAGCAACGCAAAATTTACGATCCAACAAAGAGGACATCAAAGAAATAAATTGATTGAAATAAAACCTACAATTGATAAAACAATTGTATAGGGAAGGGCCATGTAAACCATTCTTAAATAAGATAAATTAATTAATGGTGCTAATGAAGATGTCAATAAAAATAAAAATGCAGCTTGGCCATTTGGAGTTGCTACACTTGGTATATTTGTTCCAGTATTTATCGCTATAGCAAGGTTATTAAATTGATTTAATGTTATAAGGCCATTATCAAAGGCATTCTTTACTTCATTAATATAAATTGTTGCTACAAATACGTTATCACTAATGGCAGATAAGAAGCCATTGGCTACAAAAAACATTGAAGGTTGAACTGAGGGATCTTGTGCTAAAACATAATCTATCACTGGAGAAAATAGATGTTGGTCGTGTATAACACTTACGATTGCAAAAAACACTGCTAACAAAGCTGTAAAAGGTAATGCTTCATGGAAAGCTTCACCAAGTTTATGTTCTTCAGTGATACCTTTAAAAGCCGTTAATAAAATAATTACAGTTAAACCAATTAAACCAACTGCAGCTAAATGAAAAGCTAAAGCAATAACTAAAAATACTGCAACTAATGATTCAATTAATAACTCTGCTTGATTTGTTGGTGTTATGTTTTCATTTCTATAAATAGAATAGTCGTTAAAAATATTTCTAATATTTGAAGGTAATTGATTACCAAATCCAGCAATATGTAATTTTTCTACCGTTACGCAAGTAAGTATCCCTGCTACAAATACTGGCATTGTGATCGGAGCCATTCTTATAAAAAACTCTATAAATTCCCATCCAGCTATAGTTGCAATTAAAAGGTTTTGAGGTTCGCCAACTAATGTACAAACTCCACCAAGTGCGGTACCTACTGCTCCATGCATAACAAGGTCCCTTAAGAAAGCTTTAAAATCTTCTAACTCTTGAATTTTTAAAGTATTAATACTTGAATCGTTGTGATAGTTGTGATCATCATCCGAAAAGTTTAACCCTGATGCTACTGAATGATATATTCTATAAAAACCAATCGTTACACCAATTAAAACAGCTGTAACTGTTAAAGCATCCAAGAATGCAGATAGAACTGCAGCAGAAATACAAAATAATAACGATAATAATGTTTTAGATCTTATGTTTAGTAAAAGTTTTGTAAAAATTGTTAACATTAAATTTTTCATAAAATATATTCCTGCTACCATAAAAACAAGCAATAGTATTACTTCTAGATTATTTTCAATTTCATGAAACACTGATTTCGTTGATGTTAAACCCATTATTATTGCCTCTAGGGCTAACAGGCCGCCAGGCTGTAACGGATAACATTTTAGAGCTAAAGCTAAAGTAAAAATAAATTCAAGAAGAAAAACCCAACCAATAATAAAATTTCCATTTAAGCCTATAGAATTAAGAATTATTAACAATATAGGGTTAATAACAAGGAATGTTATTATGATAGACTTATACCAGTTCGGAGCACTACCTAAGAACAATTTTTGGATTTCATTTAACATTAAGGATATTTTAAACTTATTTACTATGCATTTTAAAAGATTTTTAGAAATAAATATTAATAGCGATAATGAATTTATTATTTTTAAAAATAATAAAATTCTATATGAACCACAATTAAAAACATTTCTATTAAGTGGTGATTATATAAATGTAGATTTTGATAATTCTTTTTATATTGGAATTGCTGAAAGTAATAATAAAAAAATATATGCAGTTGATATAAGTAATTCAAAAGAGAATATAAATTTAGGATATGAGAGTTTAGTTGAATACGATACTAGACACTTATTAGCAACTTTAAATCCAGAAGATATTGTTCTTATGGGTCGAGCAAATCAATTATTACATTGGATCAAAAGTAATAAATATTCTGGTTATTGCGGTGAATTAAATAAATTTGATACAAAAGAAGAATCTCTATATTGCCCAGAAACATCCTCGATGATTTATCCATCCATTGCACCTTGTGTATTAGCTATGGTAATAAAAGACGATGAGATATTACTTGCAAGAAACAATATGTTCCCTGAAGGATTATTTAGTATTCTTGCTGGATTTATTGAGGTATCAGAGTCTGCTGAGGAAACAGTTCATCGCGAAGTTTTAGAAGAAGTTGGCCTTAAGGTTCAAAATATTAAATACTTTGGAAGTCAACCATGGCCATTTCCATCACAATTAATGTTGGGATTCTCATGTGAATATAAATCTGGTGAATTGATAATAGATAATGATGAGATAGCTGAAGCCAATTGGTATAAAGTAGATAATCTACCTTATGTGCCACCAGTGACTAGTTTATCAGGAAAATTAATTAATTCTTTTGTCGTGGATCATTCTTAGCCCGCGTAGGAACATCTTTTTTTATCTTTTTTTCTTTAACTATTTCCTTAATAGGAGAAGTTTTCTTATTAAGATTATCAGCTTTATTTGCTTTTTGGTCCTTATTTATATTCTTTTTAGTATTAGATTTATTGATATTATCCTTTGAAATTGACTTTTTCTTAATTGTCTTTTTATCAGGTTTATTATGAGGCTTTGATCTATTATCATTTTTTTTATTTGAATATTTTTTCTTAACATTAAATTTTTTATTATTTTTTGTTTGATTATTTCTTCTCTTGTTCCTGTTTATTGGTTTCTTTTTAGGCTTTGGTTCCTCATTGTCTATTCCAGTAATTGATTTTAACCATTTTATTAAACCAGCTTTATTTCTTTTTGGCATCTTGGGTGGTTTCACTCCATCAACAAGTGGTTTCATGCCTTTTTGTTTATTATTATCATCTCTCCAACTTGTATCAGGCTGAGGGCTTTCAGGTGTTAACTGGTATGAATCAATGTTTTTTACATCGGTAGCTTTTGCTCTTACAACCTTATAATATGGCCTTGCTTTATAAGGGTCAGCTATTACAAGAACTTTAATATTATTTGATCTTTCAATATTAATAATTTCGTTTCTTTTTTCGTTTAAAAGATAACTTGCAACATCTGCTGGAACATATACATAAATTTCTCCAGTATTATCTTTTACAGCATCCTCACCAATAATTCTTAAAATTGATTGGCCTAAAGATCGTGGACCTCTTACTAAAACATGTTCTATATCATATGATTCATTTAAAGACGGTCTTAATCTTTGTCTCGATACTTCCAAAAGACCAAATCTAGAAATATTAGATAGTTGTACCCTTGCTCTATCTGAATAAACAGCTTTTCTGAATGCTGTTTCTACTTTGCTTTGATTTTCTTCTTTCAACATATCAATAAAGTCGATTACAACCAATCCTCCAACATCCCTCAGTCTTAGTTGTCTTGCTATTTCTGATGCGGCTTCAATATTTGTTTTAAATGCAGTATCTTCAATATCCTTACCTTTAGTTGATCTTGCTGAGTTCACATCAATAGTTGTCATGGCCTCCGTAGGGTCAATTACAATTGAACCACCAGAATTTAGAGATATTTCTCTTTGAAATGCCAATTCGATTTGAGATTCTATTTGATATCGATTAAATAAAGGTATTTCTTCATTATAATATTTAACCTTTTCTGCATGATCTGGAATTACAGCTTCAGTAAATTCTTTAGCCTCATTAAAGGTATCCATATCATCAATTAAGATTTCTTCTATATCATCTTTAAAATAATCTCTAACTACTCGAACAATTAATTTATCATCTCTAAATATAAGAGATGGAGATTTTGCATTTGGCATCGTATTATTTATTTCATCCCATAATGCTAGTAAATAAGCTAAATCTAAACTGAGTTCTTCAGCTGTTCTACCCAAGCCATTGGTTCTGACTATAGCGCTCATATTGTCTGGAATTTTTAATTTATTTAAAATATCTTTTATTTGATCTCTTTCTTCACCGCTAATTCTTCTTGAAATACCGCCAGATTTTTTAGAATTAGGAATTAGTACTAAGAATCTACCTGCAAGACCAATTTGTGTTGTTAATGCAGCTCCTTTTGAGCCTCTTTCTTCTTTGGTTACCTGGACAACAATTTCTTGACCTTCCTTTAAAGTACAAACAAATTTTCCTTTCTTATCTTTTTTATAATATTGATTAGATAAATCTTTTAATGGAAGAAATCCATGTCTATCAGAGCCAAAATTTACAAATGCTGCGTCGAGACTAGTTTCTATTCTAGAAACAGTTGCTTTAAATATACTTCCTTTTAATAAAGTTTTTTCTGGCGACTCTGTATCAAAGTCATATAATTTTGCACCATCAACTAATGCAACACGAAGTTCATCACCATAAGATGAATTAATAAGTATTCTTTTCATTTTATTCTCCCTACAATTAGGAAGATAATTCAGCAGTATGCTTTTTTAAGCTTCTATCAGTAAGTCTTACTTATATTTGCTTACATGATTAACCCATTTAAGAGTTGCAATAATTAACTGTTGTATTTATCTTTCTTTTTAATTTTACTAGTTTTCCCTAGTTATTTAGCTGTATATCCTATAGATTTAAGAGATGTCTGTCAAAAAATTAGTAATTAATAATGATAATTCTGGCCGAAGATTAGATAATTATTTAATATCTACTTACAGTTCTGTTCCAAAAAGTAAAATCTATAACATCATTAGAAAAGGTGAAGTAAGAGTTAATTCATCTAGAGTAAAGCCTAATTATAAAATTAAAACTGATGATATTATTAGAATTCCTCCAAATTTAAACACAGATAAAGCATTAATTAAGTCAATTGGAGTAGATTTGGTTAACAAGCATACTGAAAATATCTTATTTGAGAACGATAATTATATTGTTATTAATAAAAAAAGTGGCATTGCTGTTCATGGTGGCACTAAAAATATAATTGGGTTAATAGATATAATCAGAGAGAAATATGGAAAAAATATAGATTTATGTCATCGGATAGATAAAAACACTACTGGATGTTTGGTATTTGGCAAAAACAAGAAGGCGGTCAAATTTTTTAATAATTTATTAATAGATAATAATATTAAAAAAACCTATCACACAGTTTTAAAAGGAAAATTAAAACAAAACATAGTAATAAATAAGCCAATATATAAAAATATCGTAACAAAATCTAAAAATTCAATCTCTAAATTTAAAATAATTGAGCATTTAGATAACGCTACTTTAGTCGAGGTTCAGATTTATACAGGAAGAAGTCATCAAATAAGAATTCATGCAGCATCTATTAATCACCCTATTATTTTTGATGATAGATATGGCGATAAAGATTTTAATAATAGTTTTGATAAAAATATAAGAAAAAAAATAGCTCTGCACTCAAAATCTATCTCTTTTATAAACTTAGATTCAGAAATATTAAATATTGAATGTAATCCACCAAATGAATTCAATGCATTGGTTAATATTCTTAAATAAGAATTTCTGTCATTATTATATAAATTTTGATAGTATACATTTTTTTAAATGGTGAAGTATGGCTGTACAAAAAAGTAAAGTAACAAGGTCTAGAAGAGGGCAGAGGCGTTCACATGATGCATTAAAAGGCAAGACTTTGTCTGTTGATCCTGTTTCAGGAGAAAAACATTTACGCCATCAAATGACAAAAGATGGTTTTTACAAAGGCAGATTAATTAAAGATTTACGTAAGCCTATTAAAGAAGAGTCAGAAGAAGTAACATCATAGTTATGCCTAGGCATATAAGTATTGTTTTTCCTGGTCAAGGGTCACAAACCCTTGGGATGTTAGATCCATTACCTAAGGATTTGGTTAATAAATATAAAGATGATGTTATAGAGGTATTAAATTTTGATCTGATAGACTTAATTACAAATGGCTCTAATGAAGATCTAAATAAAACATCAATAACACAACCCGCAGTTCTATTAACATCATTCTTATACTATGAATATATTTCAGAGTTATTAGATATAAAACCTGATTTATTATGTGGTCACTCATTAGGAGAATATACTGCACTATTGGTTGGAGGAGCTTTAGAGCTTAAAGATGCAATATCCTTAGTCCATAATAGAGGTTTGTTAATGGAGACTGCTGATAGGGGATTAATGTATGCAATATTAAATGCAGATTTTAGTCTTATTAATAAAACATGCTTAAAAATATCTAATGAAACAAACTCAATAGTTTCACCAGCAAACATCAATTCACCAAACCAAGTCGTAATTTCAGGAAACAGCGAAGCTGTTAATTTAGTTATAACTAATTTAAAAGAACAAGGCCATAAAAAAAATATTAAATTAAATGTAACTGTGCCATCTCATTGTAAATTAATGAATGAAGCCGCATCTAAATTTAGTAAGATTTTAGATAAACTTTCATTACAATTGCCTAAATATAAAGTTATTCATAATATAAATTCTGATACATCATCATCTATCGAAGAACTTAAATTAAATTTAGTCAACCAATTAATTGAACCTGTTAGATGGGTTGATGCAATGAATTATATTAAAAAATTTAATGGTATTATTATTGAGTGTGGCCCAGGTAAAGTATTATCTGGATTAGCAAAAGGAAATAATATTAATAATAATGTTTATACAACTTCATCAATCAATTTTTTTGAAGAAATTAAAAAAATTATATGAGTAAAGGTAATGTATTTATCTCTGGTGCCTCAAGAGGTATAGGTGAAAGCATTGCAAATCACTTTGCTGAAAATGATTATAAGGTAATAGGCACATCTAGAAATGATTTTGAATTTGATAATAAATCAGAAAATCTTATACCTATAAAATTAGATATCACCTCTAGAGATGATCTTAAGAAATGCTTTAATGATCTTAAATCAAAAGATTTACTTCCAGATATACTAATAAATAATGCAGGAATTACTTCTGATCAATTATTTTTGAAGATGAAAGACGATGATTGGGATAATGTTATTTCAACCAATCTTACTGGTACATATAATTTAACTAAAATATTTATTAGAAATATGATAAAAAATAAAAATGGAAGAATTATAAATATCTCTTCAGTTGCAGGACTCATGGGAAATCCAGGTCAAGTAAATTATTCATCATCAAAATCAGCATTAAATGGTTTTACAAAGTCATTGGCAAAAGAAATTGGATCAAGGAACATAACTGTAAACTCTATAGCTCCAGGATTTATAAATACCAATATGACATCTTTTTTAGATGATGATGCAAAAAATGCAATAGTTAAAGATATACCTTTAAAAAGGTTTGGCGAGGCTAGTGACGTTGCTGAATTAGCATTATTCTTAGCTTCTAATGAGGCATCGTATATCACAGGTCAAACTATATCTATTGATGGTGGACTATTAATGTATTAATTTATGTGCAACTTTGAACTATTAGATGTAAAATGTGTCAAATTTCAATATAGGGTGGAGAATTTATGAGCATTGAAGATAGAGTAAAAAAGATTGTCAGTGATCAATTAGGAAAATCAATGGATGAGATACAAAGTGATTCATCATTTGTTGATGACTTAGGGGCAGATTCATTAGATACTGTTGAGTTGGTAATGGCTTTAGAAGAGGAATTTGATATTGAAATTGCAGATGAAGATGCAGAAAAAATATCTACAGTTAACGAAGCAGTAGAATATATAAATTCAAATTCATAAAATTTTTTTATAAACTTATTACATAAATGTATAAAATAACTATTGTTGTTTAATACATTTTTTATGATATATATCAAACTTACTTTATCTATAGTCGTATTATTATTTTCTTTCATTGGTCCATATAATAGCTACTTAAATCATGCTCCTTTCAATACTAGTAACTATTTAAATGTTACTAAAGGCGAATCTATATATATCACAATAGCTAAAATATCAGATCTTAACTTTATTAATAAGTTCTTTTTAAGAATACACTTAAATTATAATAAAATTCATAAGTTTCAAGCTGGCGAATATCAGCTTTATAATAAAACCTTAAAAAATATCATTAATGATTTAAATAACGGTTCAACCGTTACACACAAATTATCAATAGCTGAAGGCATGAATATTTACCAATTAAATCAATTAATTAATGATTCTTATCTTATAAATGATTGTTATATGCTTAAATGTATAAAAACGGATCTTTCATTTAAAGAAGGTATTCTTTTTCCAGATACATACTATTACAAGAAGAATATGCTTGCTTCAAATATTCTTCAAAAAAGCCATGACATTTTAAATAAACATTTAGATTATTTTTATAAAAATAAAAATCTAAATAACCAACTTAAAAAAGAAGAAATTTTAATATTAGCATCGATAATAGAAAAAGAGGCTGGTAATAATGATGAAAAATTTCATATATCTAGTGTTTTTTTAAAAAGATTGTCTATTGATATGAAACTTCAAGCAGACCCTACAATTATTTATGGTTTGTTGCCTAATTTTGATGGTGATATTAAAAAATCTGATATTCTAGATAAAAATAATAAATATAATACATATATGATTAAGGGATTACCTCCAACACCAATATCTTTAGTATCATTAACCTCATTAGATGCTGCAGCAAATGCTACATTGGGAGAATATTTATATTTTGTAGCTGACTCACCTAGTTCACATTATTTTTCTAAAACATATCAAGAGCATTTAAATAAAATTAATGATTTAGGTTTAAATAAATGAAAATAATTTCATTTGAAGGAATTGAAGGTGTTGGTAAATCTACACAAATTAATTTATTGAAGGATTATCTTGAATCTAAAAATTACTTGATAGAAATATATAGAGAGCCTGGATCAACACCTGTTGGCGAAAAGATAAGAGATATTTTATTAGATTCGAATAATGATTTATCAAACGAAACAGAGCTTTTGTTAATGTTTGCAGCAAGGTCAGAACTTATAGATAAAAAAATTAATACTTCTCACTGTGATTATTTATTATTAGACAGGTTTTATGATGCATCGATGGCATATCAAGGTTATGGAAGAAAATTATCAAAAGACTTTATAAGCTCATTGACATCATTCATAAATTGTCCAATTCCAGATTTATCCTTTTTATTAGACATATCTGTAAAAGAGGGCTTTCAAAGAAAAAATACTGATGTAAAAGATAGAATAGAATTATCTAGCAATGATTTTTTTAATAAAGTTAGAAAAGGGTATAAGGCAATTGCAAAGGCAAACAAGAATAGATTTGAAATAATTAATGCTGCTAATGATATAGATAAAATTCATCAAATTATAATTAAAAAAATTCAATCGAAAAATGAACATATCTAACTTATATTGGATAGATAAATTATATGAAAATATAAATTTTGATAATTTACCTCATGGAATAATTATTAACGGTCCTGATGGAATCGGAAAAGAGAGATTAGCAATAAAAATTTCATCAAAATTACTTGTTAATAAAAATAATAATAATGAAAACATATCTATATCAAAATCTAATAATCATCCAGATTTTTTTGTCCTTGATAAAGAAAGAATTCTTATTAAACATATTACTCTTAGGGAGGAGGATTGGGATGAAGAGATAGGCAAGAGAAATGTAAATGATTTTCTGTCAGTAACACCATCAATTTCAATAAATAAAGTAGCTTTAATACTAAATGCTCAATCAATGAATGATGCAAGTCAAAATGCACTATTGAAAACATTAGAAGAACCAGCTCCTCATTCATACATTATTATGACAACTAACAGACCTAAATCTTTATTGGATACGATATATAGCAGATGTCAATTAATAACAATTCCTCCGTTAAATGAAAACGATATTAATGAATGGTTAGTTAATAATGGAATTTCAGATATTAGTGCAAAAGATTTCCCTAGTTTTATTTCACCATTAAAAATAATGGAAGAGATTGAAAATAATCAACATCTTAATTTCAAGAATTTTATAAAAATCTTAAATGATTTTATAGACAATAAAATTAATCAAGAAACAGCAATAAAAGGAATTAATAATCTTGAAATAGACTTAATCACTAAAACTAATTATTTAATTGAATTTTTAAAAATATTATTAAAATCTAAATTATTATCTGAAACATTAAGTGGTATTTATGAAAGGTTTAATTTAAGTACTTTTAATAACTTAAAAATATCAAATCTTATCAACGAACTAAATAATTTAAGATATGATTTTTTCAAGGTGCCTCAAATTAATGAAAACCATGTTTTAAATTATTTTTTTAGTGAATTAAAGAATTCTATTAAGATATAGTAGTACCACCATCCACTACTATTGTTTGACCATTGATATAATTTCCTGCCTCAGAAGCAAGCATGACCGCTACTCCAGCGATTTCATCAGGTTCACCAATTCTTTGCATAGGCGTAGTTCCTAGAACTGTTTTTAATATCTCTGGGTTTTCCCATAAAGCTTTTGCAAAATCAGTTTTAATTAAACCTGGTGCAATTGAATTAGCTCTTATATTTTTGTGACCAAATTCAGTAGCTATATTTTTTACTATCATCACATCAGCAGCTTTACTTATATTATATGCACCTAAAATAGCACTACCTTTTATTGCAGCGATACTAGAAATTATTATTATTGAACCATCTTCTCTATCTATCATCTCTGGTAAAACTAGATTGCAGAGAATTTGGTTTGATTTAACATTATTATTCATTACTTTATCAAATTTATCATCTGGCATATCAAGCATAGATCCCATAAAAGGATTTGTAGCAGCATTGCATACGAGCACATCTATTTTTCCTAATTTTTCTCTAGTTTTTTTTACAAGCTCATTTAATTGATTTTCATCACTGATACTAGCAGCTATTGGATGAGCTAATTCTTTATCTACTTCATTATTAATTTCGTTAGCTGTTTGCTCACACATATTTAACTTTCTACTTGAGATAATTACATTTGCTCCATGAATAGCACAATGACGAGCAATTGATTTGCCTATCCCCCTAGAGGAACCAGTTATCAAAATTGATTTATTATTAAGGTTAAATAATGACATTTTTTTATTATAATTAAATTATGACTAAAAAAGTTGAAATATATTCTAAATCTAATTGTTCTTATTGTGTTATGGCAATGAATTTTTTTGATTCTAAAGGTATAACATATGAGGTTTATAGTGCTGATGACCCAGATATATTTGATGAAATGTTAAAAAGAAATCCTCAAGCTAGAACGGTTCCACAGATTTTTATAGATGATATATTAATAGGGGGTTATACTGATTTAGTCAAAAAATTCTCAGAATAATAATATGGAACAATTTAATAATTTTTTAATTCTTTTAGATTCAAATTTAAGTGGTTCTTGGTGGTTTCCTGCGTTGCTAATTGGTACTGGTATATTTTTTACAATTTACTTAGGATTTCCACAATTCAAATATTTTAAAAGCGCATTTAAAATTGTTTCTGGTAAAAATAAATCTGATTCAGAAGGAGAGACCACAGGATTTCAGGCTCTAACAACCGCTATGTCAGGTGCTGTTGGTACTGGAAATATAGGCGGTGTTGCATTAGCAATATGGACAGGAGGGCCCGCTGCTATATTTTGGATGTGGATTACCGCTATCTTTGGTATGACAACTAAATTTGTCGAAGTTACGTTAGGACATAAATACAGAACCAAGCTTAAAGATGGATCAATTTCAGGTGGACCTATGTATTACATTGAACAAGGTCTTAACATGAAATGGGTTGCAATTTTATTTGCATTTTTGATGATGATTACTGCTATTGGTTCAGGAAATATGCCTCAAATTAACAACATAGCTCTAGTTATGAATACAGAATTTTCTGTACCAAAACTATTTACAGGGTTATCTTTGGGTGCATTACTCTGGATTATCATTATTGGAGGCATAAAAAGAATTGCATCTGTTGCAAGTAAAATTATTCCAATAATGGGAATAATATACTTTGGAGGAGCTTTAATAATTTTGGCAGAAAATTATCAAAATATTATCCCATCATTTAGTGCTATTTTTTCTCAAGTATTTACTGGATCTGCTGCAGTGGGTGGATTCTTAGGTGCAAGCTTCGCAATGAGTCTTAAATATGGTGTTGCAAGAGGGCTTTATTCTAATGAAGCAGGCCAAGGCTCATCACCAATTGCTCATGCTTCATCAAAAAATAAATCTATTGATCAAGGTGTAGTTTCAATTTTAGAACCATTTATAGATACTATTGTTGTCTGCAGTGTTACAGCATTGGTTATCTTATCTAGTGGAGTATGGACTCAAAAATTTGATACAACATTTTCTAAGACTGATATGGTAATACTTGAGGGTATCTACAGTGATGAAAAAAATGATGATGGTAATTACATACATCCAGACCATATTAGTGAGTTAACAAAATATGTTCAATCAATTGATTCTAATGTAAAAGAATATTCTGGTTCATTAGATGTAGTCGAAGGAAAATTAATTACTGATAATATTACAGTTATTCATTCAAGATCAATAGCAGAAGATATAAGTGTTCGTAACCTTAATTCAAATCTGTACTCTGGAAAATTAAATATCATAGGTGGCAAAGTAAATGAACAAGTTGTTATTGAGGGCAAATCATTAGTTAGTTCAGCTGAACTTACTGCAAAGGCATTTTCACAGGGTATTCTTGGTCAATATGGCGGTAAGTTAGTTGCCATTGCTTTATTATTATTTGCTTTTTCAACTTCTATTACATGGTGTTATTACGGTGATAGGTCAACAGCATATATTTTTGGTGAAAAGGGTGTAGTCTGGTATAGAAATTTTTATGTTTTATGTTTCATTCTTGCTGCAGTTATAGATACTACTGTCGTATGGAACATAGCCTATGTAGTCGTTGCTTTAGTATCAATACCAAATTTGATTGCGATGTTCGTTTTAAGAAAAGAAATGAAGAAGTTATCTGACGAATTTAATATTATTTAGCACTTAATAATGAAATAATTTCTAAATGATTTGTATTTGGAAATTGATCGAACAATTCAACATATTTAACATTATGATTTTTTAAAGATCTAATATTATCAATATATGTTTCTGGGTTGCATGAAATATAAATAATATTTTTAAAATTTTTTATTATTCCTAAAGTTTTATCATCAAGTCCTGACCTTGGTGGGTCAACTAAAACATGTGAAAAATTATAATCAGATAAATTAATATCACCCATTCTTCTAAAAATTTTACCCATAAATAGCTCAGCAACTTCATTTGAAGACAATCTGCTATTTGAAATATTATTAATATTATTATCTATTATTGCTTTATTAAGACATTTTATTGAATTTCTATCATTCTCAGTTGCTAAAATTTTAATAAATACTTTAGACAAAGGCAATGTAAATGTTCCAACGCCACAATACAGCTCAAGTAAATCTTTTGGATTATTTATTAATGATATAACTGTATTTATCATTTTAGGTAAGATGAATTTATTTGGTTGAAAAAAACAATTATCTGTTTGATAAATTTTAAAGGCATCATTATGTATATAATCAACAAAGTAATTTGATTCAGTAGAATACGAAAAATTTTTAGACCTTAGAATAAAATTTATTTTTAAATATTTAGAAATATCTTTAATAATTTCTATTAGGTTTTTATCGATTTTTTTATGATAGATAAGAGATACAATTACATCATCATTAACATTAGATCTGAAATTAATTTGAAAAAGTTTTTCTTTTACAGATTGATTAATATTAATCTGATTTAATATTTTAGGCATCAATTCTTGAATACAACTTGCAGCATTTTCAAATGTCTCTAAATATATTTTTTTATCATTTTTATGCATTAAGTAAAAATTGTTATAGTATCCAAATTCACAACGGTATCTGTAACCATTAGATGGACTAAAGTTTGTAATTATATTGTTTGAATAATATTCAGAAATATTATTGTAAAATTTATTAAATTTATTCATCAAGATTTAATGATTAAGCTTGTAATTAATAAAACTATACATATAAATATTATATTAAGACTTAAAAATAGAATAATAATTTTTTTTAATGATAAATTATTAAGATCCTTTGATAGATCATTTTTTTTTCTTATTCCGAAAAATGAACTTATAATTCTATATAACCACATAAAATATGAATGAAATTATTAAAATAACTAAATCTGCTGAAGAATACCTATCTAAACTCATTCAAGATAAAAATGAAACAGACTTATCAATTAGGATCTTTATTGCAGATCCAGGTACTCCAAAAGCTGAAACTTGTTTAGCATATTGTAAACCAGATGAAGCTATGCCTGATGACATGATTCTTAATCTTGATTTAATAACTGTAAATTTAGAAAAAAGAAGTATTCCATTTTTAAAAGATGCTGAGGTAAATTTTGATAATGATACGTTTGGTGGGCAACTAACGATAAAAGCTCCCAACGCAAGGCTGCCTAATATTTCAGCTGATAGCCCCGTTGAAGATAGAATTAACTATGTTATTTATAATGAAATTAACCCAATGTTGGATTCACATGGTGGTGAAGTAAGTTTGGTAGAATTTAATAATAAAAATGAAGCAGTACTTCAATTTGGTGGTGGATGTCAAGGTTGTGGAATGGTAGATGTAACTTTGAAAGATGGGATTGAAAAAACACTTATTGAACAAATACCTGAAGTTAAAGCTGTAAAAGATTTAACTGACCATTCGATTGATGATAATGCTTATTATAAATAATTAGTTTTGAGTTAAGGATAATATAATTCCAAAATTTGGATGATCAAATAAATATACTTCTTCATTAAAGATCCTTTTTTCTTCATCGATATAAATATTTAAATCAGTATCAACGATAAATTCACTACTGTCGTTATCGTTTGTAATCATTATATTTTCTATATTTTTTGGGTAATTTATATTTAGATCATAATTATTTATATTTTTGTAATTTGAATATATTTTTTTTTCCAGTTCTTTAATATGATTTTCAACTGGAACCATTTTAGTGTCTTCATTATTAACTCCCATAAATGCTTTAATCTCGACATGCATAAATCTTCGTTTATATAATTTTATATAGAAACCATAATTTTTTAATTTATTTTCATCATATATAAATCTACTTGATTCATAATCATCAATACCCTGAATCCAAGATTTTGATTCTATAAATTCTAAATTTTTATTCTTTATTATTTGACCTTTAATTTTATTCAATATATTGAGATTGTTAGTTTCTCTAAACCAGTTCTTTGGATTCGGATTTATTATTTCTTTAGTAGAATTATTTTCTTCAGAACTTATGTATTTAGGTTTTATATTTTTAAAGAGGTTTGGAAAAAAAGTATTAGTTTTTGGAAAATTATATAATGCCGACTTATTAATATATAAATCAGGATCATAAAATCTAATTATCTCTTCATCAGGGATTAGTAATTCAGAATCAAATAATTCATTGGATTTACTATTTAAATATTTAAATATAATTATCTCAACATTATATTCATTTATTTCATTGGTATTTGATGACAATGTTATGTTAAATAATAATAATATTACTCCTAAATTATTTTTAATTTTCATATATTTAAAGATTAACATTTTTTTATTGTGATTGAGAAAAACTACTTAATTTTTATAAAATATTATGTTTTTTTTTAACTACCTACTTGTGTATAATGATTCCGTTATTCAATCAAAAAAATAATAAATTATGGATATAAACTTTACTAAAGAGGATATAGCATTTAGAGATGAGGTCAGAGACTGGTTAAATAATGGCGGTTATCCAAAACATGTTAAGGAAAAGACTGATAAAGGAATAACTATTAGTAAACAAGATCAAATTGATTTCCATAAAGCTCTTGCAGAAAAGGGTTGGATGGGCTACAACTGGCCTGTAGAGCATGGTGGTACAGGTTGGTCGGCTACACAATTATATATCTTCAATAAAGAATTTGGTTTAGCAGGTTGTCCGCCTTTACTTGCATTTGGCGTCAGTATGGTTGCTCCAGTGATATGGACATTCGGCAATGATGAACAAAAGGCTAAATATTTACCAGATATACTAAATTTTAATACATGGTGGTGCCAAGGTTATTCTGAACCAGGATCAGGCTCTGACTTAGCATCATTAAAAACTAAAGCAGTGTTGGAAAATGATCATTATATAGTTAATGGTTCAAAGACTTGGACAACATTAGCTCAACATGCAGATTGGATATTTTGTTTAGTTAGAACTGACAGTAGTGGAATTAAACAAGAAGGTATTTCATTTTTATTAATTGATATGAATACACCAGGAATTGAGGTTAAACCGATTATTACAATTGATGGTGAGCATGAAGTTAATTCTGTATTTTTTACTGATGTTAAGGTGCCTGTTAAAAATCTTATTGGTGAAGAAGGGAAAGGTTGGACTTATGCTAAATTTTTACTTGCACATGAAAGATTTGGAATAGCTTCTGTTGGCGCTTCTATGAGACAACTTAATAAACTTAAAAAAATTGTGTCTGAATTAGATAATCCAGAATTAGACAAAAAGATATGTGAGTTAGAAGTTTCACTTTCTGCTCTTGAAATAACAGAGTTAAGACTATTGTCTGCCTTAGAAAATGGCGGCCATCCTGGAGCTGAGTCATCAATTCTTAAAATCAAAGGCACTGAAATGCAACAAAATATTTCTCAATTGTATGTTGAAGCAGCAGGTGAATATGCAATTATGTATCCTGGCCCTCATGGATATTCGAGCAATGACAAGCCAGCTGGACCTGATTATGCTGCAAATAGTCTATCAGCATTCTTAAATTTAAGAAAAACATCAATATATGGTGGAAGCAACGAAATTCAAAAGAATATTATTTCTAAATTTGTATTAGGGGTATAAAAGTGAATCTTAATTATAGCGAAGAACAAGTTATGCTTCGTGAGCAAATTCAAAAGTTTTGTGAATCAGAATATGACTTTTATACAAGAGAAAAAATAGTTAAATCTTCAGATGATTTTGATTCAAATGTATGGAAGTTATTCGCAGAACAGGGTTGGTTATCTATGGCGTTTTCCGAAGAAAATGGCGGCTTAGGTTTTGGTGCTGTTGAATTAGCAGTTTTATTTGAAGAATTTGGTAAAGCATTGGTTATAGAACCATATTTAGCTACAGTAGTTCTATCTGGAACATTATTAGACAAATCAAATTATTCAAAGAAGAGTGATTTAATTGAAAAAATTTGTAGTGGAGACATGCATATTTCATTAGCTTACGCAGAAGCAAATAAAAATTATGATTATTTAAACTCTGATACAACATTAGACAATAATATTTTAAATGGAACTAAGACATTAGTTCTTAATGGTGGCAATTCTGATAAAGTAATAGTAACTTGCATTAAAGATAAAAAATTAACTTTAGTAATTATTGATTCGAACACAAAAGGCGTTTCTATTAACTCCTTTAAAACTATAGATGATCAATCATGTGCAGAAATTTCATTTGAGAATGTAGAGATTGATAATGATGCAATAATTGCTTGTGATTTAGAAGCTATAGAATTAATTAATGAATCAATAAATTTAGCTACATTATGTGTAAGTGCAGAAGCTGTTGGGTGTATGGAGTCCTGTTATTTAAAAACAGTAGAATATACAAAAGGCAGAGAACAGTTCGGTCAGCCGATTTCAAACTTTCAGGTTTTACAACATAGAATGGTAGATATGTTTGTAGAAAGTGAATTAGCTAAATCATTGTTATTCAAAGCAATGCTTGAAGTTGATTCAAATTCAGAAGATAAATATAAACACGTGTCTGCACTTAAATCACAAATTGGAAGATCGGGTAAATTATCAGCTCAAGATGCCGTCCAACTTCATGGCGGTATGGGTGTTAGCGAAGAAATGATGATAGGCCACTATTTAAAAAAAATGGTATCAATCGATGCTTTATTTGGTAATTCTGATTATCACCTTAAAAAATTTGCTAGTTAATTTAGTTATTTAAATAAATATACTTATAATTAAACAATGAGCGATAAGAAAGATATAAATTTTCAATCTACCGAAAGACAAAAAAGGATTTTACCTGAAGATTCATTTGGTGACTGGAAGTGGAGAGAGGCACTTGCAGAGCTAATGGTTCCGTTAATAGGCTCTCTTTATAGAAATGGTATAAATATAATGATTTATGGTAAGTCATTAGTAAATGAGTCACCAGTTTCAATAATGAAAGCACATAGATTTGCCAGACAAGCTGACAATAACGAACTTAGCGAATCTGAAACATTCCCAATGATTAAATATATAAGCACTTTAGATCTTAAAGATTGTGAAATTGATATTGGTGAAATAGCAGTTAAATGCCCATTTTTTAATGAAATTAAAGACGATCAATCAAAAGTACCTGATTATATTAATTCTGAATTAGATTCAGTAATTAATAAAAAATCAGATAGACCAAAAGAACCTAAGAATATTGTTTTATATGGTTTTGGAAGAATTGGAAGGCTTGTAGCTCGAATGATGACTCAAACAACAGGACCGGGAAATTATTTCATACTTAAAGCAATTGTTATAAGAAAAGGTTCAGACGATGATATCTTTAAAAGAGCTAGTTTGTTAACTAAAGATTCAGTTCATGGGCCATTTGATGGAACAGTTCGAGTTGATGAAGAGAATTCAAACTTAGTTATTAATGGTAATGTTGTAAATGTTATATATGCGTCAGCTCCAGAAGAAGTAAATTATTCAGATCACGACATTAAGGATCCTATAGTAATTGACAATACCGGAGTATGGAGAAACGAAGATGGTTTATCTAAACATATTAAATCAGGAGCTAAAAAAGTTATATTAACAGCGCCTGCAAAAGGAGATTTAAAGAATGTTGTTCATGGTATAAATGATGATATCTTACATGATGAAGATTCTATAATTTCAGCAGCATCATGTACCACAAATGCAATTGTTCCTGTTTTAAAGGTTATAAATGATGAATATGGTATTGAAAGTGGCCATATAGAAACAGTTCATGCTTATACTAATGACCAAAATTTAATTGATAATTTTCATAAAGGTGACAGAAGGGGTAGAGGCGCTCCACTTAATATGGTTATTACAACAACAGGGGCTGTTAAAGCTGTATCCAAAGCTTTACCTGAATTAGATGGAAAGCTTACAGGCAATGCAATACGTGTTCCGACACCAAATGTTAGTTTAGCAATCTTATCTTTATCACTTAATAAGAGTGTTACAGATGATGAAGTGAATGAATATTTACGAGGTATAGCATTTCATTCAAAATATAGAGAAATTATTGGCTTTGTTAATTCGCCTGAAATTGTTTCAACAGATTTTTACTCAAGTTCTTTTGCATCCGTTATTGACTCTCAAGCTACCATAACAAGCGATAAGAGACTTACTTTATATTGCTGGTATGACAATGAATATGGCTATACAAAACAAGTTATAGGATTAACTAAAAAAGTTGCTAATATAGACCTTCCAAGATTACCTAAACCAATTTCTTAAAAGAATAGAATCAAAGTCGCTTTAGCTTTATAATTCTATTGTTTTTATAGTTTATTTATAACTTTAATAAGGCACACAAAGAGTGATTAATGTATCAAAAGGTCTAGATTTACCAATATCTGGCTCACCTGCGATTAAAATTTCTGACGAACCAAAAATATCATCGGTTGCGGTATTATCTAATGATTTTGTAGGTATGAAACCAACTATGTTTGTTAAGGTTAATGATAAAGTTAAAGTTGGTCAGAAAATTTTTGAAGATAAAAAAAATCCAGGAGTATATTTCACATCACCAGCTGGAGGGAGAGTTAAATCTATTAATAGAGGGGCTAAAAGAAGATTTTTATCTATAGAAATAGATATCGATGCAAATGAAGAGTATGAATTATTTAACTTAGGCACCACCACAAATGAAATAAAAACTGCTTTAGTAAATTCAGGATTATGGAATGGATTTAGAACAAGGCCTTTCAATAGAACACCAAAGGTTGATGACAATGCAGATGCAGTCTTTATAAATTGTTGTGATACTAATCCCTTATCTGTTGATCCATATGAAATTATCAAGGAAGACAAATCATTATTTGATGAAGGAATAAAAATATTATCTAATTTATTTGACTGTGAAATACATTTAACTTATCAAAACAATGGGTTTGATACATCAAATAAAGATATTAATTATCATCATGTGTCTGGGCCACATCCTGCTGGATTAAGTAGCACACATATATCAAAGATTTATCCTGTAAGTTTAAAAAGAATAGTCTGGACTATAAATTATCAAGATATTATTTCTATAGGATATTTATTTAAAAATAATAAAATTAGGACTCATAAAATTATAGCTCTTGGTGGGCCTAATGTATTTCAACCTTCATTAATAAAAGTAAGACCAAGTGCTAATATTGATGAGATTACTGCTGGTAAGACTAAGGAAAATTCAAGACTTATATCAGGATCAGTTCTTCATGGTCACACCTCAGAAGGTGTCATGAATTATCTAGGCTATTATGACTCACAAATATCATGCATATCTGATGAACTAAATGATAGCTTTATGAGTTGGTTAAATCCTGGTTCTAAATTACACTCAAAATTAAATGTATTTTTATCATCAATAATTAAACCCAAAGATTTTATTTTTAACACTTCAAATAATGGCGCAAATAGGGCAATAGTACCTATTTCATCTTATGAAGAAGTAATGCCTATGGATATTCTTGTTACACAACTTCTTAAAGCATTAGTAGTATCAGATACTGAAATGTCAGTAGAGTTAGGAATGCTTGAACTTGTACCAGAAGATTTAGCATTATGCTCATATGTGTGTCCTAGCAAGTATGATTACTCATCAATCTTAATAGATAATTTAAATAAATTATATTCAGAGTTATGAAGCCATTAAGAAAATTTATTAATAATATAAAACCTAATTTTATTACTGATGGTAAATATTCAAAATGGTTTCCTTTATTTGATGCAATTGAAAATTTCTTTTACTCATCTTCAGGCAAGACTACTAATCCAACCCATGTAAAAGACGCTGTAGATATTCAAAAAATTATGGTTACTGTCTGGCTAGCAACATTCCCTACAATGCTTTTTGGTATGTATAACCTTGGTGCACAGTCCCTTGAATATCTAGATTTGATAGGTAGACAAAATACTGGGGATTGGCATCATGCTATTGTAAGTATTGTTGGATATGACTCATCTAGTTTTTTTGCAAAATTATGGTTTGGCGCGTCATATTTCTTACCAATTTATGCTGTTGTATTCGTAGTTGGTATTGGATGGGAGGTTGTATTTGCGGTTATAAGAAAGCATGAGATAAATGAAGGTGCATTTGTTTCAACTGTTTTATTTGCATTGAGTTGCCCACCCGACATTCCTTTATGGCAGGCAGCACTTGGAATAACATTTGGATTAGTTATAGGAAAAGAGATTTTTGGTGGAACTGGAAAAAATTTTCTTAATCCAGCGCTTACAGGAAGGGCATTCATATATTTTGCATATCCAGCTCAGTTATCTGGTGATAAAGTTTGGATAGCTGGATTATCAGATAATGCAATTATCCCAGAAGGCTATAGTGGTGCCACAGCTTTAGGCGTTGCCGCAGAAAAGGGAATACCCGGTTTAAATGATAGCTTTTCGTGGCTTGATGCATTTGTAGGCAATATACCAGGATCAGTAGGCGAAACTTCTGTTATAGCTATTCTTATAGGATTGGCAATTTTATTACTTACAAAAGTTGCATCTTATAGAATAATATTAGGTACATTGTTTGGAATGATAATGATGTCATCAATACTTAATATTGTTGGCTCGGATTCAAATCCAATGTTTTATGTGCCCTGGTATTGGCATGCAGTAATTGGAAGCTTTGCTTTTGGTTTAGTATTTATGGCAACAGAACCTGTATCAGGATCAGGCACGAATGCAGGAAGATGGATTTATGGTTTTACAATCGGAGTTCTGGTTATTTTAATTAGGGTAATAAATCCTGCCTTTCCAGAAGGAATGATGCTTGCTATATTGTTTGCAAATTTATTAGCGCCTGTAATTGATCATATGGTAGTAATGAATAATATAAGAAAAAGAAAGGCTTTATTAAATGAATGAATCTATAAATAAAACTATTGGCGTCGCATTTTGTGTATGTTTAATATGCTCATTAGTAGTCTCTTTTTCTGCTGTAAGTTTAAGAGATTTGCAAAATGAAAATAAATTAAATGATAAAAGGATAAAAATTTTACAAGCCGCAGATATATACAACCCAGATGAAGAAATTAAGGATCAATTCTTAAAGTTAGAAACAAAATTTGTTAATTTTGAAACAGGAAAATTAATGGATACATATATGGATTTTTCATTAGAAGAATATGATCCAATTTTAGCTACTAGAGATAGCAATCTTTCAAGTAAAGTACCAACATCAGAAGATATTGCAGTTATCAAGAATAGAGAAAATATTGGAAAAATATTTATTCTACGCAATGATGATTATTCAATTAATAAATTAATATTGCCAATAAGAGGATATGGTCTATGGGGAACTTTATATGGATATATATCTATTGAAAATGATTTTAATACTATAGCTGGAATAGAATTCTATGATCATAAAGAAACTCCAGGACTAGGTGCTGAGGTAGATAATCCTAAATGGAAAAACTTATGGGCTGGAAAAGAAATTTATCAAAATGGTGAAGTATCTTTAAGCGTAATAAAAGGTAAGGTAGATAACAATGATAAAGACGCTCAATATGAAATCGACGGATTGTCAGGAGCAACAATAACTAGCAGAGGCGTAACCAATATGATTGCTTATTGGTTTGGTGAATCAGGCTACTCAAAATTATTTAAAGAATTAAATTATGAATCTTAAAAGATATAAAGAAGTAGTTCTTAAACCATTAATAGATGAAAATCCTATTACTCTTCAAATATTAGGTATTTGTTCAGCTTTAGCCGTCACAAACAATTTATCCGTCACATTGGTTATGTGTGTAGCTGTTATAAGTGTTATTTCATTCTCAAATTTATTTATTTCAATAATAAGAAACTATATTCCCAGTTCAATACGTATTATTGTTCAAATGACTATTATTGCCTCATTAGTAATTGTAGTTGATGAATTATTAAAAGCTTATGATTATGAAACTAGTAAAAAGTTATCTGTTTTTGTTGGGCTGATTATTACCAATTGTATAGTTATGGGTAGGGCAGAAGCTTTTGCTATGAAAGAAAAGCCATTATTAAGTTTTTTTGATGGCCTTGGTAATGGTATTGGCTATAGTATTATTCTTATAGGAGTTGCAGTAATTCGAGAATTGTTTGGATCAGGTACTTTATTTGGATATGAAATTCTGCCTTTAGTATCTAACGGTGGTTGGTATATGGGCAACAACTTATTATTACTTCCACCAAGCTCCTTTATTATTATAGGTTTATTTATTTGGGCAATAAGATCAATTAAGTCAGCTCAAATTGAAAATGATGAATTTGAAATAAAACCACATTCTACAGTTCCAGATTTAACAAAAAGAGAAATAAATGTTTGAGCATTATTTAAATATATTCATTACAACTGTATTCATTGAAAATATAGCACTTTCATTATTTTTGGGTATGTGTACATTTATTGCTATATCAAAAAAAATTGATGCAGCATTTGGTCTAGGTATAGCTGTAATAGTGGTTTGTTTACTTACTGTGCCTTTAAATAATTTAATTTATAACTATATATTAAGAGAAGATGCCTTAACTTGGTTGGGTATACCAGGAACTAATCTAGAATTTGTTGAGTTGATTAGTTATATAGGTGTCATTGCTGCTGTTGTTCAAATTTTAGAAATGTTTTTAGATAAATACGTCCCAGCTTTATACAATGCATTAGGACAATTTCTTCCTTTAATAACAGTAAATTGTGCAATTTTAGGCGCCTCATTATTTATGATAGAAAAAGATTTATTATTTGTTGAAAGTATTGTTTACGGTTTTGGCGCTGGTTTTGGTTGGGCTTTAGCAATCGTTGTTCTCGCAGGAATAAGAGAAAAATTAAAATATTCTGATATACCTGATGGTCTTAAGGGCCTAGGAGCAACTTTTATAATAGTAGGATTAATGAGTTTTGGATTTATGTCATTCGGAGGAATATCTTTATAAACAATGAGTATTGATTTAATTCTTGGAGTCGTATCGTTTTGTGGAATTGTAATTATACTAGTTCTTGTAATTATTGCTGCAAGATCTAGACTGGTATCAACGGGAAATGTATCAATAGAGATTAATGGCGACTCTGATAACCCTATAGTTGTTCCAGCTGGGTCTAAATTATTACAGACATTAGCTGATAATAATATTTTTCTTGCTTCAGCTTGCGGCGGTGGGGGAACTTGCAGTCAATGTAAATGTCAAGTATTAGAAGGAGGGGGATCAATATTAGTTGCTGAAGAATCCCATTTTAATTCTACAGAACAAAAAGAAGGTTGGCGTTTGTCATGTCAGGTACCAGTAAAAAATGATCTTAGAATCATAGTTCCAGAAGATGTATTTGGTGTAAAAGAATGGGAATGCGAAGTTATCTCAAATGAAAATGTAGCAACATTTATAAAAGAATTAGTTCTTAAATTGCCTGATGGTGAAAATGTAGATTTCAGAGCAGGCGGATACGTTCAATTAGAATGCCCCCCATATGAATTAGATTATAGAGATTTAAATATTGAAAATGAATATCATGAAGATTGGGATAGGTTTAAGATTTGGGATAACAAAGCTGTAAGTACAGAACCAGTCATAAGAGCATATTCGATGGCTAATTATCCCGAAGAAAAAGGAATTATTAAATTTAATATTCGTATTGCATCACCACCACCTGGACAAGATGTGCCACCAGGAATAATGTCATCATGGACATTTGGCCTTAAACCAGGTGATAAAGTTAATGTATTTGGTCCTTTTGGCGAGTTCTTTGCAAAAGAAACTGAGGCGGAAATGGTTTTTGTAGGCGGTGGTGCTGGAATGGCACCTATGAGATCACATATTTTTGATCAACTTTTAAGAATAAATACAAATAGAAAAATAACATTTTGGTATGGTGCAAGAAGTTTAAAAGAAATGTTTTATGTTGATGAATTTGATGAGCTTGCAAAAAAATATGAAAATTTTGAATGGCATGTTGCATTATCTGATCCACTACCAGAAGATGATTGGGATGGTGAAACAGGATTTATCCATAATGTTTTGTATGAGAATTATTTAAAATCTCATGAATCTCCAGAAGATTGTGAATACTATATGTGTGGACCACCAATGATGAATAAGGCAGTTATTGATATGCTATTAAATCTTGGTGTAGAACCTGAGAATATTGCTTTAGACGATTTCGGTGGATAGATATACATTTTCAAAATTAATTGCTTTAGTTGCTGGTGTCTTATGTGTTGTCATAGCAATACAACATAATAAAAATACATCTTATTTTATATCAGGAAATATTTATGGAACTACTTGGTCTATAACTTCAGATAGGTATATAAATAAATCAAACGTACAGGAATTATTAAATAGGGTTGATTTAATAGCTTCTAACTACAAAGAAAATTCATTAATAAATACATTGAATAAAAAAAGAAATTATCTACATGAAATAAAAAATGAACCCGGATTATGCGCAATATTAAATGCGGCAAAATTTGTAGAGTCTAGTATTGAATCTTATAGAATAGGACTTGGCCATATTTCTGCGAATAATGGTTTTGCTCCTATATTTGATGAAATGCCTGACATAAATAATGAGACTGATACCGGGAGCTGGTTATTTGAATTAAAATCAAATGAAGATTGTAATGTGACAATTGGAAATAATTCCTGGTTAGATTTATCTTCTATAGCCAAAGGTTTTGCAATTGATTTAATTAACAGGTATTTAAAGGACTATGATAATTATCTTGTTGATATAGGAGGGGAATTGTTAATAAAAGGAACTAATAATAATTCTTTATGGAATATAGGACTTCAAGATCCAAAATCTATAAATAACAATCCTATTTACATCATCTCAACAAATAATTGGCTTTCAATTGCAACTTCAGGCGAATATAGAAATTATAAAATAAAAGATAATAAAAAAATCTCTCATACCATAAATCCTAAAACGCTAAATTCTATAAATAATAATCTATTGTCTGTAACTGTTATTGATTATGAAGATATTCCAGTAACAACAATGGCTGATGCGTATGCTACTGCATTTAATACGATGGGGTATGAAAAGGCTTATGACTTTGCAAATAAAAACAATATTGCTGCATTATTTATTTTAGAAAAAGAAGGCGATATAAGCATTGTCAAAACTCAAAAATGGTATGATTTAAAATTATGAATACATTTTTACTAGCTTTCTTAGTTATAGGATTGGCTTTCGCAGGTCTTTCGGTAGGCTTAATAATGCGTAAAAAACCTATTGCTGGATCATGTGGTGGTGTAATGACATCAGAAGATGGTACATGTACCATATGTGGTAGAACAGAATCCAATAATTGTACTAGAACTGATTCATAGTATTATCTTTGCCTGCAGCCTTAAGAGCAGCTTCACCAGCAAAATACTCTTTATGATCATCTCCCATATCAGAACCTGACATATTTTGATGTTTCACACATGCGATTCCTTCCCTAATTTCTTTTCTTTGGACATTAGCTACATAACCCAACATTCCCTCTGACCCAAAGTACTCTTTAGCAAGATTATCTGTTGATAATGCTGCTGTATGATAAGTAGGCAAAGTTATTAGATGATGAAATATACCTGCTTCTTTTGATGCATCTGTTTGAAAGGTTCTAATTTTTTCATCAGCTTGTTTTGCTAACTCAGTTTTATCATATGATTCATCCATTAAGTCATCTCTATTGTAATTAGACACATCATCACCAGCTTCTACCATTGAATCAAAAACTTGTTGCCTAAAATTTAATGTCCAATTAAAAGAAGGGCTGTTGTTATAAACTAATTTAGCATTAGGAACAGTTTTTCTTATTTCATTCATCATTGAAGCAATTTGTCCGATATGAGGTTTTTCTGTTTCTATCCATATTAAATCAGCACCACTTTGTAGGCTTGTAATTGAATCTAATATACATCTTTCTTCGCCTGTTCCTTTTCTAAATTGATATAAATTAGACGGTAGACGTTTAGGACGGACAACTTTGCCTTTTTGGCTAATCATCACATCACCGTGTTCCATATTTTCTGGTGTTATTTCATCTACATCTAAAAATGAATTATATTGATCTCCTAGATCTCCTTCCTCATTAGTTATAGCTATTTGCTTGGTTAGTCCTGCACCTAATGAATCAGTTCTAGCAACAATTACACCATCATCAACACCTAATTCTAAAAAGGCATATCTGACAGCATTTATCTTAGCTAAGAAATCTGAATGTGGAACTGTAACTTTGCCGTCCTGATGGCCACATTGTTTTTCATCTGAAACTTGGTTTTCAATTTGAATTGCACATGCTCCAGCTTCAATCATTTGTTTAGCCATTAAATATGTAGCTTCTTCATTTCCAAATCCAGCATCTATATCTGCAATAATTGGAACAATATGGGTTTCGAAAGTATCAATTTTTTCTTTAATTTTTTCTTTATCAGAACCTGATGCAGCGTCATAATCTCTGAACAGTCCACCAAGTTCTCTTGCATCAGCCTGCTTAAGAAATGTATATAATTCATTTATAAGACTAGCGACCGATGTTTTTTCATGCATAGATTGATCGGGAAGGGGTCCAAATTCTGATCTTAAAGCAGCAATCATCCAGCCTGAAAGATATAAATATTTTTTGGAATTAGAATTAAAATGTTTTTTAATAGATATTAATTTTTGTTGTCCTATAAAACCATGCCAACATCCTAATGATTGTGTATATAATGATGAATCGTTGTCATATTCTTCCATATCTTTTCTCATTATTGCTGATGTATATTTAGCAATATCAATTCCTGTTTTAAACTGATTCTGTAACCTCATTCTAGCTACATATTCAGGATTAATTGAATCCCAATTTGAAGTATTCATTGTTGGTATTGAAGTAGTTTCTTCTAATGTTTTTTTAAATTTAGACATAAATAAGCCCCCATATTTGTAGTGAAGTAAATAATATTAAATTATATATGTCAATATATATAATTATTCACTATAAATACGGGTTTTTTATTGTAGTTAAACTACATAAATAACTAAATTTAGAGTTTTTTCGCTAAACCTATATATTTTGAAGGAGTTAAGTTAATTAGTTTTTCTTTAGCTTTATTTGATATTTTTAAGTTAGAGACAAAATCTTTATATAGGGATTCATTTAACTTATTACCTCTGGATAGATCTTTCAATTGTTCATAAGCATCTTCAATGCCTTCATACCGCATTACTGTTTGAATTGCTTCAGTTAATACCTCCCAATTTTGATTTAACTCCTCATTAATATTTTTTCTATTTGGGGTAATTTTATTTATACCTTTGCTAACTGCACTAGTGGCGAGCAACGAATAACCAAAAGATAAACCTATATTTCTTAGAACTGTGCTATCTGACAAATCTCTTTGCAATCTAGATTTGGTAAGTTTATTAACAAAGAAATCATTTAATGAATTAGAAATTCCAAAATTACCTTCAGCGTTCTCAAAATCTATAGGATTTACTTTATGAGGCATCGTTGATGAGCCGACCTCATTTTTGTTTAATTTTAATGAAAATATATCATTAGATATATACATCCAGATATCTATGCATAAATCAATACAGATATTATTAATTCTAGTAACAGATTGCATTGATTCAGCAATCCAGTCATGTGGTTCAATTTGTGTTGTTATAGAATTTTGTTTTATTCCAAAAGAGTTAATAAAATTTTTGTTAAAAGAAGGCCAATTAATTTTATCATTTGCTATATAGAAGGTATGGTAGTTGCCGGTAGCGCCACTAAATTTAGCTAATGGTGTGATATTTCTTATAATTTTTAATTCTCTTTCAATTCTTGAACTAAAAACTTTAATCTCTTTACCGACAGTAGAAGGTGAGGCTGCTTGGCCATGAGTTCTTGAAAGAAATGGAATATTATTCCATTTTCTTGTTAGAGTATTAAGAATTTTATTAAAGCCCTTTACTTTGTCAAAATATATGTTTAAACCGTTTTTAATCATTAATGCATAAGACAATGAATTAATATCTTCACTTGTAAGCCCAAAATGTATTAGATGAGTTAATTTTGATAAAGACTTATCGTCTTTAAAAAAATCTTTAATGTAATACTCAATGGCTTTAATGTCATGGTTGGTTGTTTTTTCAATTTTTTTTATTTTTAAAACACTCTTATCATCAAAATTATCTCTGAATTTAATTATCTTATTGATTGATACTTTATTTAATTTAATAAAATACTTTGGATATTTATTACATAAATATAAAATCCAATTTATTTCAATGATAAATCTAGTTTTAATTAATGCATGTTCAGAGAAGGCATTTCTAATATCAGGAATTTTATTAGCATATCTGCTATCAAGTGGAGAAATATTATTATGATCGTATTTCATGCGACATTTTATCATTAAATATAATCATTTTTAAATTACAGAGTGTTAGATATAACCCCACCACCCAAACATACTTCATCTTCATAAAAAACTGCTGATTGGCCTGGGGCAACACCTCTGATATCTTCATCAAAATTAATTATAAATTTGCCATCATAATTTATAGTACATCCAATTGGAGTATGCTGGTGTCTAACCTGTATAAGGCAGTTAAATGGATATTTGATTTCTTTATTATTAATCCATGAAATTTTTTCACATTCAAGACCATTATTAAAAAGCAATGGATTATTTATACCTTGGCATACATGTAATGAGTTGTTTTGAATATCTTTATTAAACACATACCAAGGTAAATCATCTTTATCTTTAATGCCGCCAATATTCAAACCTTGTCTTTGTCCCTTTGTGTATAAAGTTGCGCCGTTATGCATTCCTATCTCATTATTAAGCTCATCATAGATTGGGCCTTTTTCTAATTTTATAAATCTACCTAAAAAATCTTTTAAGTTTCTTTCACCAATAAAACATATACCTACTGAATCTTTTTTAGACGATATTGATAAATTTAAGTTTTTTGCTATTTCTCTTACTTCTGTCTTTAGATAATTACTTAATGGAAAAATACAATTTTCAAATTCTTTTTCTTTTACTTCATGTAAGAAGTAAGTTTGATCTTTGTCTTTATCTTTAGCTCTAGACAATATTTTCCTTTCATCATTATTTTTTAATGTTGCATAGTGACCCGTTGCAATATAGTCAGCGCCGATAGTTAATGCATAATTTAAAAAAGATTTAAATTTAATCTCTCTATTACACAATACATCTGGGTTAGGGGTTCTGCCTAATTTATGTTCCTTGATAAATTCTTCAAAAACATTATTCCAATATTCATTTGAAAAATTTGCTTTATGAAGAGGGATGTCTAATTTATCGCAAACTTCAGAAGCATCTTTAAAATCAATCTCAGATGTACAAACCTCACCAGGTTCACTTTGCCAGTTTTGCATAAACAAACCTACAACCTTATACCCTTGTTCTTTTAATAGATATGCAGAAACAGATGAATCAACCCCACCTGACATACCAACAACTATTGTTTTATTTATATTTTTCATCAATCAAATACATTCTATATTTAATATTTTAGGAGTATAATTATCACCGATTTTAACTGCAAACAACTTATTTAAGCTATTAATTTTATATGAGTTATAAAAACATCAAAATACCAAAAAACGGTAATAAAATTTCTTATAAAAACGGCAAGTTAGATGTTCCATCTAATCCTATTATTCCATTTATTGAGGGTGATGGTATAGGCGTTGATATAACACCGCCCATGATTAATGTTGTTAATGAAGCGGTTAAAATTGCATACGACGGTAAGAGAAATATTGAATGGATGGAGGTTTATTGTGGCGAGAAGGCTACAAAAGTATATTCAAAAGATAATTGGTTGCCTGATGAAACAATAGAAGCCCTTAAAGAATATGTAATAAGCATAAAAGGACCATTAACAACACCAGTTGGCGGTGGCATTAGATCACTTAATGTTTCACTTCGACAAATATTAGATCTATATGTTTGCCTAAGACCAATAAGATATTTTAATGGAGTTCCATCACCAGTTAAAAGACCACAAGATACTGATATGGTTATTTTTAGGGAAAATTCTGAAGATATATATTGTGGTGTTGAATTTGAAGGCAATTCAACAGCCTCTAAAAATTTAATAAAAACTCTTAAAAAAGACTTTAAAGTTAAGAAAATTAGATTTGATAAAAATGTTGGTATAGGTATCAAGCCTATATCTGAACAAGGCACTTCACGTTTAGTTAAAAAAGCAATTGATTATGCTATAGACAATAATAGATCTTCTGTAACCTTGGTTCATAAAGGTAATATTATGAAGTATACAGAAGGTGCTTTTAGGGATTGGGGTTATGAAATTGCAAAAAGAGATTATGGAGGCATTGAAATTGATGATGGTCCATGGCAGGAAATAATAAATCCAAATAATGGAAAGAAAATTGTAATTAAAGACGTAATATGTGATGCATTTTTGCAACAAATTCTAACAAGACCAACTGAATATGATGTTATAGCAACTATGAATTTGAATGGTGATTATATATCTGATGCACTTGCTGCCATGGTAGGAGGTATTGGTATTGCGCCTGGTGCTAATATTTCTGATGATTATGCAGTATTTGAAGCAACCCATGGCACTGCTCCAAAATATGCAGGCAAAAATAAAGTTAATCCAGGAAGTTTAATTCTTTCTGCAGAAATGATGTTAAGACATATGGGTTGGACAGAAGCTGCTGATTTAATCATATCATCTATGGATAGAGCTATTGGAGCTAAGAAAGTGACCTATGATTTTGAAAGAATGATGGATAATGCTGACTTAGTTACATCATCTGGTTTTGCTGATGAGATGATAAAAAGGATGTAATGTATAGATTATCTAACGATAATAGTGAAACATCTTCAGACATAGGCGCTGTTGTTCTAGAAAAAGACCCTGAAACAAAACTTCCACCCTCATATCAAGTAGTTCTAATTAATGATGATTACACTCCAATGGAGTTTGTTGTATTCGTTTTACAAACAATATTTGGCCATAATCATCAAAAATCAACCGAAATAATGATGATTGTTCATACAAAAGGAAAGGGTGTTTGTGGTATATTTTCTAAAGAGATTGCAGAAGTGATGTCATATGAAGTAAATACTATGGCCAAAGATCATGGACATCCTTTATTAAGTGAAATAGAACCTTTGGAAGATTAATATGTTTAGTAAAGAATTAGAATTATCAATAGCAAGCTTATTTGATAAAGCTCATGAGGCTAATATTCAATATATTACTGTTGAACATTTGTTATTAATGATTCTGAATGATTTTGATGTCATAGATTTTTTTAAAACTAAAGAAATTAATATAGAGAGCTTAAAGGATAATATAAACGACCATTTAAAAAATAATATAGTTCCTAAGGTAGATCAACAAAAACCAGTTCAACCAACATTAGGATTTCAAAGAGTTCTTCAGAGATCAGTATTTCACATTCAATCATCTGGAAAAGGTGTTGTAAAACCTATTAATATTTTAGTAGCAATATTTTCAGAAAAAGAATCCCATTCAGTTTTTTTATTAAATAAATATAAATTAACAAGACTTGATGTTGTTACATACCTATCCCATGGTTCAAAACCAAAAGTAAATTCAGAGAATGATATTCAAGAAGATAATACAAACCCAAACAATGAAGATTCTAAAGAGAATGCATATTTAATAAATCTTAACAATTTAGCTTTAGACAATAAGATTGATAAGATCATTGGTAGAAATAAAGAAATTGAAAGATTAATTCAAATTCTTTCAAGAAGAAACAAAAACAATCCTTTGTTAGTTGGAGAATCTGGGGTTGGTAAGACCGCTATAGCAGAAGGCCTAGCCTATTTAATTTCTAATAAAAAAGTTCCATCAATTATTGAGGATAGTATCATTTACTCATTAGATATAGCTGCATTGATAGCAGGAACAAAATATAGAGGTGATTTTGAAAAACGTTTAAAGGATGTTCTTAAATTCTTATCAACTCAAGAAAACCCAATACTTTTTATAGATGAAATCCATACTATTATAGGCGCAGGTTCAGCTTCTGGAGGATCGTTAGATGTTTCTAATTTACTAAAACCAGAACTAGGAAAGGGTAAAATAAGGTGTATTGGATCTACAACATTCCAAGAATACAGAGGAATATTTAATCAAAACCAAGCATTATCTAGAAGATTTCAAAAAATAGATGTAACAGAGCCTAATTTTGATGAATGTGAAGAAATATTATTTGGTATCAAAGATATTTATGAGGATTATCATGATGTTAAATATTCAGATGAATCAATTAAATCAGCAATAGAATTATCATCAAAATATATTAATGACAGATTCTTACCAGATAAAGCTATAGATGTAATTGATGAAACAGGCGCTTTATTAAACATAAATAGAAAAAATACAAAATCTATAAAAGTTAATAAAAGTCATATTGAAATGACCATTTCAAAAATAACTAAAATACCTGAACAATCAATATCCATTAGTGATAAAAAAGATTTGAAAAAAATAGAAGAGGATTTAAAAAGAGTTATCTTTGGTCAAGATAAAGCAGTAGAAACATTATCTAATGCAATTAAACTTTCTAGGGTAGGGCTTAGGGATGACAACAAAACAATAGGATCATTTTTATTTACTGGCCCAACCGGTGTTGGTAAAACTGAAATATCTAAGCAATTATCCGAAATTCTTGGTATTGATTTAGTAAGATTTGATATGAGTGAGTATATGGAAAGACATACAGTATCACGACTAATTGGAGCGCCGCCAGGTTATGTAGGATTTGATCAAGGAGGCTTACTAACAGAAGCAATCGTTAAGTCACCGCATTGCGTACTTTTGTTAGATGAAATAGAAAAAGCCCATCCAGATATATTTAACATCCTTCTTCAGGTTATGGATGCAGGGGTATTAACAGACAACAACGGAAGAAAATCTGATTTTCGTAATGTCATATTAATCATGACAACAAATATAGGTGCAGAATTATTGAGTAAAAGAAATATCGGGTTCTCAACTTCTACAAATGAAAGCGATGCTATGAATTCATTAAATAAACTTTTCTCACCTGAATTCAGAAATAGGTTAGATGAAACTATTCAGTTCAACTATCTTAATAAAGAAGTAATACTTTCAATAGTTGATAAGTTTTTAACAAAACTTCAAGCGCAATTAGATAAACGAAATGTTGAAATAATGTTATCCAATAAAGTTATTGATTGGATAGCTAAAAATGGTTATGACAAAGATATGGGCGCAAGACCTATGGAAAGATTTATATCTCAAAATATTAAAAAACCACTAGTAGATAAATTATTATTTGGAAATCTTAAAAGCGGCGGTTTAATAAAACTTGATATAGAAAAAGGGAAGCTTAAATTTACAGATAGTAAAAGTAAGGTAAAAGCTTAAATTATCTACCTCTAAAAGTTATTCTGCCAACACTAAGATCATAAGGAGTCATTTCAACTTTAACTTTATCGCCGGTAAGTATTCTGATGTAATGTTTTCTCATTTTTCCAGATATATGAGCAGTGATAATATGATCATTTTCTAATTTAACTTTAAATTTAGTATTTGGAAGAGTTTCTATTACTTCACCTTCAAATTCTAGTTGATCTTCTTTTGACATAAATATATTTTACACTAAATTATTAGTAAAGAAATTTAATATATATGTGCTAATTTCCTACTCACAAGTGATATATTTAATTATGCACAGAAGATCATTTATAAAACTAATTGGGATAATTTTATCTATCTTTAATATTAAAGTTTTTGGATATAGTAAAAATAATAATGAGAAAATCTTATTTAATCATGGAGTGGCTAGCGGCGACCCAACATCTAATAAAATTATTCTCTGGACGAAGTTAAGTAAAGCATCTAATAAACCCATTAATGTTAGTTGGCAGGTATCTGATAAAAAAGATTTTTTAAATATAATTAATTCAGGAAGTGTTAAGTCATATTCATATAATGATTTTTCAGTAAAAGTTGATGCAAAAATACCAAAGAAATATTGTGGCAATGAAATTTATTATAGATTTTTTGTGAATGATATATTTTCAATTATAGGAACGACAAAAACTTTACCTATAAGTGATCCTAGTAAGTTCAATATAGCTATATGTAGTTGTTCTAATTATCCTGCAGGTTTTTTTAATGCATATAAGGAGATTGCTAATGATAATAATATAGATTTAGTTTTACATTTAGGTGATTATCTATATGAATATGATAAAGATGGTTATGCTTCAGAAGACTCTAAAAAATTAAATAGGGTAGTTGACCCTCCGCATGAAATAGTAACCTTAGATGATTATAGAAAACGACATGCTCTTTATAAAACAGATAAAGATTTACAGCTATTACATTCTTCAAAGGCTATGGTAGCAGTTTGGGATGATCATGAATTTACTAATAATTCCTGGAAATATGGTGCTGAAAATCATTCCTATGATGAAGGTTTATTTAGTAATAGAAAAGCAAATGCAGTAAAAGCTTATTATGAATGGATGCCGATTAGAGAAACGCAGAAAAAACTTAAGATTTGGCGAAAATTTGAAATAGGATCCTTATTTCAATTATTTATGCTTGATACTAGATCTATATATAGAGATGAACAACTTAATCTTGATAATTATTATAACAATAACAAATTTGAAGTTTCTAAATTTAAAAATCATTTACTTAAAAAAAGAGATTTGGTTGGTAAAGAACAATTTAAATGGCTTGATGAAAATATTAATAATAAATTTAAATGGTCCATTATTGGGCAACAAGTTCTAGTTTCACCAACTGTCTTGCCTGAAATATTTTTAAAGATTGATAAAACTAAATTACCTGAATATCTTCATAAATACCTCAACATTGCTGGAATGAATATTCCATATAATACTGATTCGTGGGATGGCTATCCAAATGAAAGAAATAATTTATATAAAATTTTAGCTAAATCTCAATCTAATGTTGTGCTTACAGGTGATACGCATAATTCATGGATTTCTAATCTTTATAATATACATAATGAATTTATTGGTGTAGAGATTGCAACTCCTTCAATTTCATCTCCAAATACTGTTGATATGTTCGGATCAATAACAAAAGATATCGACAAGGACTTTATTAAGCACAATAAACACCTAAAGTGGACTAATGGCTCAAATAAGGGTTATGTTAAATTATCAATAACAAGCGACAATATAGAAGTTAAATTTCTTTATGTAAGTACTGTTAAATCAAAAGAATATAACGTAATAGATGATAATAAGTTTATTGTTAGACATAAACAACCAATATAATTTTACATAATATATATTATGCGAATAGGTATATCAAAGAACCTTATATACCCTGCTTAAGAATAAATTAAAATATATATAATTATATGAGAGATTAACCCTTTGAAGCTGGTTGATCTGACCACTCATCTGAACCACCTGATGTACATTTATCAACCATAAGAACTTGAAGTTCTTCTAATAAAAGCATAGCTTTCTCAAATTCTAATACTGTTGGGTCAACAGCACTTGATTGCATTCCAATAAAGTTTGATCCTCTTCTTGGGTTATTAGTTCTAATGCCTGCTGAAAATGATGCGGTACTCCTGTTAGCCTCTTCTGTTACTCTGCTTGCAATATCTGATAATACATTTTGAGCTCTAATTACTTGTTGCGATAGCTGCATACAATTTAATGATTCAGGATCATATGAAAAGTGATCTCTTGCTGATGAATTGCTTGGTCTTTCATATAAAGGGACACTTAAAGCACAACTTGTTGTAATTAAACCCGTTAATACTAAAACTGTAACTTTATTGTTTATGATTTTGTAAATATTAATCATTTATATACCCCCGTTATGAGTAACATATATCATATAATAATCTTCTAAATTCAACAATAATTATAATTATATTAAATAGTAGGATCTTTTGGTCCGCATACTACGGCTTTAAGTCCGGCCGCCCCGCCATCTAATAAAGGTTCTAATACATCTAATAACCCTGTTTCAATCCGCCAATTAAGATAAGCGACTTGGTTATCAAGCGTTTCCCAGTCTTCTATTAGGTGAATTGTGTTTGTTGCATCTTCTATATATGTATCAACAGATATACAACCTTCGAAAGCTCTAGTATCTGGTAAGGCAACCTTTAAAGTTTCTATAAGATTATCTAACATCCCATCTTTTGCGGGAAAAGATACAATAACTAAATTTTTCATGCTTACTCCTATTTATAATTAAATATAATAGGGATAATAAACTTATATTTATCAATTATAAAATTTAATGCAGATTTTTATTATTTCAATTACTATAAACTTATGAAAACTAAATTACTTACACTCCTTTTTATAATAACTTCAACCAATATCCTTCTTTCAAATGATTTAATGAATCCAACATCTTATTCGAAAGATTTATATGAAATACCTATTTTAGATGGAACTTATATGGATGATATAACGCATCCTGATGAGTTTTTAGGATTTGGTATTGGAGAACAAGTTGCTGCACCCTGGCAAATAACAAATGCGATTAAGACATGGTCAACTCAATCAGAAAGGATTAAAGTTGTTGAATATGCAAGAACTCATGAAAATAGACCGCTTCATGCAGTATTTATATCCTCACCTGAAAACATTAATAATTTAGATGAAATTAAAAGCAACTTGTCTGGATTATCAGATGCCAGAACTACTAATGATAAACAAGCTAGATCAATTATTGATAACTTACCAGCAGTAGCTTGGATGGCTTATTCAATTCATGGTAATGAAACATCAGGAGCTGATGGAGCTATGGCAGCTATTTATCATTTAATTGCAAGCATAGATGATGATGTTTTAGATATGTTAGACAATATGGTAATTATTGTTGATCCGCTAATGAATCCTGATGGACGTGCAAGATTTGTAAAATCTCTTGAACAATATAGAGGTACAGCTCCAAACTACGATGATCAGTCCCTGCTTCATACTGGAGACTGGCCATATGGTAGGACTAATCATTATTATTTTGATTTAAATAGAGATTGGTTATATATAACTCAACCTGAAACTAAAGGAAGAGTAAAGTTAATCAATGAATGGAGGCCTCAAATACTTGTTGATGGACACGAGATGGGTCCCCAAGATACATTCATGACTGGACCTCCAAGAGAACCTATTAATAAAAATATTGATACTGATTTAATTAAATGGGGTAATGTATTTGCTCAAGATCAAGGAAATACTTTTGATGAAAGAAATTGGCGTTTCTATACTGGTGAGTGGCATGAGGATCTCTACCCTGGTTATTCTTTTTATGTACAATTTAGAGGTACTTTAGGAATACTTTATGAACAATCAAGAATGGCTGAAGACGGTGTTAGAAGACCAGAAGGTACTATTCAATCATATAAAGAATCAGTTCATCATCAATATATAAGTACATTAGTTAATCTTGAAACACTACTTAAAAATTCAAAAGAAATGTATAAAGACTATTGGGATGGAAGAAAATACAATGTCTCAAAAGATAGTGAATATGCTAATCAAACCTTTGTAGTTTTACCAACAGACAATAATACTAGATTAAATACTTTAGCTGATAAATTAAAAGCTCAAGATATAGAGCTTTTTCAAAATACTAAAGATATTAAAATAGACAATGTAACTTTACAATCTGGTCAGCTCGTTACAAATTATACAATTCCTTCTGGAAGTATGATTATTCCAAATAGACAACCAGAGGCTCCACTTATTGCAGCGATATTAGAGTTTGATGCTGATATAGATACAGATGTTTTAGTAGAAGAAAGACAAAAAAGTTTAAAAAGTGGTTCATCGATAATGTACGACACGACAGCTTTTAACTTTACTATGATGTATGGTTTAAATGCAATTACAGTTGATGAGCATATAGATTCAAACCTAGAGACATGGAAACCATCACCCGTTGCTAGTGAAATTACTAAAGATGCTGTTATTTGGGCTACTAATGGAATAGATGATAATTCAGTAGCTTTTGCTGCTCGCTTAATGGAACAAAATATAGAAGTAAGGATAATTGATAAAGAATCCACCCTATCCGATCATACATTACCTAGAGGTAGTGTTGTTGTTCTTCAAATGGATAATCCATATATTACAAATTTACAAAATTTAGTAAAAACAGTTTCAGATGAATTAAATATATCTGTAGTATCGATTGAATCAGGATTTGGTCCAGAAGAACTTCCTGATTGGGGTGGTAGACATTTTAGATTGTTAGAAAAACCTCAAATTGCCATGTTAAGTCATGAGGGGTTTAATTCATACGATGTTGGAGTAAGTTGGTGGTCGTTAGATCATCATTTAGGAATAAGACATAGCATGATAAATGCATCTTTAGCTAGTTATGGAGATTTAAGAAGATATAACACCATTATCATACCTAGTGGTCGAGCGATAGATGATTACACAGTAGAGACGCTTTTTGAATGGGTCTCACAAGGTGGAACATTAATTGCACATAATAGAAGTACAAGATTTTTAACATCAGAATATGGAATAGGTAGTGTTAAACAACTTGAAAATACTTTTGATGAAAGTGAGAAGTATAATTTTGATTTATTGAGAGAGATATACTCTCAATATAAAAATGTAGATAAAGATAAAACAAATAACAATATTGTAGATTTTGAAATATCTTATCCATGGGAACAGTTAGAAGACACCTTATCTGAAAATGAGCTTAAATCTAGAGATAAATGGCAATCAATTTTTATGCCATCAGGATCAATAGTTGCAGGAAGAACTGACAATGAGCATTGGTTAACATTTGGAACACCAAATACTATTCCTGTTTTATATAGCAACCTCCCTATTCTTATGGCAAGAAGTTATGTTGATGCACCTGTAAGAATAGGTCAAATGATTCCTAATAATGAAATTGATAAACCAAGAGTCATAAATTGGTCTAGCTTACCTGTAGGTAAAGATCTTAATGTGAGAATGAGTGGATTAGTTTGGCCAGAGGCGTCACAAAGAATTGCTAACTCTGCATATTTAACCAGAGAAAGAATCGGAGATGGTCAAGTTATATTATTTTCAGGTGAGCCAAATTTTAGAGGAGCAACACTTGGGACTAATAGATTATGGTTAAATGCTATCGTTTACGGTCCAGGATTAGGAACAAGATCAAGGATTAATCCTTGATATATAAGTTAATAATATTTAAGTAGTGATAAAGGGAATAATAATATTTGCTTCATAAATTTATCATCTAATCTTAGTCATTTATAATGAATCCTCTAACTTCATTAAGAAATCTATCAAAGGATGGTTGATGGTTATACATCATGTGCCCTGCTTCAAATTCTGAAAAAACCACCCTACTCATATCAACTGTATTGTCATACATAAAGTTTTCAGCCGTAAAACAGGGGGTTGCTAGATCATAGAGTCCACATGAAACATAGACTTTAAAATCTTTATTATATCTTTGAGCTCTTGCAATATCAGGAACTGTATTCACATACCCAAAGTCATTACCCTTCCATTCTTGAGGATGTTTCCAGCTTGAGTAGACATCATAATCACCACTTTGATATAACATTTTCATTTCAACACCAATTTCACTAAACCAGGTGTGAATTGCTGAAACATAAGCTGACATAAAGCCTTCACTTGATACATCTGTATCTGGGTATTGACCGCCTGCCATATAATCAGAATTTTTATATCTTGAATCTAATCTGCCTACTGAATAACCTTCATCTCTTAATAATTCTTTTCTAAAACTTGAAGGATCTACTCTCATATCAAAATCTTCTACAAATCTTAGGCTTAGACCTGTAAATTCTGAATATTGCTTCATAACAGAAGTCTTTTCATATTCTGATATTCTTGTTCCTTTTAATAAAGCTGGTCCATACACCTCTAAACTAAACTTTTTTGAATCTTTATAAAATTCTTGAAGTGATTTATCTGTTTCAATTTTTCCATGATAATAAGCCGTTGCAGCATATGAGGGTAAGAATCCATAATGCGGGCTATTATTACCGGGATGAAAAACTAAATACTGATAATCAGATGCTGGAGCAACCATTAATAAACCATTTATTTCTATTGGAGTTATAGACCCTGATCTTAATTCTGATACTAATAATGGACCTCTAATTCCACCATAACTCTCACCCAGAATATATCTTGGTGAATTCCAACGTTTATTATCATTAATCCATCTTCTTATAAATTCAGCAATAATTTTAGGATCTTCACTTACACCCCAAAATTCTTCAGGTTCATGACATCCAATTGCCCTGCTATAACCAGTGCCTATTGGGTCAATAAAAACAAGATCTGCATCGCTTAATGGAGATAGTTTATTATCTGCGATTCTATATGGAGCAGATCCATCATCTGATGCATCACTAGGAACCTTTATAACTTTTGGTCCTAAAACACCCATATGAAGCCATAATGATGCTGAACCAGGCCCTCCATTAAAACTAAATATTACTGGTCTATTTTTATCACTATCTACTACATATTCTGTATAAAAAAATGATGCCATCGGTATATCTGGATTATCTTTCTCATATAGAATCTTTTCTTTGAGGCTTGCTGTATAAGCAAGCTTCTTACCATTAAAAGTGCCAACAAATTCTTTATAAAACTGTCTTTCTTTCATGTCAGGTGATTTTTCAGGTACACATTCTTCATGATGACTTTCATTTGAAGCAGTTAGGTGTATTGAAATAAAACTTATAAATGTAATGAATATAAATAATTTTTTCATAATATTGATTATATATAATTATGTATTTTTTATGACTTTTATTTTATTATTTTAATAAATATGGAAAATACTATTAAGTTTCATAAGAATTAAACTTAAAAATGTTATAACTACCCTATTAAAGTCGGCTACAGGCTATATAGTTGCTTCTTTTGCATTAATACAAGTTAGTAGCATTGTTTCAGACAATGTAGCTATAGGAAACTCATTAGGTCTATCAAATGAAGCAATGATGCAATATATATTTATAGGATTGCTTATATTTTTTCCAATATTTTTAATATTTACATATATCTTTAAAAGAAAGTCTATAAATAAAAATATTTTAGAAAACTTAGATGCAAATTTATCTGGGATTGATGATTATCGTCCCAAGATCGCTGTTATTCCTTTTGAAAATTTAAATACTAATGATGATGGTCAGTTTTTAGTTGATGGTATCGCAGAAGACCTGTTAACGGAGTTATCAATGGTCAAAGAAATATCAGTTGCAACAAGAAAAACATGTTTTAGTTTACGAGAAAAAGATATTACAAGCGAAAGTTTTAAAAATGAATGGGGATTTGACTTTATTGTAACCGGAAGTATTAGAACATCAGACGATAGATTAAGAATATCTATAGAATTAAGCGATATGACAGATGATAGAGTAATTTGGAGTAATAAATTTGATAGAGAAAATAATGATATATTTGAGATTCAAGATGAAATAGTTACAAAAATAATTACTTGTATAGTTGGAGAAATTGAAATATCTAGTCTCAAACGTGCCAACAGAAAACCCACTGAAAGTATGACTTCATATGAATATACACTTAAGGGTAGAGCACTAAATCAAAAATATGAGAAGAATGCTAATGCAGAAGCTATCAAGATGTTAGATGCTGCTATTGAAGCAGATAAATCAAATCCTCTACCCTATTCATGGAAAGCATGCACAATAGGCCAATCAATGGCTTTAGGATTTAAAGAAAATGATGATCAAACCATGTCAGAATTTATGCAGGCTTTAAGTAAGGCTAACGAGCTTAATGACAATGATTGGAATGCACTAAGAATAATAGCAGAAGCACATCTAACCCTTCATGATTTTGAACAGGCAATGGTATATGCAAATAAAGCATATAACGCTAATCCCAATCACCCTTTTGTATTATGGATATATGGAAGAGTTTTATTAAGATATGGAAACTTAGAAAACGGAATTAAGATACTTGAAAAATTATATGAGATTGAACCCATACCTATGAGTGATATAAATACAGATCGAATGAACAAGGAACTATTCTTAGCATATTATTTAAATAATAACTTTGAAAAATGTGATGAGGTATTTAATAAAATTAATGAGCATGGTTTTAGAGAATGGCTTGTTTATGCTGATATTAAGACAAAACAAAAAATAGATTACTTAAAAGATAATTGGTTTATTTCAGGCCAACAAAAATTTAGGGATTTAAATATGAAAAAGGAAATATCTTTATTTCATCTTAATAATAAGGATATTAGCACTAATTTAGAAAACCTTTCTAATAATATTTAAGCAGAAGTAAAGCCACCATCAGACAAATAAACACCACCAGAAGAATTACTAGAGTCATCTGATCCTAAAAATAACGCTAAATTAGCAATATCTTCATTTGTAGCATATTTTTGTAATGGTAATTGTTGCATAATCATTTCTCTTACTGAGTCAGGGTCTTCTGGGTTTAACTGTTCTTCTAATGATCTCATCATCCTATTGTCAACTGGGCCTGGTGCTAATGCATTTACTCTTACGTTAAAAGGTCCATTTTCTATACATGCTGTTTTAATCATTCCACAAACTGCATGCTTGCTTGCTACATAAGGACATGTACCATTAAAGCCAACTACACCTGCGGCGGAAGCTACGGCTATAAATGAGCCATTTTTTTGAGTTTGCATAATTGGTAGAGTATGTTTCATATATAACCATACTCCGATAACATTAACCGATAAAACATTATTGAACTCATCTTTGGTATATTCAGTAAGTGGTTTAACCTCTCCTTCTGTCCCAGCATTAGCGAAGACAACATCAATTGAACCATATTTATCTTTAGCAAAAGTTATACAATCTTTAATAGAATCCTCATTATTTGAATCTGCCACGTAAGTAGTCAGTTTTGATTTATCCTCAAAGGAGTTATATAAAGTATTTAGTTTTTCTTCATCTCTTCCAACCATTACAACATTAGCTCCTTCAGCTGAAAATAGTTTTGAAGTTGCTTCTCCTATACCACCAGTTGCTCCAGAAATTACTGCTGTTTTATTTTTTAATCTCATATCAATGTCTCCTTGTTATTGAGTTATTACTTTATTTAAAAAAAATTAAGTAATGTATGTATTAAAAATTTATACTATTTGTAATAAATTTATTATAAATAAAATAAAAACATATGATATATAAAAATATTCTAAATACGATTGGCGAAACACCATCAATAAAACTTCAAAATATAGCCATTAATGGTGCTGAACTTTATGTTAAAGCCGAATATTTTAATCCTGCAAGTTCTGTAAAAGATAGATTGGCTTTAAGTATTATTGAAAATGCTGAGAAAAATAATTTACTAAAAAAGAATCAAACAGTTGTTGAGGCAACAAGTGGCAATACAGGTATAGGTCTAGCAATGGTATGTGCAGCTAAAAAATATGATTTAGTTGTAACTATGCCTGATAGTGCTTCAATAGAAAGGCGAAAATTGATGAGATTTTTAGGTGCTAAGGTGATATTAACACCTGCAACAGAGGGTGGAACTGGTGCATATAATTTAGCAAAAAAATTAGTAAAAAAAAATGATTGGTTTTTTGCAAAACAATTTGAAAACCAAGATAACGCAAAAGTTCATGAACAAACAACCGGCCAAGAAATTTATAATGATTTTAAAAATATAGGCTTAGATTATTGGGTTTCTGGATATGGAACTGGAGGTACTTTTACAGGAGTATCAAGAATTTTAAGAAAAAAAATGCCAAATACAAAATTAATTCTTACTGAGCCTGACGTAGCTCCACTTATTAAAAGCAATGACCCACAAAAAAGGAATAATGATGGGTCACCTTCTTCTTCACATCCAAAATGGAATCCACATCCTATTCAAGGTTGGACAACTGATTTTATTCCTTTAGTTTTACAAGAAACTATTGATAATAAGTACTATGATGAACTCATTCCTGTGACCGGTGATGAGGGAATATATTGGGCAAACGAATTAGCAAGAAAAGAAGGAATTATCACAGGCATTTCTGGTGGTGCTACTTTTGCTATTACTGTAAAGGTTGCAGAAAAAGCTAAAAAAGGATCTAAAATATTATGTATGCTTCCAGATACAGCTGAAAGATATATGTCTAGTATTTTATTTGATGAAATAGAATCTGAAATGACAAATGAAGAGCTAGACCTTCTTAATTCAATTTGAATTTATTTAATTTCTTTTGCTGGTATTCCTGCAACTGTAATATTTGGAGGAACATCCTTTAAGACCAAGCTACCAGCAGCAACTTTAGAATTTTTACCAATTGTAATATTCCCAAGAATTGTACTTGATGCATAAATAGAAACGCCAGATTTTATTTTAGGATGCCTATCTCCTGTCTCTGTACCCTTTCCACCCAATGTGACACCCTGAAATATAGAAACATTTTCATCTATAGTGCTTGTCTCTCCAATTACTACACCTGTAGCATGATCTATCATTACACCACCTTTTATAGATGCAGCTGGGTGTATATCAACACCAAATACTTCTGAAGCTCTATTTTGAAAAAATAGCGCCATAGTATGTCTTTCATTTTTCCATAAACAATTTGCAGCCCTATGAGTAGCCAATCCTTGGTATCCCTTGTAAAACAATATTGGAGTTGAGTAATATTTGCAGGCTGGATCATTTTCTTTAAAAAAGAGTAAATCTTTTATTAGTGCTTCTTCAAGCCAGTCACATTCATTATAAACTTCTATAAAGAACCTTTTGATATCTTGAGATGACAATGCATTACTATTTAATTTAGATGCTAATATTGAAGCTATAGAATTTATAAAGTTATCTTGGGATAAAATAAGACTTTCTAAATAAGGTTTTAATGAAGGTTCAGCATTAACTCTTAATTTAACCTCTGATTTAATATCATTCCATATATCAGTATTCATAAAATATTTAGTTATTCGTTTATATAAAGGCCAAAACCCTCTTGGAGTCCGATAATATCATTCATATTATTCTTCATATTTGATAAATAAAAATTCTCTGATTCCTTAGTAAACAAGATGTAGTTTAGTAAATGTGAGTTACTATTATGTAAATCTTTTAGATAATTTTCATTGCAAAAGTTTTTAAATTTATTCTTATAAAATTTTGTATCTTTTAAATCATCGCTAGCCATTTCAGATTGTTTAGATTTTTCTACTCTTTTTAATAACTTTGTAGAAATCTTTCCTGGCACTTTCCCATATTCTCCATTAACTAAGTCAACGAATTCTTTAGTAAGAGTCTTGTATCTTTTTTCATCTAGTACATTCATTAAGGCTTGAGCACCAACTATTTGTGATGATGGCGTCACTAATGGAACATAGCCCACATCTTCTCTTATTCTTGGTATTTCTTGAATTAAATCTCTTAGCTTATCACTTCTATTTAAATCAAGTAGTTGTTTTTCTAATATGCTTAACATACCACCTGGAACTTGATTGATTAGCATATTAATATCCACTCCTTTCATCGACCCCTCATAAGTTTCATAATCAGGTCTTATATTATGGAAATGTTCAGATATTTGGGTTAAAAGCTTCATATCATAAGGGTTATTTTCATTGTCATATAACATTGATATAAGACTTTCTGTTGCCGTATGAGCATATAAGTTGCTAAATGATGAAATGGAAGTATCAATATTATCAACTCCTGCCTCATAGGCTTTAAAGTTTGTAGCGTCTGCTAGTCCAGTTGTCGAATGTGTATGAATGTGAATTGGTATCTTAAGATTTGCTTTAAGTTTTTTTACAAGATTGAAACAAACCTGAGGTCTTAATAGGCCAGCCATATCTTTAATAGCCAATGATGTTGCACCAAGATCTTCAATATTTTTTGCTAATTTTATCCAATATTTCTCATTATGAACTGGGCTTGTTGTATAACAAATGGTTCCTTGTGAATTCTGACCTCCATTATTAACATACTCTATTGATGATTTAAGGTTATTTATATCATTCAATGAATCAAAAATTCTAAAAATATTAATACCTTTTTTAATGGAATTAGATATAAATAATTCTATTACTGAATCATGGTACTTCTTATAACCAACTAAGTTTTTACCCCTAAGAAGCATTTGTAATTGAGTGTTCTTAAAATATTTTTTAAACACTTTAAGTCTATCCCAAGGATCTTCATTTAAAAATCTTAAACATACGTCATAAGTTGCCCCACCCCATACCTCTACAGAGGAAAAGCCAACTTTATCCATCTTGGATAATGCAGGTATCATGTCTTTAGTTTTCATTCTTGTTGCTATAAGAGATTGTTGTCCATCCCTCAAAACAACTTCTGTTATATTTGGTTTTCTTTTTTTCACAATTATTTCTAATATTTATTGATATTTTAAATTAAATATTAATAAAATACCTAAAATACAATAATGTTAAGAATTTTTAGGGAATATCTTGTAGTAAAAGTAATGAATAATAAATTAAAGAGCCAATTAATATGTTTTGTAATCTATATAATTGCATTCCTTATACCCTTATTTTTAATTCCTTCATCAATATCTAATGTATGGATGATAATTTTAATTTGGCATATATATGCAACATTATTTATTTATGTTGGTAGTCTTTTATTAAAAAATTCTAGTTTATATGATCCATTTTGGTCGGTCGCTCCGATACCTATAGTGTTATATATGGTAAATATTTCTTCTAACTCTTTAATAATTAAACTTTTGATATTATTTCCAATTCTGTTTTGGGGTGTTCGACTCACACATAATTGGTTGATGGGATGGAAAGGATTTAAACATGAAGATTTTAGATACATCGATTTAAAAAATACAAATAAAATTCAGGCTGAAATAAACAATCTTTTTGGTATACATTTATTACCTACATTGATTGTAAACTTTTCATTATTTCCAATTTCATATATTTTATTAAATAATTTAAATTTAAATATTAATTTATTATTAGCTTCTATTTTTTCAATTGTTGCAGTTATTCTTGAAACAATTTCAGATAAACAAATGAGAGATTTTAAATCCAATCCTTTGAATAAGGATAAAACAATGAAATACGGCTTATGGCGGTATTCTAGACATCCTAATTACCTAGGAGAATCAATGTTTTGGTTTGGGGTGTATTTTATGGGTCTATCATCAGGAATAATGCCAATATGGACAATATTATGCCCATTAGTGATGTTATCTCTGTTTATATTTATTTCATGTCCTATGATGGATAAAAGAAGTCTAAAAAATAGGCCTGATTATCAAGACTATATGAATAAAACTTCTCAGTTATTTTTATGGCCACCTAAATAGAATATTCATACAATTCTTCATATATTGGCATTGCCTTTTCAACAATTCTATTTTCATCATAAGAAAGATTAATATCCTTTATATCTTCTGGTTTAAAATGAGTTGATTTCATGACAGAAGGATACCAATGATTAGCCCATACTCCATCATAATCCTTAATACCACTACTCCACTTAAGCATACTATCACTCCATTTAATATCCAAAAGATTACAAACTTTTGTTAAAACCTCTTTTGGATTATTTCTAAGTTTTGATGCATCAATAACTATTGGGTTTGAATTTAAATTGTTTTTTACATATTTAAAAATATTATATTGTTGAGAAAACCCTATATCTTCAAATTCTCCATCTTTCCATGATTTCATAAAACTAGTAACGACTAACTTTGGATCTCTTATTAAGAAACAGTTACATAAAGTATCAAGCCAGGTTAGATCTAAATCAATAATATGTTGGGTCATATGTTTCTGATATGTTATTCCAGCATTTTGCTTTTGACATAATTTTTTAACATCATCAACATTGCTCAACTGACTTTTAATAACCTCCTCTTTCATAGGGTGGTCTTTGTTGGTTGATACCAAATATGATCCATAGAATGGTTCATCTAATATAGTTGATACATCATCTCTATTACCAAAACTACGCATTAGTGCGGTAGAAAGATTTCGTGGCCCAGACCACATAGCAATTATTAAATTTTTAGGCATTAATAAGTTCTTTATATGAAGATCTTAATTTTTCAGTTATTGGCCAGTCATCAGCCGAAGTCCCAATATTACGACCATCTATAGTCAAAACCTGAGTTAATGATCCTAATGTTCCAGTTATAAATGACTCTTGTGAAGAATAAACATCAACTAACGAAAAGTTTTTTTCAAAAATTGGAATATTATTGTTTTTACATAACTGGATAACTTTTAATCTTGTAATACCATTCATACAATAATCGCCTGTACTGGTCCAAACTTCATTATTCTTAACAATAAAAAAATTGCATGAATTTGTTGTGCTAACAAAACCATATGGATCTAACATTAAAGCTTCATCACCACCAGCTTTATTAGCTTGTATGCATGCTAGAATACAATTTAGTTTTGAATGACTGTTGAGTTTTGGATCTTGAGACATTGGCAACCCTCTTACTTGAGGAACTGTTACTAAATTAATGCCATCATTATTAGGATTAGGGTTTGAATGTTCCATAATAATTACAAAGTTAATTCCATCGGATAATGATGGCTGCTGAAATGGTTTAATTTTATTCCCTCGAGTAATCATTAGTCTTGCATGCGCTGAATCACTCATATTGTTAATCTTTTGAGTTTCTAGTAATGCTGCTTTTATTTCATCCTTTGAAAGATTAATCTTTATATCTATTGCATTGCATCCTTCAAATAGTCTATCCAAATGTTCATCTAAAAATACCCATGAGTTATTTACCAATCTAATTCCTTCCCAAATACCATCTCCTAATAGAAACCCGCTATCAAATACTGATATCTTTGCATCATCTCTATCATAAAATGATCCATTGATATAAATTTTTATGTTTAAGTTTCTTTTATCTAAGTCTTTATTTACTGGCATATGTATTAAAAGTTTGTATTACCCATTGTTTTACAAACATCATTAAATTCATTAATAATTTCATTGATTATTTGTTTAACTGGTTTAATTTCATCTATAAGTCCTATAGATTGACCTGATAGAGCTGGTGCAGCCTCCATATCACCATCAAAATAGAGTTTTTTAATGTTCATCATGGCACTCATATCCATTTCACCCTTTTGATCAATATCCATAGTTAAATTAGATTTAAGAGCTCTTATCACTGGTTTAGATGACTTATTCAATACGAGAGTTCCATCTATACCAGAATCTATGATTTTATTTTTAAAATTATTATGAACAGGGCTCTCAGCACTTGATACAAATCTTGTTCCCATTTGGATACCTTCTGCACCAGCTGCAAATACAGCCGCCATTCCAGCTCCATCTACTATTCCACCTGCTGCAATTATAGGTAAGTCTAAATTTTGTTTTATGGATTGAATTAAAACCAGCAAACCAACTTCAACCGGACTCTTAAACCCACCACCTTCAGTTCCTTCAACAACTAAACCATCAACACCAGCATTTGCTGCTTTTATGGCTCCCTCGAGGCTCGGTACTGCATGATATACAGTAATCCCAGCATCTTTTAAAACTTTAATATACTTTGTAGGATCGCCCGCTGAAGTAGTTACAAATCTTACACCTGCTTCAACACAAAATTTAACCATAGAATCATCATTAAGAAATAATAAAGGCAGATTAACTCCGAATGGTTTATCCGTTAACTCAGACATTATTTTAATTTCTTTTTTACAATTATCGATCTCACCGGAGGATGTTTCTATAATTCCCATTCCACCAGCTTCACAAACAGCTGAAGCAAGCTGGCTTCTTGCAATCCAACCCATTGGGGCTTGAATAATAGGATATTTAGAACCTGTATCTTTAATAACTCTATTCATCTAATTATTGTAGCTCTAATTTTATAAAATAGATTCTTTGTTAATAACTTTCTTTTCAACAGTGAATCCTTGAGGATTTCCATTTATAAAATCTATAATTAACTCAGCATATTCAGGACCTGCTTCTTCTTGAAGAAAGTGTCCTGGACCTTTAATAACCACCTCTTGAGCTGATGGAACTCGTTTCAAAAGTTTAACTAATCTAGGATTATTACCAGTAACAGGATCATTATCACTATTAGCTATTAAAAAAGGCTTTTCCCATTTTTCTAATACTTCTCTATAAGCTTTTTCATTTTTTCTTAGCTCGCTTGGTATAAGGAAAGGGAATATTTGAGCCCCTGCTTTATAGGATGCATTGGGATATGGAGCTTCATAAGCTATTTTTTCTTCTTCAGTTAGAGATCCTAATACCTTCATAACACCTCCAATATCAATATTATCTGAATATTTAGAGTATCTAATCCAATTAGCAAATCCATCACCCCCAATAAACTCTTCCCAGGTAGCTGGCCCTTGTAACCAAATAGTAAATTTAAAAATAGGACCTAATAAGTAACCTTTTAAATCATTTAAAAACCCTCTTCCAGTTGCAGGTAAGCTTGTATTGCTAACAATTACTCTGTCAAATCTATTTTGTTCTTTTGCTAACACTCTTAATCCAACTGGGCCACCCCAATCATGAAAATGTGCAGTAATATTTTTTAAATCAAGTTCGATAATTAATTGAGTCATTTTATCGACATGCATTTGATGTGAATAATCATCTACTGAAATATATTTATCAGATTTACCAAATCCAACCATATCAGGAGCAATAACTCTATAACCTTCATCTATAAGAGTAGGAATCATTTTTCTAAATAAATAACTCCAGGTTGGTTCCCCATGTAATAAATATATAATTTGACCATCTTTAGGGCCTTCATCTATATAGTGAATACGAGTATTACCAATAATTAAGTAATTTGGTTTAAATGGGTAGTCTTTTAGATCATCAAAACGCTCATCGGGCGTTCTTAATATACCAGGAGCAACTAGGTTAAAGTTTTCATAATTAATATTAGTTTCGGTATTTCTGGAATATTGAAAAATAACTATCCCAATAACCAAAACGAAAAACAAAATTGAAAAAACTTTATTCATTATTTTAACTCCGTATAATTGTATTTTAGGTCATTTAATTATGAAAGTAGAAAATAAAATAACGCCAAATGAAGATCAAATAAATGGTTTTTTAGAAGATCCAGAGCTTGGGCCAATATCAATGGTTAATCTTTTGAAATATAAAGAAAAAGCTATCTACGAAGATGGACGTAATACGAATTTAACAGGTAAAGAAGCATATCAACTATATGCTGCAGAAGTAATAGATTTTGTACAAAAATATGGAGGTGAATTTCTTTTTGCTGGCTCGGTTAGTAGGCTTATGCTTGGCGAAGTTGAAGAGATGTGGGATGCAGTAGCAATAGCAAAATATCCGAATAGAAAAGCAATGATGGATATGACAATGGATCCCGGTTATCAAAAAATTCATGTTCATAGAGTAGCTGGATTAGATGGACAACTTAATATTGAA
>CACHWY010000004.1 GCA_902583575.1 uncultured SAR86 cluster bacterium | reverse complement strand
AGGAAGCAGAGGCCGCTGAGTCATCAGATGAAGAATCTTCTTCTGGTCCTGACATGAAAGAAGTCCAAAGACGGATGACCAGCCTCAAAAGACAATTTAATAAAACTTCTAAAGTTATAGAGAAAAAAGGAAGACACTCAAAAGAAGCAAATGCAGAGTACAAAAAGCTCGGAGAAATTTTCCAGTTCTTAAAATTTAGTCCAAGAATGTTCGAGGATATTGCTGCTATTGCAAGGCATGGATTAAATAGCTTAAGAGAGAAAGAAAGATTTATTCAAAATGAGTTAGTTAAAAAAGCCCGCATGCCAAGAAAGGATTTTTTAGCTTTGTACTCAGATAATTTAACTAAAGTTAGATGGGTTGATAGCTTGATGAAAGAAAAGAAATATAAAAAGGATTTGCTAGGAGCTGTTAAACAAGATGTTGTGATTGCTCAAAAAGATATTATGGCTCTTGAAGAAAAAGTTGGTTTATCTATTAAGGAAATTAAAGAAATTAATAGAAATATGTCTATGGGTGAAACTAAAATGCGAAGGGCAAAAAAAGATATGGTTGAAGCTAACCTTAGATTAGTTATTTCTATTGCAAAAAAATATACTAATAGAGGATTGCAATTTTTAGATTTAATTCAAGAAGGTAATATTGGCCTAATGAAGGCGGTTGATAAATTTGAGTATAGAAGGGGTTATAAATTCTCTACTTATGCAACATGGTGGATAAGACAAGCTATTACAAGATCTATTGCAGACCAAGCAAGAACAATTAGAATCCCAGTCCATATGATTGAAACCATAAATAAATTAAATAGAGTCTCGCGTCAGATGATGCAAGACATGGGTAGAGAGCCTACTCCAGAGGAGTTAAGTCAAGAACTTGATATGCCTGAAGACAAAGTCAGAAAAGTGCTTAAAATTGCAAAAGAACCAATCTCAACTGAAACACCTATTGGTGATGACGAGGATTCAAGTTTAGGCGATTTCATTGAAGATACTGTAATTGAGTCTCCTTTAGAGAATGCAACTGAAGAAAGCTTACATTTTGCAACCGATGATGTTCTTGCTTCACTTACAGCAAGAGAAGCAAAGGTTTTAAGAATGAGATTTGGTATAGGTATGAATACTGATCATACGCTTGAAGAAGTAGGAAAGCAGTTTGATGTTACTAGAGAAAGAATAAGACAGATTGAGGCAAAAGCTTTAAGAAAATTAAGACATCCTAGCAGATCAAGTCACTTAAAAAGTTTCTTGGACGAATAAAGATTATTTCCAATTACCTTTTCTCCCAGATAGATCCCAATTAATTCTACTCCACATTAACTTAATTCTCTTTTCGACGTATCTTTTAGCAAAATAAGTTGAATAGTCATGGAGGGGTATAAATGCTTGCGGTCCAAGACCATCTATAATTTTAATAATTATTTTTCCATCTTGTTTTTTCAGGACAAGATTATGCGGAATAAGATTTTTAGTTAAGATTAAATTTTCTCTTAACCACATCTGAAATTCTTCTATAGATTTTTTTATTTCCTCAGTAACCCCATGAGTGAATAAATAATTTTCAAGAGTTTCAGCAATCTGATTGTCATTTTTTATTAGTTCAGTATCAGAGGCCATTCCAATATCTGTTTTAGTCATTCCATACCACTTAGCTAAATGTTTCCATAGATTTGGGTTATCTTTAATAAGAGCTTTTTGTTTATAGGCTTGTTCTTCTCTTAAGTTATCATCAAAACTATCTATTGATCTAAATCTTTTATACCAAGGCTTATTCTTTTTAATTTCTTGAAGCAGCCCAGGATGAACTACTTTAAGGCATCTATTAGGATTATTTGGATGCACATAGCATTTCCTATTGCCTCCTTCAGCAAATGGAGTAGCATCACTAAGATTAATCATTATAAGATAATAGCCTATCAGGTTTAGATGGAAAGTTTAAAGACTTCCTTAAAAAATTAATTCTTATATAATTATCGCTCTTTTGTTCATATGAACATTGGGCCTGTAGCTCAGTTGGTTAGAGCAGTGGACTCATAATCCATTGGTCGGAGGTTCGAGTCCTCCCGGGCCCACCATTATTGAATTTCTTGCCAGGGGGGAAAGGGATCATTAAGATTGGTCCAGAACTCTTCACCTTTTAACATATCGTCTTCAGTTACAAGACAATTATCTAATGCATTTGTTATAGCTTTTTCATCAAGACTTTGACCAATAAATACCAATTCTTGTCTCATATCACCAAAAGGTTCGATCCAGTTTTCTTTTATCGAAGCAAGGGCCTGTTCATCAGTTGGCCAATCTTTTCTTGGAACAGATCTCCAAAATAAACCTGCATAACCATATCTTGCAATTCCTCCTGCCTGACTCCATTGTCCTGCATATTCAAGTCGAGAACCTAACCAAAAGAAACCTTTTGACCTTATTAATTTGCCATATTGCTCAGTACTATGAAGAAAGTTATAAAATTTTTCTGGATAAAAAGGCCTTCTAGCTTTATAAGTAAAACTGCTAATACCATATTCTTCTGTTTCTGGTATATGGTCACCTCTCATTTCTTTAAGCCATCCAGGAGCCTCCTTAGCCTTATCAAAGTTAAACAGTCCTGTATTAAGGACTTTATCAATTTCAATTCGACCTTCCGTTATTGGAATAATTTCTGCCTGAGTATTAAGAGTTTTTATGATAGCTTTAAGTTTTTTGATATCCTCTTTTTTAACTAAATCAGTCTTACTTACTAGAATTACATCTGCAAATTCAATTTGATCTACAAGCAAATCAGCAACACTCCTATCGTCATCTTCACCCAAAGATTCACCTGTTTCTTGCAAATATTTTGCTTCCTCATAATCTTTCATAAAATTTACAGCATCAACAACAGTTACCATTGTGTCTAAGTTTGCAGCATTAGATAGTGAGATTCCATTTTCATCTTCAAATGTAAACGTTTCAGCAACAGGTAATGGTTCTGATATACCAGTTGATTCAATAACAAGATAATCAAACTTTTTTTCTTCAGCTAATTTATTAATCTCAACTAATAAGTCTTCTCTTAGCGTGCAACAGATGCAACCATTACTCATTTCAACTAGTTTTTCTTCACTACGATTTAAAGAAACTTCATTTTTAACAAGAGAAGCATCAATATTGATTTCACTCATATCATTAACGATAACTGCAACTTTTCTATTTTGACGATTATTTAAAATATGGCTAAGCACCGTAGTCTTGCCTGCTCCTAAAAAACCAGATAGCACTGTTACGGGTAGTCTGTTTGAGATATTAATATTCATTTTGGTATTCCTAAAAGTGTGTCATATAAAGATAACATAGTTGTCAATACCTTAAGATAAAGGCAACAATGTTTTAATTAGGTTTAATTAAATGAAAAATAAAATATTTATTGTCTTACTTCAGCATAAATCTTGCTTGTACCATCTTTAAAAAGAATAAGTACATCATAAGGCATAAAACGATCTTCAACTTCCATGCCGGGAGACCCAAGAGGCATGCCAGGAACTGATAATCCTATAGCCTCCGGATGATCTTCTGATAAAAATTGTTTTATGTATTTGCTTGGAATATGACCTTCAAAGATAAATCCATCAGAAGATACTGCTGTATGGCATGATCTATATTGAGGCTCAATATTATATTTTTCTTTTATCTTTATTAGGTTTTGATGATCTTGACCGTAGGCAGTAAAACCATTTTTTTCAACATGTTTCATCCACATTTTACAGCAACCACAAGTAGGTGTTTTATGAACTAAAAGCATTAACTCTTCACCAGAAATATCTATATTTTCACTAAATGATAATAATGAAAAAGATAAGGAAAAAAATAATAAGATTAAATATTTTTTAATCATTTATATATTTTATGCTCTTTACTATTCATAATCCATTGGTCGGAGGTTCGAGTCCTCCCGGGCCCACCATTTAAAGGGTTTCTAAGGTTTTACTGTTCTTAAAATGTATAATTTCCTAATTGAGTGGGAATATAAATACTTTTAAGATCATATGCATGACAGAATTCAACATAATTCGACTGTAGTAGTAATTGGTGCTGGGGCTTCGGGTATTGCAGCGGACTCATTGTCGATCGACGAACTGGCGACTGCACTTCACGTTAACGTCAGATCTATCTTGGGCTCCGACGCCCCTGATCCTATCGATTATAGTACCACCGACTGGGGGAATGACCCGTATGCACTTGGCGCTTACTCACACAGTTCATTGAATACACTCGGCAATGAAAAAAAATACTGCAGCATCCAATTGCTGGTCGCATCTTGCTCGCAGGCGAAGCTCTCTCTAATCGCAGTGGATATGTCGACGGTGCGTGGAACGATGGACAAAGGGCTGCCTCTGTATTCATAAACAATTTATGACTACGAACATAATGTGTCAATATCCAAGATGATTTACTTTAGATATATAATAACAACTATAAATTTTATAAAGGATTTCTAATGATTAAAAAATATATGTTTATTTTTTTAACAATGTTTGTTCTTAATATCACTGCTGATGAAGGAATGTGGGAACCATATCAAATGAAATCATTGCAAAAAGAACTTCGTGCCAGTGGTTACAAGGGAAGCGTTGCTAATGTTAGTGACTTATTTAAGCATCCCATGAACGCTATTGTAAGTTTAGGAGGCTGTTCAGCAGCTTTTGTTTCAGACCAAGGCTTAATAGCTACAAATTATCACTGTATAGAAAGAAGCTATCTTCAGTTCAATTCAAATGCGGAATCTGATTTATTTGAAACGGGTTTTGTTGCACGAACAAAAGATGATGAAAAAAGGTCTGCTCCAGGATCACGTGTATATGTAACCTTAAAAAGTACCGATATTACTAATAAAGTATTAGATGGTTTAAGTGATGATACCGCTGCCCTTGAAAGGGCTGAAATTATTGAAGATAACAAAAAAGTAATAATAAGAGAGTGTGAAACTTCTGATGAATTTGAATGTAGGGTCAGATCATTCTTTAGTGGTGAAACATATAAATTAGAAAAAGTATTAAAAATAAAAGATGTTAGATTAGTTTATGCGCCTCCCTCATACATTGGAGAATATGGAGGAGAAATTGATAACTGGATGTATCCAAGACATACAGGCGATTTTGCATTACTTAGAGCATATACAGCCAAAGATGGTTCTAGTAAGGAATTTACCAAAGATAATGTACCTTATAAATCTGATTCATTTTTAAAGGTTTCTGCTAAGGGTGTAAAAGATGGTGATTTTGTTATGGTTGTTGGATATCCAGGAAGAACCAATAGAACTATTACTTTTAATGAAATCAAATGGGATCTTGAAACTGGATTTCATGAGACTGTAAAATTTCTCAAACGAGGTATTGAGCTAATGGAGCAGAATACTAATTCTTCTGATGGCTCTATGCTTAAATATCGAGGTTTAAAAAGTGGCTACGAAAACTACTATAAAAAAATATCGGGTCAAATAGATGGTGCAAACAATTTTAAACTTATTGAATCCGAAAAAATTAAATGGAGAAACTTTTTAGATTTTGTTGAAAAAGATGCATCAGAAACTGATAAAAATTATCTTAGTGAATTACTAAACTTAATTGATGAAGATCAACAAAAAAGCCTAGCCAGATCTTACTATGGAAATTCTGCTTTAATCTCACAAGCAAAAAGAATTTATAGGAATGCTGTTGAGAGAGAAAAAATTGATGCAGAAAGAAAACCAGGCTATCAAGATAGAGACCAGGAAAGAATTATTAATAGAATTAAGAGTCTAGATTATTCATTTGATCCAAGAGTAGATAGGGCTATATTTGAAGATAGACTAATTGTTTATTCAGGCTTTGATTCATCCTTAAGAAGAGCTACTTATAGCAAGCTCTTTAGATTGGATGAATCCAAGGAAATAATTCTAAGCAAAGTTGATGAGATTTATTCAACAGATTACCAAACCTCAGAGAATTTTTTACAAATGTTTGAAATGAGCTTAGATGAATTAAATGATTCTCAAGATCCTCTGATTATTTTTGCAAAAGATACCTTCGATGAGTCTTTGGCGTATGAGAAAGAATCTGAAGAAACAGGAGCAAAAAGGCAACTACTTAAATCAAAATTTATAGGTCTTTTGAAAAAATATTATGAATCATCTGGCAAGCAAATGTATGCAGATGCCAATGGGACTCTTAGAGTTACTTATGGAAATGTTGCCGGCGTATCTTTAAAAGATGGTTTAATTTATGAGCCTTTTACAAGACTAGAGGGTATTGCTCAAAAACATACAGGCATAAAACCATTTAATGCTAGCGGAAAACTTCTAAATCTAATCGAAACAAAAGATTATGGTAAATATTTTTATAAGCCAATTAATTCAGTACCAGTTAACTTTCTTTCAACGTTAGATATAACTAATGGCAATTCAGGGTCTGCAACTATTAATTCAAAATTTGAGCTTGTTGGATTAGCATTTGATGGCATGCTTGAAACAATTATCGCAGATTATAAATATATACCTGATGCAAGAACTATTTCTGTAGACTCTAGATATCTTCTTTGGACATTAGAAAAGTTAGATGAGGCAGAAAATATTCTTGAAGAATTAACGATAACTAATTCAATATATTAGAGTTAGATAGATTATTTCTGAATTTTTTATCAAGAAAAAAAGATGATTAAAATTTTACTTTCATTATATTTACTTATTTCAGTATCTCTTTTTGCTGAATACAAGAATACAAATGGTGAATCTTTAGATAAAACATTTAGCGATATGATTAAATGGATTAGATCTGACATTGAACCAAAAATAAGCAATATAGAAATATCTTCTGATTGGGAGAATTTGAATCTAAAAGAAGATGATAATTATGTTATTTGGATTGGCCATTCAACCTTTTTAATTAAAAAGGATGGAACAACAATACTTACAGATCCAGTTTTTTCAGATCGAGCTTCTCCTTTCAGAAACATTGGGCCAAAAAGACTTATTCCTCCTGCAATACCAATAGATAAAATTCCTAATATAGACTTTGTAACTGTTAGTCACAATCACTATGATCATTTAGACATAAAATCCTTGATTAAGATTTCAAAAAAACATCCAAAAGCTATTTTTTTAGTTCCTGCTGGAGATCTTAAGCTACTGAAAAGAAAAAGAATTAAAAATGCTTATGAATTTAAATGGTGGCAATCATTTAAAGCAAGTAATTTCGAATTTATCTTTACTCCTGTTCAACATTGGTCAAAAAGATCCTTATTTGATAGAAATAAAAGTTTATGGGGAGGTTGGTACATAAAACATAAGGAATATTCTTTATATCATGCTGGCGACACCGGATATTCTAATGATTTTAAAGATACAAAAATTAAACTCGGATCTCCTAAATATGCATTTATACCAATAGGTGCATATGATCCTGAATGGTTTATGGCAGAAAGTCATGTAAACCCTGAAGACGCAGTTCAAATTATGTTAGATTTGGAAGCAGAAAAAGCTTTTGGGATGCATTGGGGTACTTTTTCTCTTACAGATGAGGATACACTTGAGCCAAGAGAAAGGCTTGCAAATGCTGTTAAACAAGATAATTCAATTGATTTTATAACCTTAAAACCTGGAAAAATAATTAATTTAGAATAATTTTTTTATCATAATATAGGTTAAAAATAATGCTTAATTTTGAAGCATAAATCTATTAAAAATTTTGATTTACAAAGTTAAAAAAATGTCGTTTAATCAGATGATAAATCTTATATATTTGTCATAAATTTGAAGGGGGAAATATGACTCATCCAAATCATCCAAGCGTAGATCAAAGTGATCGGGTAGTACCATACAATCTAAGACAGAGCGGACGAACACCGACTGAACTATTAATCTCAACTCGTGTAAGAAAATCGCCTTTTTGGCATCTATCTCATGAGGCGGGCTGCTGGAGAGCAACAATTTATAATCGAATCTATCATCCGAGAGGATATGTTAGACCTGAGGATGGTGGAGCCATGGTTGAATATGACGCATTAGTGAATAGAGTAACTATGTGGAATGTTGCTGTTGAAAGACAGATAAGAGTTAAAGGGCCAGACGCAGAAGCTTTTACAGATTTTGTAATAACTCGTGACGCAACAAAAATTGAACCGATGCATGGCAAATATGCAATTTTATGTAATGACAAAGGCGGGATTCTTAATGATCCAGTTTTATTAAGACTTGCAGAAGATGAATTTTGGTTTTCTATTTCAGATAGCGATCTTTTGTTATGGCTTCAAGGAGTAAATGTAGCGAAAAAATTTGATGTCAAGATTGATGAAATAGATGTATGTCCTGTTCAAATACAGGGACCTTTATCTGAAGATCTTATGGCTAAGTTAGCTGGTGAAGAATTAAGAGATGTTCCATATTACGGACTGATGGAAACAAAAGTTGGCGGAGCTGATTGTGTTATTAGCCAAACTGGATTTACTGGTGAAAAAGGTTATGAAATCTACGTTCGTGATGCACATGAAAATGCTGAAAAAATGTGGAATGCAGTTCTTGAAGCAGGCGAGGAATTTGGTTTAATGGTTATAGCACCAGCTCATCATCGTCGAATTGCAGCTGGTATTTTATCTTGGGGTCAAGATTTAGATCATGAAACATCTCCATTTCAGGTTAATCTTGCATATCAAGTGCCTCGAAATAAAGCTGCTGATTATATTGGTAAAGAAGAGCTTGAAAAACAAAGAGCAGTCATTGATGATGGCAAAGCTCCTTTTAAAATGAAAATGGTTGGCATAACTTTAGGCGGAAAAGAAATAACAGATTATGCTCCAGATTTTTGGCTGATTGCAGATACCGATGGAAATGATATGGGTTATGTTACTTCTCCTTGGTGGTCTCCAGAGCTCGAAACAAATATTGCTCTAGCTTGGGTGCCATGGTCTTCATCGGAAATAGGCACTAAATTATTAGTTAGATTGCCTGATGAATATTCAGTATCACCTGGTGAGCCAGTTGAAGGCGAAGTTGTTGATGTACCATTTAGAGAGTCTGTCAATCCTAACAAAAGAGAAGTTGAAAAAGCAAAAGGACTCGATTTCGCTGAATAAAAGATTTAAACAAAGCGGAAGCTATGAAAATAATTTCTGCTTCATACTCCAATCAAAACAACATTTAGTTAATGTATATTGTTGAAAACAATAAGATTCAAAATGCTTGTCTAATTTTTATTGAAGTTGAATCTTTAGCTCAACAAACACAATTAGAAAATGATTATGAAGAGTTTTGTTCTTTAGTCTCTTCCTGTGATACAAAAATTAAAGAAAAGATAAAATTTAATCAGAAAATCCCATCAACTAAGACTTTTTTATCTCAAGGAAAATTAGAAAATATTAAAACTATTATTTCTAACAACAATATAGATTTAATAATAATAAATCATAAACTCACTGCATCACAAAATAGAAATCTTGAACTTTACTTAAATAAAAGAGTAATTGATAAAACTGAATTAATACTTGATATTTTTGCTTCTCGAGCAACTTCCCATATAGGCAAGTTACAAGTTGAGCTAGCACAACTTAATCATCTATCTACTAGACTTATTAGGGGTTGGACTCATTTAGAAAGGCAGAAGGGTGGAATAGGTTTAAGAGGCCCTGGTGAAACTCAGCTTGAAACAGACAGAAGATTAATAGGAAAAAGAATAAAAAGATTAAACCAAAGATTAGAAAAAGCACACAAACAAAGACAAGTTAATAGATATTCAAGAAAAAAGAGTAGGAATAAATTAGTTGCCTTGGTAGGTTATACCAACGCAGGAAAAACCACATTATTTAATAAATTAACTGAGAGCAAACAAGTTGCTGAAGATAAGTTGTTCGCAACATTGGATTCAGTCACTAGAAAAAATAAGAATCCTGCACATGGACCAATACTTTTTTCGGATACTGTAGGATTTATATCCAATCTTCCCACCCAACTTATAGAATCATTTAAAGCAACTTTAGATGAACTAAAGTCAGCAGATTTATTACTGCATATAGTTGATATTGCAGATCAAGATTACAAAGTAAAAATCTTAGAAGTAAATAAAATTTTAGAAGATTTAAAATTGTTAGATATTCCCCAAATTATTGTAAATAACAAATGTGATTTAATTGAAGGGCAAAAATTAACATTACTTAAAATCAGAAAAGATAATGAAATTTTTATATCTGCAGAAGGAGAAAATTTGTTTAAGGACCTTCGTTCTAAAATTAATAAACAGTTATTTAATGGTGTATATGAGGGGTGGGTCTCGTTAGAAAATAATTTAGGTAATATCAGATCCACTTTATTTGATATGGGGTGCGTAGAGGAAGAAAAAGTTTCATCCTGTGGGAAGATGTTCGCAAATATAAAAATAGGTAAAGAAGAACTCAATCAATTTATTAATTTAAAAGGTTTTGAACTTTGTCGGGATAAAGATATAATTTTTAAATCAATCAAAGGTTAAAAAATGAAAAAACTAAATAATCTACTTGAATCAATTGCAAAACCATTAGCACCAATTTCACCTTGGTTGTTAAGATTAGGATTAGGAACATCTTTTATACTTCACGGAATAGGGAAGTTCCCATTACCACCTGAAAGAATGGTTACATGGTTCGAAAGTATGGGTTATATGAATCCAGAAATTGTTACTAGCATGGTTGCAATAGGAGAGGTCGCAGCAGGAGCAGGAATAATATTAGGTGGCTTATTAAGTAATCATGTAGGCAATTTGATTACTAGGATTGCTGGTGGCATGGGCGGAGTTATCATTATAGGAGCACTTTTTATAGCGCACTCAGATTGGTTGATCACTAAAAAACTTTTCATGAGTGAGCATATATTCCTTTTAATATTAAGTGCCTACTTTGCAATCAAAGGCAATAACAAGTAAAAGTTTCAGACTTTAAAAACCACAAATTAAATTAATTATTAAAAAATATATATAAATATTTTTAATTTATACTTGTAAATCTAAATGAGAATCATTATCATTCTTATTCATGGAAGCTACTTTATTGGTCATTCCCCTAAAAGTGTGCAGTTTTTAGATTTTAATTAATCAGAAATCTTTAGGCGAATAAAAGTAGCTTTCAACTTAATTTATATGAGGATAATTATGAACAAAATTTTAAATAAACTCATTTACGATATTTCACCTTTATTTTTTATAGGGGTATTTTTAGTTTCATCATTTATTTTAAATGCTGAGGAAGGAACTGATGTTGAATCTGTAACAATTATTGGTACTAAAGATGATGCAAAAGAACTTCCAGGCTCTGGATCAGTTATATCAAATGCAGATCTGAAAAAACAAATGGATACAGATATTCATAAAATATTATCAGCTGTTCCTGGTGTTTACTTTAGAACTGAAGATGGTTATGGATTGAGACCAAATATTTCTATTCGTGGTACTTCTATCGATAGAGCAGCAAAGGTAACTTTAATGGAGGATGGAATATTAATTGCTCCGGCTCCATATACTTCTGCTTCTGCATACTATTTTCCAACTACAGGAAGAATTAATTCAGTTGAGGTATTAAAGGGACCTGCATCTATTAGCCAGGGGCCAAGCACAATTGGAGGCGCAATAAATTTAATTAGTACTCCAATTCCTGAAGCTAACTCAGGTAAATTTATTCAAGAGTTAGGTCAGAATGGTATGGTTAGAACTCATGCTTATTATGGCGGTAATTCTGGAAATTTAGGAGCATTAGTTGAAGTTCATGAACATCAAACCGATGGTTTTGATGGTATCGCAAATGTTGGAGGCGACACTGGATTTAATAAATCTGATGTCATGTTTAAAGCAAGATATGAATCAGGCAATCATTCATTAACACTTAAGATGTTAGAAATGAATGAGAAATCAGAACAATCCTATGTAGGCCTTTCTCAAGCAAGCTTTAATAAAAATCCAAGATTAAGATATGGAATGACTCAATACGATGTTATGGATAATGATGGAGATCAAATGTCATTAACATATGCTGGATCAATAGGTAACTTTGATGTTGTTGCCTCTAAATGGAGTAATGATTACCACAGAGATTGGTTTAAAGTTGATAAAGCAAATAATACTAAAGCTCATGGTGTAAGTAATGGTATTAATAACGTTATTTCTGCAGCTAATGCAGGCAACGCAAATGCTCAAGCAATCCTTGATGGTCAATTAGCTGTGCAAGTAAAGCTTAAACATAATAATAGATTCTATACCAATGAAGGCTTTCAATTTAAGGTTTCGACCGAAGTTGGAATGCATGCCTTAACTGTTGGTTATAGAGATATGGAAGACTCTGAGAGCAGATATCAAGAATATGAATGCTTTGATCAAAGTGCAAGTGGAGTTAATTCTGCTCTTTATTCATGTGGTACTGGCTATACAGGAAGCAATAATAGATTAAGAGAATCTGAAGCAACTTCTTATTATATTGAAGACAAAATTACATTAGGAGATTTAGTTGTAACAATTGGTCATAGATCCGAAGAGTATGATCAAGTTGAAAATAGATGGGATGATGGAACACCAACTAGAACCCAATTAAATAGTAGTTATCCAAAAACAAAAGATGGAGATTATACTTCTACTGGATTTGGTGCAACTTATGATCTAAATGAAAATATGCAACTTGTTGCTGGTTTTCATGAAGGTATGACAGCTATGTTTGGTGCAGATCCTGAAACAGCCGATAATATGGAATTAGGATTAAGATATTCCGAAGGAATGTCTGATGTTGAAGTATTCTACTTTCAAAGTGATTATGAGAGCTTAAAAGCAGAATGTAAAAATTCTCAAGGTGGCGATTGCAACGAAGGAGATGTTTTTGACGGTGGTGCGGTTGACGTGTCAGGTCTTGAAGTTTCTGGTTCTATGATTCTTGAGGGCAATAATGGAACGTCTTACCCAATAGGCTTAACATACACATCTACCGATGCTACATTCGCAAACAGTTTTGATGATGATGGTGATTATTGGGGGGTTGTTGCAGCAGGCGACGATGTTCCTTATGTACCAGATAGATCATTAGCTTTAGTAGCAGGGTTTGTAAAATCAAATGGCTTAAGTGGCAATGTAAGATGGGTAAATAATGGTAGCTCATGTTCTACCGCTGCTTGCGGCACTAACCAAACTATAGATGCTCATAGTTTCGTAGATGTTAATTTAAGAAAAGCATTAAACGAGAATGTTGATATCTATGTTGGTGTTGAAAATCTTCTTGATGATGAGGATGTTGTAGCTAGAGCACCAAAAGATGGAGCTAGATCACAAAAACCTAGAACAATGAAGGTAGGATTTGCACTGAATTTCTAATTTGGGCGAGAGGGGTGTAAAAATATCCCCTGATATTACTAGAGGGGCAATGTATTATTGCCCCTTTTTTTGATTTAGAATAGGACTATGAAAAAATTACTTCAATATGATGATGTAAAGGTTTTCAAATATGACAACCTATTTCTCGCAGTTATATACACCATAGGCCATATATTTATTGCAATGGCTTGTAATAGAATTATTACAGGTGCCTCCTTGGATATGGCTGCTGCAGATGCGTTCATCGAACCAATAATTAATGGCTTTTGGTTTTATTTTCTTTTAGTTTTTTTAAAAAAAATTATCGAAGAAAAATTTATTACAAGTAAAATCGGAATTTATTTAGCATTCATTTATACAATTGGGCACATCTTAATTGCTATGACCTGCAATAGATTACTTACAGGAGCGCCATTAAATTTAGCAGCAATAGATGCAGTAATCGAACCTCTTATAAATGGCTTTTGGTTTTATTTGCTTTTTGAGGTATTTAATAAATATAAACAAACCATACAAAGTAGTTCAGCTAGTTCGAATAATAATTCATTAACATTAAAAGCGCCTTCTAAACTGGCGCCTATCAATAATAAAAAGAATTTAGATTAAATATACAAAAAAATCTTCATTAAAGTACAATATTGCAACTTAATGTGGGGCTATAGCTCAGCTGGGAGAGCACCTGCTTTGCAAGCAGGGGGTCCGCGGTTCGATCCCGCGTAGCTCCACCAATTTATGTACTTCAAATACTTTTTTTTTATTTTCTTTAATAGTATATTTGTTATATAAATTACTAACTGCACATTTTAGGAGATCATTATAAATGACCAATAAAACTGAAGGAAAATGCCCTGTAATGCATGGAGCTATGACAACTCATAGTTCGAGTGGTACTTCAAACAAAGATTGGTGGCCTAACCAATTAAATTTAAATATATTGCATCAACATGATACGAAATCAAATCCAATGGATGATGGTTTTGATTATAGGGAAGAATTCAAAAAAATAGACTATGAAGCATTAAAGAAAGATTTAAATGACTTAATGACAGATTCACAAGATTGGTGGCCTGCAGATTATGGTCATTATGGACCGTTCTTTATTAGAATGACTTGGCATGCTGCAGGGACATATAGGAATACTGATGGAAGGGGTGGTGGTGGAACTGGTGCACAACGTTTTGCGCCATTAAATAGCTGGCCTGATAATGGCAATCTTGATAAAGCAAGAAGACTTTTATGGCCAATCAAGCAGAAATATGGAAAGCAGATTAGTTGGGCTGATTTAATTATTCTTGCAGGAAATGTTGCAATTGAATCAATGGGCGGAACCACTTTTGGATATAGTGGTGGAAGACCAGATATATGGGGCCCTGAAGAAGATATTCATTGGGGTGTTGAGTCTGAATGGCTAGAGAATAAAAGATATAAAGGTGAAAGAGAATTAGATAACCCTCTTGCAGCAGTTCAAATGGGATTAATTTATGTTAATCCACAAGGACCAGATGGAAACCCAGATCCATTGGCAAGTGCTCATGATATTAGAGAAACATTTGGAAGAATGGCAATGAATGACGAAGAGACTGTAGCTTTAGTTGCTGGTGGTCATACTTTTGGTAAATCTCATGGTGCAGGGGCTGAAGATAATGTTCAATCTGAACCAGAAGGTGCACCAATTGAAGAAATGGGTTTTGGATGGTCAAGTACTTATGGTTCTGGTATGGGTAGCGATACTATTACTAGTGGTATTGAAGGTGCTTGGACGGCAAATCCAACTCAGTGGGATAATGGATATTTTGATTTATTATTAGGCTATGAGTGGGAGCTTACAAAGAGTCCTGCAGGGGCACATATATGGCATGCAATTGATCAAACAGAAGAAGATATGGCTCCTGATGCTGAGGATGCATCAAAAAAGGTACCCACAATGATGACTACTGCAGATATGGCTTTGAGAGAAGATCCAAGTTATAAAAAAATTTCAAAAAGATTTCATGAAAATCCTGATGAATTTGCTGATGCGTTTGCTAGAGCATGGTTTAAACTTCTTCACAGAGATATGGGACCAAAAACTAGATATATGGGTCCAGAAATTCCTGATGAAGAATTAATTTGGCAGGATCCAGTGCCAGCAGGTAATTCTGAATACAATATTGGAGAAGTAAAAAAAATGATTACCGAATCAGGTTTATCAATTCAAGAAATGGTTGAGACGGCATGGGCAAGTGCATCAACTTTTAGAGGTTCTGATATGCGGGGCGGTGCAAATGGTGCAAGGATTAGATTGGCTCCACAAAAAGATTGGGAAGCAAATAATCCTTCTCAATTAAATAAAATTCTTGATGTATACCAAGCCATTTCAAATGATTCAGGGGCTTCAATAGCAGATATCATTATTTTAGCTGGTAATGTTGCAATAGAAATGGCCTCAGGGATTGAAGTGCCTTTCACACCAGGAAGGGGTGATGCCTCTCAGGAACAAACTGATATTGAATCATTTGAAGTTTTAGAACCTAAGTCAGATGCATTTAGAAATTTTCACGCTAAAGGTATAAATACTGCTCCTGAAGAAATTATGTTAGATAAAGCTCATCTTTTAGGACTTACAGCGCCTGAGATGACAGTTCTAGTAGGCGGTATGAGATCTTTAGGAATAAGTTCAAATGGACATGGAGTATTTACAGAAGATTCTAATAAATTGAGTAATGATTATTTTAAAACTTTACTTGATATGTCTGTTCAATGGAAACCAAATGGAACAGGTAATTCCTATGAAGCATTCGATAGGAATTCTGGTGAGAAAATTAGAACGGCCTCAAGATCTGATTTAGTATTTGGTTCGAATTCTCAATTGAGAGCAATTGTAGAGGTTTATGCTGAAGATGATTCAAGTGAGAAGTTTACTAGAGATTTTGTTAATGCATGGAACAAAGTAATGAACGCAGATAGATTCGATGTTCAGTAATTTATTTTGTCCCTATTATTTTTATATTTTGCAGTGATTGCATAAAATATATTGCAATCACTGCAAGTATGTTTAGATATAATTGCGCTAAAAGTAACTTTGTTGAAATAAGTTCTAAATTAAGAAACTCAAAATAATATATTCCTAAAATAGCAAAAAAAGAAAAAAACATTATTAAGCGATAGGCTAATATTTTTGCTTGCATTAAATAAGCTGTAAGTGTAGATATAATAATTATAGCGACGGCAAAGATTGCAATTTCAGAATATGCATGTGTTGAAACAAATGTAAGTACTGTACCTGATACAGCAATTGTTAGAAGCATTTGGAAAAAACTAAAGAGCTTTATATCAGAGGTAATTTCAGGATTAAATTTTTTGTAAAAATCATCTGGATTTTTATCTTCAATACAATCTTCAGGCCTCCAGTATGTTTCGGAAAACCATACTTTTATTTTATCTTTCCACGATTTTGTTTTTATCGTATCTTTAATCATAATTGAAAATACTTGGAAGTTTGCCCACATGGGATTCCAACTATTTAAAGGAGTTGCTGTTCCATATACTGGCTCTAAGTCTGATCTTTGGGGTGTATATGTTCCAAACATTCTATCCCAAAGAATAAATACTCCTCCATAATTAGCATCGATATATTCTTTATTTTTGGCATGATGAATCCTATGATTCATGGGAGTTATAAATATTTTTTCTAAAAACCCTAAATGACCAATATGTTCTGTATGCACCCAAAATTGATAAACTAAGTTCACTCCAGCCACTGCTATAAATACCTCAACAGGTACTCCAAGCATTATCATTGGCATATAGAAAATCCATTTCCATAACCATCCAGTGCTTGTCTGTCTTAGCGCAGTAGCAAGATTATAATCTTCTCCATGATGGTGAACACTATGAGTTGCCCACAGAATCTTTATTTCATGATGCATTCTATGCATCCAGTAATAAGACAAATCATATAAAAGAAATGCCATTATCCATGTAAAAGGATTTTTTACAGAAAGTAATTCCAAATTAAGGGATGAACTTATATATAAGAATATTACACTTTGCATTCCAAGATTTAACATAGTTGGAAATCTGCTGATCATACCTATTGTTATGCTAGTAACAGTATCATTTAGTCTATAAGTATTTTTACCAACATATCTACCATAAAAGTATTCAACTATTATCAGTAAAAAAAATACTGGTATAGCAAGGGTAATAATGACTGATTTATCTGTAACTACTTCCATATTATTAGAATTATATAAAAAATTTACTTATTTTGTTTGAATGCAGTATAACGCCCCTAGCACATTACCATATTCTCTATTCTCTTTATATATACCATTGATATTTGCTAATTTTAATCTTTGATCAATAGCTTCTTTTATAGCTTCTGATAATGAGAGTCTTCCAAGAAAATATACCTTATCTACTCCAACCAGCATTGCATTTAAATAGGATGTTGTTCCAATAACTTCACCAATCATATTTGTTAAAGATGCAGCAATATCTTTTGGGTTATGATTTTTAACCCCTTTTGCTTTAGCAAAATTTGAAGCTGTAACATTAGGATTTAAGGACCCTATGTCATTAACAACCTCACCAATTAGATGATCTACGTTTTTTCTATTTCCTTTATTTGAAAGCTTTTCTATTTCATTAATATCAGAAGCGCTTATCAATAAACTCGAAAGACCTTGTAATGTACCGCCGCCAATAGAAATCCCTCCAAGATAATGATAATTTTTTCCATCATAAAAGACGCAACCTGTTCCTGTTCCTGCACTTATAACGACGAATTTTTCATCATTAATACTATATAAATTTTTTGCCCCTAATCCAATTGCCTCTACTTCATTCACTTTAAAAATAGGAATATCTTTAAAAGTATTATTGAGGTTAGCTGATTTACCTCCAGTTACAGCAATTTTTTTTATCTTATTAGAGTCTAATTTTGTAAGGTCAAATATTTTCTTTAAAAAATTATCATTAATTTCTTCCGATGGAATAGAGGAATAGATTCTTTCTGTCTTATTAGACACAAGAATATCAGTATTAGTAATACCGAAATCTATAGCTATTTCCATAATATTTAAATTAAATAATTATTCAGAAGCGCTTTCTGGCCAAGCCATAGGTATTTGTTGTTGTGGATTAAATACCCTAGAACCTAATGCAGGATATGCATCTGCTGCAGCTTTAATCTCATCTTCAGTAATAAATTCACTTGGAACTAGTCTAAAAACATCAAGCCCTCTGGTAATTTCTGTACCATATATAAAACCTTCATAGAAATATGTTGACCAGTACCCGCCAGTAATCAATAAATCTTTAAGTATTGGGCCTCTATCAAAATAGGCTATTTCTATAGGATTAGAAGAATCTGTAAAATCAATTATTGAGATGCCGCCTTGATACCATGCTTGAACAAAGATATCTCTATCAGGTATTGGAATTATAGATCCATTATGTGCAACACAATTTTCAGTCTCTAGCTGAGGAGCTGGCATTTTATAGTGACTCTTAAATTCAAGTTTGTTATCAACAATGTCATATATTGCATCAGCACCCCAATCCAATGGATCCCATGCACGACATCTTGCTCGACCACCGCCACCCCATTCATCAGTAAAAATTACTTTAGTACCATCATTATTAAAAGTTGCTGAGTGCCAATAAGCAAAACCTACATCCGATACAACATCTAATCTTTTTGGGTTATATGGATCTGTTATATCAAATAAAATTCCATTACCAGAGCAAGCTCCAGCTGCGATATTTGCAGATGGAAATACAGTTATATCATGACATTGGTCAGTTGGTTCAGTATCTTGAGTATCATCCCCATGGTCGCCGCCACGCCATAAACCAGCAACTCTTCCTGTTTCTATATCCATAAACACAGCAGGACTTTTAACAATTTTTGATTTAGATGGGTTTTTTACAGGAATTTCTATAATATCAATTGTGAAATACGATGTTCCGCCACCATCCCAACCAAAACATTCAGATAATTCTTCATTATCTCTAACGCGACCGGTTCCTGAGTTATATACAATAATCTTTTTATCTGAGGAAGAAACTACTGAATGGGTATGAGATCCTCTACATGTTTGAACAGCCCCAACTTGCTTTGGCTTAGTTAAATCAGAAATATCAAAGATTCTTATTCCTCTAAACCTGTCAGAACTTGAATCTCTATTAACTCCTTCTAAACCGCAATCAACTCTGCTTCTATTTTCTTCAACAGACATAATAAGTAAATCATCAACTATTGATACATCCCCTTGACCACCTGGGCAGACAATAGAAGAAATAAGGCTTGGAATCCCATCATCATTTAATTCATAAATATTAAAACCATGATAACTCCCTGCAACAAGAATATTATCCTTGAAAGCCATATCAGTGTTTGCAAAAGATAACATCGGCGATCTAAGAGACCTTGAAATCTCTGCAGTGGTTTTATTTTCATTATCTTCTGTTAAATCCTCTGATCCCTTTGCGGCAGGATTATTTGGATCAAAAAAACCAGTTGGTTTTCTTAGTGAGGTTATTAATTCCATATTTAAAATAGCTTCATCAGCAATAAATAAACCAGGTGCCAATCCAGACCTTGGGTCATCTGAAAGCCCAACTAAAATACCATTCATTCTTTCTATTTCAACACCCTGATCATTAACAAGATCTGATACAAATTCATTTAGAATAGGGTCATAAGCATTTCCTGGATATTTTTTTAACTCTTCAACCATTTCTAATGCACCATCGTGGTGGGTGATCATAAGTTGAAGGAATAATCTATCAAAATCCGTACTTTTTGAATTACTTAAATTATTTAATTGTTTAGGAGTAGCCATACCAGCCATATTCATATGCATATGATGACTTTCATGCATATGATGATCGCTATGAGAACTATCTGCATATTCATTTCTTTGCTTTAACCAACTTTCCATAAAGTTAATTTCATCTTTTTGAGAAACATCAATTCTTTTTGCAAGGTCTAGTATTATTTTATTATTTGTTCTTTTGTTTGCCATCTCTGACATGATTATTGCTTGCTCATGATGCACTATCATCCCTTGAAGGAATTTAACATCAGCTTTTATATATGAGGTATTAGCAATATCAGTTGCAGCTTTTGCATCAAGTTTTTTAGAAGGCTCTCCAGGTGCTCCTGGTTGAATAATTGGCGGACTTGGAATAATTCCTTGAGCTATAATTATTTGACTTGAAAGAATTAAAACGCAAAAAGCTATATTCATAGTTTTAAATATTTTATTTTTCATCATCATCTTTTATCTCTTCAGACTCTCCTTCAATAATGTTACCTCTTTGTTCTTTTTGACCAAATCTATTAATTCTATTATCTCTATTTAGTTGTTTTCCAGACGCTCTGACTTTCCCAAGTTTAAAAAAAACATATAAAGAGAAGAGGGCTAAGATTATAAATATAATTGAATTCAAAAGTATTACCGACTTCTAATTTTTGCCAGGAGTCTAAGTATTTCTAAATACAACCATATCAAAGTTACCATCAGACTAAACGCACCATACCATTCAAGATATTTAGGCATACCTTTTTCAGCTCCTTCTTCGATAAAATCAAAATCAAGAACGAGATTTAGTGAAGCAACCGCAACCACAAATAAAGAAAATCCAATACCAAATAGACCATTTGAATGAATAAATCCAATACTATTTCCAAAAAAGCTCATAATAAAACTAACTAAATAGAGGATAAATATCCCCATTGTTCCAGCAAAAATCATAAGTCTGAAATTTTCAGTTGGTTTAATAATTCCGCTTTTGTAACAAAATAAAAGCGATGCAAGTATTCCAAAGGTTAATCCAATAGCTTGAATGCCTATACCTGGATATTGCGCCTCAAAAATCATAGTTATTCCGCCAAGCGCTACTCCTTCTATAGCTGCATAAGCAGGTGCAGTATAAGGTGAATTTTTAGGCCTAAATATCGTAAATAATGCTATTACAAAACCTATCAATATTGCAGGCATAACTAAACCTGGAGAGTTCCAACCAAAATAAGCACCCCCAACACATAGCGCCAATAAAATACCAGTTTTATTAACAGTGCCGTCAAGGGTCATCACCTCTCCACTAATATTCTCATTGATTCCAAATCCTTTTGAAAATGCAGGATTTCCTGATCTTCCAAATCTATTTAATGCTGAATGTTTAGACATATTAATTACTCCAAGATAAGTACTATACTAAATAGGTATAGTCAGAAAAACAAATTTAAAGATTAGACAACTTCTGGAATTTGACCAAACTTTTCTAAAGGCTTTTTCATTTCAGCCCAGTCACACTCAAAATCATCTGGGGCATTCTCATACTCAAGAAGACCTAAAGCCTCAAATTTTGGTCTTACCGAATCAGTTAATAAACCAATTCTCTTAAGATTTGGCATCACTCTAGTAAATAAGAAATTTCTGAACAATTCAAAACTTCCAGTATTTAAAGAAAATTCTCTTGCTTCCTCTTCTGTCATTTTTAAAAATCTTTGCTCTGATTTTGTATTAATTAATCTATCTCTAGATATAACACAAGCTTCATATGCAAATTGAGCTCTATCTTCTATTTCTTCAGGTGATAGTGTTTTTAGATAATCTTCTAAATAATTTATACCAAAAGTTACATGCCTTGCTTCATCACGAACTACATAATGAAGTAATTGCTTTAACAAAGGATCTTTTGTAATTGCTTTAAGCATTTGGAAAGCAGCCAAAGCTAGTCCTTCAATAATTATTTGCATACCGATAAATTTAAGATCCCATCTTTCATCTGTAAGAATTTTATCAAGCAATAACTTTAAATTAGGATTGATTGGATAATGGATTCCAATCTTATCTTGTAGGTATTTATTAAATACCTCAACATGCCTGGCTTCATCAAATGTCTGAGAAGCTGCATATAGTTTTGCATTATAGGTAGGGGCGCAACTTGCTAACTGAGATGCTACTAATAGGGCACCTTGTTCTCCATGAAGAAATTGGCTCATTAGTTCAGCAGTACTATGCCTATCAAAAAGTATTTTTTCTTCTTCTGTAAGATCATTGTAAGCATCAAGAGCTTCATGAGGAAGTTCCTCATCAGGCTCCATAATTCTTTTATCAGCTGGATGTGTATAATCCCAATTAAGATCAATAGAGCCATTCCAATTTAATTCTTTGCCAAGCTCATAAAGTTTTTTAATTCGATTATCTGCAACAGTGTAATCCCAGTTATATGCACCGGTAAGAGGTGTGTGAAAAATTTCTACAACATCTTCAACTTGTTTTTGAGTTAGATTTATATCCTCATCAAAATATAAAAGATCTTCTGGCGGTCCATCCTGTTTATGAATTTTCATAATTTACCTACTAATAATTAAATAATGTTTACACCGTAAACATTATATATTTTATAATAATTGTTAATCATTGAAAAGTTTTGTTAATTCATCTAACAAGACTTCACCGAGTTCTTCAGCTCTATTAATGGTTAGTGCATTTTTGTAGTATTTTGTCACATCATGTCCTATACCAATTGCCTGCAACTCAACAGGGCTTTCATTTTCTATTTTAGAGATTATTTCTCTTAGATGATTGTCTAGGAAATCCTCTCTATTTGCTGACAAAGTACTATCATCCACTGGAGCTCCATCTGATATAACAATTAATATTTTTCTTTCTTCTGGTCTTTTGGTTAACCGTTCATGCGACCAAGCAAGCGCTTCACCATCTACATTTTCTTTCAGCAATCCTTCTCTTAGCATTGCACCAAAATATTTTCTCGATCTTCTCCAACTATTGTCAGCACTTTTATATATTATGTGCCTAATGTCATTTAATCGACCTGGATTAGAACTGCCTCCATTAATTTGCCATAATTTCTTAGAATCTCCACCTTTCCAGTGTTTAGTAGTAAACCCAAGTATCTCAGTTTTAACCTGACATCTCTCTAAAGTACTTCCAATGATATCCGTACAAATGGCAGCTAAACTAATAGATCTTCCTCTCATTGAACCAGAATTATCAATTAGAAGGGTAACAACAGTGTCTTTAAAATTATTTTCTGTTTCTTGTTTAAAGCTTAAAGGATATCCCGGGTTAGCTATAACTCTATGCAGCCGAGCATTATCCAACATGCCTTCATCTAAGTTGTAATTCCAGCTAGTATGTTGTTTAGCCAACAGTAATCTTTGTAATCTATTTGCGAGCCTTCCAATAGTAGGCAGATGTGGCTTAATTAAATTATCTAATTGATTTCTTAGCCTTAAAGATTCATCTGTTGTTATTAAATCTTTGGCTTCAATTATTTCATCAAAATTTGTTGTATAAATTGAATAATCTTTTTTATGTTGAGCGTTAAATTGGTTATTTGGATATGCTAAAGCTTCTATTTCCTCATCTATTGAAGTGTCATCAGTTTTATCAATAGCATCTTGAATATCAATATCAATATCACCTTTAAAATCTTTGAGATCTGCTTTTTGTTCTTTGCTAGAATCTCCATCTAGGTTTAAATCTTGTTCATTTAATTCATCATTCGAACCAGGAGATTCATTTAATTCACTATCATCTTCTTGGTCTTCCGCACTCTCCTTAATTAACTTTAATTTCCTAAGAAATTTAATAGATATTTTTTCAAATTTTTTCTGATCTTTTATATTAGCTAAAAGATCTGCTTTGATAGGATCCAAAGAGCTATCTAATTTATATTTCTCATTAAATTTATTTAGAATATTTTTTGATGTTTCACTTAACTTAAATTCCGCAGCATTTTTTAACCATAAATTTGCACCATAAGATAAAAAATTAAGCGATTTTTCATCATTAAGACTCAGACTTTTAGCTTCGATAAAGTTAGATATATTTTCTTTAGAGCCTAAATATTCTAAACAGCCTAATAATTCTACTCTTGAGATTTCCAACTCATTAAAGATCATTCTTGCTGGAAGAGTTAAGGGTGGTTCTTTTGTTTTTGAGTGAAAAAGATGCCAAAAGGCTTGAAAATCTGATTCACCTCTCCATTGTTTTATATCTTTAGTAGATCTTGGTGCAGATGGAATAATTATATGATTACCCATTGGTGGCCTTTGAGATACACCTTTATTAGATGTTATTTTTTTATTTTTTGATATAGCTTTAACTGTTGAAACGGCCGCTTCATGTAAGTGTTCTCTATTCTTTATCCAACCCATTAATATTTATTTATCTGACGTATCTTTTTCAAGCTCAAGATTAAAACACCTTTGAAAGTATTCACCAATTATTGACTTTTCAACCTCATCACATTTGTTTAAAAAAGTTAATTTAAATGAAGTGATCAGATCTTTAAAAATCTTATAATTTTGACCCCAAGATATTACAGTTCTTGGAGACATCAAAGTAGAGATGTCACCATTTTCAAAACCCACCCTAGTTAAGTTAGCTAACTTAATCATGTTTTTAATAACTTCTTTATTTTTAGCGCCTTTCAAATTTCCTAATTTAGAAGCAACGACTTTTAGTTCTTGATTAGGATCTAAATAATTCAAAGTTGCTAGAACATGCCATCTATCCATTTGGCCTTGATTAATTTGTTGAGTGCCATGATAGAGTCCTGTCATATCACCAAGTCCAACTGTATTAGTGGTTGCAAATAACCTAAATGAAGGATGGGGAGTAAGAATTTTATTTTGATCTAATAAAGTTAGTTTACCTTCAACTTCAAGTATTCTTTGTATTACAAACATCACATCTGGACGGCCAGCATCATACTCATCAAATACCAAGGCAACAGGATTCTGTATCGACCAAGGAAGTAAGCCTTCTTGGAATTCAGTGATTTGTTTTCCATCATTTAGTTTAATAGCATCTTTACCAAGAAGATCTATTCTGCTTATATGACTATCTAAATTAATTCTTACGCAAGGCCAATTCAATCTTGCAGCAATTTGTTCAATGTGAGTAGATTTTCCTGTTCCATGGAAACCTTGAACCATTACTCTTCTGTTATGCTCGAAACCTGCAAGAATAGATAAAGTTGTATCTTTATCAAAAACATAAGAATCATCAATATCAGGAACCCAATCTGACTTATTTTTAAATGCTTTAACAGATAGTTTACTATCTATATTAAAGACGCTTGAAACATTGACCTTATGGTCAGGTTTATTCGGTAACTCAATTGTTTTATTTATAGCCATAATTAAAAACTTGGTTTTAGGACTGCATATCCTACCTTTTGACGCTTTAAAGTTCTAGTTTTTTTATAAACAATGTAAGATGTTGCTTTTAACTATTAATTAAATTTATGTCAGAAAGATTAAAAGATAAAGTAGCTCTTATTACAGGAGGAGCTCAAGGATTAGGAAAAGAGATGGCAAAATCAATGCTTGCAGAGTCTGCCCATGTGTTTATTGCTGATATTAATGAAGCTAAATTAACTGAAACAGCAAAAGAGCTATCTTGCCCTCATCTTCTATTAGATGTCACTAAAGAAGGGCAATGGCAGTCAGTTATAAAGCAAATAACTGATGATGTAGGCTCTCTAAATATTTTAGTAAATAATGCTGGTATTGGTGGAGGAGGCGATGTTGAAATGACCAATTCTGAAACATGGGATTTAGTTCATAGAGTAAATTTAGATTCAGTTTTTTTAGGATGTAAATACGCATTACCTTTAATGAGAGAGTCCGGAAATGGCTCAATAATAAATATTTCATCCATGTCAGGAATTGTTGCTTCTCACAATACTGCTGCATATAATTCTTCCAAAGCTGCTGTAAGACACCTTTCTAAATCTGTAGCTTTACATTGTGCAAAATCAACTAATCTTGTTAGGTGTAATTCAATCCACCCTGTATTTACTAGAACAGCAATGGTTCAAAGTATGATTGACTCAGCGCCAGAAAGAGATATTGAAAATAAACTTATTCAACAAATCCCTATCAGAAAGCTTGCAGAACCAATAGATATTGCTAATGCAGCTGTTTTCTTAGCTTCAGATGAATCATCTTTTATCACCGGAACAGAATTAGTAGTTGATGGAGGGTTGAGCGCTACATAAAGATGAACAACAAGAAGTCGCAACTAAGTAAGTCTCTTCAATTATTTAATTTAGAACAAGTTGATAGAGATATTTTTAGCTGGACTGGAAAAAATGTTGGTTATAAAAGGATATTTGGTGGACAGGTTATGGCTCAAACCCTTATAGCTGCATACAAGACAGTTGATAATGAGCATTTTGCACATTCATTTCATTCATATTTTTTAAGACCAGGAGATCTAGAAAAACCAATTACTTTTACTGTTGATAGGATTAGAGATGGAAAAAGTTTTACTACAAGAACTGTAAAAGCAATTCAAGATGGAGAAGCCATATTCAATTCGTCTATCTCTTTTCAAAAAAGAGAAAAGGGATTAGAACATCAAATTGAAATGCCTGATGTTCCAGAGCCTGAAACTCTTAAAAGCGAGATTGAAATAAGAAAAGAAATCTTAAAAGAATTAAAAATGGATGAAAAAGATATGCCTATGTTCATCAGACAAAGAGAAATTGAAATGAGACCAGTTGAGAAACAGAATTATTTTAAACCCGAAAGAATGCCGCCTTATAAAAACACTTGGATTAGGACCGAAGAAAAATTACCAAAAGATCAGACTATTCAACAGGCTTTTTTATTATATATTTCTGATATGGGCTTATTAGGCGCTGCAAATAATACTGTTGGGGTAAGTTTTTTAACAAAGAACTTACAGAATGCAAGTCTAGATCATGCAATGTGGTTCCATCGTAAATTAAATCTTGATGGATGGTTTTTATATAGCATAGAAAGTCCTATAACTAGAAATTCTAGAGGTTTTTCAATAGGATCTATTTTTTCAAGAGACGGTGACTTGATAGCCTCATGCACCCAAGAAGGCTTAATAAGATTGTGGGACAATTAATACTCTCTAACTATTTCAGTTAAATATTTAATTTTTTCTGGATTTATGTCAGGAGTTATTCCATGCCCAAGGTTAAAGATATACCCTGGAAAATTTTTAAATTTATCAAGTAATTTATAAGTTTCTTTTTTAATAGTTTCTTTAGATTCTAGTAATATTTTTGGATTTAGATTGCCTTGAATAGCAGTCTTACCTTTTGCAAGATCAAGATTAAAATTTTCCATCGACCAATACAAACTTATGCAGTCAGCTGATGTTTTAATTAGAGCACTGTCATTGCATTTAGGGTCCCTAGAAAAAAGAATTATAGGAATATTGGATGTAATTGAATCTTGTTTTAAAGCAAGTATTAAAGAATTTATATAATCTAAAGAAAATGTCTTAATATCCTCTTTATTTAATAGGTTAGCCCAAGAATCAAAGATTTGTATAACATTAGCACCAGCTTGAACTTGTTTTCTAAGATACAAAAAACAAGCATCTGTTAATTTTGATAGGAACAAATGGGCTTCATCTATATTCTTGGTAATAAATTCTTTAGTTTTATAAAATTCTTTAGAGGATTGCCCTTCAATTGAGTAAGCAGCTAGAGTCCATGGACTACCACAAAAACCGATCAATGGTATATTTTCTGGAATTGTATTTCTAATATTTGTAACGGCTTGATAAACATACGAAAGCTCATCTGGATTAAAGGGACTTATATGATTTATATCAGCAACTGATTTAATAGGGTTTTTAAAGATTGGTCCTTTATTTTCTTCAAATGTTACGCCTAATCCCATAGCATCAGGTATTGTTAAAATATCAGAAAATAATATTGCAGCATCAAGTTCAAAAGCATTTAATGGTTGCATTGCTAATTCGCAACAAACTTCAGGGTTTTTGCACATATCTAAGAAATTTTTAAATTTTTTTCTTATGTTCCTATACTCTGGCATATATCTGCCAGCTTGCCTCATATACCAAATAGGCGGAGTTGTAAGATTTTCCCTCCTTAGTGCTTTTAGTAGTAATGAATCATGATCATTCATGAAACGTATTCTATAATACTTTTGCCTGCTTCTCTCCCTTCCCAAATTGCGGTAACTACCAAATCAGAACCTCTTACCATATCTCCGCCAGAGAATATTTTTTTATTTGATGTCTGAAATTTATATTCTTGATCTTCTTTAGCAACAACGAGACCATTTTTTTTAGTTTCAATATTAAAATTTTCAAACCATTTTGCAGGACTAGCTCTAAAACCGAATGCAATAATAACAACATCTGCATCATAAATTTTCTCTGATCCAGGGATAGGCACTGGAACTTGTCTGCCATTTTGATCTATTTCTCCTAACTCTGTTTTAACCACCTTAACGCCTTCTACTTCTGTATTTCCTAGAATATCAATTGGTTGTATATTGAACTCAAAAATTACACCTTCTTCTTTAGCATTTTTAACCTCCCTTCTTGAACCAGGCATATTTTTTTCATCTCTTCTATACAAGCATGTTACTGATTTAGCACCTTGTCTTATAGCTGTTCTATTACAATCCATTGCAGTATCTCCACCACCTAAAACTATTACTTTCTTCCCTTTAAAATTAATATACTCCTCTTTGTTTTTGCTCATATTAAGTAGCTTTTTGGTATTTGCTATTAAATAATCTAGAGCTTTATAAACTCCAGGTAATTTTTCGCCTCTAAAACCACCTTCCAAGGATGTATATGTTCCCATTGCAAGAAAAACTGCATCATAATCTTCATATATACTCTTAAAAGGAACATCTTTTCCAATTTCTTTTCCTAAATGAAAACTGATACCCATTTCCTCAAGTATTTTCCTTCTTCTTTTAATAACAGATTTTTCTAATTTAAATTCAGGAATGCCAAATGTAAGCAACCCACCAATTTCTTGATTCCTATCATATACATGACTTTTTATTCCTGATCTTGTTAACACATCAGCACATGCTATACCTGCAGGCCCTGCACCTATGACAGCAACTTTTTTATCAGTCCATTTTCTATGAGATAAGTCAGGCTTCCAACCCATGTCAAAAGCTTTTTCTGTAATATATTTTTCAATTGAACCAATAGTGACAGCACCAAACCCATCATTTAAAGTACAAGCACCTTCACATAAACGATCTTGTGGGCATACTCTTCCACATACTTCTGGAAGACTATTTGTTGAGTGGCATAAATCTGCCGCTTCTATAATATTTCCCTCATTAACCAACTTTAACCAATCAGGAATATAGTTATGCACAGGACATTTCCATTCACAATAGGGGTTTCCACAATCTAAACATCTGTGAGCTTGGTTAGATGCTTGGACTTGATTATATTCGCCATAAATTTCAACAAAATTAATTTTTCTTTCATCCGGTGTTTTTTTAGAAGGATCAAATCTTCCTACATCAAGGAATTGGAAATTATTTTCTAATTTTTTGAAAGAAGTATATTCATTTCTATCTGGAATACTCTTAGTTTGAAAATCATTTTCACTATTAATGATTTCATCACGCCATTCATATAACCTTTCCTTAGCTGTATTTATATCAGAGATCGGAGCAAAAGATTGAGTTCGATATTTACCATTAATACGAATTTTTCCATAGAAGTAGGGCGATCTAGGCTGTGTAAACAGTAAAAGACCTTTCTCAATTCTATATTGCTTATTTTTGTTAGTCATTATTAATGTGCGAGTATGACATAGTATGACACTTTTTATGGAAAAATTACATTTTTTTGGTAGAATATACCTCTTTATCAATAAAAATATGCCAAAACTTTATAAAGAAAATGAATTTCGTGATAACTGTGGTTTCGGTTTAATAGCTAGTATAGAAGGCGTTAAATCAAGAAAAATAGTTACAGATTCTATTAATGCCCTTATTAGTATGACTCATAGAGGTGGCCTAGGTTCAGATGGAAAAACTGGCGATGGTTGTGGAATATTAGTTGATATTAATAAAGATTTTTATCACAAAACCTTAAAAGAAGAACAAAATATCAAACTATCTGGAAGATTTGCAATCGCCCAAATTTTTTATTTTAAAGACCTTTCTAAAATATTAAAAAAGATAAAGACAATTTTTGCAGATGAAGGTTTAGAGCTTGTTGCTTTTAGAGATGTTCCCGTAAATAAGAAGGTGTTAGGAAGCATAGCTTTGGATTGTATGCCTAATGTATACCAACTATTTATAAAACCAGTATCAGATAATACTAGCGAAGATAAGTTTCAAACAGCTATTTTACAGGCAAGAAAGTTTATAGAAGAGATTTATTTGGATGATGAGAAGCTATATTTTTGTAGCATGTCCTCAAAAACTATCATTTATAAGGGCTTAATGCTTCCAAAAGATATTAGTAATTTTTATAAAGATCTTAAGTCAAAATACTTCGAGTCTTCTATATGTGTTTTTCATCAAAGATTTTCAACCAATACAAGTCCAAGATGGCATTTAGCCCAACCATTTAGATTTTTAGCACATAACGGAGAAATTAATGCTATTAGAGGTAATAGGAATTGGTTCAAAGCAAGAGCTAGCATCTTTAAGACTCCATTAATACCAAAAATACAAAATTTTAAACAGATTGTTAATGAAGATGGTTCTGATTCTTCTGCTCTTGATAATATGTTAGAAATTTTGGTCAAAGGAGGAATAGATATATTTAGATCTATAAGGATGGTTTTACCACCAGCCTGGCAAAATGCTCAGCTTTTAGACCCAGATATTAGAAGTTTTCATGAATATAATTCTATGCATATGGAGCCATGGGATGGACCGGCAGGTATTGTTATGTCTGACGGCGACTGGGCTATCTGTGTACTTGATAGAAACGGTTTACGGCCAGCAAGGTTTCAGATAGATGCTAATAATATAATTTCTATAGCATCTGAAACAGGAATTAATCCAATTAATGATAAAGATATTGTTTTTAAGGGGCGAGTAGCTCCTGGTGGAATGATAGCAATTAATACCAAGACTAAGGAGATATTATCTGAGAAACAAATCGATGAAAAACTTAAGAACAGAGCCCCATATAGAGGATGGTTAAAAGAGAGTTGTATTCATGTGGAATCTAGTCTCGATAAATATGAAGGACCGGGATTAAAAAAAATTAATTCAAAAGAATTTAATATTTTATCAAAACTATTTCTTCTATTTAAAGAAGAAAGATCATCCGTTATCAAACCTTTAGCCATAGATTCTCAAGAAAGCACTGGATCAATGGGAGATGACACAGCCCTTGCAGTTATGAGTAAGATGCATCGACAAATTTATGATTATTTTAGGCAACAATTTGCTCAAGTTACCAATCCTCCAATTGATTCTTTAAGGGAAGCAGGCGTTATGTCACTTGAAACCTGTTATGGACCAGAATTAAATATATTTGAAGAAACACCAGAACATGCAAAAAGACTAGTAACATCTTCCCCAGTTCTATCATATAAAAAACTTCAATCAATTTTAGCCAATCCATATTTTAAGTGTGATGAAATAAAGCTTGAGTATAAAAAACAAGTAGATTTAAAAAGTTCTTTGAATGTTTTAAAAAAGAAAATTGCTCAAAGCGTTAAAAAAGGAAATACCATTATTCATTTAATTGAATATTTGCCCAACGAAGAATCATTACCAATAAATGCACTATTGGCAGTTGGTTGCGCTCATCAATATTTAGTTAAGCTAGGACTTAGATCTAAAGTAAACATAGTAGTCACATCATCTTCAGCAAGAGATACTCATCAAATTGCATGCTTAATAGGCTTCGGAGCAACAGCAGTCTATCCAACTTTGGCATACCAAACAATTTTAGATTTAACTGAAAGAAATGAACTGAAAGGCAATGCTCATGAAAATTGTGCCCGATATAGAAAGGGGGTGAATAAAGGACTATTAAAAATAATATCAAAAATGGGAATATCGACTATTTCTAGTTACAGAGGCTCTCAATTATTTGAAATAGTTGGTTTAAATGAAGAAATTGTAGATGTGTGCTTTACGAATACTGTCAGCAGAATACAGGGCAAAAATTTTAATGATTTAGATAATGAAATTAGAAAATTAAATGATTATGCAAGATCTAATTTATCTGATATGAGTGTAGGGGGTCTTTTAAAGTATGTTCATGGAGGTGAATATCATACTTATAATCCTGAAATTGTGAAGAAATTACAAGAAGCAGTAGCATCAGGGTCAAATGATATTTATAAAGAATATTCTAGTCTTGTTGATAATAGACCCCCAGCAATGCTCAGAGATTTATTAAGAGTAAAACATACTAATAATAAAGTTAAAGAAATTGAGTCGGTTGAAAAAATAATTAAGAGATTTGATTCTGCTGGTATGAGTCTTGGATCATTATCACCAAAAGCACATGAAACCCTTGCAGAAGCAATGAACACACTTGGAGCTAGATCAAATTCAGGTGAAGGTGGAGAAGGAAAGCATAGATATGGCACTATTAAAATGTCAAAAATTAAACAAATTGCTTCTGGAAGATTTGGTGTGACGCCTCATTATTTGGTAAATGCTGAAGTTCTTCAAATTAAAATAGCTCAAGGAGCAAAGCCGGGTGAGGGTGGCCAACTTCCTGGAGGCAAAGTTAATGAACTGATAGCTGAACTAAGATACTCAACGCCTGGAATTACATTAATTTCGCCACCTCCTCATCATGACATATACTCGATAGAAGATTTAGCTCAACTTATCTATGACTTAAAGCAAGTAAATCCAAATGCGCTTATTTCTGTAAAATTAGTATCTGAGCCAGGTGTAGGAACCATTGCATCAGGAGTTGCGAAAGCTTACGCTGATTTAATTACTATTTCAGGACATGATGGGGGTACGGGCGCAAGTCCCTTAACTTCGATTAGATATGCAGGTTCACCTTGGGAACTTGGACTGTCTGAAGCTCATCAAAGTTTAAGAGATGCTGGTCTAAGACATAAAGTTAGACTTCAAACCGATGGAGGAATGAAAACTGGCCTTGATGTTATTAAAGCAGCAATATTAGGAGCAGAATCGTTTGGCTTTGGTACTGGCCCAATGATTGCTATGGGCTGCAAATACTTGAGAATCTGCCATCTTAATAATTGTGCAACTGGCGTAGCAACACAAAGGCAAGATTTAATAAATCAGCATTTTATTGGCGAGAAAGAAAGAGTAATGAACTATTTTAAATTTATTGCGAATGATGTTAGAGAGCATTTAAAAATGATAGGTGTTTCAAAGCTCGAGGAAATTATAGGACAGACACATTACTTAGAACAGATCACAGATATAGAAGAGCAATATAAATCTATTGATTTATCTGGATTAATAGAAACAAGCAATAATCAAAGTGAACCACATTTTTGCACTGTTGAGAAAAATCACCCATGGGATAAAGGTGAGTTATCACAAAAGATTTTGGGTGAATCTAAAAGGTTTATTGATAACAATAAAAAGGGCACTTTGCATTTTAATATCTCAAATAGAGATAGATCTATTGGCGGAAGTATTTCTGGATATATTGCTCAAAAATATGGAGAAAAAGGTTTAGAGAAAAAACTCTCATTAAATTTCAAAGGTTCTGCAGGCCAGAGTTTTGGATGTTGGAATGCAAATAATTTAAATTTAACAGTTGATGGTGATGCAAATGACTATGTTGGTAAAGGGATGAATGGAGGGAGGATAGTTATTAAGAACACTTCAGATTTTATTAAAGAAACCAAAGACACTGTTTTGGCTGGAAACACTTGCCTATATGGATCTACTGGTGGAGAGCTTTTTATTGCTGGTTCTGCTGGGGAGAGATTTGCAGTTAGAAATTCTGGAGCATATGCAGTTGTTGAAGGTGCAGGAGACCATTGTTGCGAATATATGACAGGTGGACATGTAACAGTTTTAGGACAAATTGGTATAAACTTTGGTGCTGGTATGACTGGGGGTTTTGCATATGTTCTTGACGAAGATAGAACATTTTTTGATAAATGCAATAGAGGGTTAGTTAACCTAGAGAGAATAACAACTGAAGAGATGCAGCCTCATAGAAAATATCTAAAAGAAATACTCGAAAAGCATTATAAATATACAAAAAGCAACAAAGCTAGAGAATTATTAGATGATTTTGAAAGATATGAACCTTTTTTCTGGCTAGTTGTTCCTGCAGCATCAAATATACAAGACTTATTAAAAGCAACCACTGCAAACGCTGCTTAACTTAATGCTTTAACAATATTTTTATAATTAAATTTAGATGTTTTAAAAGCATTAAATTTTTTATCAATCAAGATTAAATTTATTTTACCATCAGCAACTTTCTTATCAGAAGTAATATATTTTTTAAGATGCGAGTATTTATACTTTTTATGATCTGTATTTAGGCCCAATGATTCTATAGTATTAATTACATTATCTAATTGATAGTCTTTGATATGGCCCTCAAAGTAAGAAATTTTTGAAGCAATAACCATTCCTAGGGTTATAGCAGCACCATGTGTAATATTTTTGAATTCATTATATGCCTCAATAGCATGACCAAAGGTATGGCCAAAATTTAATATTGCTCTAATCCCGATTTCTTTTTCATCTTTGGTGACAATATTTGATTTTGTTTTAATTGATTCTTCTATGATAAGTTTTAATATTTTTTCATCTCTTATAATTATTTTTTTTGCATTAGTTTCGATAATCTTTTTAAGTTTTTTATTACCTATAAAACCATACTTAATTACTTCGCCTAGGCCTGATTTATATTCATTATCAGACAATGTTTTTAAAAAATGGGTAGATATTAGGACAAATTTTGGATTATAAAATGATCCAATTAAATTCTTGCCTTGTTTAGCATTAATTGCTGTTTTACCACCAACTGATGAATCAACTTGTGCTAATAAAGAAGTAGGTATCTGAATATATTCAATACCTCTGAGATATGTAGCTGCACAAAATCCAGTAATATCACCTACAACTCCTCCGCCTAAAGCTATTAATTTGTCAGAACGACTAAATTTTAAATCTAATAGTTTGTTTAATATTTTTTGATATGAAGAGAAGGATTTTGATTTTTCACCCTGACCCAAAGTTATTACATTTACATTTTTATTTTTAATAATTTTTCTTAATTCCTTAATATATGTTTTAGGAATACCGCTATCAGTAACTATCAAAACTTTGTTATTTAAACCGATTTGTCTATTAATCTCAGATTTAGGTAGGCTTTTACCAGTTATATGTATTTTATATTTTGACTTACCTTTGCCTGCTGATATTTCTGCCATAACTAACCTTTAACTAGATTGATTATTTCTGATGCAACTTCTTGGCTAGACTTATCTTCTGTCTCAACAATATGATCAGACACTGATTCATATAAATTTTTTCTTTTTTCATGCAATTCTTGAAGTATTTGACCAGGGTCACCATTTTTTAATAAAGGTCTATCTTTGTCTTTTGCAGTTCTTTCGAGTTGAACTGATATAGGGGTTGCCAAATAAAATACTGTTCCCCTTGATGATAATAATTCTCTATTATTTTCAGATAATACTATTCCCCCGCCTGTTGAAAGAACAACGGAATTTTTCTGAACCATTTCTTTTAGAACCTCACTTTCTCTTTTTCTAAAACCTTCTTCACCCTCAAGGTCGAATATCCAGTCAATCGAAGCACCAGTTCTATTTTCAATTTCTTCATCTGTATCAAAGAAATTAAGAAATAACTCATCAGATATGATTTTTCCAACGGTTGACTTACCAGAACCCATTGGACCAACAATAAATATGTTCATAATTTGTTTAAATTAAGTCGAGATTTTAACATCTTACTCAATAAAAACACTTTTTAAATTCTAAATGATGTATTCTCTAAATTTAAAGATTTAAAATATGTTATGCACAAAATAATAAAAATTTCTTTTTTTTCTGGAATTCTAATGTGTTTATTAGCAATAATAATTATTTTTGCTTCGTATCTTTATTTAAAGCCGGGCCTTCCTGAGATTAATCTAGTAGATGAATCTGAACTTCAAATGCCATTAAAAGTTTTTACCAAAGACGGTGTTTTAATTGGTGAATTTGGTGAAATAAAAAGAAGATCTACTGGCTATGAGGATATTCCAACTGACATAAAGAATGCTTTTCTTGCAGCAGAAGATGATAACTTTTTTAATCACCAGGGTATTAGTTATACCGGATTAATAAGATCATTTGTGAGATGTTTAAGTTCTTCTGGTTGCGAAGGCGGTGGTGGCACGATTACTATGCAGGTAGTAAGAGGTTATCTTTTATCAAGAGAACAAACAATAGAGAGAAAATTAAAAGAAATATTTTTAGCATTAGAGTTAGAAGGAAAATTAGATAAAGAAGAAATATTTGAATTGTATGTAAATAGAATTTTCTTAGGAAATAGATCTTATGGGATTGAGGCAGCATCAAACACATATTTTAATAAAGGATTGAATGATTTAAGCATATCTGAATCAGCAACCATTGCTGCAATAGTTCAACTACCATCAAGAATAAACCCTATTAAGGATAAAAGAAGAACTATACAAAGAAGAAATTGGATTTTGTCTAGGATGTTATTGCTTAAATATATTAGTACAGATGAATATCAGGAAGCTATTTCAGAAGAAATTACGATCGCTAAAAATATTAATCTATATGATGTAGAAGCTAGTTATATTGCCGAACTTGTGCGACAAGAAGTAATAAGTAGATATGGCTTAAGTGCTTATAAACAAGGTTGGTCAGTATTTACAACTATAGATTCTAATTCACAAAGAATTGCAAAAGAAAGCATGATGAAAGAACTATATCTTTATGACAAAAGGCATGGTTGGAGAGAGCCTTTGAATTTTGCCAGTGTTTTTAATAATGAGCAAAGTTTATTATTAGATAGTTTAGACATAAACTTTCTAATATCTGATTATTATTTTAGTGAGATAGATCTTTATCAGGACTCTTTAATTAATAGATTATTAGATATATTTGATTCCCTTCCATATTACAAAACACATACCAAAGCAATGGTAATAAAGGTAGAAGAGAATGAAGGCTATTTAATTAATGAAAACTTTGAACTTATAACAATTTCATGGACTAGTGATTATAAATGGGCCAGACAAACAGTATCTATTAATCAATTAGGTAAAATACCAAAAAACTTTTTTGATCTCTTAAAATTTGGAGATTTAGTATATTTAAAGAATAACGATAATTTTTATATTCTTGATCAAATACCAAATATTCAAGCTTCAATCATATCTATGGATCCAAACTCTGGAGAAGTGATTTCCTATATTGGCGGCAAAAATTTTAATGAAAGTAATTTCGATAGAGTTAGACTTTCATACCCACAATCAGGTTCTAGTTTTAAACCTTTTATATATTCAGCAGGTCTAGCAAATGAGTATAATCTTTCTTCTTTGATAAATGATGCGCCAATAGTTTTTGAAGATTCAAACCTTGAAAGCGCTTGGAGACCACAAAATTATACTGGAAAATTCTATGGACCAATCTCAATTAGAGAAGCATTAACAAAATCAGTAAATATTGTTTCAATAAAACTATTAAGAGAGATAGGTATACAAAAATCTCATGACTATATTAAAAATTTTGGATTTGAAAAATCTAGGCTTCCTAGCGATCTTTCTTTGGCGCTAGGATCTGGTAATTTTTCTCCAGCTGAGATGGTAAGAGCATATAGTGTTATTGCAAATAATGGCTTTATTACAGATATGCATTTTATAGATAGCATTCAAGATAGATTCGGAAATTATATTTTTAATCATGATGATTATCTTAAACAAGATATTTTTAAAGAGATTACTGCATTTCCATGGCTAGATACTTTAGAGATGAATATCAAAAAACCATATTTTCTTTTGAAACCTTTAGATAAAGAAGATGAGGTAATAGATGATAGGATTGCATATTTAATAAAAGATACTCTTAAGGGTTTTTTAAAAAGTGGAGTTGCGGGAAGAAAATCAGCCTTTTTAAATAGAGATGATATTGGTGGAAAAACTGGCACAACTAATGATTCAGTCAGCACATGGTTTTCAGGATTCCATAAAGATTTAGTAACAACCGTATGGGTTGGCACGGATGATTTCTCATCTTTAGGAGAAGATGAATATGGATCTACTATTGCCTTGCCCATATGGCTCAATTATATGAAATTTAAATTAGATTCTTTAGAGATATCAAAAGAGTCTATTCCAGAAAATATATCTTTTGTAAGAATCAATAAATCAACTGGAAAAATTGATTCTGAGTCTAATGACAATGTTTATTTTGAACTCCTCTTGGATGAAAATATTAATTAATTTTTAAAAATACTTATTGCAAGTAATTCCCATATATTTTCAATATATGTTGAAGGAGAATCTTTAAATTTTGATCTGATATATCTTCCAATATTCCCTTCTAGGGATGTGACAATTAATTGCGCAGATATACCAGGCTGGGTTGTTAAATTAGATGCATCTTCTTTTAACATCTGCCTAAGAATTAATTCAAATCTCTCATAAAACTGATTTACATTATCGCTTACATTTTGCTCTGCTGATGATAGCGCTTCTCTTGAAAGAAGTCTGGCAAACCCTTTATTTTTTTCAATAAAGAGCATAAAAAAGATAAAAGCATTTTTTACTTTTTCTTTTGATGATAAGTCACTTTTCTTAAGTTCATTACATTTAGAAAAAATAGCATTATCACAAAATGAAAATAATTCTGCATAAATCGATCTTTTGCTTGGGAAATGCCTATAAAGTGCAGCTTCAGTGATTTTAGATTTTTTAGCTAATGCCGCAGTGGTAATTTTAGATAGGTTTCTTTCTTCTAACATACCCGCCAAGGATTCAAGAATAATATTTTTTCTATCTTTTCTCATTTCTTTAAACTAAATTTATATCAATATCGGGACAAATGCGAGAAAGTTCATTTAAAAAATCATTTTTTATTTTATTTAAGCTATCCATAGAGTCACCTTCAAATCGTAAAACTAATTTCGGAGTAGTATTAGATGCTCTTAACAAACCCCAACCATTATCAAAATTAATTCTTAAGCCATCTATTGTAATTTTTTCACCTTCTAATGAGCATTGCGAAGAAAAATCTTCTATTATTTTAAACTTTACTTCGTCAGTAACATCAATGTTTAATTCAGGAGTTGAAAATGATTTTGGTAATTTTTCATTTATTTCACTAATCGATTCATTTCTCTTCCATATAAGCTCAATAATTCTAGCCCCTGAATAATGACCATCATCAAAACCATACCATTTATCATTAAAAAAGATATGCCCGCTCATTTCACCAGCCAATAGTGGATTATGTTTTTTTATGCCATTTTTTATATGAAAATGTCCAGTTGGAGACATTATTGGGGTACCGCCGAGATCTTTTATTATCTCAGGTAAAGTATTAGAGCACTTTACATCAAAAATTATCGAACCTTTTTGAGATGATAAGATGTCTTGACTAAACATCATAAGAATCTTATCTGGAAAAATTATTTCTCCTGTATTTGTTACTAAACCAACTCTATCTCCATCCCCATCAAAAGCTAACCCAAGATCTGCATTACTTTTCTTAATCTCTTGAATTAGATCCTTTAGATTTTCAGTTTTTCCTGGGTCAGGGTGGTGATTGGGAAAATTTCCATCTACTTCACTGTAGAGTTCAATAACATCACACCCAATATTTTTAAAAAGTTCTGGGGCTATACATCCTGCGGCACCATTGCCACAATCAATAACTAACTTTATTTTTTTATCTTTATTAATTTTAATATTTTTAGTAACTTCTAATATGTAGTCTTCTTTAATATCTTTAGAAATAATTTTGCCAGGCGAGCTTGAAATATCTTTTTTATATTGTATTAGGTTAAAAATCTCTTTACCTGATACTGGTTTATCATTTATTACAAGCTTAATTCCATTATAGTTTTTTGGGTTATGACTACCCGTTATCATTACACCGCTTTTAGATTTACTTTTTTTAGCAGCATAATACAGAAGAGGTGTTGTAATTAAGCCAAGATTAGTTACATTAATTCCATTTTCCGACAATCCTTCAGATAATGAATTTAATAAACTTTTTCCAGATAATCTTCCATCTCTCCCAATACAAATTTCAGCTACCTGCTCTTGTTGGCACTGTAGTGATATAGCAGCAGCTATCTTTTTAACAACCTCTTCATTTATTTGGTCGGGATAAGTACCTCTTATATCGTATTCCCTAAAAATTGATTCTGTTATTTCCATATTTTTCTTTAGTTATATGAATGATTTTGTAATAATAGCTAATCTTAATTATATCTTGTTAAAGTGTTTGTAAATACTGAAAAAAAATTAATTTGGAAAAATGGTTCATTTGAAAATTGGAATGAATCCAATGTCCATATCCTTTCACATACATTGCATTATGGAACAGGTGTATTTGAAGGAGTAAGAGCATATAAAACTTCCGATGGGGCAGCAATATTTAGACTTATTGAACATACCAATAGGCTTTTTGATGCTGCCTCAACAATTGGTATTGAAATCCCATACACAAAAGAGGAATTAAATAATGCCCAATGCGAGGCGATGAAATCTAATAATTTATCTGAGGGTTACATAAGGCCAATTGTTTATCTAGGGAATGAAGGCTTGGGCTTGCGTGCTAAAGACCTTAGTGTAAATGTCGCAATTGCTGCATGGGAGTGGCCTTCATATATGGATCCAAAAGCAAAAGAGAAAGGAATTTCAATAATTAAATCTTCTCATACTCAATATGAGAACCCAATACATTCAGGTAATAAGATTATTGGTACTTACTTTAGCAACACTATGGCTTTGCATGAAGCTCTTGATAGTGGTGCTGATGAAGCTTTAATGATGGATCAAAATGGATTTATTTCAGAAGGAAGCGGAGAGAATATTTTTTTAGTTAAAGATAATATTATTTATACACCCACTACTGATAATTGTCTTAATGGAATAACTCGTCAATCAGTTATTGCAATTGCAAAAGATCTTGGCTTTAAAGTTAGTGAACAAAATCTGACATATGATGATTTAGTTAATTCAGATGAGGCCTTTTTTACAGGAACAGCTGTTGAGATAACTCCAATCACAACATTAGACAATAAACCTATTAATCAAGGTGAGAGAGGAAGTCTTACTGCTCAACTACAACAAAAATTTGAAGATATAGTTTCAGGTAACAATAAAAGTTATAGAAGCTGGCTAACATACACATAATAATCAGTCTTGCAGCAATTAAATATAGCAATATTAAGTTATAGGAGCGCCCAATTTGGTGGCGGTCAGGGAGTATATGTAAAAGATATTTCATATAATTTGAATCAAATGGGGCATAAGGTAGATGTTATATCTGGACCCCCATACCCAAATCTTGATAGCAGAATAAATCTTATAAAATTACCAGGTTTAAATTTATTTGAAACATTCTCATTTAAAGATAGATTATATAAATTCTTTAAAAAGAAAAATAAAACTTTAAATGATTGGTATGAATTTATTTCAGTGCTATTTGGAGGATTTCCAGAATTAAAAACTTTTGGAGATCGAGCAAACAAATTTTTAATTGAGAACAATCAATACGACATAATTATTGATAATCAATCTTTGAGTTATGGAATGCTAGAGATACAAAAAAGATTTCCTTTAATTGAAATCATACATCACCCAATTACATATGATTTTAAACATGAGTTAGCAGCTTCAAAAAAAATAAAATATAAGATTTCGAGATACAGGTGGTATTCATTTTTAAAAATGCAAAAAAAAGTAGCGCCTAAACTAAAGAGTATTATTTCACCATCTAAGAGTTCAAAAAATGGAATAATTCAGGAATTTAATTGTAAAGAAGAGACAATTAATATTATTAATAATGGTTTGGATGCAAATGAATTTATACCTATTAAAGAAATTAAAAGAATACCTTTCAGACTTATAACCACTGCAAGTGCTGATGTTCCATTGAAAGGACTGGACTACTCATTAAAAGCATTAGAAATACTTAAAAAAGAATTTCCAGAAATTCATTTAGTGGTGATTGGAGCACCTAAAAAAAATGGACATACTGAAAGGTTAATAAAAAAGCTTAAAATAAAAGAAATTATAACTTTTAAATCAAATTTAACTAAAAAAGAGATTGCAGAGGAATACTCAAAAAGCTCCATATCTATTGTTAGTTCTTTGTATGAAGGTTTTGGTTATCCAGTTATAGAGGCGATGAGTTGCGGAACTCCTTTAATAGCAACAAATATTTCTTCCATACCTGAATTGGTTGGAGGATATGCTACTTTAATCGATCCAAAAAATTACGAGGCTATAGCAGGATCAATAAGAAAAATATTATCAGATTATGAGAGCTTTCAAAAAATAGCTGTTAGGGGTAGGGAACATGTAGTTAAAACATTTAATTGGGATAAAATTACAAAAGAATATGAGAATATTATTTTAAAGACAATAGAAGACTTCAAAAATGCTGACATTTAATTTTAATAAATTTGATTTATATCATGATGGTTTAATGTTAGATGTTGGCTGTGGTGAAGGGCGACATATTTTTGGAGTCATGCAAGATTATCCTGATATGAGATGCATTGGTTTAGATATGGATAAAGATTCTTTAAATAAAGCAGAAGAGGGATATGAATACTTTGAATCAATTTCAAATGTAGGAGTACACTTTTTAAAGGGTTCTGCCTATTCATTGCCTTTCCCAAATAATAGTTTTGACTTGATTGTTTGCTCTGAGGTTTTAGAACATCTGCATGAATACAATGATGCTGTTAGAGAAATTCATAGAGTGTTAAAACCTGGAGGTAAATTTTATGCAAGTGTTCCAGCTTCTTGGCCTGAAAAAATATGTTGGAGATTATCAAAAGATTATCAAAATCAACCTGGCGGACATTTAAGAATATTTAACCAAAAAGAGCTAGTTTCTGAAATAAAAAATTCAGGTTTTAAATTCTTATCTTCTGAAAAATTTCATTCTATTCATAGTCCTTATTGGTGGTTAAGATGTTTATTTTGGAAATCACAAGAAACTAATTTTTTAGTAAAAATATATAAGAAACTCCTTGAATACCACATACTAAAAAAACCATTATTTTTAGATATTATAGATAAATCACTTAACCCAATTATGGGTAAAAGTTTTGCAATGTATTTTGAAAAATTGTAAAGAATGTACAAACCAAATAAGAAGCTTGATAAAAGCAAGGCATTTAATAAAAATTTATTTGAAAGTCTAGGTAATTATATTCAATCTATTCAACTAGAATCAGGAGCAATACCCTCAAATAAAGATGGTTCTCATGATCCATGGGATCATATTGAATCAATAATGGGGCTTAATTTTGCGAATGAAAAAGATTCTTCTAAATTGGCTTTTGAGTGGCTAATTAAAAATCAAAACACTGATGGGAGCTGGTTTTCAAAATATAATGATAGTTACCCCTTGGAAAAGAATAGATCTACTCATTTTGGACCATATATATCTGTTGCTGCTTTGCATTTTTATAAGATTTTTGAAGATAAAGAATTTCTTGAACATCTATGGCCGAATATAAAATTAGCATTAAAATTTTCAATAAGTTTACAAATACCGAATGGAACAATACCTTGGTCTATTGATGAAAATGGAAAAATAGAAGAAGATTATTTGCTTACCGGATCTTCGTCTATTTTAAAGAGTATTGAATGTGGTATCGCTATTAGTAAATTATTAAATGATAAAGAAAATATTTCTAATTGGACTCAATCATATCAAAGCTTATCTAACGCCATCAGAGACCCAATAGGAAAATTTGATTTGCTTCAAGATAGAAAAAGATTTTCTATGGATTGGTATTATCCAATACTATCTGGATGTCTAAATGATAAAGAAAGAGATTACTATATAGATAAAGTTTTTAATGATTTTTATGTAAAAGATATAGGTGTTAAATGTGTTATTGAAGAGCCATGGATAACTGTGGCTGAAACATGCGAATTTATTATTGCATTAATGATTTCTGATAGAGGTGAGGATGCTAAAAAGTTACTTCTAGATGTTTTAAATATTTGTGATAAAAATTATATTCCCTATATGGGTTGGCAATATGAAGAAAACATTTTTTGGCCAAAAGAAAGACCAAGTTGGACCTCTGCTGCTGCAATCTTGGCAGCAGATACGATTCTAGACTTTTCTAAGGCATCAGATTTATTTAAGAGAGATCAATCAAATCTTTATTAGACAAGCTATAGTTGAAACTCTTCCATAAAGTTTATAACCATTATTTAAAGCCTTTTTATATATTTCATATGGCGCTTGACCGCCATCTTTAGGGTTTTCGAATATATCATGAATTACAAGAGCACCTTTTTTAGCAATATAAGGCTCCCAAGAAATATAATCAGTGTTAGCTGACGCATAAGAATGACCACCATCAATGAATACCATCCCAAGATTTGTAGACCAATTTAAAGAGACTTTTTTCGAATCAGAGACTATAGGAATTATATTAGTCGCCTTAAATTTATTTACATTTTTTATAAAAATGGGGAGTGTATTTATCGCATTTATAGTTTGATCATATATTTCTTCATCAAAATATTCTTCGTTTAATTGATGTTCTTCTGAACCAGAGTGATGGTCAATTGTGAATACATTCTCATTATTGCTTTTTGCACCAGCGCATAAATACAATGTAGATTTACCGCAATAAGTTCCAATTTCTAATATTGGACCTATGCTTGAAAATTTTTCTGCCCATTTTAAAAGAGCCATACCTTCATTGGATGGCATAAAACCTTTAACAATATCGATTTCTTTCAGGTTCATTTATATATATTTTTCTTACCTAATGTTGATTTGAATCTTCTATGTTGCCAAAGGTATTCATGAGGAGATAATCGTATTTTATTTTCAATGTATTTATTCAAATTCTCTGAAAAGTTGAATTCGCTGGAATGATCTAGGTTTAATTTTTCAATATCTAAAATTAAAACATTATTTTTTATATAACTATTTAAAAAAAATGTTTTGCAATTAGTATTTTGAACAATTTTTAATGGCGCCCTAATAGTTGCAGCTGGAAGATTAAAAAATTTTACTTCATTAGAATTTTTCATCCCATAATCTTGATCAGGAGCATATAAAAGTGTTTTTCCATTTTTTAATAATTTAATAAATCCCAATATATTTTTCCTATCAACTACTCCCTGCATGCTTTTCAGCCTCCCATTTTTTTGGATAGCTTGAAAATATTTAGAGTTATGTTCTCTTTCTACCCCATATATTTCTGCATTTAGTCCCAATATTCTTGCATCAAGCTCTAAATGCAGAGAGTGTTTGAAAAATAACAATACCCCATTCCTAAGTCTTTGTTCATTAATTAATTCATCCAATCCATTTATTTTGTATGGAATACTTTTATTAACCCTTGTATCAGACCAAAACCATGCTGATCCAGTATCGAAAAGAATTTTGCCTGATGATATTATATTTTTTCTATAGATAGCGTTTTGTTCTTGCTGAGATAGTTCAGGAAAACACATTTCTATATTAATTTTGCTATATTTATTTCTTTTATTGTCGCTTATTAAAAATAAAAATCCTAGTAAATTAGCAAACAAAAGATGAGCTTTTCTTGGAAAAATCATTATGATCTTCCAAAAAGTTAATAGAATTATTAATATTGCTCTATTCATACGATATTAAGATGTATTATTACATTAATAACACTTTAAATTATTAATGAGATTATTTTTTTATAACTGTTTGATATTAATTTTATTGCCTTTTATGGTAATTAGAATATTTTTAAAAAGCCTAAAAGATAAGGACTATATCAAAAACTTAAAAAATCGATTTGGAATATATAGCGAAGAACCTCAAGAAAATCTTATTTGGTTTCATGCAGTGAGTTTAGGGGAGGTTATTAGCTCACAATCTTTAGTATATAAAATACTAGAAAAAGATAACATTGTTCTCAGTGTATCAACGCCTACAGGTTTAAGAGAGGCTAGAAAAATATATCAGAATAAATTGCAAATTGTTTATGCACCATGGGATTTTGTAGCATTTGTGGATAAATTTTTAAATCACTTCAATCCTAAAGCTTTAATCTTATTTGAAACAGAAATATGGCCAATCTTTATTAATAGCTCTAGTAAAAAGAATTTACCTATAATCTTATCTAATGCTAGGCTCTCTGAATCTTCTTTCAAAAGATATAAATCTTTAAAATTCTTTATTAAAGATATCTTAAGTTTATTTTCTATAATTTTAGTCCAAAGCAAAAAACATGCCGTTCGATTTGAAGGTATTGGTGCAAATAAAGAAGTAATATATGAAGTAGGATCAGTGAAATTTGATAGTGTGATCCAGGGCAACAAATCTCAATTAGTAAATAACATTGAAACAGATTTTATTTTAGCAACTAGTACACATGAGGGAGAGGATGAAATTATTATTGACTCCTTTATAGAACTTAGAAAAGAATTATCTGGCATTAAAATGGTTATTGTTCCAAGACACCCAGAAAGGTCTAAATCTATTTCAGATATCTTAAGTAAGAATAAAATTAAAAATGAAATTTATAAAGACTTGCCTAAAGCATTTAATGAAAATGAAGTAATTGTTATTGGACAGACTGGATTATTAAATGAATTATATCAAATGGCTAAAGTTTCTTTGATTGGAGGAAGTCTCAAAAGCAGGTATGGAGGTCATAATATTATTGAAGCAGCATCGAATATGTGCTCTTTTATTGTTGGCCCTTATATGAGAAATTTTGAAGATATTCTAGATTTATTTATATCCGAAGACGCATGCATAAAATTAAACCACCCTGATGAATTATCTCTAGCTTTTAAAAAATTATTAGATAATGATTTATTGAGAAAGGATATGGTTGATAAGGCATTAAAAGTTATTAATGAAAATAAAGGATCAACTGTAAAACATTATAAATATATTCAAAATATATTAAAATAATATCAAGATGAAACTAGTTACTGCAATAATAAAACCTTTTAAAGTTGAAGAGGTAAGAGCTTCTTTAGATGAGATTGGGATTTCAGGAATGACAATGACTGAAGTTAAAGGTTTTGGAAGACAGAAAGGACATACTGAGCTTTATAGAGGCGCAGAATATACGATAGACTTTTTACCTAAAATTAAAATTGAAATTGCTGTATCTGATGATATGGTTGAGCAGGTTAAAAATGCAATCATCAAATCATCATCATCAGGAAAAATAGGGGATGGAAAAATATTTATATCTCCAATTGAAGAAGTTGTTAGGATTAGAACTGGTGAAACAAACGAAGACGCTTTATAAAAACTATCAAAACAAATAAACCAGTAGTTTTTTTATTTGGTCCCACAGCATCTGGTAAGACTGAATTAGCTATTGAGCTATCAAAGAAATTTCCAGTTGAGTTAATTAGTGTTGATTCTGTGATGGTCTATCAAGATTGTGATATCGGATCTGCAAAACCAAATAAGGACATATTAAGAAAACACCCACACCACATGATCAATGTTGTTAATTTAAATACTATTTTTACAGTAGCAGATTTCTATTCAATTTCGCATAAATTAATTGAAAAAGCGCATTTAAAAAATAAATTACCTGTTTTTGTTGGGGGCTCAATGATGTATTTTAATTCTTTATATAAAGGTATACATAATCTACCCAAAAGAGATGAAGATTACAGAAATGAACTAGAGACTTTAAAAGTTGAGAATGAATCAAATTATTTATATAAATTATTAGAAAATATTGATCCTATATATGCAAAAGATGTAAATCAGAATGATGATATTAGAATTATTAGGGCTCTTGAAGTTTATAAGGCAACAGGAAAGCCTTTAAGTAAAATTCTATCAGATAAACCAAAAAATAATTTATCAGATCAATATCAAGTGCATCAATTTGGAATTTTAGATGAACGAGATAAATTGCATCAAAGAATAAAGATTAGATTAAGAGAGATTTTTGATATGGGGTTGGTTAAAGAGGCAGAGAATATATTAAATAAATATAATATCAGCCAAGATCATCCCATCCGAAGATCTGTAAATTATAAACAAGCCATTGGCCATATAAACAGTGAGTATGGAATAGAAGTTGCTTTTGAAAAGGCATTATTTGCTACAAGGCAGCTTGCTAAAAGGCAGATTACTTGGTTAAGAGGTTGGGAAGAATTTAAAAGGGTTAAAATTAAAGAAATAAAAGTAATAGAAAATGAATTTAAAAAGATAATATCTTTACTTTAAATATAATAATAAGCCCCAACATAAGTTTATAATAAAGATAAAAAAAGAGGTAAATATAAGTGAATTGGGAAAATAAAGATAAAGACCCTTGGGGCAACCAAGGCGATGCTCCAGATTTTGATGAATTAATGAAAAAGTTTTCTGCTATCTTAGGAGGTAAGAAATCTTCATCGAATAATAGTTCTGGGGGTAATAATTCTGGATTTAAAATGCCTACTGGAAGAATAATGATGTATGCATTATTTGGCCTTTTAGTTTTAGCCGGTCTCCAGTCTATTTATATTGTTGAAGAGCAGGAAAGGGCTGTGATACTTCGTTTAGGAAAATTTAATGAAGAACAACAACCCGGTCTTAACTTTAAGATTCCTATAATCGATCAAAAGTTTGAGGAGAACGTTACAATTACTAGAAGAGAGTCACAATCAGTCAGCATGTTGACTAAAGATGAAAATATAGTTGATGTAACTGTCTCAGCCCAATATAGAATTGCAAATTTAAAAGATTTTGTTTTAAATGTAAAAGACCCTGAAAATAGTTTAAAACAGGCGCTAGATAGCGCATTAAGACATGTTGTTGGTGATTTCACGCTCGACCAAACCTTAACAGTAGGTAGGGAAAATATTGCACAAGAGGTTCAGGAAAGGATGCAAGCTTACCTTAATATCTACTCAACAGGATTATTAGTTCAGCAAGTTAACATAGAAAAGACAGATCCTCCATCAGCAGTTAAAGACGCATTTGATGATGTTGTTGCTGCGCGTGAAGACAAAGAAAGATTACAAAATGAAGCCGAAAGATATGCTTTATCAATAGTTCCTGAAGCGAGAGGCCAAGCTCAAGCAAGAATAAGAGAAGCCGAAGGTTATAAACTTGAAGTAGTAGCAAACGCTGAAGGTGAAGTTGATAGATTTAATAAATTACTTGAGGAGTATAAGAAAGCTCCGATTGTTACAAGAGATAGACTTTATTTAGATGCTCTTCAATCTGTTCTATCCAATTCAACTAAAGTTATGGTAGATGTTGAAGGAGGTAACAATCTGCTTTATCTACCTCTTGATAAAATAATGGAAGAAAATAAGAAAAGAGGAGACGATGATGAATAAGAATACATTACTATTAGTTTTTTCAGCTTTGATAATAGGCCTTTTATTTAATAGCATTTATATTGTTGATGAAAAACAAAAGGCAATTGTTTTCCAATTTGGTGAGCAAGTCAGAACAGATGTTCCAGTTGGATTTCATATAAAAGCACCAATAATCCAGGAAGTAAAAAAATATGATGCTAGGATTCAATCATTAGATGAACAACCAGATAGAATTTTAACAGTTGAAAGTAAATATTTATTAGTCGATACATTTATAAAATATAAGATTTCAGATGTATTAACTTTTTATAAAGCGAACAGTGGTAGCTTTAATAATTTAAATAATCTTCTTGGACAAAGATCTGAATTTGTTCTAAAAAATGAATTTGGTAAAAGAACTGTAAAAGAAGTTGTTTCAGGTGAAAGAGATGAATTAATGAATATAATGCTTAATTCACTTAATGATTCAGTTGCAGATCTTGGAGTTGAAATTATTGATTTTAGGGTAAAAAGGATTGATCTACCTCCTAACTTAAGTAGTTCAGTTTATGAAAGAATGAGAACAGAACGTAATAGATTAGCAGAAGAGCTTAGATCTGAAGGTAAGGAAATTGCTAGAGAAATAAGAGCTGTTGCAGACAAAGATAAAACAGTAATTTTGGCAGATGCATATAAAGAATCTCAACAAATTAGAGGTTCTGGCGATGCTATAGCAGCTTCAATATATGCTGACTCTTATTCACAAGACCCAGAGTTTTATGAGTTTACAAGAAGTATGAAAGCTTATGTTGAAACATTTGAGAGTAAATCTGATGTGATGTTAATCGACTCAGACTCTGAATTTTTTAAATATCTTAACGATAAACTAAATAAAGAATAGGACTACAATTGTCTGAAAATACTTTAATCCTCGGTCTTCAATGGGGAGATGAAGGTAAAGGCAAAATAGTAGATAACTTAAGCCAAAGCGTTGATGTAGTTTGTCGTTTTCAGGGAGGTCATAATGCTGGCCATACAATCAAAGTTAATGATGAGAAAACAGTACTTCATTTAATACCTTCAGGCATTTTGCATGATAATGCTAAATGCCTAATTGGGAATGGAGTAGTGCTCGCTTTGGATGCACTGGATGAAGAAATCAGAAAACTTAAAGATAAGGGCATAAATTTTCAAGATAGATTTTATATCAGTTCAGCATGCTCCTTAATCCTCCCAAGTCATATATCAATTGACAAAGTTCGAGACAAAAAAGAATCAATTGGAACCACGGGTAGAGGAATTGGACCTACCTATGAAGATAAGATTGGCAGAAGAGCAGTTAGATTTGGAGATATCGGTAATAAATCTCTATTAAAAGAAAAAATTGAACTATTAGTTGGGTATCACAATAGGTTATTAAAAGAATTACATAATCATGAACCCCATGATGTAAATGAAATCTTTGAATCAGTTATGAAATATAAGGATTTATATGATCAGTTTTGTGTTGATTCTCAAGACCTGATGCATGAATGGGTAAAAAATAAAAAATCAATTTTATTTGAAGGTGCTCAAGGAACACTATTAGATATCGACCATGGAACTTACCCTTATGTAACATCTTCAAGCACAACTGCAGGCGGAGTATCTACAGGGCTTGGGATAGGACCAAAATTTATAGATAAAATTATTGGTATATCTAAGGCTTATGCAACACGGGTTGGTGAAGGACCATTTCTAACAGAGTTATTTGATGAAAATGGTGAAATGATAGCTAAAAAAGGTAATGAATTTGGGGCAACAACTGGAAGGCCAAGAAGATGTGGCTGGTTAGATCTAGTTGCTCTTAAAAAAGCTATTTTTACTAACTCTGTAACAGATTTATGTATAACAAAACTTGATGTATTAGATGAAATGAAAGAAATATTAGTTTGTACTGATTATGAAAAAAATCAACCGATTTACAAGAAATTTAAAGGATGGCTATCATCCACTGAAGGAATCACAGAATATTCTGATCTTCCCAAAGAAGCAAAAGAGTATATTGAATTCATAGAAGATTATATTGAATGCAATACATCAATTATTTCGACTGGGCCATCAAGAGATCAAACAATAAACAAATAAATTAAAAATCTATATCTGACTTAGGATTTTTTATATATTTATCCAAACATGCATTTATGAATTTATATGAATCTGGATTAGAAAACTTTTTTGATAATCTTAATGATTCATCTATAACAACAAGCGGATCTAGATTGCCAAATTTAAGTTCATTTATAGCAAAATATATAATTGATTTATCTAGTAAATTTATATCTTTATCTTGGATTTCTAAATAAATAAGAATTTTTTTGAACTCCTCTTTATACTTGTTTATTGATATAAGAGATTCTGAAAAATTTTCGAAATCAACTTTTTGCAACTCATGTTCTTTTTTAAATTGCTTAATAATTTCACTAGGATTCTGATTGTTAAAAAACATTTGATAAATTGCTTGAACAAGATATTCTCTTGTTTTTAAAGCAACTTTAAAATTAACTAGATTTTTCATTTATAAGGTCTATAAGAGCATTAGTATTTTTAAGAGTGACTTTAATCAACCTTTCTTTAATTTGATCTTCATTCTCTACACATATCACATTATTAATAATTGCTAGGTCATAAAAATTTTCAGCTAAAGATCCGATTGATCTAAACGTCTCATTAGTTACTAGATCATAATGACTAGTTTCACCCCTAATTACTATTCCATGAAAAAGAACACCTACGTATTTTTTATGAAATATTTTATTTTTAGCTAACGCTGCTAGCTCAATTGAACCGGGGGCTATTGCAATATCATATTCAAAATCTTTTTCTAATCTTTTGATAGATGTGTCAACCATTGTAGAAATATAATCTTCATACCAAGAAGTATGCACAATCAATACTTTATTCATTTTTAAAACCTGTTATTTCAATATCAAATCCAGAAACAGCATTATATTTGGTTGGTGTCCCGAGAACAGTTATTTTCTTAAGATCTAAAGCTCTTAAAATTTGAGAGCCTACTCCAATCTCTCTTCTATTATTTTTTGGTTCGATTTCTTTCTCTTCTAATTTATTTAACCAATAACTTTTAGCATCCTTATAATTAATTAATACAAACAAACCAGTTCCTTCATCAGCTATCTTCTTTAGGGAGTCTCTAATAGACCAATTTTTACCCAATTCATTTATACCCAAAGTATCCTGAAGAATGCTTTGAGTTTGAACTCTTACTAATGGAGATTCAACTGAGTTAATATCACCTTTTGAGAGTGAAAAATGGTAATCATCATGGATCTTATCTCTCCATACATTTAATTTAAATTTACCGAATTCATTTTCAACATCTTTATCAAGCACTAACTCAATTGTTGAATCCATAGAAAGTCTATAATCAATTAAGTCAGCGATAGTACCCACTTTAATATTATTTTCTTTCCCGAATTTTATTAAATCATCTCTTCTAGCCATAGTGCCATCTTCATTCATAATTTCACAAATCACTCCAGCTGGCTGGAGTCCGGCTAATTTTGCTAAATCACATGCAGCTTCAGTATGTCCAGCTCTGCTTAAAACCCCACCTTTCATAGCTTTAAGTGGAAACACATGCCCCGGCTGTACAATGTCAGATGGAATTGATTTTTTATCAACAGTAGTTTTGATTGTATGGGCTCTATCTGCAGCTGATATACCGGTAGTTATTCCATCAGCAGCTTCGATTGAGACTGTAAATGCAGTTTTATTTGCTGCTCTATTATTACTAGTCATCATTTGTAAGTCATATTTTCTACACAAATCATTACTCATTGGTAGACATATCAATCCTTTGCCTTTAGAGGCCATAAAATTAATAATTTCTGGAGTAACTAAATCGGCAGCACAAACTAGATCCCCCTCATTTTCACGTGATTCATCATCAATAATAATGACTATTTTTCCATTTTTAATGTCTTTAATAATATCTATGATGTTGCTAATATTCATTTTGTAAATATTTCTTTTAAATCGGTGTCAATTTTATATGAGGATTCTAATTTAAAACCATAATTTTCAACAGCATTAACTTCAGAAAACCAATTAATACCATTTTCACCTAATTTTTTTTTAGAAGTAAAAATTATTAATTCATCTACATAATTTGCCTTAAGAAATGCATTAGCTAGTTTTGGACCAGCCTCAACAAGTATTGAACAAATATCACTAGGAACATATGAACTAATAATTTTTTGCAAATTTTTGGTATGAAATACATCCACATGAGCATCTTTAAAAAAATGTAATTTTTCATCATATGATTTGCTTGTTAGAAGAATTTTTCTTGGTTGATTACAAGGAAAATTAACTCTAGCGTTCATTCTTGGATTATCATATCTTAAAGTGTTGCCTCCAGTAAGAATCGCATCATGGCATGCTCTAATTGTTTGAACATCAGTTCTAGAAGATTTATTTGTTATAAATGTTCGTTCATTATTTTTATAATGTGATTTACCATCCACCGATCTAGCAATTTTTAATGTTATATATGGTTTATTATTCTTATGTTTAAAAAAAAAGAATTTATTTTGCTTTTCGACCAAATTTTCAAGTATGCCAGTCGTAACTTTTAGTTTATTTTTTTTTAGAATTTCAATTCCTTTGCCTGCAACTTTAGGATTTGGATCTTCAGAGCCTATAACTATATTCTTTATTCCTGTTTTAACGATTTCTTTTGCACAAGAGCCAGTCTTTCCTTGGTGGCTACATGGCTCTAATGTGCAAATCAAGGTTAACTCTGAAAAATCTTTGAAAGTTTTACCAATTTGTTTTTTTGCTTCCTCTAAAGCATTAATTTCAGCATGGTTTTCACCAAACCTTTCATGGTAGCCTTCAGAAATTATTTTTTTATCTTTAAGTAAAATAGCTCCTACCACAGGATTAGGTTTGGCTGTATATTTAAAAGAATTGGCATTTGTAATTGCCTGAAGCATGAATTTTTCGTAATTCATTTCTTCGATTTTTTACTTTTTGGTTTTTCCCTACTTAATGAATTAATTTCTTCAGAAAAATCTTTAATATCTTGGAAATCTCTATATACAGAAGCAAAACGAACATAAGCAACACTATCAACTTCTTTGAGGGCGCTCATCATTATTTCTCCAATTTCTATTGATTTAATTTCACGAACACCACTTGTTCTTATTTTTTTAAGTATTTTTCCAAATACAGTATCAATTTCTTCAGCAGATAAAGGCCTTTTCTCAAGAGCTCTCAGCATACCTTTTTTTAGTTTAGATCCATTAAATGGCTGTCTCTCTCCATTACTCTTAATCACTCTTGGTAAAGCTAAGTCAGCAGTTTCAAATGTTGTAAATCTAGATCCACAAACTTCACATGATCTCCTTCTTCTTGTCTGAGATCCATCAGCTACCAATCTAGAATCGATTACTTTAGTATCTTCAGCTTGGCAAAAAGGACAGTACATTTATAAATTATATACTGGAAATTCATGTGCCAGATTATGGACTTCTTTTTTAATTTTATTTTGCAACTCAACATTATCAAAATCATTAATAATTGATGATATCCAGTTGCTAATTTTTATAATTTCTTCTTCTTTAAAGCCTCTTGTTGTAACAGCAGGCGTTCCAATCCTTATGCCAGATGTTACAAATGGTGAGGCTGGATCATTTGGCACAGAATTTTTATTAACCGTTATATTTACAGAACCCAAAGTACTTTCTAAATCTTTACCACTGATATTTTTATTTCTTAAGTCTACTAAAACAATATGATTTTGTGTTCCATTTGTAATAACATCAATATTATTAGAGATAAGAGTCTCTGCCATAAGTTTTGCATTATCCATAACTTGTTGAGTATAGATTTTAAATTCAGGGTCTAATGCTTCTTTAAAGCATATCGCTTTTGCAGCAATGACATGCATTAATGGGCCTCCTTGAGATCCTGGAAACACTGCAGAGTTTAATTTTTTTTCTATTTCTTCATTTTTCTTTGCAAGAATAATTCCAGACCTTGGTCCTCTTAAAGTTTTGTGAGTAGTAGAAGTTACAACATCAGCATATGGAATTGGAGAAGGGTATAGTCCTGCAGCAACCAGACCAGAAACATGTGCCATATCAACAAGCAAGAATGCCCCAACTTCTTCAGCAATATCTTTAAACTTTTTCCAATCAACGATTCCAGAAAATGCAGAGAAGCCAGCAATAATTAATTTTGGATTATATTTTTTTGCTAAACCCCTAACCTCATCATAATTAATGTCATCTGTTTCTGGATGAAGTCCGTATTGAATGCTTTTATAATTTCTGCCAGAAAAATTTACTTTAGAGCCGTGGGTTAAGTGTCCCCCATGATCTAGGCTCATTCCAAGAATAGTGTCATTAGGCTCTAATAATGCTAAGAATGCTGCTGAATTTGCAGACGAACCAGAGTGTGGCTGAACATTAGCATAATCAGCATTAAACAATTCTTTTGCTCTTTCAATTGCAAGATTCTCTGCAATATCCACATTCTCACAACCCCCATAATACCTTTTTGAAGGATATCCTTCTGCATATTTATTAGTAAGAAGAGATCCTTGCGCTTCAAGGACTCTTTTAGATGCATAATTTTCTGAAGCAATTAATTCAATATGGTCTTCTTGTCTTTGCGCTTCATTCTCAAAAGATAACCATAGATCTTTATCAAAGTCCTTTATAGAGCTTTTATTGGAGAAAACACTATCACTTTTGGAAGATTTCATAATTCAAAAATTTAAATATTAATTTTATATTATCTATGGCTTTTTGTGCATAAAAGGTTTTTTTCTGTTTGGATAACATAATTTGCATATTTCACACTCAAGACCAAAACAAGATTTAGCCATACAATGCTCTCTTCCCCAAAAAATAATTTGAAGATGTAATTTATTCCATGACGACTTAGGAAATATTTTTTTTAGATCCTCTTCAGTTTTTCTAACATTTTTACCATTAGTTAAACCCCATCTTTGACTTAATCTATGAATATGGGTATCAACCGGAAAAGCTGGGACACCAAAGGCTTGACTCATGACAACAGAGGCTGTTTTATGACCCACACCTGGAAGGCTCTCAAGATCCTTAAAGTTATCTGGAACATTTTGATTATATTTTTTTATAAGAATATTTGATAGTTCATGAATCGCTTTAGACTTTTGAGGGCCTAGTCCACAAGGTCTAATAATTTGATATATTTTTTCAACTGAAAGTTTTGATATATCTCTTGGGTTAGAGGCAATTGAAAACAGGTTTGGTGTAACTTCATTAACTCTTTCATCAGTGCATTGAGCAGATAGAAGAACAGCAATTAATAAGGTGAAATTATCTTTATGATTAAGTGGGATAGGAGTTTCAGGATAGACCCTATCTAAAACTTTTTTTACAATTATAGCTCTATCTGATTTCTTCATTTAAATAAATGTAGCATAATATTTTAGATTTTATGAATACAAAAAAAATTCATCAATATATTTTAAAACTAAAAGATTCTTTTCTAGAAGAGACAGATGAAAATAAAAGAATGTTGGATATTTATGTAAGATATATTGAAGGTATAGCAACCGATGAAGAGATCAATGAAGCAAACTATCAGCTTAAGCAGGTTTTAAAAAGTTTAGGACTTGGAATTTTAGTCATTCTCCCGTTTAGCCCCATTTCAATACCATATGTATTAAAAAAGGCTAAAGAATTTAAAATAGATTTAATTCCAGATTGGTATAAGGCTTTAAGTAAAGATGAAGATAGAATAGAATAGTTAAGATTTTTATTGGAGAAATTATGAAAAATGTAGTTATTGTTGATAGCGTAAGAACAGGGTTAGCTAAATCTCATAGAGGTGGATTTAATATGACCAGACCAGATGAGATGCTTGCTCATATTATTGATGCAATGTTAGAACGTAATCCAAATTTACCACCAGAAGAGGTAGAGGATATTATAATGGGATGCGGAAATCCTGAAGGAGCTCAAGGTCATAATATTGCAAGAAATGCAGCAGTTTTATCAAAATTACCTATATCAACAGGCGGGACTACAATAAATAGATATTGTTCTTCTGGCTTACAGTCTATTTCAATGGCAGCAGGACAAATAATGGCCGGTTGCTATGACACAGTCATTGCTGGTGGGGCTGAAACAATTTCAATGATGAATATGAATATGGATAATTTTGTTAATGAAAGACTTGCAGAAGAATCACCAGGAATATATTTTCCCATGGGCATGACAGCTGAAGTAGTCGCTAAAAGATATGATGTTTCAAGAGAAGCTCAAGATGAATATGCTTATGAGAGTCAAATGAGAACTGCAGCAGCTCAACAGTCTGGCGGGTATGATGATGAAATTATTCCAATGCAAACAAAAATGCTTCTAACAAACAAAGAATCTGGAGAATCCAAAGAGATAGACTACACAGTTGATAAGGATGAATGTAATAGACCAGAGACAACTCTTGAAGGGTTATCTTCTCTCAAACCAGTATTTGATCCAGAAAACGGATCCGTGACTGCTGGAAATTCATCTCAACTTTCTGATGGCGCATCAGTAACATTAGTTATGTCAGAAGATAAAGCAAAAGATCTTGGGTTGAAGCCGTTAGCATATTTTAGAGGTTTTACTACTATGGGTTGTGAGCCAGATGAGATGGGAATTGGACCAGTGTATTCAGTGCCTAAACTTCTTAATAATTATAATTTATCTATGGAAGATATCGATATTTGGGAATTAAATGAAGCCTTTGCAGTTCAGGTTGTTTATTGTAGAGATAAACTAGGTATATCAATGGATAAATTAAATTTAGATGGTGGATCAATTTCAATCGGACATCCTTTTGGTATGACAGGATCAAGGCAGGTTGGACATTTGACTCGCCAACTTCAAAATCAAGATAAACAATTTGGTATTGTAACAATGTGTGTTGGTGGTGGCATGGGCGCCAGTGGATTGTTTGAAAGATATCCTTCTTGATATCTGAGTCTGATATTTTAAATTGTTTTCAACATTTAGTTGAGAGCAAAAAAGATAGCTTAGTACTTGTTGGTTCAGGAGATGATGCTGTAGTTATAAAGTCCCAAAAAAATAATCTAGTCCATTCTTTAGACATATCAAAAATACATACTCATTTTCCAGATAATTCATTACCTGAAGATATAGCTTACAGATCAGTAGCAGTAGCCCTAAGCGACCTAGCAGCCATGGGTGCAAAACCCTCATTTATTACAGTTGGATTAACCTCTAACAAGAAAGATATTAATTGGTATGAACAATTTACTACAGGAATTGAATCTATAATTAATGAATATCAGATTAAGCTAGTTGGAGGTGATGTAACATTTGGCGAGATAAATGTATGTGTAAATGTTTTTGGTTATATAGACGAAAATATTCTTATAAGATCTAATGCAAAACCCGGAGATAATATATATATAACAGGTCAATTAGGAAGAGGGCGTCAAGGATTGATTGATTGGAATAATGATAAAAAATCTTCCTTTGTTCAGAATTATTTTCGTCCTAAAATTAATTTTAAAAAAAGTAAATATATTTCTCGATTAGCATCTTCTTGTATAGATATTTCTGATGGACTAATAAAAGATCTAGGGAGTATATGCAATTCATCAAAAGTAGGAGCAAAAATATTTTATGAAGACATTCCAATTACTAATGATATCGATGATTTATCATATGGTGATGATTATGAGTTGTGCTTTACCTCTCCTAAGATATATAAAGAAAAGTTTAATGAAGAAGATTTTTTTCTTATCGGGGAGATTACTCCAGGTAAAAATATTGAACTTATAAAAGATAATATATTAGTTAGTCTCAAAAAAAATGGATGGGATTCTTTTGATTAAAAAGATTGGAATTATTGGCGGAGGTATATCTGGACTAGTAGTTAGTATTTTTCTAGCTAAAGAGGGACATCAAGTTTCTATTTTTGAAAAAAAATCTCTCCTAAGTGAAACAAGTTCTAAAACAACTAAATTATTGCATGGTGGTCTTAGGTATTTAGAGAATTTTCATATTAAAGAAGTGCAAAAAGGACTTAATGATAGATATTGGTGGTTGAAGAATTTTCCTCAACACACTAATAAGATTAAAATTTTAATACCATACAAAAATTTATTTTCTTTAGAATTATTGAAATTTTATATAGGTATAAAATTTTATGGTTTTTTAGCAGGCAAAAAAAAGCTTGGAAAAAGTAAACTATATATAAAGGAAGTCTTTCAAGATATAAACCTTGATAGTGATTACAAGGGATACCTTTCTTTTTTTGATGGACTAATGGATGATGAATTGCTTGGAAAAGATTTAATTCATCTGGCCAAAGAATTAAAAATTAATTTGTATGAAAATCATGAGGTATCTAATTTTGATATTTATGGAAATATTGATAATAAAAAATTTGATAAGGTTATATTAGCAGTCGGTCCTTGGACAAAAATATTACTTGAGAAGAATAAAATAAAAAGTTTGAAGAATATAGATTATATTAAAGGAAGCCATCTTATTCTTAATAGGAAAATAAATTCAGGATTAATGTTTAAAGGATTTTGCCAATCCAGATATGTATTTGCATTGCCTTATAAAGAATTTACTTTATTGGGTACAACAGAGGTTAAGGTACGATCGCCTGATAAACCAAAAATCGATACCAATGAAGAAAATTATTTAATTGATAGTTTTAATCAAACTTTTAGAGATCCTATATCAAGTAAAGATATCATCTCTGCTTATTCTGGAGTAAGGCCATTAATAAGATCAAAATATGATTTTCATAAATCCTCAAGGGATTTTTTTATTCAACAAGATTCTAATTTAATTAGTATTTTTGGAGGTAAGTGGACAACATCTCCTTCAATCGCAAGAAAAATTGCTACAATTGTCTGAAATGCAAAAATTCCCAAATTTAAAAAATCCATATCATTTAATTGCAACTCTTGGTGGTATTGGGCTTATACCAGTTGCTCCAGGAACATTCGGAAGTATATTTGCATGGATAGTTTTTATATTTATATCGCACTTTATAAATATGCTTGTTTTAACAATAGCAAGTTTATTTTTTGCTATATGGGTTTGTGAAAAGGTTACAAAAGATTTAATAGAAAAAGATCATAAGTCAATTGTAATAGATGAATTGATAGGTATGTGGATATCTTTATTGCCAGTAATCTATATAGCTTCAAGTCAAAAAGATCGAACCATATATGCAGTTGTAGCTCTTATATTATTTAGATTTTTTGATATTTTAAAACCTTTCCCAATTTCATATTTCGATCAAAAAATTAAAAATGGTTTTGGCATTGTTATTGATGATTGTATTGCAGGAATTTTTGCAGCAGCAGGTGCAATATTTATAACAATTCTTTTAGCTTAGATTCTATACTTTTTGAAGAAAGACCTGCTTCATTTAACATTTCTTCTCTCGAGGCATGCTCAATAAATTTATCAGGTATTCCAAAAAGTATTGATTTAATATTGATTTTTTCTTTAGAACAGAATTCTTGAACAGCGCTTCCGGCTCCACCCATTATCGAGCCGTCTTCAATAGATACAAATACATCTGATTTAGATAGATACTCGCGAAGAATATTTTCATCCAATGGCTTAACAAATCTCATATCAATTAAAGTTAATTTTAAATTTTTAGCAACCTCTTTAGCTTGATCAATCAAGGCTCCAAAATTTAATATTATTACTTTACTATTTTCTTCATTTATAACCTTAGCCTTTCCAATTTCATATGGTTTTAAGTCTTGTGCAACTTCTTCATTTGGACCAATCCCTCTTGGGTACCTAACAGTAGCTGGTCCTTTATATAGATATGCTGATGTTAATAAATGTCTTGCTTCATTCTCATTAGATGGAGTGCATATAATCATATTTGGAATACATCTTAAATACGCAATGTCATAATTACCTGAATGAGTTGGACCGTCTTCACCCACTAAACCAGATCTATCCAAAGCAAAAGTTACGTCAAGATTTTGTATTGCAACATCATGAATTAATTGATCATAAGCTCTTTGTAAAAAGGTTGAATATATTGCGACAACAGGTTTTTTATTTTCAACAGCAAGTCCAGCAGCAAAAGTCACAGAATGTTGCTCAGCAATTGCCACATCAAAATATCTTTCAGGATATTTTTTACTAAATATAACTAGACCAGATCCTTCTTTCATTGCTGGAGTTATGCCAATTAAATCGTTGTCTTGCGATGCCATATCAACAATCCATTCCCCAAAGATATCTTGATATTTTTTTTGTTTTGTTTTTTCATCTTTTATAGAATTAATTTTTCCAATAGCATGAAATCCAATTCTATCTGCTTCTGCAGGGTCTAAGCCGGCTCCCTTTTTTGTAATAACATGTAAAAATTGAGGACCATCAAATTCTTTCAAATTAGATATAACATTTATTAATTCTTTTATATTATGCCCATCAATTGGTCCAATATAGTTTAAGCCTAGTTCTTCAAAGATTGTTCCAGGTGCAACCATAGCCTTCATTTGAGTTTCTACTTTTCTTGCGAGATGAAATGCTTGCGGTAAAGGTTTTAAAAAGCTCGCACCACTTTTTTTAATTCCTTTATATATTTTTGATGCCCATATTCTTGAAAAATAATTAGAGAGTCCTCCTATATTTTCAGAAATTGACATGTCATTATCATTTAAGATTATTAGAACATTTGGTTTTAAATGGCCAGTATGGCTTAACGCTTCAAATGCCATGCCCGCAGTCATTGCACCATCACCAATTATCGCCACATGTTTTTTATCAGGGTTAGATTCTTTTGATGCTATGGCCATCCCCAACATGGCACTTAATGATGTACTTGAATGTCCAACCCCAAAAGTATCATATTCACTTTCTTTTCTTGAAGGAAAAGGAGTTAGCCCATCTTTTTTTCTTATAGTCTGAATTTTATTTTTTCTTCCTGTCAGAATTTTATGAGGGTACGCTTGATGACCAACGTCCCATACTAAATTATCATATGGAGTGTTAAAAATGTGATGCAAAACTATTGTAAGTTCTATTACTCCAAGCCCACCACCTAAATGGCCTCCACTTTGACCAACTGAATATAATAAAAATTCTCGTAATTCATTAGAAAGAACTTCAAGCTCATTGATTGAGAAAGACCGAATATCTGATGGAAAATCAACGCTATCAAGCAATGGTGTTGCTGGCTTTTTAAGAGGTATTTCTTTAAAAATTTTCAATTTATCTTTCTCTATATGATATATATTTTGCTAGTTCTATAAGCATATCTGCTTCTTTTAATTTTAATATTGATATATCAAGTATTGCAGATTTACTAAGCTCTTTAGATCTTTTAATAGCCTCATCAATACCTAGCACATTAATATAAGTTGATTTTTGATTTTTTCTATCAGAATTAATATTTTTACCTAGGGTTTTTTCATCAGATATAACTTCTAGAATATCATCAGTGATTTGAAATGCTAAACCTATCTTTTTACTAAACTTTAAAAGTATTTCATTTTGCTGGCTTATATTATTTCCAACTTGACCCAACATTACAGCGCATTCAATTAATTTGCCTGTTTTAAGAGAGTGAATATTTTCTATAATCTCTTTATTAATTTCTTTTGATTCATTTTCTATGTCAAGAAATTGTCCATAAACCATACCATTCTTACCACAAGCTGAGCTAATTAATTTTATAGCATTTATTTTTTTATCTGGATCTAAATCAATATCATTACATACCATTTCATAGGCTAATGTTTGCAAAGCATCCCCAGCAAGAACTGCGTTCGCTTCACCAAATTTAATATGACAGGACTCTTTTCCTCTTCTAAAGTCATCATCATCCATACAGGGAAGATCGTCATGAATAAGGGAATATGTATGTATTAATTCAATTGCTGAAGCAAGAGTGATTAGGCTATTATTTGAAATACCTTCATTTATTTTTCCAGATGCAAATATTAACCCCGCCCTTATCATTTTGCTTTCGCTTAAAGCAGAGTAACTCATTGCGATTTCAATAGGGTTAGTTTTTCCAATAGACTTTTTTATATTGGTAGAAACTTGATCTCTTACTTGAGATAAAAATTCTTTTAGCATTTTAACTTATGAGTTATCTATTTCAGTAGATGAGCCATCATTAAGGAGTTTTTTAATTTTTAACTCTGCATTTTGAAGTTGTTTTTGACATTCCTTTACAAGATTGACTCCATCTTCAAATGACTTTACTGAGTCCTCAAGATTAATATTCTCATCCTCGAGTTTTTCGACAATTGATTCAAGTTCTTTTAAAGATGATTCAAAATCTATTTTTTTATTTCCTTTAGTCATAATATATTGTATGTCATTAGATTATGTTTGAAAGTGTTTTTTATATTCATTTCTAAAGGCATAAGGTAGTGTAAGAAGAGCTGGAGTAAGTATTAGTGTAATAAATGTACTGAAACCTAATCCAAATACAATAGATACTGCTAGATTAGACCACCAATCTACAATTCTACTTCCCACTACAATATCTCTTGAAATGATATCAAGACTAATTCCCATTGCTAGTGGCATGAGACCAAAAATTGTAGTCAAAGAAGTTAAAATAATAGGCCTTAGTCTTTGTTTGCAGGCATTAATAATGTGTAAAGATTGTTCAACTTGAGGAGAGTCCTCTTTAAGTCTATTAAAGGTATCAATTAAAACTATATTATTATTCACAACAATGCCTGCTAAAGTAACAATAGATATTCCGGTCATGGTAGTACTAAATGACTTTCCTGTAATTAATAACCCTAATAAAACTCCAACAAAAGAAATGGTTACAGAGGATAAGATAATAAAAGATTGATAAAAACTATTAAATTGCGTAATAAGCATCAGCAGCATCATAAAGACTGCTGTTACACCCGCAACAATCATAAATCTATTTACCTCTTCAGTTTCTTCGGCCATACCACTAAATTTATATGAAATACCATTTCCTAGATTTTGAGATCCTAACCAACTACCTAACTCTGCAACTTTTTGGGATACTTCAGATTCATCTTCTGTACCAGCACCAATTTCTTGAAAGTATTTACCATTTTTTCTATTAACAGTTTGGCGATTTTCTTTAGGGATAACTTTTACAAAAGAGCTTACTGGAACAGTTCCCTGTTTAGTTACTACATTTAAATCTCTTACACCAGTAATAGTTCTATCTGAATCAGGAAATCTTGCTCTAATTTCAACCTCATCTTTTGCATCATCAGGACGGTATTCGCCGACCTTAAAACCATTTGTTAGCATTTGAACAAGCGCACCAACATCACTAACACTTACACCTAATTGAGCTGCTTTTTGTTTATCAACTTCTACACGCCATTCTACAGATGGGTAGGCTTTTGATGAAAAAATATTATTTAAACCATCCATTTCATTTCGCATATAATTTTCGATTCTATTCACCGCATTATTTACTTCTTCTTCTGTATTGCCAAAAACATCTAATTCAATTGGTGTATTAAAAGAGGGGCCTCCAAGATCTGCTTCAACTTCAACAGCAATACCTGGAAGATCTTTTGTTGAATCTTTTAATTGATCCATAATCTCAAATCCAGATATATCTCTTTGAGATGGTTCTAATGTTTCTATGAAACCTCCACCAATTCTATCTGCGCCTGATTGCCACCAATTTGATCCAGATCTTAGATATACATTTTTTATTCCATCTACTTCTAAAAAACGCTCCTCAACTTGTTCAATAATTTCTTTTGCTTCAAGAGAAGAAAAGTTACCTCTTGCTTTGACAGTTATATTTGCTTGCACAGGATCAACAATAGCGAAATATAATGTTCCTTTCCCTGAAAATGTATAAGTCATAATTATTACTAGAAGCACAGAAACTACTGCTAAAATTGTCTCAACTGGATTTTTAACAAAACGTTTAGCATATTTTCCATACCATTCAGTTAATCTGATAAATATAGACGTATGACTTTCGTTATTATTTAAAGCAGACGTTCTTTGACCAAAAAAAGTACCTAAAACAGGTATCAATATTAATGAATAGAATAAAGATGATGATAAAACAAAGAAAATAGTTATTGGGAGATATCGCATAAACTGGCCTGTAAAACCAGGCCAAAACATAATAGGTATGAATGCAGCTAATGTCGTTCCTGTAGATGCAACAATTGGGTAAAACATTCTTTTAGAAGCTAGAGTATATCCTTCGCCCCTTGATAAACCTTCAGCAATTTTTTTGTCTGCATATTCTGTAATTACAATAGATCCATCAATCAACATTCCCATTCCAAGAAGCAAGCCCATCATTACAAGAAAATTAACCTCCATATCTAGACCGTATAGGATTAAATATGTCATCAAGAAACAAAAAGGTATTGATAATCCTACTAACATAGAAACTCTTGTTCCCATACTTGCTATAACAAGGACCATAATTAAAATTACTGCTGCAATTATGTTTCCATTTAACTCTTTTACCATTAGAGTTGCATAAATAGTATCGTCATTTGAAACTACGATATTTAAATTTTTAGGCAATGTATTTTCAAATTCTTTTAGAATATCTCTTATTGCAGTTGATGCATCAATTGCATTAGCCCCTTCTCTTAATGAAATTTCTAAAGTTACAGCATCTTGACCATTTACTCTTGCATGAGAGGTAAAATCTTTAAATGTTCTTTTGATTGATGCAATATCACCAAGTGTAACGATCGCATCTTTAGTAACTTTTACTGGAATTGCATATACATCTTTTGCAGATTCTATAATACTTGGAACTTCAATGTTGAAGCTTCCCCTCCCAGTATCTTGCTTACCTCCTGGAATAATAAGGTTGTTGTTAGCTACCGAATAATAAATATCAGACAAAGTAACACCATAAGACTCCATTTTTGATTTATCGATAACACCTTCAAGAACCTCTTCGGGTGCGCCAGTGACTCGAATTTCAAGAATCTGCTCAATGGGTTCAATTTTATCTTTTAATTCTTTTGCATAGAAAACCTTTTGTCTTACAGAACTTCCGCCAACAATACTAATATTCATTACTGGAAAACTAGCTTCACTATATTCTTGTATTTGGGGATCTTCAGCCTCCATAGGTAGTTGATATTTGATTTCTTCAACACCCTGTTTAACATCTACCAATGCCTGATCTATATCAAAACCAACTTCAAATTCTAAAAATATTCTTGCATAACTTAGATAACTTGTTGACCTAATATTTTTTACTCCAGTAACAGTTTTTAATCTATTTTCTAGAGGACGAGCTATTAATCTAGAGGTATCGCTTGGAGAAGCTCCATCAAGAAATACTGAGACCGTAATGAATGGGAGTTGGACATTCGGTGATGCTGCGATAGGTATTTCTTGCCTTGCATAAGACCCTGCAATTATCACCATAAATGCAATTAACAAAGTTGTTTTTGCTTTTTTTATAGCAAAATCTATTATGTTGATCATATTCTATTGGTAATAACTTCCTGGCCGTCTTCTACAAATCCTTGACCTTGTATTATTATTTCAACTTTTTCAGATATACCTGTTATCCACAAACCTTCTTCAGAGTCTTCCAGAATAATAATTTCAATAAATTTAGCAATATTACCTTTGGTTACAATTCTAATTCCTAGTTTTCCCTCATCATTTAATAATAAAATAGATGGAGATATCTTATGAGCTTTTACTTTGTCTATTTCTATTGTCATATTTGCTGTAAGGCCATCTTTGATTAACCCATCAATGTTCTCAATTTGAGATTCAACTGTGAAAGTTCTTGTATCTGGAGATGCACTTTTTGATACAAAAGTTAGTTCACCATTTATTGATTGTCCTGTTACCAATTCAAGATTTACTTTTTGATTAATTCGAACTTTGTTGATGTCGTATTCAGGAACACCTGCTACAAATGATATTGGGTTTAATTGGATTATAGTCGCACAAACTTGACCTCTTTCAAGAAAATTACCAGGTTTTACTATTTGTTCAATGTAGCCAGAAAACGGTGCTTTAACCTCTGTTCTATTTAATTCAACAATACCTAAACTACATAATACAGTATCTTTTAAGACATAATTTCCTTGTGTTGCTCCAATTTTTACAACCTCTCCTGAAGTTTTAGCTTTAACATTAATCCTAGCTTCTGACTTGGTGGTAGCTTTCAGTTTTATTAAAGGTTGATATTTAACCGCATTACTAAGGATTGTTTGAACGCTAAATAAATCATTAGTTTCTTCTATTACCTCACCTTCATTATTTTTAAATAAGCCGGATGCCATCCATAGAAGTATCGGCAAAAGTATGTATAAAGATATTCTTATATTTTTTGTTAGTTTCATATCATGCTGACTTTAAATATTGTCATAACCATGTCAATAGTTTTTATTAAACCTTATGTTTTTTTCTTAGTTTATCTAATAGCTTTTTATTAAGAGGTTTTAATTCTTCTGAACCTTTTGTTTTATTGATTTTAAATTTCTTACCATTTAACGCTTCATTTTTTAAAGAATTAAATATTTTTCTAAAACTATTAAAATTTTCTTTGGAATCTTTTTCATTTAAGTTATTCCATCCAATTTTCTTACCGGCATAATATACGATGGGGTTTGACCAATTAAATTCTTTTCGTGGTTGATATGATTTTCTTGCTTCAATATAGGCCTCTTCGGCAGACGGCAGTCCCTCTATTTCATCTATTTCATTACATGCTTTTATAAGATCTGTAAGAGTTGGCAGATAAGATTGAGATGAAATTACAGTCTCAACAGCCTTGAGCAGCACTTCCGGATTCTTATTTTTTAAGCTAATAGCCCAAAGCTTTTTTCCCTCTTTAAGTTTTTCATCAGTTCCAAATACTTTATAAAATTGATAATGATAGGCAAGTTCCAGTTTTAAAAATAATGCATCTATTGCATTAATAAAATCTTCTTTAGTCGAGGTTGATTTCTTTTGCCCAAGAGTTGTCATTTTTTCTTGCATTAAAGTCTTGTTTGTATTTTCCTGGTTCAGAATATTTTTTATTCTCTTCATTTTTACTTATATTATCATTCATGATATGTCTTCTTTTAACATGATCAATGAATTTAGAATTCCATGTTGTGAATGCTGCACCTTTATCTTTCCAATAAAGGTTAAACTCTCTTAAATATTTTAACGCAGAATCTTTAGTTATTTCAGATAAATTTAGAATATCAAATACATCGTCATCAGGATACCAATTTTCATCGATAGTATATGGCAAACCTTTGTTTGAACTATTCTCTTTAGCCCATTCTCTTCTAATAAAGTCTATAAAGGTCGTATTCCAATTATTTTTCTTTTGACCTCTTTCAATCCAATAAATTTTAAATTCTTTTAATTTTAAATCACAAAATTCATATGGTATTTCTGCCATATTGATGATTTCTTTTGTTTCTGGAGATGGGGCCCACTCATTGTTTATTTTATTTGTTTCTTGATTAATACCTGGACTCTTAACTTTATATTTTTTCTCAATTTTTGAATCCTCCATTTTAATTAAATCAAAGTTAATTAATTTGTCCAAAGAACTTTTAATTATTGATATTTCTATGAATGAAATATGTTTTAAGATTGAGTTTATTAAATCTTCATATGAAGATATATTGTCTAATTTATTTTGCGTATAAAGATCTAAAATAATTGCAGATTCTATTCCTAATGTCTCAGCTACTTCTGCTGAAAATGATAAGTGTTTATTTTCCAATTAGATTAATTACCCCTTTTTTTATCTACAGCAGTATTTAAATTCTCAAGACATTTAATAGTATCTTCCCAACCCATGCATGCATCAGTAATGCTTTGACCATACTTTAAATTATCTGTTATTTTTTGATTTCCTTCATTTAAATGGCTTTCAATCATTATGCCTTTAATATTTTTATTGCCTTCAATAATTTGATTAGAAATGCTATCAATAACTGGTATTTGTTCTTTAAATTTCTTTTGGCTATTTCCATGACTAGCATCAATCATTATTGACTCATTAACTTCTGCCTCTCTTAAAGCAATTAATGTATTTTCAACTGAATTCTTATCATAATTTGGGGTCTTGCCACCTCTTAAGATAATATGCGTATCAATATTCCCAGCAGTTTTAAGCATGGCTATTTCTGCTTCTTTTGTTGCTCCAAGGAAAACATGAGAGTGATTTGCAGCTTGTATACCATCTATAGCAGCCTTTAAACCTCCATCAGTCCCATTTTTAATACCAATAGGACATGAAAGACCTGATGCAAGCTCTCTATGAATTTGACTTTCGGCAGTTCTTGCGCCAATTGCTCCCCATGAAATAACATCAGTTACATACTGCGGAGATATAGGATCAAGAAATTCAGTTCCGGCAGGCAGTCCAAGATTGGCTATATCAATTAATAGCTTTCTTGCCATTTCCACACCTTTTGCAATATTGAAACTTTCATTAATATCCGGGTCGTTAATTAAGCCTTTCCATCCTACTGTAGTTCTTGGCTTTTCAAAATATACTCGCATTATTAATAAAAGATTTTCATTGAATTTCTTACTTTCTTCAGCAAGTCTTTCTGCATATTCGATTGCACTTTCTGGATCATGAATTGAACATGGACCAACAACTACAAACAATCGATCATCTTTGTCATGTAAAATCTGACTTATTTCATTCCTTGTGCCATATACAAGTTTTGAGATTTCATCGTTAATAGGGTGTTTATTTACTAGCTCATAAGGTGCTGGAACCTTATTACGGTCAATAATTCTTGTATTATCAGTAGAATAGTTCATTGTTCTAGTATTTTATAACTCAATTTTAAAAATTGGATGCTTATTATTAAATGAAAGTCCAATAATAGAAACATTTTCAAAGAAATTAATAATTTAATTAATTTTAGTTAAAAAGACATTTTTTAAGGAAAAACACTATATATTGTATTAAAATAACCTAAAACTTACACTATATAGTGTTTATATATGCAAAATAACAATATTGCGCAGCTTGAAATACCTACTGTAATGGGTCAACAGTTTGAAGAGCTGCCCGATGATCTTTTTATTCCACCTAATGCGCTTGAATTATGTTTAGAGACTTTTTCAGGACCTATGGATCTTTTGTTATATTTAATTAGAAAAGAAAATATAAATATATTAGATTTAGATGTTTCAAAGGTTACTGATCAATATCTTGAATATATCGAATTAATGGATTCTTTGAAATTTGAGTTGGCAGCAGATTATTTGGTTATGGCGGCTACATTAGCTGAAATTAAATCAAGATTAATGCTGCCAAAAGAATCTTTTGATGAGGAAGAAGATGACCCAAAAGCATCCTTAATTAAGAGACTTCAAGAATATGAGAGGTTTAAAAATGTTTCTGAGAAAATAGCGTTACTTCCTAGGGTCGATAGGGATTTTTTTACTGCATCTGCAAAATTACCAGAATTCGAAGTAACTAAAACCAAAGAAGTATTAATAACTAAGGATGAATTATTTTCAGTTATCACTGAAGTAATTAATAGACCAAACTATAAATTAAATCATCAAATCGATTTTGAAGAATTATCGACAAAAGAAAGAATTCAAATATTACTCAATTTATTATCAAGAACGAACATAATTAGTTTTTCAAAGACCTTAAGAAAACCCGAAGGAAGAAAGGGAGTTGTTGTTACGTTTCTAGCCTCTTTGGAGCTAGCAAAAGATGGTTATATAGAACTTATACAGAATAAAAGCGAAGAATTGTTTATTAAGTCCTTAAGAGAAAGTTCATTATGATGATAAATTCAATTGAGGCACTTTTATTTGGAGCAGGAAGGCCAATTAGGATCTCTGAGATGAAGAATATCCTTGAAAATTCAGGCATTAAAGAAGAGTTACCTGAAATCAAGAAAGCTTTAAATGAACTTGAAAAAAGATATGAAGGCACATCTATAGAGATAAAAGAAGTTGCATCTGGATATAGACTGCAGATAAAAGAAGATTATAGCTTATGTTTAAATCATTTGTGGAATGAAAAAATGCCTAGAGTCTCAAAAGCTCTAATGGAAACTATTTCAATCATTGCATTTAAACAACCTGTAACTAGAGGCGATATTGAAGATATTAGAGGAGTTTCTGTTAGCACAAGAAGCATTAGATATTTATTAGAAAGAAACTGGATCAAAGTTTCAGGATTTAGAGATGTTCCTGGAAGACCGGCATTATATGTAACCACAAAAGGTTTTTTAGATGATTTAAATTTAAAAAGTATTTCTGATTTACCGGCATTGCCTGATATAAAAGATACTCACGATCAAAATATCCTTTCTCAAGTTATTTAGCGCATGGCAGAAAGACTGCAAAAATTCTTGGCTAAATCAGGAATAGGTTCAAGAAGATACTGTGAAGAGTTAATCAAATCTGGAAAAGTTGTCGTTAATGGAGAGATTCCCAAAATAGGCATTTCTGTCGGAGAAAGTGATATAGTTGAACTTGATGGGAAAGTTATTTCTTTAACTGAAGCTGAAACCAAGCTTTTAATGCTTCATAAGCCTGAAGGAGTTCTTTCATCAAGTAAAAGAGAAAAAGATATCCCAATTATTTTTGATTTTTTACCTAAAACAACTCCTAAAACAAGATGGATTTCAATTGGTAGGTTAGACATTAATTCATCAGGTCTAATTTTATTTACTAATGACGGAGATTTTGCAAATTTTTGTATGCATCCCTCATCAATTATAGATAGAGAGTATTTGGTAAGGGCAAGAGGAACATACAATGAACAAAAGAAACAAAAAATGTTATCAGGAATTATGATTGATGGCATAGAACACAAATTAACAGATATAGTAGAAGGCGAAAAAAATTCTTCTAATCAATGGTTCTCAGTTTGTATTATGTCTGGTAAGAATAGAGAAGTAAGAAAAATATTTAACTCCATGGATCTTGAAATTAGCAGACTTAAAAGAACTAGGTTTGGACCTATTTTTCTCCCATCTAAATTAAAAAAGGGCGACTGCCTTGTTCTATCAAATAAAGAAATAGATGCTTTAAAAAAATATGGAATATAAAAAAGCTTATGATTTTTTATATAAGAAATCTTTAGAAAAAAATTTTTTAACACTGGCCAATCATATAAAGAAGGTTGGCCCTTTGAAAATAAAACTATCAAAAATGAATTTTGTAGATCATCTTTCAAAAATTATAGTTGGTCAGCAATTATCAGTTAAATCAGCTGCTGCAATTTGGGTAAGAACTGAAGAAGTACTTAAACAAAATAGATATAAAAAAATAAATCAAAGGTTAAACAAAAAACTAAAAAAGGCAGGGCTATCTAGGCAAAAAATTCAATACTTAAATGGAATTATATTCAATCAAGAACTTATTAATATCTCAAAGAAAACTCTTAAAGATTTATCTGCTGAAAATTTTTACGAGCTTTTAATAAAAATAAAAGGAATTGGTCCATGGTCCATTGAAATGTCTAGGATATTTTATGTTGGAGATCCTGACATATTTTCATTTCTTGATCTGGGACTTAAAAATGCACACTTAAAAATCTTTAATATTAATAATTATAACGAATCTTTTTATCAAGAATTTAGCCCATATAGGAGTTATATGTGCTTATACATGTGGAGACTGCTAGAAGATGATGATGTTGTTATTTAATTTCATATTTCATCACCAAATTCGATATGACTATTTTTAAAAGAAGAGCTTTCATGTGAAAGCATCCACAAATAGTATTTAATTAGTTCATTTGGTTTTTTAATTGAAGCAGGATCCTCTGCAGGATAAGCAATTGATCTCATATCGGTCTGGGTAGCTTTTGGATCAAAGTTAAATATTTTGAAGTTAGAAATAGATTCGAGCTCATCATTTAAAATCTCTGCCAAAACCTTAATCCCTGCTTTAGATACTGAGTAGGCGCCCCAATACGCCTTGCCTTTTTTTGCAACACTTGAAGTGGTAAATATTATCCTTGGCATAGACGAGAGTTGCATTAATGGTATTGTATATTTTGAAAGAAGGAACCCACTCGTTAAATTTGTTTTTAATACCTTTTCCCAAGTTTGTAGATCATAATCTTGAATTGAAGACATTTTTTCTAAAATTGCTGCATTATTTATTAATGCATCTAAGTGTCCATAGTCCCTCGAAATTACATTTGCAATTTCTTGCGCTTTATTTTCATCAAGAGTATTTAAATCACACCCAACAATCAATGGATTCGTTTCGCTGTTACTTTTTATTTCATCATAAATTTGGTCTAATAGATTTTCATTTTTTGCCAACATGATTATATTCGCACCATAATTACTGAGGCCTATTGCAATAGCTCTTCCAATTCCCCTAGAAGCCCCAGTAACTAGAATATTCTTATCTTTCAGAAAATCTTTTTTGTAATTACTTAATTGCATTAATCAATTTTTGAGATTATTTCTGATACTTCTTCAACAAAATGGCAATCAAACAACTCATTTGAATTTTTTTGTAAAGAATATCCATACAAGCAACCAATAATTTTTGTTCCAGCAGAGAGACCAGCTCTTAAATCATTGGGATGATCTCCTAAGTATATGGTTTCTTCGGGCCTTATATTGAGCTTATTACAAGCTAACAAAATGCCTTCTGGATCTGGTTTTGAAGTTTTAACATGATCAGGACAGATGATTATTTTTATATTTTTTAATTCTGGAAATGAATTTACTAAAGGATCTGTATATTCAAAAAATTTATTAGTAACAATGCCATACATTATTGAACGCTCATCAAGATAATCAAGTAAATCTGGCATACCTTCAAATAGCTTAGATTTTTTATTTAGGTTTTTTTTATATTCAGATAAAAAATCAGATTTATATCTTTCAAAATCCTCATGCTCATAATCGATCTCGAAAAAAAATTTAATTAATTTTGAAGAGCCTTCTGAAATATGATTTCTTATTTCTTGCGCAGTCACATTCTTTTTACCATATTTATTTAATACGTTATTTAGTGACGTTAGAAAATCGGGGGCCGTATCTATTAAAGTTCCATCCAAATCAAATAGAACAAGCTTGGTTTTATGATTTTCTAGCATACATTAAATAATTAACACCAAGATCCTCATTAAGGTTAGCCTTATGTGTAATAGGATTATAGAACATGCCTTTTGTTTCAATAACCTTAGCATTGGCATCTCTAACATATGAGGCTAAGCTTGAAGGCTTAATAAATTTATCAAATTCATGAGTACCCTTTGGTAAAAGATTAAAAATATATTCAGCACCAACTATTGCAGTTATCCAAGATCTTGGATTTTTATTAATTGTTGAAAGAAAAAGATGTCCTCCAGGCTTAAGAAGGTCAGTACATGTTTTTACAAGTGATTTTGGATCTGGAACATGTTCTAAAACTTCTAAGCATGTAACAATATCAAAAGTTTCAGATTTTTCTTTTCTTAACTCTTCAGCAGTTTTCTCAAAATAATTAATATCTTTATTGTTTTCTTTTGCATGAATTTTTGCGACTTCAATTCCTGGACCCGCGGCATCAATACCTGTAACTTTTGCACCAAAATCAAATAATGACTCACTTAGGAGGCCTCCACCACAACCAACATCTAAAACATTTTTATTTTTTAATTCAGTTCTTTCTTTAATGAAATTAGCCCTCAAAGGATTAATCACATGCAAAGGCTTAAAATCCCCATTTTTATTCCACCAGTCTTCTGCAATGTCAGAAAATTTTTTTACTTCATGTAAATCTATATTGACCATTGACATATTTTAACCCTTATAAATTTAATAAAGAACAAATATAAAAACTATATTGTGTAGCTTAACTACAATTTTATGCCCTTAATGAAGGCTGTATTACTGATTTTTTAATTTTATTGACTTAATAGAACTGTTAAGATTAACTTCACTACATAAATTAAAAACAGCATACATAGTGATTATTGCAGCATTAAAATCAAATATTGACTCAGATACTAGGTCTCCAATTCATTTAGATACCGTAAAAACACTTATAGATTTGGGTGCAGAAATATGGTTTGAAGAAGACGTAGGCAAAGGAATTAATATAAGTAATGAAATTTTTGAAGAGATAGGATTAAAAAAGCATTCTAGAGAAAGTTGTCTAAAGAATGCCAACCTAATCATTACAAATCAAGCTTTAGAACAACATGAGCTGGAACAAATGAAATCGAACTCAACTCTCCTAGGAATGGTAAGTCCTTTTAGTAATCAAGATTTAATTAAGTCATGCTCTAAATTAAAAATTAATCTGGTTAGTATGGAATTTATTCCAAGAATAACCAGAGCTCAAAAAATGGATGTTCTTAGTTCTCAAGCAAATCTAGCAGGCTATGTCGCAGTTATAGAGTCTGCTAAATATTTGTCATCTGCTTTACCAATGATGATGACAGCAGCTGGGACATTAAAGCCTGCAAAGGTATTTGTTATTGGGGTTGGAGTTGCAGGATTGCAAGCAATAGCAACTGCAAAAAGATTAGGGGCAAGGGTTGAGGCATTTGATACTAGAAATGTTGTTGAAGAACAGGTTAATTCATTGGGAGCAAAATTTGTAAAGATAGATTTAGGTGAAACAGGTGAAACCGATCAAGGGTATGCAAAAGAATTGACCGATGAACAAATAAAGAAGCAAAAAGAGCTTCAGGCTAAAGTCTGTGAAAGGTCAGATATAGTAATTACTACAGCGCAGCTTTTTGGAAGACCGGCTCCATTATTAATAGATAACATGACAATAGATAAGATGAGTCCAGGCAGCGTTATTTTTGATATGGCGGTTGAATCTGGCGGAAATGTTGAGGGTTCAGAAGTTGATAAAATAATAGAGAGAAATGGAGTGAAAATAATAGGTATATCGAACTTAGCATCAAAAGTTTCAAATCATGCTTCATTAGCACTATCAAATAATTACAATAATTGGATATCTGATTTTTATGACAAAGAATCATCTGGAATAAATTTTAATTTTGAAGATGAAATAATACAAAGTAGTGTCTTAGTGCATGAGGGTAAAATAACAAATGAGAGGTTTCAGTAATGGAAGTTTCAGTAATGGAAGTATATATATTACTTGGTTTTGTTCTTATTCTTTCTATATACCTAGGATTAGAACTAATTTCTAAGGTTCCTAGTACTTTACATACACCTTTAATGTCAGGAGCCAATGCTATTTCTGGCATAGCCCTTGTTGGTGCATTGTCGCTTAGTCCTAGCTCTCAGTTACAAGAAATATTGGCTTTCTTAGCAGTTACTTTTGCTTCAATAAATGTTTTTGGCGGATATCTAGTAACAAATAGAATGTTAAAAATGTTTAAGAAGAAATAACTATGAATTTAATTGAAAATATTTCTGCATTTCAAAATATTGTTTATATAGCATCCTCTATATTATTTATAACTGGCATCAAGATGCTTGGGAAAGAGGATACGGCTGTTAAGGGTAACTTTTTATCAGCATTGGCTATGTTTATTGCTGTTGCTATTACTTTGGTAGATATAGTAAATCCATTATTAATAATCATAGGTATTTCTATTGGAGCTATTGTAGGCTCATTAATTGCCTTAAGAGTAAAGATGACTTCAATTCCAGAAATGGTGGCGTTATTTAATGGTTTTGGAGGTTTAGCAACATTCTTTATTGCTTGGTCTGAGTTCAAATCTATCCCTGAAAATACTTTTCAATATATGCTTATTATGATCACAATTTTCATAGGCGGGGTAACTTTTTCAGGGAGCATTATTGCTTATGGAAAATTATCAGAGAAACTAACAATTAAGAAAACTTCAATAATCACAAAGTTATTTACTACTATTTTTTATATTTCAATAATTTATTTAGTATATTCGATTTCATTAACTAATATTTTTGTACCTACTTTTGATTTCTTTACTATTCTATTAATCTTAACTTTATTAGGTGGAATAGGTTTTGTTTTACCAATTGGCGGTGGTGATATGCCAGTTGTGATTTCATTGTTAAATTCTTTTTCTGGAATAGCAGCAGCTTTTGCTGGTTTATTACTGTCAAATAATGTCTTAATTGTTGCAGGCTCCCTTGTAGGCGCCAGCGGATTAATTTTAACAATCATCATGGCAAAGGCTATGAATAGATCAATTGGAAATATTTTATTTGTTGGATATGCAACATCTTCATCTATTTCTAAATCAGAAGAAACAGGAGAGGTTAAACCAATAAATGTTTCAGATGCATATTTAATTCTTGAAAACGCAAGCTCAGTTTTAGTAGTTCCAGGCTATGGGATGGCAGTTGCTCAAGCTCAACATGTAGTAAGAGAGTTAGGAGAGCTTTTAGAAGCAAATGGAACCGAAGTTAAATATGGAATTCATCCTGTAGCAGGAAGAATGCCAGGTCATATGAATGTTTTACTAGCTGAAGCTAATGTTCCATATGATGTATTAGTTGAACCTGATGATGTAAATCCATCAATGGATAGTATTGATGTTGCTATAGTAATTGGCGCGAATGATGTTGTTAATCCATCTGCTACAGAAGAACCTGGAAGCCCAATATATGGAATGCCAATAATAGAAGTCCATAATGCAAGAACTGTTTTTGTCCTAAAAAGATCGATGTCTTCCGGTTTTGCAGGTGTTCAAAATCCACTTTTTTTTAAAGAAAATACAAGGATGTTATTTGGAGATGCTAAAGAATCTATAGGCGGTTTAGTATCAGAATTTAAAGAATAATTTACCTCCTAAATATGTTAAAATATAACCATATTAAATGATGGTTTTTCATATAAAAAATTAGGAAAAAATAAGCAAAAAATGAGTGATTTTGCAAAGGAAATTATATCTGTAAACATCGAAGATGAGCTTAAACAATCCTATTTAAGCTACGCTCTAAGTGTTATCCATGGAAGGGCTTTACCAGATATAAGAGATGGTCTTAAACCAGTGCATAGACGTATCTTATATGCGATGTATGATCTCAAAAATTACCATAATAGACCTTATAAAAAATCTGCAAGGGTTGTTGGTGATGTTATTGGTAAATATCACCCTCATGGTGATTCTGCTGTCTACGATGCAATGGTTAGGATGGCTCAAGATTTCTCTATGCGATATCCAATTGTTGAAGGTCAAGGTAACTTTGGATCTATAGACGGAGACCCTCCCGCTGCTATGAGATACACCGAAGTAAGAATGGCCAAAATAACAGATCAAATGCTTGGTGATATAGAAAAAGAAACTGTTTCTTATTCTCCAAATTATGATGGTAGTGAAGATATTCCTGATGTACTCCCAACAAAAATACCTAATTTATTAGTTAATGGATCATCTGGTATTGCGGTTGGAATGGCTACTAATATACCACCACATAATTTAAATGAAGTTTTAGATGGGTGTATTAATTTAATAAAAAACCCAAAAATTTCTATAGATGAATTAATTAAAGATATTTCAGGTCCAGATTTTCCCACTGGTGGAACTATTGATGGCAAGGCTGGCATCTATGAAGCTTACAAAACAGGAAGGGGAATAATCCATATTAGATCAAACACCTCAATTGAAGAAGACAAGTCAGGTAAACAGTCTTTGATAATTAATGAAATTCCATTCATGGTAAATAAAGCAAGGATGCTTGAAAAAATTGCTGAACTAGTAAAAGAAAAAAAGATAGAAGGGATAACTGAAATTAGAGACGAGTCTGATAAAGATGGTTTGAGAGTTGTGATTGAGGTTAGAAAGGGAGATTCAATTGACGTTTTAGAAAATAATCTATTTGCCCAAACTCAACTCGAGCAATCTTTTGGAATTAATTTTACCGTTCTCTCTGATGGTCAGCCAAAAGAAGTCAATCTAAAAGAAATGCTTCAGGCATTCGTCAAACATCGAAAAGATATTATTACTAAAAGGACGAAGTTTGATTTAAAAAAAGCTAAAGAAAGAGGTCATGTTGTAGAAGGCTTAATGGTTGCAATAGCAAATATAGATGAAGTTATTACCATCATTAAAAAATCAAAAGATCCAAAAATTGCTGCAGAGGCCTTATGTAAGAAAACCTGGAAATCAGGACCGGTGGAGGCTATTTTAAAAAAAGTCGGTAACGACGCATGTAAACCAAAAGGGTTAAGTAAAGATTTTGGATTAAAAGGAAAAAAATATAAATTATCTCCAGATCAGTCTAAAGCAATTCTAGAATTAAGACTGGGAAGATTAACAGGACTCGAACAAGATAATTTAAGTAAAGAATTTATAGAAATTGTAGATAAAATTATTGGATTACAAAAGATCCTTGATGACAAATCTACTCTTCAGGATTTAATGATTGGAGAATTGGAAGAAGTTAGAAATAATTTTGGAGATGAAAGAAGGACGCTAATTAACGATACGAGAAGAGGGATTACAAATGAGGACTTAATACCTGAAGAGATTAGAGTGCTTACTGTATCTAGAAGTGGTTATGCAAAAACACAACCACTTGAAGAGTATCGTGAGCAAAGAAGGGGTGGACAAGGTAAAGCGGCAGCGGCAGTAAAAGAAGAAGATTTAATACAAAATTTATATGTTTTGAGCAGTCATGTTCAAATATTATGTTTCACAACCAAAGGTAAGGTGTATTGGTTAAAAGTATATGAAATACCAGTTGCGTCAAGAACATCTAAAGGAAGGCCACTAGTTAATATGCTTAATCTTGATGACGATGAGAGAGTAAGCGACATACTTCCAGTGGAAGAATTTTCAGACAAAAAATTTATTTTCATGGCAACAAGAAAAGGAATTACTAAAAAAACTAATTTAAGTCTCTTTGAACGAAAGTGGAAATCAGGAATCAAAGCTATTAATTTAGATGAAGACGATAAATTAATAGGAACAGCTATAACGGATGGAACTAATGAAATTCTTTTAGCATCGTCAGCTGGAAAATTAATAAGATTTAGAGAATCAAAAGTAAGAGCAATGGGAAGAACCGCAAGAGGTGTAAAGGGTTTAAAATTAAAGAAAGACCAAAGATTGATTTCTTTAAATGTTGCAGACCCCTCAAAAACAGTATTATGTGTTTCAGAAAATGGATATGGCAAAAAGACTAATTTAGAAGATTTTCCTACCCACAATCGAGGAGGTCAAGGTGTTATATCTATAAAAACCAGTGAAAGAAATGGCTTAATGGTTGCAGCCACATTAGTAGACGAGGAAGATGGAATAATGTTAATTAGTGATAAGGGAACAATGATTCGTACAAATGTTTCTCAAGTACCAACACTAAGTAGAAATACTCAAGGTGTAAAAATAATAACACCTAAAGAAGGTGAAAAATTAACTGAGTGCGTCACAATACCCGAAGAACAAGACGAAGAAGATTAATTATGCGGAAATGGAATTTTTCTCCTGGACCAGCAGCAATTCCTGAAGATGTTTTATCAGAAGTTCAATCAGAATTATTAGAATTCAATAACTCTGGCATCTCTATAATGGAAATGAGCCATAGGACTGACCTTTATTCATGTATTGCATTTGAGGCTAAAAAAGATCTTATAGAAATTCTTAACATACCCGATAATTACGAAGTTTTATTTTTACAAGGTGGTGCAACCCATCAATTTTCAATGATACCAATGAATTTTTCTCATTTACAAGGGAAGCCTGCCTATATAACTACTGGAACTTGGACAAAGAGAGCCTTTGAAGAAGGCTCTAAAATTACTGCAATAGATCAAATCTTTTCATCAGAAAATGAGAATTTTATTTACGCACCTCATTTTAAAGACTTAAAAATTCCTGAAGACGCATCTTATGTTCACTATTGCCCAAATGAAACAATCCAAGGCGTTGCATTTGATCATATTCCAACAATTAACAATCCGTTAGTTGCAGATATGTCATCTTCAATATTAAGTGAACCCATTGATGTGAATAAATTTTCTTTAATTTATGCTTCTGCTCAAAAAAATATTGGACCATCTGGATTAACAGTTGTAATTATCAAAAAAAGTTTCATGAAACAAGGGAATCAAACCCTAACTAATTTACTTAGATATTCTGAACATTCAAAACAAGATTCTATGTTGAACACTCCTCCAACATTTTCTTGGTATGTTGCTGGTAAAGTTTTTAAATGGATAAAAAAATTAGGTGGATTAGCTTACTTTAAAAAATTAAACACATTAAAGGCTTCAAAATTATATAAAGTTATTGATAATTCAGATTTTTATATAAACCCTGTTCATATCAATAATAGATCTATTGTTAATATTCCATTTGTATTGAAGGATAAAAAACTTGAGCCATTATTTTTAAAAGAATCTGCTGAAAATGGCTTATTAAACTTAAAAGGGCACTTTACAGTTGGAGGAATGAGAGCAAGCATATATAATGCTATGCCCTTAGATGGAGTTGAGGATTTAATAAAGTTTATGGATCATTTTGAATCCAAATATGGTTAAAAAATGTCTGATAAGAGTCTTAAAAATTTAAGAGATAAAATTGATAAAATTGATCAAGATATCTACGCACTTATTCAAAAAAGGGCAGCACATGCAGTGCAAGCAGGTAAAATAAAGTCCAAAGCAAGCCCAAAATCTTCATTTTATAAACCTGATAGAGAATCTAAGATACTTAGAAATATCATTAAATCTAATAAAAAAGGACTTTTACCTGATTCTAAAATTAGAGCAATATATAAAGAGCTGATTTCTGGGTGTTTATCTTTAGAAGAAGCTTTAAAAATTGCCTACTTAGGACCTGAAGGAACGCATTCGGAAGCTGCAGTTCATAATCAATTTGGATCACAAGTAGTCAAAATACCCACGACGTCTATCGATGATGTCTTTTATCAAGTTATGAACGATGAGGTCAATGTAGGTATTGTGCCTGTTGAAAATTCATCAGAAGGAGTTATAAATACAACCTTGAATTGTTTAGCAGATAGTGAACATATTAATGTTATAGGCGAAATTTATTTAGATATTGATCATCAATTAGCAGCAGGAAATAAATTTAATATTAGTGAAGCTTTTGCAATAGCATCACACCCGCAAGCGCTTGGACAGTGTTCAAAATGGATCGAAAGGAATATTGGAAATATTAAAAGATTAGAAATGCCAAGCTCTGCTATAGCAGCTCAATATGCTAAAGATAATAAGAATATTTTATGTATTGTAAACTCAATGGCTATTGAGAAATATAAACTAAAGTTAATTAAGAAAAATATTCAAGATTATTCTGAGAATAAAACTAGATTTTTAGTTATTGGTAAACATAAAGTCGAAAAAACAGGAGCAGATAAAAGTTCATTTTTAATTCAAACTCCAAATAAGCCAGGCTCTTTAATGTCTGTACTTAAACCTTTTGATAAAAAGAAAATTAATTTAAGTAAAATTGAAACCAGGCCATCAAGAGGTAATGTTAACTCTCATGACTTTTTTATTGATTGCGAAGGCCATATTAAAGATAAAAAACTTTGCTTAGCAATTGAAGAGGTTGAACAAACAGGAGCAATTGTTAGAAACTTTGGGTCATACCCAGAATATATATGAGTTCTAATGTAAATAGCATTTTAATTATCGGGCTTGGAATGATAGGTTCTTCCATAGCACTTGCATCAAAATCAAAAGGAATTACTGTTTATGGTTTTGATATAGATAATGTAGTTGTTAACGATGCTATAAAAAAAGATATTATTGATAAAGATGCTGGGACTATAGAAGAAATCAACTCAAAAGAATATGCTAAAAATATAGATTTGATAATTTTAGCAGTACCTCCAAAACAAACCATTGATGTACTCAATAAATTAGATGGTTTATGGAATACTTCTACAACTATTACAGATACCGCTAGCGTAAAAAATCATATCAAAATAGAAGATGTTTCTAATATAGTTTTATCACATCCTGTTGCAGGATCTGATAAATCAGGTATTCATGCAGTTGATAAGAATTTATTTATAAATAAAAAAAATGTTTTATGTGATCCTTTTAATGCAGAAAAAGAACATTTAGAAAAGGTAGAGAGTTTTTGGAAAAATGCCTTACAAATGAGAACAGCATTTATGTCTGTTAGCGAACATGATTTAGTTTTTGCGATGACGAGCCATCTGCCTCATTTAATTTCGTATGCATTGATTGATTCTATAAGATTATCACCTACAGAGGTTGGTGATAATGCTGGTGGTGGGTTAAAAGAATTTATTAGATTAAGCGGCTCTAACCCTGAGATGTGGAGAGATGTCTTTATGCTTAATAGAGTAGATTTAATCAAAGCGTTGGCAGGAATGCAGGTTTCATTAAATAACTTATTGGAGCTAATAACAGAAACCAAGCAAATACCAGACATATTTTCTCATCTCGAAATCTTAAAAAAAGAACTAGATGAAATTAAATCTTTTAAAGAAGATAAATTTTGAATTTAATATCACATCAAATTAATTCTCTAAATGGAGAGATCATATGCCCTGGAGATAAATCAATATCTCAAAGAATTCTTATTATTGGATTTTTGCTTAATTCAAGAATGGAAATAAAAGGATTTTTAGATGCTGAAGATCCAAATTCAACACTTATAGCACTCAACGGAATAGGAGCATCTATTAAAAAAGATAATGGATTAATATATATAAATAAGAGAGATGAGCATTTAAAAAGTCCTTATAAAGATTTAAATCTTGGTAATTCTGGCACTGGAATGAGGCTAATTCTAGGTTTAATATCAGGGTTAGGTATAAATGCAACTTTAGTTGGAGATCAATCATTATCAAATAGACCAATGTCTAGAGTAATTAATCCTCTTCAAGCTATGGGTGCTGAAATAGAAAGTAATAATGGCATGGCTCCAATCAAAATTTTAGGTTCTGATATTTGTAACAATTTTCATTATGAGATGCCTATTGCAAGCGCACAAGTTAAGTCTTGTTTAATCTTAGCTGCACTTGCATCAAATAATTCTATAAGCATTAAGGAGCCAAAAACAACCAGAGATCATACTGAGAGAATGATTGAATATTTTAAGGGGGATATTAAATATGGAGATAACCAAAAAAAAGGATTAATTAAGTTTAATCATAAAGATTTAATACCCAGAGAATCATATGATGTCGTGGGTGATTTTTCATCTGCTTCTTTCATAATTGTAGCTGCATTAATATCTTCTAAATCTGAAATAGTAATAAAGAATGTTGGCTTAAATCCTACAAGAAATGGACTGCTAAAAGTGCTTGCTTTGATGGGAGGCGATATTGAGATAAAAAATGTGAAGAATATTTGTAATGAAGAATCAGGAGATATCATAGTAAAGTCTTCAAATTTAAATGGAATTGATATCTCAGAAGATATTATTCCAAATATAATTGATGAGATACCAATTCTGTGTATTGCTGCAGCTTTTGCAGAAGGGACGACAAATATTAAAAATGCTGCCGAACTTAGAGTCAAAGAGTCAGATAGAATAAATGCAATGGCGGAAGGCCTTAAAAAATTAAATATTAATTATGAAGTCTTTGATGACGGATTATCAATTACAGGAACAAATAGTTTTGTAGACATTAATGAAGAAATTAATTCTTATGATGATCATAGGATTGCTATGAGCTTTTTAATAGCAGGAATTAGATCAAAAAATGGTATAAGGGTTAAAGATTGCAAAAATATTGAAACCTCTTTCCCTCACTTCAAAGATATAATGAATTCATTAGGTATGAAGATTAATGAATAAGATTAATGTTGTAACAATTGATGGACCATCAGCCTCTGGCAAGGGTGAATTAGCAAAAAGCATTGCCCATCAATTTAATTTCAAACTCCTTGATAGCGGCATTTTATATAGGTTATTTGCATATTTTTTTAATTTAAAATTAAGTAATGAAGAAATAGCATTAAAAATTAATAATGATATATCTTTTAAATTAAAAAAAGATAATTTTAAAATTTTAAATCAAAGCAATGATATTACTAATTATTTGCGCTCTGAGGATATTGCAAAAGTTGCTTCTATGTTAAGTTCACAAAAAGAAGTAAGAGAGTCATTATTTCAGATACAAAGGAGTTTTTATGATAAAAATGGCTTAGTTGCAGATGGAAGGGATATGGGAACTGTGGTTTTTAAAGATGCGAAGTTAAAAATTTTTTTAACAGCCTCACCAGAGGTTAGGGCAAAAAGACGCTATTTAGAGTTGCAGAATCGCGGACAAGAAGTTAATATGCCCGCTCTGATAGCTGATATTAAAGAAAGAGATTTAAAAGATAGCTCTAGAGAACTATCACCTCTTTTACCAGCTGATGAAGCTCATATAATTGACTCATCTGATATGTCACTTGAAGAAGTATTTAGTATTACTAAAAATTTAGTTAAAAAGGAATTTATATAAATGTCAGAATCTTTTTCAGCCTTATTAGACGAAAGTTTAGATGCACTTGATATGCAGCCTGGCTCAATAGTTTCTGGAGTTATTCTTGATGTTGATAAAGATTGGGTGACAGTTCACGTTGGTCTAAAGTCAGAGGGAGTTATATCTTTAGATGAATTTAGAAATAATGAGGGAGAAGTCAGCATTGAAGTTGGGGACGAAGTTGAGGTAGCTTTAGAAGCTGTCGAAGATGGGTATGGTGAAACTAGGATCTCCAGAGAAAAAGCAAGAAAGTTATCAGCATGGAAAATGTTAGAAGAAGCGCTAGAAACTGGTGAATTTGTTACAGGAAAGATACATAATAGAGTTAAAGGTGGATTTGCAGTTGAAGTAGATGTTGTTAAAGCTTTTCTTCCTGGCTCATTAGTTGATGTTAGGCCTGTAAAGGAAGCTCCTGATATTGAAAATACCATTCAAGATTTTAAAGTTATAAAACTAGACTATAAAAGAAACAATGTTGTTCTCTCAAGAAAAGCTGTACTAGAAAAAAATAATTCTGAGGTTAAAGTTGAGCTGCTCAAAAATCTTGAAGAGGGTCAAATCGTAAAAGGTATTGTAAAAAATATTACTGACTATGGTGCATTTGTAGATCTTGGGGGTCTGGATGGCCTTCTTCATATAACTGATATTTCTTGGTCAAGAGTTACAAATCCAAATGAGCACATTAATCTTGGTGAAGAAATAGAAGTAAAAGTTTTAAGCTTTGATAAAGAAAAACTTAGAGTTTCATTGGGGTTAAAACAAATCCATAATGATCCATGGGAAAATCTTGAGTCTAATTATTCAATTGGAGGGATTTACGAGGCAGAAGTTTCGAATATTACAGACTATGGTTGCTTTGCTCAGCTAGAAGAGGGAATAGAAGGACTTATTCATTTGTCTGAATTAGATTGGACTAGTAAAAATATTCATCCTTCAAAAGTTGTTGCATTGGAAGATAAAATTAAAGTTATGATTCTAGAAATCGATAATGACAAGAGAAGGATTTCTCTCGGCTTAAAACAAACAAAATCAAATCCATGGACCGAATTTGCTAATAAATATGGAATAGGAGACAGGGTTGAAGGCAAAATAAAATCGATAACTGATTTTGGTATCTTTATTGGACTTGAGGGTGAAATTGATGGACTAATTCATTTATCTGATTTAGATATATCAGATGAAGAAGATTCAAAAAAAGTACTAGAAGAATTTAAGAAAGATCAAGTTTTAAATTGCATAGTTTTTGCTATCGATGCTGAAAGAGAAAGAATCTCATTGAAATTGAGTGAATAAGGCAAAACAAGAAACTTTTACTCGTACAGATATAGAATCATCTCTTAAAAAAGAGTTCCCAAATTTAAGCAAATCAGAAATTAGAAAAGCAGTAGAGGCTATTTTAGAGTCAATTGTTGAAGCAGTTGCATTAGATGAAAAAGTAGAGATTAGAGGATTTGGCACCTTCTCCAAAAAATATATAAGACCTAGAAAATTTATTAATCCTAAAACAAAGAAGATATCATATTTAGGTGAGACCGCGACAATGCATTTTAAGCCATCAAAATCACTTATAAAAATATGATTATAGTAGCAATAGATGAAATCAATTTTGATAAAGCATCATCTATCTTAGACAACCTTGATTCAAAAAAATGTATGGTAAAGATAGGAAGCATTGCTTTTAATTCAATTGGCCCTGACCTAATTTTCTACGCTGCTGAAAAGGGCTTTGATGTTTTTCTTGATCTCAAACTTCATGATATTCCAAATACCGTAAAGAAATCTATTCAAGCACTTTCATCATTACCAATAAAAATGCTTACCGTTCATACATCTGGTGGAATAGATATGATGGAGGCTGCAATGGAGGCGGTAGCTGGAACAAATATAAAAGTTTTTGGCGTGACTGCATTAACTAGTCTCAACGATGAAGATACAAATAATATATATCAAAGGAATGCTTCAGATCATGTAAATGCAATGTTAGATTTAGCAGAGTCAGCTGCAATAGATGGTGTTGTATGTTCACCACACGAGTTAGACCTTGTAAACAAAAGAGTATCATTGTTATCGATAACACCTGGTATAAGATTGCAGGATTTAAATGATGATCAAAGGAGGGTTATGTCGCCAGAAGAAGCAATTAAATTAGGAGCAAATTATCTGGTTATTGGAAGACCAATAACTCAATCAGATAACATATTAGGAACTTTAGAAGATATTTTTAATAAAATAAATAACTCTTAGTATTTTTATGAGTTAAAATGAAGAATGCTCAAATCAAATATTAAAGTAACTATCGATGATATTGGTGGAAAAGTTGCTAAAGAAGATGAAAGATATGTAGTAAAGGACAATTCCTTTGGCAACAAGCTTATCTTGAGTAGCACTTTATTAGAACCTAATAAAAGCACTAGCGGGCATTTTCATAATGGACAGGAAGAGGTATATCTCTTTGTCAGAGGAAATGGCGAAATGGAACTAGATTCAGAAAGATTTGAAGTAAAAGCTGGAGATATTATTAATATTGAAGATGGCGTATTTCACAGAGTTTTCAATACTAATGACAATGACCAACTTTATTTTGTTTGTGTTTTTGATGGTGGAAGCACTGCAAGAGAAAATCATAATAAAATAAAAGACTAGTAAGCCTGAATAAAAACCAAGTTAAATTGAAGCTCGTTTAGATTCCATACATTTAGAAAAACAATAGAGAATTTCTTAAAGACAATTGATAGATTATAATTAAAAATATGAAAGTAATAGTGGTAAGTGGTGGTTTTGATCCATTGCATTCAGGCCATATTTCTTATTTTAAAGATGCAAGAAGTCATGGAGATAAACTAATCGTTGCTTTAAACAGTGATTACTGGCTCGAAAAGAAGAAAGGCAAATTTTTTATGCCTTTTTCAGAAAGAAAGCTAATCATTGAAAATTTAAAGTTTATAGACGAAGTAATCGATTTTGAAGATGATGAAATTGGTAGTTGCATTAATGCTCTTAAAAAAGTTAAAGATTTGCATGCAAATGATGAGATTTATTTTGCAAATGGTGGCGATAGGGATAAAGAAAATATTCCTGAAATGTCAGTTGATGGCATTAATTTTTTATTTAAGATAGGAGGCGATGACAAAAAAAATTCCTCCTCATCCATTTTAAAAAAATGGCAAAATTATCATGAAGAAAGAATTTGGGGCGCTTTTTACAACTTATTTGAATCTGATGATGTAAAAGTAAAAGAGTTGATTGTTGATCCAGGCAAAGGTATGAGTTTTCAAAGACATTTTAAAAGGTCAGAAATATCGATAGTAAGCAAAGGATCATGTATTATCAATTACAGCAGAGATAATCCAGCCGATAGAAAAGATATACAATTAAATAAATTTGATTATTATTTAGTTCCTGTTGGTGAGTGGCATCAGATTACAAATCCATTTGATAAACCATGCCATCTTATTGAAATTCAATATGGTGAGTCTTGTGTTGAAGAAGATATTGAAAGAATAGATTACTACGATCCAAATTAATTTAAATTAAACCTTTGAAAATAGACATTAAAAAAGTTCCTAACACTCCAGGAGTATATAAATTTTTTAACAATAAAGAAATTATTTATATTGGCAAAGCTAAAGACCTAAAAAAAAGAGTTTCGTCTTATTTTGGAAAATCTTTTAAAGATAGAAAAACTTCTAAGATAAAATTTCTTACAGATAAAGTTGAAACTTTCACAACTAAAAATGAAGTTGAGGCCCTTCTGTTAGAACAAATCTTAATAAAAGAAAATAAACCTAAGTTTAATATTCTTTTAAGAGATGACAAAACATATCCTTATATCTATTTTTCCTTAGATCATGAATACCCTGGCATCTACCATAAAAGAACAAAAAAAAGCGTTAATAATAAATACTATGGACCATTTGTAAGTTCTGATGCTGTAAAAAAATCTATTAAAGAAATACAAAAAATTTTTAAAGTTAGAAATTGTAGTGATAATACTTTTGCAAATAGAACAAGGCCATGTATAGAATTTCAAATGAAAAGATGTTCTGCTCCATGTGTCAAAAAAATTAATAAAACTGACTATTTTGAAGATATTACAAGTGCAAAATCATTCCTTACATCATCAGATGCCAAAACTGTTCAAAGATTAACAGCTGAAATTGAGAAAGCAGCATCAAAGTTAGATTTTGAAAAGGCAGCAGAAACAAGAGATCGCCTTAATAGACTCAAACTTTTGAAAGAGGAGCAATCAGTAGTAACTTTAGCCAATGACATTGATATATTTTCTGTTAGTTTTGAAATGAATTACTTAGGAGTTTCAATTATTGTAGTAAGAAATGGAAAAATTAGAGGCACAAAAACTCATTTAATCAAACAAGCTCATTACAACTCTCTTGATGATGTATATCAAAGTGTAATTTTTAATTTTTATGACAGTCAAATTGATATTCCAAAAAAAGTTTTATGTTCTTATGCATTAGAAGATAAAAAGATCTTGGAAGATATGTTTATAAAAAAGCACCAAAAAAAGGTCAAAATAGTTCACTCACCAAGCAAGTCAATTCGACCTATATTTAATTTGTGTAAGTTAAATGCTCAACAAATCATCAAAAACCATATAAGTAAAGAGGATAAATATACATTTGCATTTAATGAACTTAGTAAATACGTAGGAATAAAAAATATTAATAAAATTGAGGCATATGATATTAGTTATATATCTGGTGAAAATGCAGTAGCATCTTCTGTTGTTTTCTCTAGAACAGGCCCAGAAAAAAAGAATTACAGACTTTTTAATATTCCAGCTGAATTATCAGGAAATGATGTTGGCTCTATGGAACATCTCCTTAAAAGAAGGATAAAATACTTTGATGATCCAAATATTAAACCAGATTTATTATTAATTGACGGAGGTAAAATTCAATTAAAATTTATTAATTCAGTATTAAATAAGTCAAATCACAATGACTTGAAGGCTATATCTATAGTAAAAGGTTCAAATAGGATTAGAGCAACTGAGACAATTATTAGTGGAGATGGTATTTTAGAATTGGACAAAAACTCTAAAGCCTTTCTTATTTTGCAAGAAATACGTGATGAGTCGCATAGGTTTGCAATTCAAGCACAAAGAAAGAAAAAAAGGAAAACAATTTCCAAGTCAGAACTTGATTTAATAAAAGGAGTTGGAGAAATCTTAAAGAAAAGACTATTAAAGAAATTCAAAAGCGTTAAAAATATAAGAGAGGCAAATTTATCTGAATTAATGACTGTAGAAGGTATAAATGAGAAAATAGCAAAACTTATAATAGCAAAACTTAAATGATCAGTACCTTAATTAATTTTCTTACATTCTCAAGAATCATAATTGCAATGATTATTTTTGCACTTTTAGCAATTAAGAATTACTACTTAATAGCATTAATCCTTTTTTTCATAGCAAGTTTAACAGATTATTTTGATGGTTTTTTAGCAAGAAAATTTAGCGCATCATCTCAGATTGGTGAAATTCTAGACCCATTAGCAGATAAGATTTTAATTATTTTTTTATTTTTTGGCTTGGCTTTGAATTTATCAAGTTTTCTAATAGGATTCGCAGGATCTTTGATAATTGCAAGAGAAATTTGGATAAGCGCTTTAAGAGATTTTAATGCAAGAAATAATAATGTAAATGCTACAAAAGTTTTATATGTAGCAAAAATTAAAACAAGTATTCAGTTATTCACCATTTTAATTTATCTTATTGGTTTGGCATCTAATAAAATGCTTCTAATTATTTTTGGAGATATTTTTATGATTATTTCTGTTCTGGTTACTTTGTATACAGGCTATCTCTATACAATTAATAGTTTGAAGAATTAATTGCCACATTTTATCAATACACATATACAATACTATACAAATTTAGGCTGGATGGCAGAGTGGTTATGCAGCGGCCTGCAAAGCCGTTTACGCCGGTTCGATTCCGGCTTCAGCCTCCATATATTATGAAAATAGGAATTATTGGTTTTGGTTTTGTTGGTCAAGCACTTAGAAAAGGCCTTGAAGATGATGTGGAATGCATTGCTATTGACCCAAAGCTTAACACTGATATAAATGACTTAAAAGAATTTAAACCTGATTTGATTTTTATTTGCCTCCCAACTCCTATGAATAATGATGGCAGTCAAAATATTTCAATAGTTAATAATGTTATAAAAGAAATTAACGAATACGATTCAAATCTTTTAATTATTTTAAAAAGCACAATTTTGCCAAAACATGTAGAAGATATTTCTAAAGCTTGTAAAAACTTAGTCATAAATCCTGAATTCTTAAGAGAAAAATATGCTGATCACGATTTCATTAATTCAGAAATAATTATTTTTGGTGGTAAAGAGGACAATTGTAAAAAAATATCTAAATTCTATAAGAATCACACCAAATGTATTTGTAATGAGCACATTTTTACCGATGATATTTCAGCGTCTTTAATTAAATATACAATTAACTCATTTCTTGCTTTGAAAGTAATATTCTTTAACGAAATCAAGTCAGTTTTTGATAATTTAAATTCAAATAATAATTGGTTAAGCTTTGTTAGCGCTTTGTCAAAAGATAAAAGAATAGGTGACTCACATATGAATGTTCCTGGTCCAGATGGAAAGTATGGTTTCGGAGGACCATGTTTTCCAAAAGACGTTAGTGCACTTATAGAATACTCAACAGAATTAGGGTCTGAATTAAGCCTGCTTAAAAAAGCTAATGATATTAATAATAATATTAGATCAGAGTATAATGATCTTTCAGAAAGAGAAAAAGAACAGAATATTAGTTATAGGACTAATAAAGAGGAGTAGCCTAAAATATGCCCGAGTGGTGGAATTGGTAGACACAAGGGACTTAAAATCCCTCGATAGAAATATCGTGCCGGTTCAAGTCCGGCCTCGGGTACCACAATTATCAAAAAATAAGAAAGGCTCATATAATTAATCTATAATGACTGAGTTTACAATTTTAAAACTACATAAAAGGTATTCTTAAAAATATGAAAGCAGTAATCTTAGCAGGTGGTCTTGGAACAAGAATATCTGAAGAAAGCAACTTAAGACCAAAACCAATGATTGAAATTGGCGGCAAACCAATTTTATGGCACATCATGAAAATCTATTCATCTCATGGAATAAATGATTTTATAATTTGTTGTGGATATAAAGGATATTTAGTAAAAGAATACTTTGCAAATTATTTTCTACACATGTCAGATATTACTTTTGACATGAAAAATAATGAGATGAGGGTCCATAAGAAATATGCCGATCCATGGAAGGTTACAGTAGTTGATACAGGAGAATCAACAATGACTGGCGGCAGATTAAAAAGAATAAAAGAATACGTTAAAGATGAGAAATCATTTTGTATGACTTATGGTGACGGAGTATCAAATGTTGATGTTTCAAACCTAATTTCATTTCATGAAGAAAATAAAAAATTAGCTACCTTGACCGCAGTATATTCTCCTGCAAGGTTCGGCGCACTTGATATAGATAAAAGTGGTGCTATCTCATCTTTTCTTGAAAAACCAAAAGGAGATGGTGGAATGATTAACGGTGGATTTTTTGTACTTTCTCCAGAAGTATTAGAGCTTATTGAAAGTGATGATGATATATGGGAAAGGGGACCATTAGAGAGTCTTGCAAAATCTAATAATCTTATGGCTTTTAAGCATGAGGGTTTCTGGCAACCCATGGACACTTTAAGAGATAAAAATTATCTTGAAGATCTTTGGGCTAATGGTGCTCCTTGGAAAACATGGTAGATAAGAAACCAGTCCTAGAAATTCTAATACCTACCTTTAACAGATCTCATAGCGCTCAAGAAGCAATTGAGAATGTGTTAGCCTGCAACGATGAGCGTTTGACCGTTCGATGTAATTCTAATGGTTTTGAGCCAGCTCTTGAAAAATATCGCAACTTAGATCCTCGAGTTAATTATGATTCTTTTGAGTCTAATAGAGGATTTCAAGAAAACCTTCACAAATTACTTGCAGAGACAAATGCTAAATTTTGCATGATATTGTCTGACGAGGATAGAATTGATGTTAATGAATATAAAAAGATACTAAGTTTTTTAGAAAATTTAAGTTCAAGTATTGCAGTAGTTATATGTTCTATATCTTATAAAGAGAAGTCTGGATTTTACTGGAGACCTAATCAGAGATTTTCAGAAATTGATATTCATGACTGTGTTGCTCTCAATCCTATACCTACATACGTGTCAGGTTACATTTTTCGTGTAGACTCGCTTAGGGATATAGATCTTAAAAGTTTTTTTAACTCAAGTATTGGTAATGTTTATCATTTTTCTGATGTATCTCTTTATTTGCTTCCACAGAGCAAGCTCAAGTTTTATCATGATAGGTTTGTTGAGATGGGTCCTGCAATAAAATATGGAGGTGACGGCCATTCTCATAAGCTTCCAGATTCAGAGACTAATGACATTAAAAATTTAGATTTAAATCCATCTATATATGGTCCTAAACCAAGAGCAAGACAATTTTTTTATCGCGAAAACCTTCTTCATAAATTAAAAGATAACATAGGATATATTTCTCTATTTATTGGTAAATTGAATTATGTAGAATTCTTCTATAACAGCATCATGGACTCAGAAAATAAAGTTGTTTTTAGCCAAAATATGATTTTAAAAGATGAGGCATTAGCTGGGTATCATGATTCAAAAGCAAATAAAGAGTATTCAGGATCACTAACTGCACGTTTCTTTGAAATGCTTTTGCGTTACCCGAGATATATTTCAGATCTAATAATGATTATCGTATCAACTCTAAATAGAATTTTTAGAAAGATTCACATTCTTCATTTAATTTATAATAAAAATAAGAAATAAAATATTATTGTTAATTTGATGATATTTGGAAATTAATTACTTTTTTTATGCCACAAGAAAGATTGGTTTTAACTTCCCAGCCTATTGAATGGAGGCTTTTACTATCTAAAGATATATTCATTTGTTCGCCTTTCCTATAATCAATAGCTCCAAAATTAATATTATTTTTTAAATTATTATTTTTTGAAAGTTGAAAAAATAATTCATTAACGAAATCTTTTAAAATAATAACTTCTCCTGATGACACTTCGTGTTCATAAAAGATCTGAGGTAAGCTGTTATCAAAATTCTCAACTGCTATAAAATATGCTTCAACCAAGTCATCTATGTAAATAAAATCTCTTTTTTGCTCACATTTAGTTAATTGAATATTTTCATTTTTTAAGATTTTTTTTATTAGAAATAACACAAACTTATTTTCATCATCATTTGGACCATACATATGGTCAAAAACGAAATTTAAAATTTTTGTTGGACCTTTTCTCTTTTTTAAAATATCGTTAAATTCATGTTTGCTTGAAGAATAAATATTCAAATCTCTAGGTAAAGTTGAATGAGTATTAATAAATAAAGGCACATTAAATTTATCACATAAATTAATTAACTCTACTCCTAAATTTATATTCGTATTTAATATTTCTTTATGATCCTCATTCCCTCGACCATAATTGCATGCAGTATGAATTAAAATATCTATTTTATTTTCTTTAAAAAAATTCTTAATATTGTCTTCTCTGCTCTCAATATAATTTATATTTGGGAGATTAATTAATCTTGATCTATTAGAATTCCTCCTAATAAGAGCATGAATATTATATCCCTCGGATAGAAATTTTTTTACAAGACTACTTCCTAGAAATCCTGTAGCCCCTGTAATAAAAATCTCTTTTGACATGTATATTATTAGACCTCAAAAATTAATAGTTTCTTCAATTCCCTTCAAGAAGGCAATTATCTCGATTTATAAACGCCTCGATTGTAAAACCATTCATCGATCTATCATAGAAAGAAAATCGGCCCCCAGTTTCAATAAATACCCATGCTTCGCAATTGTTTATATTTGTTAAAAAAGGGTTTACTGAGCCAGGCCTTTTGAGTTTTAGAGTATTTATAATTCTTGTATCTGACAATGAGAGATAATAAGCAGATGGATTAACGGTGCCTGTGAGCATGGTATTGCCTTGCGGAGTTGGGCTTCCGAGACCCCCAAATATTATTGAGCTTTCATAAGCCTTGTTATTTGAATCTACAGACTCTCCAACATTGACTGAGCCTTTGAATTTGCCACTCACTAAGTCTACTATACTCACAGTTCCCCATGGCTCTTTACTTAATGGCAGTGAATCTGTTCCAAGTAAAACTTGCCAGAAACCCTCTTTGTTAAGTTTTTTATTTTTGAGTAAGTTCTTATCATGCTTATCAAAATATTGAAAAATATCATTTAATTCATGCTCTGAAACTGGTGAATTTCCTCCGTGCAATAATTTAAAATTATTATAAACTTTACTAAATTTATATTTTTCAGTTAGGGTATAACCAACAAGGGATGGAACGTAACCATCGCCTATTATTTCAGATTGA
>CACHWY010000003.1 GCA_902583575.1 uncultured SAR86 cluster bacterium | reverse complement strand
AGTGGTTTCTTTAGCTTGAGAAATAGCATTATTAATTTCTTCAATGTTGTGACCATCTACACAAATTGTATGCCAGCCATAACTTTCAAACCTTTTAACTGAATCATCTGTAAACCAATTTTTAATTTCACCATCAATAGAAATTCCATTTTGATCATAAAAACATATCAGCTTGCCCAAATTATGAGTTCCTGCAAATGAACAAGCTTCATGAGAAATGCCCTCCATTAAGCAACCATCTCCTAAAAAAACATAAGTATAATGATCGATTGGTTTTATATCGTCCTGATTAAATTCTGCAGCTAATATTTTTTCTGAAATCGCCATTCCAACAGCATTTGCAATACCCTGACCTAGAGGCCCAGTTGTTGTTTCAACTCCGATATCAATATCATACTCAGGATGCCCAGGGGTTTTAGAATGTAACTGTCTAAAATCTTTAATGTCATCGATTGAGATCTTATATCCCGTTAAGTGAAGCAAACTATATAAAAGCATTGACCCATGTCCATTAGATAGAACAAATCTGTCTCTATCAAACCATTTGGGATTAGAAGGGTTGTGTTTTAAATGGTTACTCCATAATGCGGTTGCTATCTCTGCCATACCCATAGGCATGCCAGGGTGACCAGAGTTTGCTTTTTGGACAGCATCTATTGATAAGAATCTTAGAGCGTTTATAGGATCTGTTTGATTCAAATTTATTTCCCCATTTGCTTTCTAGGATAATAATATCTTTGAAGTTAAAATCATAGATAAAATTTGTTTTTTTGATATAAAATAGTCAGTCTGTGATCACAATCTTATTTAAAAGATAATTCTTCACATTAATAAACTAGGGAGAGAACATATGAGTTATATATTTACATCAGAATCTGTTTCAGCAGGACATCCCGATAAGGTATGCGATCAAATTTCAGATGCTGTTTTAGATGCTTATTTGGCTGAAGATCCAAATAGTAGAGTTGCTTGCGAAACTATGATTAAAAATAATATGGTATATATTGCTGGTGAAATAACATCTCTTGGAAGCCCAGATCTTGAACCAGTTGTTAGAAAAACAATTAATGATATTGGTTATGACACTGATGAATATGGTTTTAATGGAGATACTTGTGAGTTTACTAATCTTGTTTTTGAGCAATCGCCTGATATATCTCAAGGTGTAACAGAAGGTGAAGGTGAAAATCTAGAACAAGGGGCTGGTGATCAGGGTCTTATGTTCGGTTATGCTTGTACAGAAACAGAATCCTTAATGCCGCTTCCTATTGACCTATCTCATAGATTAGTTAAAAAACAAGCTGATGTAATGAAAGCAAACGGATTATCATGGCTAAGGCCTGATGCTAAAAGCCAAGTAAGTGCAATTTACTCAGATGATGGTAAAACTATAGAGGGTCTTTCAGCAATAGTTCTCTCTACACAACATGATGAAGATGTTACTCAGGATGATATTAAAGAAGGGGTTATGGAAGAAATTATTAAACCAATAGTTCCAGCAGAATGGATTCTAGATTCAACCAAGATTTATATAAATCCCACAGGTAAATTTGTTATCGGGGGGCCAGTTGGAGACTGTGGTCTTACCGGGAGAAAAATTATTGTTGATACTTATGGTGGAATGGCTAGGCATGGTGGAGGTGCCTTTTCTGGGAAAGACCCATCTAAGGTTGATCGATCAGCTGCTTATGCTGCAAGATATGTGGCCAAAAATATAGTAGCTGCTGGTCTTGCTGATTATTGTGAAATTCAGGTTTCATATGCAATTGGTGTTGCTAAACCAACTTCAATAAATGTAAACACATTCAATAGTGAAAAAATTTCAAAAGAAGCAATTGAAAAAATTGTTGAAGAAAAATTTGACCTTAGACCCAAAAGTCTAATAAATATGCTTGATCTCAAAAGACCTATCTATCTTCCTACAGCTGCCTATGGGCATTTCGGAAGAACTGATATAGATCTTTCATGGGAAAAAACTGATAAAGCTTCAGAAATTTCTCAGTAAATATAAATAATATAAGGAAAATAAAATGGAAAATGATTACAAAGTAGCCGATATTAATTTAGCTGAATTTGGAAGAAGAGAAATTTCTCTAGCAGAAAATGAGATGCCTGCTTTAATGGCTTTAAGAGAAAAATATAGAGCAGAACAACCTCTTGCAGGAGCAAAGATCATGGGTTGTATCCATATGACTATTCAAACTGCAGTTCTAATGGAAACTTTAATAGACTTAGGCGCAGAATTAAGGTGGTCTTCTTGTAATATTTTTTCAACGCAAGATCATGCTGCTGCAGCAATGGCAGCAAGAGGCGTTCCAACATTCGCCTGGAAAGGAGAAACTGAAGAAGAGTTTGAATGGTGTATAGAACAAACTATTTGTAAAGATGGTAAACCATGGGATGCCAATATGATTCTTGATGATGGTAGTGACCTTACAGCCATGGTGCATGAAAAATTTCCAGATATGCTTGAAACAATTCATGGTGTATCAGAAGAAACTACAACTGGAGTGCATAGACTAAAAGAAATGCTTGAAAATGGTGAGCTTAAAATACCAGCTATTAATGTTAATGACTCCGTAACAAAATCAAAAAATGATAATAAATATGGTTGCAGACATAGTCTAAACGATGCATTGAAGAGAGGAACTGATATGTTACTTTCAGGAAAAAAGGGTCTTGTTATTGGTTATGGTGATGTTGGTAAAGGTTCTGCATTAAGTCTAGCTCAAGAAGGAATGATAGTTAGCGTTGTTGAATCAGATCCGATTTGTGCAATGCAAGCTTGCATGGATGGTTTTTCTGTTGTCTCTTGTTACAAAGATGGTGTTGTTACAAGAGATCCTAAAGATATAAATATGCAAGTCATGGAAGATACTGATTTAGTCGTCACCACAACTGGAAATGTTAATGTGTGTGATTCAGCAATGTTAAGCACTCTTAAGAATACAGCTGTTGTATGTAATATTGGTCACTTTGATAACGAAATAGATACAGCCTTCATGAGAGAAAATTATTATTGGGACGAAATTAAGCCTCAGGTGCATAGAATTTTTAGAGATACAGCTCCGGATGGAACTCCAGATCTATCAAGTAAAAATTATATTATTCTTCTAGCAGAAGGTAGATTGGTAAACCTAGGAAATGCTACTGGTCATCCAAGCAGAATTATGGATGGTTCATTTGCAAACCAGGTCCTTGCCCAAATACATTTATATAAACAGGGTTTTGCGAATGTAAATGACGAAGATAAGAAAGCTGAGATGATAACTGTAGAAGTTCTTCCTAAAAAACTTGATGAAGAGGTTGCAAGTTTAATGGTTGAGGGTTTTGGGGGTATGGTTACGAAACTGACTCAAGACCAAGCAGACTATATAAATGTTCCAAAAGATGGTCCATTTAAAGAAGAAACTTACAAATATTAATATGTAAAAGTTTAAATAATAGGTATTTTTGCCCATAATGTTGCTTATGAGTATTAATAAAATATCTTTAGGCCTCTCTATTCTTTTAATTATTTCAAGCTGCGGAGTTAAAGGGCCTTTAATATTCTAATAATTTAAACTTTATGGATTACTTTCTATATAAAAACAGTGAACTTTTCTGTGAAGAGATTAATCTTCAAGAAATAGCGAAAGAGTTTGGCACTCCTGCATATGTTTATTCAAAAAAGACTATAGAGAGACATATCGATGTTTATAAAAATGCCTTTCAAAAAAAAGATAACTTAATATGTTTTTCTGTAAAGTCTCTTAGCAACATTTCTATCTTAAATATCCTAAAAGAAAAAGATTGTGGTTTTGATATTGTTTCGGGAGGGGAACTTCAAAGAGCGCTCCATATTAAAACAAATCCAAAAAAAATAATTTTTTCAGGTGTCGGAAAATCAAATAAAGAAATATTAGAAGGTATAAATAATGAAATACTTTCTTTTAATATTGAGTCAGAATCTGAATTATTTAGAATTGAAAAAATAGCTTCAGAGAATAATAAAGTTGTTGACGTTGCTATAAGATTTAATCCCGAGGTTGATTCTGGTGGACATGAATATATTAAAACAGGAAGGAAAGGAGATAAGTTTGGCATATCACCGAATGATCTTGTTCTGAAATTAGGTAAGTATATCTATGGCTCAAAACATTTAAGGCTTATTGGTTTAGCGTGTCATATTGGCTCTCAAATAGGAGATCTTCAGAGTTATAAATCAACGGCCATAAATATTAGGCAGCTTGCTGAGGAAATAGATAAAACAGGAAATGAATTAAAATTTTTAGACCTGGGTGGAGGACTTGGCATCCCTTATAACAATGACAAAACTCCATCACCTGATGATTTAGTATCTACAATTGAAGAAGAATTAAAAGATAGAAATGAAAAGATAATATTAGAACCGGGAAGAAGTATTACTGGTAATGCTGGCATATTGCTTACAAAAGTAGAATACATTAAAGATAACTTCTTAGTAGTAGATGCTGCTATGAATGATCTATTAAGACCTGCCTTATATGATGCAAAACATGATATCTGGAACCTTAAACAAAATGATTCTGATACTAAAAAATGGACTATTGTAGGTCCAGTATGCGAATCATCAGATATTCTAGCGAAAGACCATGAAATGAATGCTTCTGAAGGAGATATTCTAGCTATTAAAACTGCTGGAGCATATGGTTTTGTTATGTCATCAAACTATAACTCTAGGGTTAGGGCTCCAGAGATATTAGTTGATAATAATCAATATACCGTTATTAGAAAAAGGGAATCTTTTGAGGACTTGATTAGAAATGAGGTTGATCTAAATGGTTGAATTTGAGAAATGGCATGGGAATGGAAATGACTTTGTTATTGTAAATTCAATCGAACAAGAACTTAAAATTAAAAAAAGTTTTATAAAGAAAATCTCAGATAGAAATAAAGGTGTAGGCTTTGATCAATTAATTTATGTTGGGCTCCCAACAAAAGATCAATGCAGTTTTTTTGTAAGATTTTATAATTCAGATGGATCAGAGGCTGGTATGTGTCTAAATGGTATTAGGTGTGCAGCATCATATATTTGGAAAAATAAATTTATGCCTATTTCAAATATCTTGGTTCAAACAAAATACATGGATTTAGAATGCATTCCAAAACAAAAAGGAAAGGTATCAGTCTTAGTCAATTTACCTTCTTCAATCCATGATAAAAGTTTAGAACAAAAAATAAATAAAAAAATAAAAAGAAAATTTTTCCTATCCAATATAGGAAATAATCATTTATGCATAGAGTTGCCATCTATAGAAAAAGTTGATCTTGATTCAATATATCAAGAGCTATATAAGATAATTAAAGATTTAGATATAAATCTTTCTATATTTAGTAAATCTAAAGAAGATATTCATATTAGAACATATGAAAATGGTACTGGAGAAACTCTATCTTGTGGGTCTGCAGCTTTGTGTGTAGCATCAAAATCATTAACTAAAAATAAAGTGAAGATTATTTCTATGGGTGGGGAATTAAGTTTTAAGGGAAATAAAAATGGTATATTAATGACTGGGCCATCCAACTTTATATACCATGGGACTACTAATGAGTAAAAAATTAGATCCAAAAGAAGTCGAATTATTCCTATTAGATAATCTGGATTTTTTTGAATCAAGAGAATCATTGGTGGGAGAATTAAAATTTAAACACTCTTCTAGTAAAGCTTCCTCTTTGCTAGAAAGGCAAGTGCTTAAATTAAGAGATGAACACAAAAACTTAATAGATTTACTAACATCTTTTATTGATACCGCATCAATAAATGAGGATCTTTTTAATAAATCCAAAGATCTTACATTAAAGATATTAGAATCCAGTTCTAAAAAAGAGATAGTTAAAACTGTAGAAGAAAGCTTTAGCAATGACTTTAATGTTGATAAATGTTTGCTTAAATTTTATAAAAATAAAGATATAGATAAAATTGAAAAGGAAACAGGCCTTTCATTGCACAAAGGTGCTATTCATTGTGGTTCATTTTCTTCTGAGAAGGCGGATATTTTATTTGGTGATAATAAGATTGAATCAATGGTGATCGCAGTAATTATTTTAGAAAAAGAAATTGGGCTTTTAAAATTAGGTAGTTTGGATAGGGCCAAATATTTAGGAGATGAAGATACTACATTTATTCAATATATAAGAGATGTATTAGAAAAAAAGTTAGCTTTATAATTTATGAATAACACCAGTTTTATTCTTAATGACATAAAAGAATATTTAATATTTGTTTCTCAAGTAAAAAATTTATCTAAAAATACTACTAGCGCTTATGAAAGAGACTTAAAAAAGCTTGCTAAATTCATTGATGATCTAAATCTTTCTAATTATTCTGAGATTAATAATGAAATTTGTTCTGCTTGGATAGGCAATCTTTATTCACAAGATAATAATCCAAGGAGCATTCAAAGACATTTATCTTCTGCAAAAGGTTTTTTTAGATTTTTAAAAAAGAATAATTTAATCGAATCTTCTCCTTTTGAGTTGGTATCAGCTCCCAAATCTCCGAGCAATCTTCCTGAGGTTCTTTCTCCTGAAGATGTTGAGCAACTATTAAATTTTAAACCATCAAATCTCATTGAAATTAGAGATATGGCAATAGTTGAATTAATGTACTCTTCGGGATTAAGGGTATCTGAAACTGTAAATATAAATATGGGGGATTTTGAAGAAGATATGACTTTTTTAAGGATCCTTGGTAAAGGGGCTAAAACTCGAATAGTCCCATTAGGTAAATTTGCAGTAAATGCTATTAATAATTGGATTATTGAAAGAGATAAGATTTTAACCAAGAGTGATGCGCTGTTTCTAAATTCAAAAGGAGCTAGATTAAGTATAAGAAGTGTTCAATTAAGACTTAAGAAAATGGCTACTAAACAAGGCCTACCTCCTATTCACCCGCATATGTTAAGACATAGCTTTGCTACTCATATGCTTGAATCCAGCGGCGATCTTAGAACAATTCAGGAATTATTAGGTCATAGCTCTTTATCTACAACTCAAATATATACCAAGCTTGATTATCAACACTTGGTTAAAATTTATGATCAAGCTCACCCAAGAGCAAAAAAATAAAATGGAATATTTATTCTCTTATGGAACGCTAAGACAACAAAATGTTCAATTAAAAAATTTTGGTCGCCTTCTCGATGGTACTGAAGATACTCTTGAAAAATTTACTTTAAAAGAGGTAGAAATTACAGATGAGGTTGTACTTGAAGTAAGTGATAAAAAATTTCATCCCATTCTTTCATATACCGGCAATGAAAAAGACAAAGTTATAGGCACTGTATTTAAGATTACATCAGATGAATTACTAAAAGCAGATGGGTATGAGGTTGATGATTATAAAAGAGTAGAAGTAACTTTAGAATCAGGTAGGAAGAGTTGGGCATATGTTAAAAAAAATAAGTAAAAAGATCAAAATGATAACCTTCGATCTGGATGATACTCTTTGGGATAACCGGCCTACTATTTTAAAAGCTGAGATTGATACTAGAAAATGGATTGAAGATAAAGTTGGTGAAGTTCAATGGGGAGATTTCAATGACTTCCTTTCTCTAAGAGAAGAGCTTATAAAAGAAGACGCAAGCATCGAATGGGATATAAGCAAATTAAGAAAAGAGATTTTTAGAAAAAAAATCAGCCATATAACTCCATCTAATTTAAGAGATGAAATTGTAGACGAGGCATTTAATATATTTATTAATAAAAGGCATGAAATCGAATTATTTGATGGGGTTGAAGAGGCTCTAGATTTTTTATCAAAAAAATATGTGTTAGGAATATTAACTAATGGTAATGCTGATGTGTATAAATTTAAAATTGGTAAATACTTTAAATTTGCAATTAGTTCTTTAGAGGCAAGAGATAGCAAACCAAATCGTGCTCATTTTGATAAAGCTATAGAGTTCGTTGATGATATAAGTTTTGATCAAATACTTCATATTGGAGATCATCAGATAAATGATATTTTAGGCGCTTATAATCTTGGTATAGACACATTATGGTTTAATAATAATAATGAAAAATGGTCTCAAGATTTTCCTAAACCTGATGAATTTAAATCTTGGGATGTATTACCGAAAATAATAGAGAACAAATATGAGTGATAAAGATTTATCAGAAGCTATTAAAAGCATCATTGAAAAAGAATTAAAAAGTTTCAGTAAATTTATTCCCAAAGATATCATTTCAAATATTGAAGAAAAAATATCGCCTGAAATTGAAAACCTTATTGAACAAAGTGGCTATATTAAAAAATCAAAATATAAAAATCTTGAGAGAATAATCAATGATCTAGAAGATAGACTCTCAGAATTAGAAAAAGATTAAAGCTGACTTAAATATGTATCTATTCTTTCTGCATTCATTATAAATGAAGGCTTTAAATTTTTAGAAGCTTCTTTAATTTGATTCATATTTACAGCTTCGCCTACTTGAATAACTCCAATCATAGCCATCATGACATGAGGATCGCACTGATAAACATAAATACCTTCCGTATCTAAGGTTACGCTAATATCTCGATTAAGTTCTCCGGCCCATGAATTAGCTCCTGCAGGTATCATTCCATCAATAGATGCTGAATTATGTGCTGGGTCTACTAATTTAAAATGAATAGTATCTCCTTTAGAGACTTTTATTACAGCAGGTTCAAATATCATCTGTCCACCTTCCCCAGAATTAAGCATCTTTACGGTATGCTCTGAACCTTCAGAAAGTTCTACCTTTTCGACAGCAACTTGAGCAACCATAGTTGGTTCGCTAGCTTGGGAGCTAGTTCCACAATCTTCACCTTCAAGACATAATTTAACAGGCAGATTTAATCTATCTTTTACAGCTTCATCGTATTTCTTGCCATTAAAAAGTAATAAGAAACATAACGGAAGAATTATTAAAAGGATTTTGTTCTTCATAATTAATCTAACTATTTGGTTTTTGAAGCTCAACAACATGATCAACAACTTTAAGCATGTCTGAAAAAGAGCCTTTGTTTTGAATCATATATTTTCCATCAACTATCATTTGAGGAACAGCTGCGACCTTTAACTGTCGTGCATATTTTATTCCCCTGTTAACTCTTTGTTTTACCGCAAATGAATTTAAATACTGTTCAGATAATTCTGGTGCTACTCCAAATTTTTCTAAAAAGTTTTGTATTGCTTTGATATTTTGTAAAAAATTACCCTCTTTATGAATCGTTACAAAAACTGCAGAATGGGTAGAAGGATCTAATTTTAATGCCTCAATTGTATAGTAAAGAGATGCATGGAGTTGGTGAATCGCCCCCCATGTTATAGGCATCTTAGTTAGTTTTACGTCATCATCCTGTTTTGCAGCCCAGGCATTAATTGAAGATTCAAATGAATAACATGCTCCACAGCCATACCAAAAAGATTCTGTAACCTCTACGACGCCATCTCTTTTAACTGGTAATGGATTATCTATTAAAACATAATCTACTCCCAGCCTATATTCTGCTTGCATTGAAACTGTAAAAATAAATAAAAGTAAAAATTTGTAACTAGTTTTCATAAAATTCCTCATTCGTATAATCCGTGCATATAATTTGCTAAAGCATCGATTTCATAATCACTTAAATTTTCTGCGATTGCTTGCATTACTAAAGAAGATTCTCCAGCATTTCTTTCTTTTGATCTATAAGCTTTTAAAGTAGAAGTTAAGTAGCCGATTTGCTGTCCAGCTATAACGGGATATCCAGCAAGTCTATTGCCTTGACCATAAACTGCATGACAAGATGTACAAGCTGGTATCTGTTTTTTAATATCACCAAATCTATATAATTGAGTCCCTAATGCAAGTAATTCCTCGTCATTTTTGGCCTGTCCCACATTAGTATTATATTTGGAATAAAAAGCAGCTATATCTAATAAATCTTGATCACTTAATGTTTGCAAGTATGGGATTACCGCCATCATTAAAACATTATTTCTCTCTCCATCTCTAAAATGTTTTAGTTCTTCAAGTAAATATTTTTGATTTTGTCCAGCAAGCTTGGGCCAATCTGTACTAATACTATTTCCATCAACACCATGACAAGCAACACAAGATTCAACTAACGTAGACCCTTTATCAGGATCGCCTGATATGAAAGTTTCTGGCATTTGTATTCCTTTGGATTTATCATCAGCTGCACCCAAACCAACTGAAAGGCCTAGTAGAGCAAAAAATAATAAAGAATACTTCATTGAAAACTAAAATGTGTGTCTTGTTGGTGTGTATTATAAACATAGCTTGATATGATATAAACGATTAAATGAAAAACCTTTTTAAAAAAACTGAGTTTGTTTTTGGTGTAACAAACTATAAAAATCTACCAGATGATGCTGGAAGCGAAATTCTGCTTGCAGGCAGATCTAATGCTGGAAAATCTAGCGCACTTAATGTACTAACTGATAATCCAAAACTAGCAAGAATAAGTAAAACTCCCGGCAGAACAACAGAAATTAACTTTTTTAAAGTAAATGAAGATCTTATGCTGTTAGACCTTCCTGGATATGGTTTTGCAAAATCCAGTAAGGCAAAAAAGAAAGACTGGGGCCCTCTACTAGGTGAATATTTTCAGAAACGAAGAGCTTTAACTGCGGTAGTTATATTTATGGACATTCGTCATCCTCTTAAAGAAAGTGATTGGGAAATGATCCACTTATGTAGAAATTTTAATGTCCCTTTCGTCCCAGCACTTACAAAAAGCGACAAACTGTCAAACAATAATATCGCTAAAGCTATAGCTTTCGTTAAAGGAAAAATTCCTGAATCAACTCCTATTGCAGTGTCTTCAAAAAATAAAGATGGTTTTGACAGCCTCTCTAAAAAAATACTAAACTTTGTTAAGTAATGTACGAGTATCAAAAACAAGATTGTGATTTAACACTTCAAGAGGGTTTAGATTGTTACTACAAAAATTTTCCTGAAACAACTGAAATCATGGCAGACAATAAGGAGTCTGGAACTCTTTTAAGAGATCATGATTGTACACATGTTATTTTTGGACTTGATACCTCTATAGAGCAAGAGTCTATTCTTGATACTTGGGTTCTTTGGGGGAGTAAATTTCAATGGAAATATATACTTAAATATCAGAAACTTCCTGAAATACAGCAACTATACAAAGACTTACAAAAAGAGTTTGGCATCCGAGGTTTTCTGAAGGTTTTCTGGAGACTTGGAGGAATAAAAAGAAAGGTAATTTTTAGGACTTTTAAAATGAATAAGAAATGGCCTTTTAAAATGCCAGCAGAATATCTCTCTATGAAAATTTCAGACTTAAGGGAAGAATATGGTATTAAAGTATTGCTCCCAGAGGAAATGGAATATATTCCAATAGAGCGTGTAAACTAATTATTAGTGAGCTTCATTCCAATTTGATCCAATAGCTGCTTCAGCTATTAAAGGAATGTTTAGTTTTACTGTTTGTTCCATAGTATTTTTCATCTTTTCCATGACCATATCAGCATTATCTTTTGGGCATTCAAAAACTAACTCGTCATGAACCTGCATAATCATTTTTACATCAGACATTTTATTTAGAATAATATTATCAATATCTAACATAGCTTTTTTAATAATATCTGCTGCTGATCCTTGAAGTGGTGCATTAATTGCAGCTCTTTCCGCCCCTTGTCTTAATCTTGCATTTGCTGCATTAATTTCATTTAAATAAAGTCTTCTTCCCATGATTGTTTCAACATATTTATCTTCTTTTGCTTGAGCTTTAATGTTATCCATATAATCCCTAACACCTGTATATCTAGCAAAATAGGTATCTAAGTATTCTTGAGCTTCTCCCCTTGGGATGCCCAGTTGTCTTGTTAGGCCAAAAGCAGACATACCATACATCAACCCAAAGTTAATTGCTTTGGCACTCCTTCTTTGGTCTTGAGTTACATCATCTATTGAAACACCAAAAACTTCAGCTGCCGTTGATGAATGCACATCTATATCATTATTAAATGCGTGGGTTAAATTTTTATCTTTAGATAAGTGAGCCATTATTCTTAACTCAATTTGAGAATAATCCGCTGAAATTAAAACATTGCCTTTTTCAGGCACAAAAGCCTCTCTAATTCTTCTACCCTCAGCTGTTTTAATTGGAATATTTTGTAAATTAGGTTCTGTGGATGAAAGTCTGCCAGTAGAGGTCACTGCTTGCTGGTAGGAGGTATGAATTCTCTCAGTTCTAGGGTTCTCTATATTTATTAGGCTGTCAGTATAAGTCGATTTTAATTTTGCTAATGTTCTATATTGCAAAATAATTTTTGGCAACTCATATTCTTCAGAAAGTCGCTGCAGAGTATCTTCGTTAGTTGAAGGTTGTCCTTTTGGTGTCTTCTTTAGGACTGGTAACCCTTGTTTCTCATAAAGTATTTCAAGTAATTGTTTTGGTGAATCTAAATTAAATTCTTCACCAGCAATTTTAAAAGCTTGAGATGAAAGCTCATCAATTTTCTTACTTAACTCATTAGAATGTTTTGATAACTTGTTCTTATCTATTTTTGCTCCGTTTTGTTCTACCCTCGCAAGAACATGAACTAAAGGATATTCAATATCATGAAGTAACTTTTCTTGAGTTGGTTTGTCTTTAAGCATCGGTGCTAACACGTTATACAATCTTAAAGTTATATCGGCATCTTCAGATGCATAGTCAGTTGCAACATCTAGCTTTACTTCAGAAAAACTAATTTGTTTTGATGCTGTTCCGGTAACATCTGAATATTTTGTTGTAGTGTAATTTAAATAATAATCCGCAAGCCTATCCATTCCATGGCGAGTAGCCGTGCTGTTTAAAACATAAGACATTAACATTGTGTCAGCACAAAATTCTGTGATATTAATTCCATGTCTAGAAAGTATTGGGATATCAAATTTAAGATTCTGTCCCACTATCTTTTTTTGATTCTGTTCTATTGCTAGGCCAAGTGTTTTTATTACATGGTCCATTTTTAATTGTTCCGGACATCCATCATATGAATGTCCTATTGGGATATAACACCCCTCATTCTCAAAAACTGAAATAGAAATCCCAATTAAATTTGCCGAAACTGTATTTACTGAATCAGTTTCGGTATCAAGAGCAAATACTTTTGATTTATTAATTTTATTAATCCACTTTTTTAAATCCTTTTCGCTTAATATTGTTTCGTATTTAGAATCTTTCTTGGGCGCTTCCTCTTGTTTGCTTTTATCAAGTGCTTTAAATTCTAATTCTGTAAAAATTTTCTCTAACTCTTCATCATTAGGCGTAAGTTTTAATAGCTCTGTGAAATCAATATTTAGATCTACATCTTCTTTTAATGATACTAATTCAACATTTCTATCGAGATCATTTAAACAATTTCTTAGATTCTCGCCAACAACTCCTGTTATTGATTCTGCATTTTTTTTGATCCCTTCTAGATCACCATACTCATTCAACCACTTTGCAGCAGTTTTTTGGCCAACCTTAGGAACACCTGGGATGTTATCTGAAGAATCTCCAGTAAGAGCAAGCATATCTCTAACCTGATTAGGCTTCACTCCAAATTTTTCAAATACCTTTTCTTCATCAAAGATAATATGCTTCATTGTATTCATCATAGTTGTATCAGGATCTTCAACTAACTGCATAAGATCTTTATCTAAAGAAGAGATAACACATTTATATTTAGCATCTTTTGCCATACGAGCAATAGTTGCAATCACATCATCAGCCTCTACTCCAGTAATTTCTATTAATGGAAATCCTATTGCTCTACATATTGATTTAACTGGTTCAAGTTGCTCTCTAAGTTCGTCTGGCATTGGAGGTCGGTTTGCTTTGTATTCTTTATAAATATCATTTCTAAAAGTTTTGCCTTTCGCATCAAATACAACAATTATTGGCGAACCTTCACTCTCTTTTTTTAAATTAATAAGCATGTTTGTAACACCCTTAACAGCACCAGTTGGCTTACCTGAGGAGGTGCTTAAAGGAGGCATTGCATGGAAGGCTCTATAAAGGTATGAGGATCCATCTATTACAAAAATTCTATCTTTCATGTTTCACTTTTATATAATGTATTATGACCCTTGTTTTTCTATAATGGAAAAAATTAGATAAAAATGTATAAAAATATTTCAGAATTTATTAAACATATATATCAAATCTACTTTGAGTTAGCTGTAGCTATTTCAGCAATAATGATTATTTTGATAGCGGTTGTCATGGATAAGTTTCTTTATCTGCAAGCATGTCCGATGTGTATATTAACTAGGTATGTTTTTGGTTTAATTGCTTTATCTGCGATTATTGGAATTCTTTTGAAGAAACATATTATTAGCCAATTGCTAATAATTATTTCATCTCTTATTGGAATTTTTGTAACAACTAGACAAATATATATCCAAAACATGTCGATTGATGATATTTCTCAACTTTCTGGCTGTGGAATGCCTTTTAATACTCAAGTTGAATACTTCGGCATTATAGAGGCTATAAAGAAAACTCTTGCAGGCGGACCTAGTTGTGCAGAAGATGGGTGGAGGTTTGTATTTAATTTTGCAGAATGGGGTTTTATATTCTTTTTAGTATTTCTAATTTGCACTATATTGAAATTAAAAAATGGCTAAAAAGCTTTAAATTTGTAGCAAAACTACAAAAATTATAGCTTTTAATCGTTATAAAATAAGCATTTTATTCAAATATTGACTTTTTTTAGCAAATAAATTTTACTACACTACATGTTAATCTGATTAATTGCTAACAATGCTAATATTATAGGTACATAATTATCTCCTCTAAATATATAATTATCCCCCCCAAGTACCTATAATATTTGTTAGTTAAATATGAATACGCAAACACAAGAACCTCTCAATTTGAGCACTGAACAACTAATTGATGCCGCTGTTGCAAATAAAGAAGGTATTATTGCAAGTAATGGTGCATTTTCTACGAATACTGGAGATAGGTCGTCAAGAAGCCCGAACGATAGATTTATAGTAAAAGAGGCACATACGGAAGATTTAATTGAATGGGGTGAAGTAAATAAACCTTTTGATAGAGAAAAATTCAATAGTCTTTGGGATAAGGTTGAATCTTATTTATCTAAAGGTAATAGTTATACTTCAGATGTCCATGTAGGCGCACATCCAGAACATTATTTACCAGTCAAGGTTACTACTGAAACAGCATGGCATTCATTGTTCGCTAGATTAATTTTTATATGTACTGATGATTTTAATCCTCTTAATAAAATAAAATGGGAGATACTGAGTGCTGCAAACTTTGAATGTGTTCCTGAAGAAGATGGCACGAATTCAGAGAGTTGCATCGTTATTAATTTTTCTGAGAGGAAGGTAATAATTGCAGGCATGAAATATGCAGGTGAATTAAAAAAATCTATGTTCTCAGTTCAAAATTTCTTACTAACTGACAAAGATGTTTTGCCTATGCATTGCTCAGCAAATATAAATAAAAATAATAATGTAACTTTATTTTTCGGATTATCTGGAACAGGCAAAACAACACTCTCAGCTGATACTAAATGTTCTCTTATAGGAGATGACGAGCATGGCTGGAGCAAAGGTTCTGTTTTTAATTTTGAAGGCGGATGTTATGCAAAGACAGTAAATTTATCAGAAGAAAACGAACCAGTAATTTATAAAGCTATTAAACATGGAAGTGTAATTGAGAATGTGTATCTAAATGATAACAACGAACCAGATTACTCTAATATTTCTATTTCTGAGAATGGAAGATGTTGTTACCCTAGATCGCATATCGAAAATGCTGTTAAAGAAAATGCTGCCGGTGAACCAAAAACTATTATCTTCTTAACTTGTGATTTAACTGGAGTGATGCCGCCAGTATCAATCTTGTCTAGAAAAAGTGCAGCTTATCACTTTTTAAGTGGTTATACTGCAAAACTTGGCTCTACTGAAAGAGGTGCTGGAGCCCCTATTCAATCAACGTTCTCTACATGCTTTGGAGCTCCATTTTTTCCAAGACCGGCAAATGTATATGCCGATCTTCTTATTAAGCGTATTGAAGAGTTTGGTTCTAAAGTGTTCCTTGTAAATACTGGTTGGACAGGAGGACCTTATGGGGTTGGTTCTAGATTTGATATTCCTGTGACAAGAAGAATAGTAAATGCGATTCAAGATGGAGAGCTGCATGAGGCAGAAACAGAGAACATACCTGGTCTGAACCTAGAAGTACCTTTGTTAGTTCGTGGGGTTGATTCAAAATTATTAAATCCAATTAATAACTGGAATGATAAAGATGAATATCAAAAACAATTAAAAGATTTAGTTTCACAATTCCAAGAGAACTTCAAAAAATATAATGTACAACCTGAAATAGTATCAGCCGGTCCAGGATTTGATGACTAATGAATCGTTAACAAATAAACTAACCAAATTAAAAAATGATGGGTTTTTTAATACATTAGTAATAAGGAGAGGGATAGAGAAAGAATTCTTTAGAGTAGATTCAGATGGTTATATTTCTAAAAGCCCTCATCCAGAATCACTTGGTTCCGCGCTTACAAATAAATTTATTACTACAGATTTTGCTGAAGCTCAGTTAGAACTAGTTACTCCAGTTTTTGAAAATATAGACAGTCTTTACAATTTTCTTTATACCCTTCATGTTTTTGTAGCTCAAAATATCGAAGATGATGAAATGCTTTGGCCCTTCTCTATGCCGCCGAAAATAGAAAATGAGTCAGATATAAATCTTGGTTATTATCACCAAAGTAATATTGGTTTGCTTAAACATGTTTATAGAAGAGGTTTAAAAGTTAGATATGGGCCTAGGATGCAATGTGTTTCTGGAATGCACTATAATTTTTCAATAAAGCCAGAGTCTTTATCCATCTTTACTCAATCGAATAATCAAGACAATATAAATGAAGCATATCTTAGTCTTGTAAGAAATTTTAAAAGAATCTTCTGGTTTATATTGTCTCAATTTGGACAAACAAATATTGTGGATACATCATTTATAAAAGGAAGAAAACATAATCTTGAAGAATTAAATCATGAAGATATGTATCTTAAAGATGCGACTTCTTTAAGAATGAGTGAGATAGGATACCAAAGCAAAGCTCAGCGCGATCTAGATATTAAATATAATTCATTAGAGAGCTTTCTTAACAAGATTAAAGATGCTATTACCATTCCATATCCAGAATTTGAAGCAAGAGGTTTAAAAGATGCGAATGAGAATTATCAGCAAATTTCTTCTGGGATTATTCAAATTGAAAATGAGTACTATGACTCGATAAGACCTAAAAGGTCTGCATCTAATAATATGAGGCCATATGAATTATTAAAGAATTTTGGAATCGAATATTTAGAAATACGGGGCATTGATTTATCTCCTCATGATATTACAGGAATTTCGAAACATCACATGAGGTTTCTTGATCTTGTTCTTATATATTGCCTTATTAAAGACAGTCCTAAAATTTCATCTGAAGAAAAAGACCTTATAGATAAGAATGATCAAACAACTATTTATGGTGGAAGGAATGAAAATACAGAAGTATTTATTGATGGGGAAGAAATAAATATTAATGCTGCAAAAGAAAAAATATTTAAAGAATTAAAAGAAGTGGCAAGTTTCTTTAATGAAAATGAAGAATTTTTAGATTCGATTAACTATGTAAAGAACTCACTAAAAGGAGAGGTTACAGACAAGACGCATCATCAGAAAGGCCTTGAGCAAGCAAAAATTAATCTAGAAACTTTAAAATCAGATACAAGTACAAATATTAATAGTATAAAAAAAGAAGCAGAGTTATCATTAAACAAATTAAATGATATTCCAGTGAATTCAAAAGAAGAAATGGATGAATATGTTGGAAACTATAATTTAAATATATAGGAAAAATTATGAAAGCTTTACAGTGTGTTGAACTTGGCCCTCCAGATAAATTACAAATTAATGAAGTGCCAGATCCAGAAATACAACCAGAACATGTCTTAATTGAAAATAAGGCAGCAAGTGTTAACTTTCCAGATGTATTAATGATTCAAGGCCTATATCAGTTTCAACCTGAATTGCCATTTTCACCTGGAGGTGAATCTGCAGGAACTGTTTCAGCCGTTGGCGAAGGAGTAAAGGACATTGCCGTTGGCGATAGAGTCTTTGCAATGACTGGACTAGGCGCCTTTGCTGAAAAAATTGTTGCTCATCAAAACTCTGTAATGAAAATTCCTGATTCTATGAGTTTTGAAACAGCAGCTGCTCTTCCAATGACATATGGAACCTCTTTGTATGCCCTAAAACAAAGAGCAGAACTAAAAGAAGGTGAAATATTACTTGTTCTTGGTGCAGCTGGTGGAGTAGGTCTTGCCACGGTTGAATTAGGGAAAGCAATGGGTGCTAAGGTCATAGCTGCAGCTTCAACTGAAGAAAAAGTTGATTTATGTAAACAGCATGGTGCCGATGAAGGGTTTGTTTATCCAACCGGGAAACTTGATAGAGATCAACAAAAAGAATTGTCTGCAAAAATTAAAGAATTAACTGGAGGTATGGGTGCTAATGTTGTATATGACCCAGTTGGTGACTCATATTCTGAACCATGTATTAGAGCAACAGCATGGGATGGTAGGTATTTAGTAATTGGTTTTGCCGCAGGCGAAATACCTAAAATACCTATTAATCTTGCCTTATTGAAAGGCATGAAAATAGTGGGTGTTTTTTGGGGTGCTTGGGTAGGAATGAATCCAGAAGAAAATAAGAAAAATTTTGAAGAACTATTTAAATTACATTCTGAAGGCAAAATAAACCCAGAGGTTTCTGATTCTTTCTCTCTCGATGATGGGGCAAAAGCTATATCTCATTTAAAAGATAGAAAAGCTCAAGGCAAAGTAATAATAACTATGTAATCTATTACTGACTTACCACAGACTGATAAGTCAATGAAAGTCTAGAGACATCAAATGGCGGTCTAAAGATTCCTGCGAACTCCCCTGCTGGATTTAAAAGAATAATATTATTTACATGATTATCTAAGTGAGAATGATCTGTTAAGTCATCATTTGGCATTACATTATTTACAGATAGTTGAGTAGCTAGACTTAAAAGCATTGGTCTTATATTTGCAACTCCCATAAAATCCTTATCAAAACCCTTTGCATATTTATCAACAACCTCTGGGGTATCTCTTTCAGGATCGATCGAAACCAACACCCATTGTTTGTCTTCTAAAGGAAATTCTTTTTCTCTTAGCACTTTTATTAATTTAGACATCTGATACATGGTCGTAGGGCATTCATCTGGACATCTAGTAAATCCAAAGTACATCAAAGTCCATTTCCCAATAAGATCAGATTTTGTGAATTCGATCTTATCTGCTGAATAAAAACTAAAGTCAGATATTTCTTTAGGGCTTTCAAATAAATAAAGTCCATTCGCTAAAAGTTCGTTAACACTTAAGATTCGTGGAGTTGTTAATTTATTTATGAATAGTCCTACAACAGTGATCATAAAAATTACAATCAACAATATATTATTCTTTATGGTCATTGGCTAAGTATTATAAAGTGGTCTACCAATAATGCTAAAAAGATTAAAAAGATGTAATAAATAGAAAATTGAAAGGTTTTCATAGCATCTTCATCATCGTTACTGTAATAAAGTTTAACCGAAGAATATAAAAACATACTACTTAGTATTAATGCAGAATAAAGATATATCGGCCCTGACATAAGCACTACATATGGTAAAAGGCTAACTATAAATAGAATGATCGTATAAAGAACTATTTGTAATTTTGTAAATACAATTCCATGAGTAACTGGAAGCATGGGAATAGATTCTCTAGCATATTCGTCCTTACGGTAAATCGCTAATGCCCAAAAATGAGGTGGTGTCCAAACAAAAATTATTAACACCAACAATAAAGCATATGGATCAATATTATTAGTAATAGATGACCATCCCAATAAAGGAGGCGCTGCGCCAGCTAATCCGCCTATGACAATATTTTGAGGAGTGGCTCTTTTTAAATATATTGTATAAATAAATGCATAGCCTATTAAGGATGCGATAGTAAGTATCATTGTTAAAGTGTTTACATAAAAATATAAAATCAAAGCTCCTGTAACTCCAATAACAAAAGCAAATACTGAGGCATGGATTGCAGATAGCTCACCTTTGGGAAGTGGTCTTTGATCAGTTCTTGTCATTGAGGCATCAGTATTTCTATCGATTACCTGATTAATTGCAGCGGCAGAAGCTGAGCATAATGCTATACCGCTTAAAGCAACAAACAAATAACCAAAAGATCTAACTGTTTCTTCTGCTAATAGCATTCCAACAAATGCGCAAATCAACATCATATAAACAACATTGGGTTTACATAATTGATAATAGCTCTTTAGGAGTGTCATTTTTTCCAAGCAAGATAGTTGATTGTAAATAACGCGAGCAATAAACAGGCTGCAACTAAATTATGAGCAATAGCTACATATAAAGGCAAAACATATACAACATTAATAATTCCTAATGTTATTTGCGTTAATAATAGAATGCCAAGTGTTGATGCTAATGGAGCTGCATTGGAAAACCACAACCTAGACATCAATATTAAAAAAAATATTGTTACTAATATTGCTGTTACCCTATGGGAGTAATGAATAGCTACTCTGGCGGGATTATCAAGAAGACCATATAGATAATTTGGGCCAACCTCTTGATTTAAATTAAATCCGCTCTTAAAGTCCATTTCTGGCAAATAGCTTCCCTGACAGGTAGGAAAGTCGGCACATGCTAATGATGCATAGTTGGTGCTAGTCCATACCCCAAGAAAAATCTGAAATATTAATACTAAAAAAGCTACACCAGCGATTGCCTTTAAGTTTGAAATATTAATTTGATTGAAGATTTCAAAATTACGAGATTTTAAATAAAGAAAATAAAATAAAGTTAATGTTGCGAATCCTCCAAATAAATGTGTTGTAACTATTATTGGTAATAATTTTAAGCTTACTGTCAAATAACCAAATAAGCCTTGGCAGCATATAAAAAATAAAAGAAATATTGACCAACCTCTAATTGACCTATCTTTCGTATTTTTAAAAGAGAGGTAGACTAAAAATATTGCAACCAAGCCTAAAGCGGCAGCAAAATATCTATGAACAACTTCTGGAATTGCTTTATTAATATCATAGGGAAACATTGGATACCTGCTTTCTGCAAGAGCAATTTCAGCCTCATTGGTAGGAAAGACTATAAATCCATAGCAGCCTGGCCAATCTGGGCAACCAAGGCCTGCATCAACTAGTCTAGTCCATGCACCCAATGCAATTACAACAAAAGCCATACATATTCCAATAAAAGATAATTTTGTAATTTGATTCATTAAATTAGTACCTTTAAATCTTTTAAGATTAATTTTGGATCAGTGCCGGGGTTAAAATACATTACTGCCCTTCCATATGGGTCAATTATAAAAATAGGATTATCAATATTAAAATTTAACTTAGAATTTTTCTGTAGAACATTTAATAAAACACCATTCTTATCTTCAATAAGTTCAACCCTTGGATATTGAGATTTAATATCTTGCAGATCTCTTTCAAGAAGACTATTAGAATAAAATATCACTCGCTTTAATTTATTTATATCTCTATTAAGTGCAACATTTAGTTGTCTCATTAAATATATAGATTCTTTACTTGCCTCTATATTTGTAACATATACAGACAAAACCCATTTGCCATCATCAAAATTTATAAGATCTGGGCTGCCTTTTTCGTTTTTAAATTGGCTAAATTCAAAATAGCTTTTAAAGAAAACTCCATTGTTCTTAGTGCCCTCTGGAGAGTTCCCCATAACAAAGTAAAGAGATGAGAGTGACACTACCAATATTGGAGTTAATAATATTGCTGCTAAAAAAAACTTATTTCTCATTTTTTTTAAATCCATACCAAAGGTACATTAAACATAAGACTAAAAACATTAAAAACCATTGTGCAGAGTATCCATAGTGTTTTGTTGGCGTCATATTTGTAGGAGTAATTTTAATATATTCTAAGCTGTTTTTAAGAATGGGGTCAGCTAGTAAAATCATAGGGTAAATAAATTCATTGTATTCCTTTGAGATAACTTCAAGGTTCTTAGTTTGTGAAATCTTAGGCCATTCTTTTGAAACTAAATCTTCTGATAAAACAAGTCCAAGTTCTGGGTATTCAAGAATACCGCTGACGACCTCATCGGCCTCTATTAATTCAATGTTAGGAAGGATTTCTCTATATTTATTTTGCTTAATCCATCCTCTATCAACAAGAATCAATTGATTTGTTTCTATAATTCTTAACGGCGTTAAAACCTTGTATCCAGCAATACCTCTATTAATAACATTGTCTACTAATATCTGTTTTGAATTATCCCATTTACCTTTTACATAGACCCTGTCCCACTTTTTTGATTCCTGATTAAGATATACAGGAGTCTTGCTTAAATTATCTTCAAACTCAGCCAATATAGTAGTTTTTGCCTGGCCTCTTTCGATCTGCCAAAGGCCAAGAGAAAAGAATAAAATAGCAAAAAAAACAAAAAATATTGTTATTCTTATTCCGGGATTAAATTTATTTTTTACCATATCTATTAAAGTATATATGCTTTAAAATTTTATTATGATTACAACTCTAATTTATATCGTCTTACCGCTTTTACTTCTTTCTCTTGCTGGAGGTCTTTTTTTTCTGTTTATTGATAAAGGAGATACGGGAAGAAAAAGAACTGTATATTTACTTGGTCTTAGGGTCTTCTTCGCCGCTCTATTAATCATATTAGTAACTATTGGTCTCTATACTGGTGAACTAGGAAACACTGTGCCTTGGGATGATTCTTAATTAAAGTATATAAACAAATAAAAATAACATTACCCAAACAACATCAACAAAATGCCAATACCATGAGGCAGCCTCAAAACCAAAATGATCATGGTCTTCAAAATGACCTGCAAAAACTGACCTAGCCAACATAACTGCTAGCATAAATCCGCCCATCATAACGTGGAATCCATGGAAGCCAGTTAACATAAAAAATGTTGAGCCGTATATTCCAGAATTTAATGTTAATCCGTAATGAGCATAAGCCTCGTAATATTCTGCAGCTTGGAGCCCAACAAATATAAGAGCTAAAGTAACAGTGATTCCGAGAAAAATATTAAATTTTCTTCTATTTCCATTTTTTAAACCTAAATGCGCAATATGCACAGTTACACTTGAGCTAAGTAAAACAATTGTATTCCAAAGTGGCAGCCATTCAAGAGCATGGTCCCAGCCTGGCCAAGCCATGCTTTTATCTGCTAAGACAAACTCATTCCCCTGATCAGGTGTAGACATAACAGGCCAAGTTGATTCAAAGCCCTGCCATAACTCAATTGCTTCAATCGCACCACCTTTTGCTCCCTCTCCTGCCAACCACGGAACTGCAAAAGTTCTCACATAGAATAAAGCACCAAAAAATGCAGCAAAAAACATTACCTCAGAAAAAATAAACCATGCCATGCCAAATACATAAGACTGTTTTAATTGATTGGAGTCTAATCCTGCAAGATGCTCTTTAATTACTTGTCTGAACCAAAAAAACATTGTTAAAAATAAACATCCAAATCCTGTATACAATATATATACAGAATTATTTGTAGGGTCGTCTAGATTATTAATCGTGCTTGATGCGCCCATAACAAGTAGGAATAAAGAAAAAGCCATGAAAATAGGAAATCTGCTTTGATCTGGTACGTAATAATTTCCGCCACTCATAATATTATATTACTCCATATCCATTTGATGGTGAGCTAAGGCCTCATCGTTATAATCTGTTATATCAAAAATCGTATAAGACAAAATTATATTCTTTATATTTTTTGGCAACTCATTTGATACAAGAAGTCTAATAGGAAGAATTGCCTCTTCGCCTGGCATTAATTCTTGTTGCTCAAAACAAAAGCATTCTAATTTCTTTAAATGTTCTGCCGCATTAGAGGGGGCTACACTCGGAACCGCCTGAGCAGTCATTTTCTTGTTAGTTGTATTTTTGACATAAAAAGTTGCTGAATGGTATTTACCAGTTTGGATTTCCATCACTTGCTCAGAGGGTTTAAATATCCAAGGCATATTTTCATTATTTGTTGAAATAAATTGAAGAGCTATTGGCCTGCCTTCCTCAGAAATAAATTTATCATTATGTTCAGATTGAAAAATCTTTCCATTGATGCCAGTAACTTCACAAAAGACGTTATAAAGCGGCACCAAAGCAAAGCCAAAAGCAAACATTAGCGGCACAGCAACAACTAATCTTATTAATGTTTTCTTTGCTTCTTTATTCATTAGTCAACTTTTGGTGGTGTAGAGAAAGTATGATAAGGCGCAGGCGACGCAACAGTCCATTCAAGCCCCTTTGCTCCTTCCCAAACTTGATCAGTAGCTTTTTTACCACCTATTACAGTTTTAACCACTATAAATAAAAATAAAAGCTGGGAAAAGCCAAATAAAAATGCTCCAACACTAGAAACCATATTCCAATCTGCAAATTGCAGAGCATAGTCTGGGTATCTTCTAGGCATTCCTGCAAGACCAATAAAGTGTTGTGGAAAGAATGTTACATTAACCCCAATAAAAGAAAGCCAAAAATGTAATTTACCCAATCTTTCGTCATACATATTTCCAGACCATTTAGGTATCCAATAATAAACTGCCGCCATTATAGAAAATATAGCCCCAGGAACTAAAACATAATGAAAGTGAGCAACTACAAAATATGTATCATGGTATTGAAAATCTGCAGGAACGATTGCAAGCATCAAGCCAGATAATCCACCAATTGTAAAAAGTACAACAAAGGCGCATGCAAATAACATAGGGGTTTCAAATGTTATAGAGCCTCTAAACATTGTAGCAACCCAATTAAAAACTTTTACTCCAGTTGGAACTGCTATCAACATCGTTGCCCACATAAAGAAAATCTCGGCTGCCAATGGCATACCAACTGTAAACATATGGTGCGCCCATACTACAAAAGATAATATTGCAATTGATAACATTGCCCAAACCATTGAAGCATATCCAAATAAAGGCTTACGAGAAAAGGTTTCAATTATATGGGAAACTATTCCAAATGCTGGCAAGATCATTATATAAACTTCAGGATGTCCAAAGAACCAAAATATATGTTGAAAAAGAACTGGATCTCCTCCACCAGCTGCATTAAAAAAGCTTGTTCCAAAATGAATATCCATTAACATCATTGTTACTGCTCCAGCTAAAACTGGCATAACAGCAATTAATAAATAAGCAGTAATTAGCCATGACCAAACAAATAGCGGCATCTTCATAAGACCAACTCCAGGAGCTCTCATATTCATTATGGTCACAACAACGTTTATTGATCCCATTATTGATGAAGCCCCCATGATATGAACTGAAAAAATAAAAAACGTAACACTTGGTGGTGCATAAGTTGTTGAAAGTGGTGCATAAAAAGTCCAGCCAAAATTAGGAGCGCCTCCTTCCATAAATAAAGATGATAATAAAATAAAGAAGGCAAAAGGGAGTATCCAAAAACTTAAATTATTCATTCTTGGAAGAGCCATATCAGGCGCACCAATCATCATTGGGACAAGCCAGTTGGCCAGACCAACAAAAGCCGGCATAACTCCACCAAAGATCATTATTAAGCCATGAAGAGTAATCATTTGATTGTAGAATTCAGGCTCTACGATTTGCATTCCTGGTGAAAATAATTCAGCCCTTATAACCATTGCCATGGCTCCACCGATTAAGAACATTGCAAAACTAAACCATAAATATAAAGTTCCTATATCCTTATGATTGGTTGTATATAACCATCTGGTTATACCTTTTGCTGGTCCGTGATGATGGTCGTCGTGATGGTTTTCTATAACTGCGCTCATAATAGTTTCCTATATTATATTTTCGGTTCTTTATAATCTACAATATCTTTTGGGACAACTACCTCTCCATCTCCCTTTTCATCATTGCCCCATGATTGTCTTGTATATGTTATTACTGATGCAATCTCAACTTCAGATAGGTAGCTAAATGAATTCATAGCTGCTCCTTGAACTCCTTCCATTAAGATTTCTATATTTCTTTCTTTATTATTTAGAACTATATCGCTTCCCACTAAAGCAGGAAAGATCCCTGCAATACCTTGTCCATTTGTTTGATGGCAAGCAACACAATTTACTTCATAAACACTTTGCCCTCTTGAAACTAATTCCTCAGCAGTCCATTCTTTGGTAGTAAGTTCAGCTAGTTTTTGGGCTTCTTCTTTTTTAATTCCTACCCATTCCTCATATTCGTCTTGCTCAACAACCTTTACAACGATAGGCATAAAGCCATGATTCTTCCCACAAAGCTCTGTGCATTTACCTCTATATATGCCTGGCACATCGACTTTTGTCCATGCTGTATTAACAAACCCAGGAATGGCATCTTGTTTAATAGCAAAAGCAGGCATCCACCACGAATGAATAACATCATTTGCAGTTATTAAGAATCTAACTTTTTTCCCAGTAGGGATTACAACCATTTCATCTACTTCCTGAAGATAATTCTCTCCCTTGGGAACAAGATTATTAATTTCATCCCAATCTGTAGCTAAGTTTGAGAAAAAACTTACATCATCTTCTAAATATCTATACTGCCATTTCCATTGATACCCGGTTACCTGGATATTAATATCTCCAGCTGTATCATCATACATTTTGATAAGAGTTTTAGATGCTGGAATAGCCATTGCTATTAAAATTAAAAATGGGATGATTGTCCATGCTATCTCAAGCTTATGATTGTCATCAAAAGTTGCGGGTACAGGATTTTTCTCTCTGGTGTGTGCGTACATTGAGTAAAACATAACCCCAAATACTAATACGCCAATCGCTACACAAATCCAGAAAATAAGCATGTGTAACTCAAATACCTCGTTGCTTATATCTGTAATGCCCCTAGTCATATTTAATGCAAACCAGTCTGCATTTATAAGAGGAGCTGTTATAAACAAAATAACAAATAAAATCTTCTTATTTAAATATTTAAAAAGGTTAAGAAACATTATTTACCCTAAATAAGTGTGCGTTTTAATAATAAAATATACTTATACTATATTATAAATCATATTTATAAATACAACAAAGCAAATACACAATTTTTGGTATGTATGATATATGTTTGAAAGGTGAATTTCTATCGATTTTTGTTAGTATTTTTCTTAAAGTTTTGAATGTTTACAACATTTATTTCTTTAGCTTTATTGTCTGTTTTTTCTTTTGGTCTGTCTTGAATAAAATCACATTTTATACAATATATTTGATCATCTTCTGGATTTAAGGCAATTGTGTCGTTGCTTTTGCAGTTTGGACATATGGCCCCAGCAATGAATTGTACAAATTTTTTCATTCTCTCATTCCATGAAGGTCTTTAATCACACCAGCAGTCTCAGGGAAAACCTTAAACCATTTTTCAAATGAGTGAGCTGCTTGATAGACTAACATCCCAATCCCATCATCAACATGTTCTGATTTTCTTTTAGCCCACTTACAAAATGGCGTCTGGGTTAATGAATAATTTAAGTCATAGAAATGGGTACATTCATCAATCAAAATATTTTCTATAGGTTTAAATTCTCCTGTTAATCCAGCAGATGAGCCATTTATAACAAGGTCATATGGTGTTTCAGAATTACTTTCTGTATTTATTGAAGTCATATTTGAAAACTTCCTAATTAAGCGATCAGCTTTCTCTGCTGTTCTATTTAATACAGTGATTTGGTTAGCCTCGCTTTGTGCTAGCCTATATATTACGCTTTCTGCAGCAGCGCCTGCTCCAATAATTAATATATTTTTTTCCTTAAGAGAAAAGTTTTTATTTTCCATATCATTTATAAACCCTATGCCATCAGTTGAATATAAAAATATTTTCTTTTCATCACTAACAACTGTATTTACTGCGTTAATATATTTAGCTTCTCTCGATATGACCCCCTCAATTTCTGCAGCTTTTTTCTTATGTGGTAATGTAACATTCAAACCTTTAGAGTCTTTATCAGAAAAGAATTCTCTTATAAATAAATCAAAATCTTCATCAGTTACCTTGTAGGGCAGATACTCGACATTAATATTCTCATTTCTAGAAAACCTAGAATGAATAAATGGAGATAACGAATGCTCTATAGGGTTTCCTATTACACCTAATTTAAATTTTTTAGACATTCCAGTCTCTGTTAATAACTTTAAGTAATTTTTTTTCTAAAGATTTATATTCTTTACTCTTTTTATATGACCACTTAACGTTACCTGGTAGAGAGGCTAATATTGATTCTATTCTTCCATTTGACTGAAGGCCAAATGCTGTGCCTCTGTCATAAATTAAATTAAATTCAACATATCTTCCTCTTCTTATAAGCTGAAAATCTTTTTCATTTTTTGTAAATTTGAGCATTTTCCTTTTATCTATTATTTTTAAATATGAATCTAAATAGGTTTGGGCTACCGATTTGAGAAAATCAATACTTTTATCAATACTCCCTAGAGATAAATCATCAAAAAAAATGCCTCCCACACCCCTTCTTTCATTCCTGTGAGGAATATTGAAGTAACTATTACAACCTTCGGAAAAGATCTCGTAAAAAAAAGTACTCCAAGGATCTAAATTATCTTTTGCAGAACTATGCCAACTTAAAATATCTTCTTCATATGGTATAAATGGGGTTAAATCATATCCTCCTCCAATCCACCAATCTGTTATCTTACCTTTCTTGTCTAAAATACCAAAAAATCTTACATTCATATGACTTGTCGGTACGTGGGGGTTTTTTGGATGAGAAATAACTGAAACTCCCATTACTTTATAACCAAATTTTGTATCTTTATTAAGAGAATTAGCTAAAGCTGCTTGAGGAAGATCTTTTCCGTATATTGATGAATAATTTACTGCGCAATTATCAAAAAAGCTTCCATCAGACATCACCATAGTTTTACCTTCACCACCTTCAGGTCTTTTCCATGAGTCTTTAGATATATTTACTGTATTAGAGGTCTCTAATTCTTTAAAATTTTTATAAATACTAGATTGAATATCCTTAAAATGTTTATTTAATTTATCAGTCATTTTTATGCTCTTATAACAGCCTTAGTTTCTAAATCAATTATAGTGGAAGGGTTGCTATTGGTGCCCAATAATTCATCATAGTATGCCATCCCATCATGTTTAAAAAAATTAATAATCTCTTCTGGTTTTTGTAAATTTTTCTGTCCAGATATATTTGCTGATGTAGATACGATAGTGCCAGAGAATACATTAAACAATGATCTTATGGGTAAGTGATTACTTACTCTTAATGCAATTTTATTTGTTTCGTTCCTTAGATGTTCTGGTAAATTGTCATTATATTTAATTAAAAAAGTATAAGGTCCAGGCCAATATTCATGCAAATATTTTATATCTTCTTTATTTATATCTTGGAGGTAATTTTTAATAGATTCTAAAGATTTTGTAAGCAAAATAAAGCTCTTGTTTTTACTTCTCTTTTTTATTTTAAATATATCGCTAACAGCCTTTGGATTAAATGCATCGCAACCGAGCCCCCAAATTGATTCAGTTGGATGTATTAAAATTTTTCCTTCCTTAAGCCACTCTACAGATGAGTCTAAATTTAAAGATTTATTTTTCAATTATGAGTTTAATTTTTTATCTTTTTCTAAAACCTCAGATCTCATATTTTGTTTATACTCGATAAGTTTTTTAGCAAGATCATCATCACTTGTTGCAAGAATCTGAACAGCTAATATTGCACTGTTTTTTGCTCCACTTTTTCCAACTGCAACTGTTGCAACTGGAACACCTGGTGGCATCATTGCAGTAGACAATAGCGAATCAATACCTCCCATACCACCAGATTCAATAGGAATACCTATAACCGGCCTAGTAGAATGAGCGGCAACAGCACCAGCTAAATGTGCTGCCATGCCTGCAGCTGCAATAAATACCTTGCAACCATTATCTTCCGATTTTTTTATTAGTTCCATTACATCATGTGGCGTTCTATGTGCAGACATAACGTTTTTAGTAAATTTCACCCCAAATGAATCTAAGATTGGAAATATTGACTCTACAATGGGTAAATCTGAGTCAGATCCCATAATTATTGCTACTTGTATTGTTTCATTTGTCATTTTTTGTACTCTTAAATAATTAACTAGATTATAATCTCGCAATTATAATGAAAAAATAAGGTTTATGGCTAAAAATTTAAAAATATTAATCTTTCCAGACCCAAGATTAAGAAAAGTTGCTGAAAAAGTTACAAAATTCGACAAAAGTCTAGAAAATTTAGCAAATTCTATGTTAAAAACAATGTATGATGCAAATGGCATAGGTCTAGCGGCTACACAAGTAGACCAGCATATAAGACTTATTGTTATGGATTTATCAGAAAATAGAGATGATCCTAGAATATTTATAAATCCAACATACAAAATTCTTGAAAATCATAGTCTATATGAGTTTGAGGAAGGTTGTCTTTCTATTCCCGGTTTTAATGAGGTCATAGCCCGTCCTGACAAGATTGAATTAAGATGGCAGGATTTAGATGGAAATGAGCATATTGAATTGCCTGAAGGCCTTCTAACAGTATGTATTCAGCATGAAATTGACCATTTAGAAGGAAAGCTAATGGTTGATTATGTAAGCGCTCTGAAAAGAGATAGGGTTAGAAACAAACTTTTAAAAGAATATAAAAGATAATAAAAGATAATATAGGATTTTATGAATATTTTATTTGCTGGAACACCCAATAACGCTGCTCAGATACTACTCTATTTGGCCAATATAAAGCCTTTTAATATCAAAGGTGTGTTAACCCAGCCAGATAAAAAGGGAAAAAGAGGCAATAATCTTATAGAGTCTCCTGTTGCTAATGCAGCTAAACAATATAATTTTGATGTTTTTAAGCCAGAAAACCTAAACTCAAATAGCACTAAAAAAACTCTAGGGTCATTAGATATAGATTTTTTGGTTGTAATAGCATATGGAAAAATTATCCCATCTTGGTTACTTGAATTGCCAAAGATATCATCTATTAACGTACATTTCTCAATATTACCAAAATATAGGGGGGCGTCTCCAATTCAGTCAGCGCTTCTAAATGGAGATGAAAGCAGTGGTATATCAATTATTAAAATGTCAGAAGATTTAGATGCAGGGGAAATAGTCTCATCATTTAATGTAAGGATTGATCAAGAAGATAATAAATTAACACTTGAAAAAAAATTAACTAATAAATCAATTATTGAATTACCTCGTACTTTAGATTTGATGAAATCTAGCAAGATAGTTGCAAAAGAACAAGATCATTCCAATGCTACTTATTGTAAGAAGATTACAAAGTCAGACTCTGTCATTGATTTTAATGACACAGCAAAAAATATAATTAATAAATTTAGAGCTTTTTATGGTTGGCCTGGGACTTCTTTTGTCTACAAAGATATAAACATTAAAATACACGGAATTGAAGAAGCAAAAATAATTACCGGTGATAAACCTGGTACAATTTATAAATTTAATAAGAAAGGTTTATATATAAATACAAGTGATTCTGTGATAGTAATTACTCACTTACAGTTCCCAAATAAAAATCCCATCTCTTCCTTGGATGCTTATAACTCGCATAAAGAGTTTTTTAAATAAAATTTATTTTTAACTTAACTCTTGAATTATTTAAAAAGAGGTTTAATTTACACCATATGAAGATACTAATTTTGGGTGCTGGTCGTGTTGGAGGAAGTTTGGCTAGAGAGCTCGTTGATAATGGTTATGATGTATCTGTTATAGATCTTGATAAAAGCGCATTATCATCTTTAGAAGAAAATCTAGATATTATGACTGTAGAAGGTCATGCAGCACATCCAATATCAATAAAAAAAGCTGGAGCTGATGATTCAACAACGGTTATAGCTGTAACTTCAGACGATCAAGTAAATATTATTGGCTGCCAAATTGCCAAAAGAAAGTTTAAAGTTAATAAGACTATCTGTAGGCTAACTGAAGAGTCTTATTCTGAAGATCTAGAGATTTTTGGTGAAAAAGTCATTGATATTGTAATTAGTCCTGAGAATGAGGTCATGACACACCTTAAAGAGCTTATATTTCACCCAGGAGCTCAGCAGATTGAAAATTTTGCTGATGGCAAAGTTAATCTAGTTAATGTAAAAGCAAAGAAAAAGGGCAAGCTTGTTGGAAGAGAGCTTAAAGGTATTAAAGATGACATGCCAGATACTGATGCTTTTGTAGCATCTATTTATAGAAAGGGGAAACCCTTTATTCCTTCGGGTGATTCAATAATTAAAGAAAATGACGAAATATACTTTATTTCTTCTGCTTCTAATATTGATGAGATTGTTAATGAGTTTCGAGACCCAGAAGATGTTTATTCAAGAGTGATGATTGTAGGCGGTGGAAAAATAGGTTCTTCATTGGCAAAAGAAATTGAGGGTTCATATAAAACTAAATTAATTGAATCAAATGAGGATAAATGTTCTGCATTATCAAAAAAATTAGATAAAACAATTGTTTTACATGGATCGGCAACTGATGAAGACTTGCTAAAAAGTGAAAATATTTCAAATATAGATATTTTTTGTGCTCTTACAAATGATGATGAAACTAATCTAATGTCTTCACTGCTTGCTAAAAAAATGGGCGCTAAGAAAACAATGATTATTTTAAATAACCCATCTTACCTAGGGCTGGTTCCTGGCTTTATAGATATTTATATAGCGCCTTATAGGCTCACTGTTTCATCTGTGTTGCAAGACCTTAGAGAAAGTGATGTAGCTCAAGATGTTATATTAAAAATGGACACGGGCGCTGAAGCAATAGAGGGCATAGTGCATGCAAATGAGTTCACTTCAAATTTATTTGGTAAGCCTATAAAAGATATACCTTTGCCTGAGGGGGTTTCTATCGGAGCAGTAATAAGGAATGACCAATTAATAATGCCTACCTCTGAAATTGATCTTTCTATAAATGACCATCTAATTATGTTCTTAGCTGATAAGAAGGTTATGTCTGAAGTTGAGGTTCTGTTTAAAACTAAATAATGAACTTAAAATCAATATTAAATCTTTTTAGTATATTAATTTTATTTTTTAGCTTCTCCTATATATTGCCTATAGTTGTTTCTATTATCTTTAATGATGGTGCATTAAAAATATTTATTACAACTTTAATTCTTATCGCCCTGCTGGGCTCATTAGGCGCATTTATGACTAGAGGGGCGGACAGCAATCTCTCACAAAAAGATGGCTTTGTAATAATTGTTCTTTTTTGGATAGTTTTGTCTCTTGCAGGATCAATTCCTTTTTATCTAAGCGGGATGTCGGGGATAGATTCAATATTTGAGTCAATGTCTGGAATAACAACAACAGGAGCAACAGCAATCTCTAATATTGAAGCCCTGCCTGAGTCATTATTATTTTATAGACAATTATTACAATGGATGGGAGGAATGGGCTTAATAGTACTTGCTATAGCGGTTATGCCATTGCTAGGAATTGGAGGTGGTCAAATTTATAAAACTGAGATACCTGGGGCCATGGGAGAACAAAGATTAACCCCTAGAATCAAAGAAACTGCTCAAGCATTATGGTCAATTTATTTTGGCCTTACCGTTATATGCGCACTCTTATATTATATAAACGGTATGAGTATGTTTGACGCTGTATCTCATGCTATGTCTACAGTAGCAATAGGTGGTTTTTCAACCCATGATGAAAGCATTGGATTCTTTAATAACTTTTCAATAGAATTAATATGCATAACTTTCATGCTTCTGTCTGCATTTAGTTTTACTCTTCACTATTTCGCAATATACAAAAGAAAACCATTAAAATATATTTATGACCCTGAGCTAAGATTCTTTTTCTCAATATTATTGCTAATAATAGTAATATCATTGTTGCTATCAACTTTTAATAATGTAAATAATTCGCCCACATCAAGAGAAATATTGTTTCATAGTGTTTCCATGCTAACAACCACAGGCTTTTCCATATCAAGCTCAACTGATTGGCCTTTTTCAATATCGTTTTTATTATTAATGGGTGCTTTTGTTGGTGCTTGTTCTGGCTCTGTTGGAGGAGGTGTTAAGTCATGGAGAGTTTTAATAATGTTAAATCATGCATATAAAAATATTATGAAAATAATCCATCCAAATTCAGTATTATCATTAAAAATAGGAACCAAAAGTGTTGACGATCAAGTAGCCACATCTATTTGGGGCTTTTTCTCAATATATGTTATTTTTTTTGTTATTCTTTTATTAATTACTTTGGTCTCTGGCTTAGATTTTGAGTCTGCATTCTCAGCAGTAGGTGCATGTTTAAATAATCTTGGTCCTGGTCTTGGAGTTGTTTCAGAAAACTATTCTAGCATTAGCTCTTTCACAAAAGGTGTTCTAGCTTTTGCTATGCTTTTAGGCCGTTTAGAGATATTTACTTTGCTTGTAATTCTTACCCCAATGTTCTGGGCTAAATAATTATATATCAATATATGGGTTTTCATTTACGTCTTTACTTCTTCTAAATCTTTTATATTCCCAAGAGTAATCTACGGGCCTTTCTTTTATCATCATTTCTATATCTTGATTTAATAATAGTTTGTGCTTACTATCATTGTATATACTTTTATTACAACGTTTTAATGTAACTGATAAAAAGTTTCCTGGGTTGGACTTTATATAAAAATAAATTACAGGAGAACCTTTTTTGGTAGCAAGCGACTGTACAAGGGTTGTTGTATATACCTCTTTGTTAAAGAATTTTATATATTCTCCATGGCCCCTTTTGGGTACTTGGTCAGCAGCAAATACAACAACTTTTCTTTCATTAAGAGCCTTAAGCATTTCTCTCACTCCACCTATTGAAGTTTCAAAAGTTTTGGAGCCCTCCGCCTCTCTATCTTTCTTAACAAAATTGCTAAGCAATTTGATTTTAATTTTCTTATATAAACTAATAGTTTTAACTTGAGAATTAATCCACTTTAGTAACATATCAACACTTCTGTTATGAAAAGCAACTGCAATAAGGCCCTGTTTTTGATTTGATAAAGAATTTAATAAAAAATTATTTTCTATTTTAAATATATGATTATTTGAATCGAAATCTCTTCTACCCCATGTATATATAGTCTCATATCCAGATATTATTGATTCTCGAATGCTGAGCTTAGACATTAACTCAATTTCTTTAGTGTTAGTCTCTGGTAAAGCTATTTCTAGATTTATTTTTGTTATTTTATATGATTTTGATAATTTGTAGATCTTAAAAAATAAATAAAAATCAACAAGGTAGGAGAATAACGGTTTTGGGATAAGAGATAATGTATAAAATAATGATTTCATCATAAACTATTGTTGTGCATGATATATAATCATTAGATAATATAATAGTTGTAAATAAAAGTTAACGGAAAATATTAATTAATCTTAAATCGACAAATGTTTACTTTTACTGGAGAATCATAATTGGCTGCTAAAAATATGGATGAGCTGGTAGCTCTTTGCAAAAGAAGGGGTTTTATATATCAATCAGCTGAAATTTATGGAGGTTTACAAGGGGTTTATGATTATGGACCACTTGGAGTTGAGTTAAAAAATAACTTAAAAAACTCCTGGTGGAAATCTATGATTTATGAAAATGACAATATTGAAGGTATTGATGCAGCTATTCTTACAAACCCATTAATTTTAAAGTATTCTGGACATGAGAATACATTTTCAGACCCAATGGTTGATTGTAAATCCTGCAATTTAAGGTTTAGAGCAGATCAAGTGCCAGATAGTTGTAAAAAAGAAGATTTAACAGAACCAAGACAGTTTAATCTAATGTTCAAAACCAATGTAGGGCCAATTGAGCATGAATCTAACTTTGCCTATTTAAGGCCAGAAACAGCTCAACAAATTTTCACAAATTTTAAAAATGTTCTAGATTCAACTTCTAACTCACTTCCCTTCGGAATAGCACAAATTGGGAAAGCCTTTAGAAATGAAATTACGCCTAGGAATTTTATTTTTAGAGTTAGAGAGTTTGAACAAATGGAATTAGAATATTTTGTCAGTCCTGGAAAAGACGAAGATGCACATAGTTTATGGGTACAAAATAGGATAGAGTGGTGGAATAATCAAGGTGTACCCACAGAAAGTATAGAGATTTATGATGTACCCAAAGATGAGCTTGCTCACTACTCAAAGAAAACAGTTGATATAATGTATAAATTTCCACATGGGATTGAAGAGCTAGAGGGTATTGCAAATAGAACTGACTTTGATCTGGGGTCACACTCAAAAAAGCAAAATGAATTAAATATAAAATCCAGCGTCATGGCTAATAAAGATTCTAATAGCAAACTTGCTGTTCAAGATGAAAATGGGAAATGGGTTGTTCCTTTTGTAATTGAGCCTTCTGCTGGAGTTGAAAGAGGATTCCTAGCAATTTTAAATGAAGCATATACAAACGAAGAGCTTGGTGAAGGTAAAACTAGAGTAGTCCTTAAACTACAACCCCATCTTTCTCCTATAAAGGCAGCTGTAATACCACTTAAGAAGAATAACGAAGAGCTTGTAAATACTGCTAAAAAAATTAAAGAAGATCTACAAAAGATTGGATTAGGAAGAATCTTTCTCGAAAATACAGGGAATATTGGGAAGGGATACAGAAGACATGATGAAATTGGTACCCCAGTTTGTATTACTGTAGATTTTGAATCACTTGATGATAATACAGTGACTATTAGAGATAGAGATACAATGAATCAATCTAGATTAAATATTAATGAATTGTCTGAATATTTAAAAGGAAAAATACAATCATAAATTGCAATTCTTAAAAAGCATAATATTTAATCTAATTTTTTATCCAATAATTGTAATTGCGTCAGTTATTGTAATTGTTTTATATCCTTTGATATCTAGAGAACTGCTTCAAAAAGTTGCATCTTTTTGGGTGATGACCATCCTATATATACTGAAAATAGTATGTGGCATAGGATGGGAAGTTAAAGGGCTTGAAAATATTAAAGATAAACCATGTATATTAGTATCGAATCACCAAGGAGTTTGGGAATCATTTTTTATACAAACTCTTGTTATACCATCATTTAGCGTTTTAAAAAAAGAGTTGCTATATATTCCAATATTCGGATGGGCTGTAGCATGTATGAATCCTATATATATAAGGAGATCAAATAAGATTTCTAGCTTAAAAAAAGTGATTAATGATGGCTCTAAAAGGCTAAAGGATGGTGGTTCTATAATAATATTTCCTGAAGGTACTAGAGCAAGACCTGAGAAGGGATTAAAGTCATTTTCTAATAGCTGTGGGCTTTTATCTATAAAAAACAATGTTCCAATAATCCCAATTTGTCATAATTCTGGGCTTTATTGGAAAAATAGAAAATTTATTAAATCAAAAGGTTTGGTAAAGCTAAGAATAGGTGAGGCTATGTATGGAACTGATCCTAAAGATTTAACAAATGATGTTTATAAATGGATAAAAAAGAACTTTGATGAAATAAACTAAATATCTAATTCTTTAACTGTTAAAGCATTTTTATCAATAAATTCTCTTCTTGGCTCTACATCATCACCCATAAGAACCTCGAATGACTCATTTGCATCCTGTACGTCTTTAATATCAACTCGCATCATTCTTCTGTTCTGAGGGTCCATGGTTGTAGTCCAGAGTTGTTCTGGGTTCATTTCACCCAAGCCCTTATATCGTTGTACTTCTAAACCCCTTTTTCCTGATTTTGATAATGATTTTATTGCTTTATCTTTTTCTTTTTCATCAGACGCATAAAAAAATTCTTTTCCTTTAGTAATTTTATATAAAGGAGGAAGGGCTATATAAATATGGCCTTTATCAACTATCTCATACATCTGCCTATAGAAAAATGTTAATAACAAAGTCCTTATATGAGATCCATCAACGTCAGCATCTGTCATTATTATGATTCTGTGATATCTTAAGTTGTTTATATCAAAATCTTCCTCTCCTATACCACAACCAAGAGCTTTTATAAGAGTTCCTACCTCTTGAGATCCTAAAACCTTATCTATTCTAGCTTTTTCAACATTTAGAATCTTCCCTTTTAGAGGTAAAATTGCTTGATTTTTTCTATTTCTGCCTTGTTTTGCAGAACCTCCAGCTGAATCACCCTCAACAATATATATTTCCGACTGTGCCGGATCCTTTTCTTGGCAGTCCGCTAATTTTCCCGGAAGACCAGCAATTTCAAGAACACCCTTTCTTCTAGTCATTTCTCTTGCCTTTCTTGCTGCCTCTCTTGCTAGCGCTGCTTCAGACACTTTAGAAATGATGCTCATTGCATCTTTTGGATTTTCTAAAAGAAATTCATTAAAATATTTATTAAAAATAGTGCTAACAACGCCCTCAACCTCTGAAGAAACAAGCTTTTCTTTTGTTTGTGATGAAAATTTAGGATCTGGTACTTTTACAGATATTATTGCTATTAGCCCCTCCCTCACATCTTCTCCAAGAAGGTCTGTAGGTGTTTTTTTAGCATTTTCTTTCTTAATAAAAGACTTTAAAACCCTTGTTAGACTTCCTCTAAAACCGGCTAAATGGGTGCCACCATCTTTTTGGGGTATATTATTGGTGTAACATAGTACATTTTCTGAGTATGAGTCTGTCCATTGCATTGCGATCTCAACACCAACCTTATTTTCTGTAGCTGAGCACTCAAAGATATCAGAAACAATCTGTTTTCTTCCTTTTAGGTGAGTTACATAACTAGAGAGTCCTCCATTGTTTTTAAATTTACGAGATTTGCCTGTTCTTTTGTCCTCAACATTAATTGACACACCAGCATTTAAAAATGACAACTCTTGAATTCTTTTATGAATTTTTTCTATATCAAATTCTGTTGTAGTAAAAATTTTATTTGATGGATGGAAAGTTATTATAGTTCCTGTCTTATCTGACTTTTTTATTTTTTTTAATTTTGCTTTTGGCTTACCCTCATTATATTCCTGAAAATATTCACCCCCATCACGATGAACTTCTAACGTTAATTTTTTTGAAAGGGCGTTTACAACTGATACACCTACACCATGAAGCCCGCCAGAAACCTTATAACTATTGTCATCAAATTTTCCTCCTGAGTGTAGGGTGGTCATAATTAATTGTGCTGCTGATACTCCTTCTTTTTTATGAACATCAACTGGAATACCTCTTCCATTATCGGCTACTGTGACAGATCCGTCTTTATTAATTAGCACATTGATATCTGAGCAATGCCCTGCCATTGCTTCATCAATGCAATTATCCAGAACTTCAAAAACCATATGGTGCAATCCAGATCCATCATCGGTATCTCCTATATACATACCAGGTCTTTTTTTAACCGCTTCTAAACCTTTTAAGACTTGAATATTGGATGAATCGTATTTGGCTTTATTAGATTTTTTTGCCATTTTTTATCCTAATTGTTCCACGTGGAACTTTTTAAACTCTTTAAAATTTTCTATTATTTTACTACTAAAACAATCTTCAATACAGGAAAAGATAACTTGATTTTCTATATGTTTTAATAGCTCAACAAACAAAGAAAAAACTCTATCATCTAACTCTGATCTAATATCATCAATAATTAAACTTGCTTCTATTTGATAGTGTTTTTTTAATACTTCATGTTGCGCGCATGACCATAAAATAGAGAAAAATTTTTGTTCACCCCTTGAGAGTATTTGTCTTGCGTCTATTTCATTAATTAAAAATTTAATATCAGATTTGTGTGGTCCTTTTGTGGTTGTTTTTCGTTTTAAATCTTTTGGTTTATTTTTTTCTAAAGATTGAAAGAGGGTATTCTCCTCTGACCATCCTTGAAAAAAATTAATTGAAATGGATTCAAAAAAATCAAAAATATTATTTGGTTTTAATTTTTTTAATAAAATCTTAAATTCTTGTAGAGTCTTATCAAAAAAGTTATTTCTAAACTTTGATAGCATTTCTCCTTCTTGTGACAATTTGTTATTCCAAGCATAAATATCTGATATGCGGTTATTTTTTAGCATAGAGTTTCTTTGTTTAAGCGCTCTATGATATGAGAACCATGTTTTTGAAAATTCCTCCTCTGCTATAAAAATTGATCTATCAAGCAGCTTTCTTCTGAAATCTGGTGAGGCATCTGTAAATGAAAAAGTATTATTATGGATTGGAGTACAGGGAAATTCTTTAATGAGTTTGCTTGTTACTATTTTGTTATTATTTAGTTCTACGGAAATTGATTTATTTTTGTCTTTTTTAATTTCAGTAACATAACCTCTCTTTCCATCATATGCTTTAAGTACAAAATTATTAGCATTATGTTTTATTAAAGAGGCTATATTTGTACTTTTAAATGATTTCCCGCTAGAGAAAATAAATACCGCTTCTAATATGCTGGTTTTGCCTGACCCATTTGCTCCATAAAAAAAATTTATGCCTGGTGAGAGTGAAATTTCTATTCCCTCAAAACACCTAAAATTGTTAATGGATATTTCGGTTAGTGGCACTTTATATTAATAGTGGCATAACAACATATTTAAGATCATCTTTTGTAGGATCTGTTATTAAACACTTTTCATTTGATCCAAAAAAATTAATCTCTATTTTGTCAGAATTTATTGTAGACAATATTTCCTGAATATAATTAACGTTATAACCCACATCGATTTCTTTGCCTTTATATTCACAAGCTAGATTTTCTTCGGCTTTTTCTTTTGCTGGATTGTTTGCGGATATATTAAGAGAGTTTTCTTTTGTTAGAAATCTTACCCCTTTATATTGTTCGCTTGATAAAACACTCACCCTGCTTAAGCTTTCTGAAAACACTTTTCTGTCAATTGTAAGTGGGGAACCTTCGCCACTAGGAATAACTTGTTCATAATCTGGGTATTTGCCCTCAATTAACTTGCTAACAAAAGTTGTTCCGCTAATATTGATTGCGATCGATGTTTGCCCTAATTTAATAACAACATTTTCTGACCCATCATCACCAACGAGCTTGCCTATTTGATTTATAGATTTTCTAGGAACTATTCCATCTATGCTTTCTGATATTGCTTCATTTAAAGTTGCTGATTCGAATGCTAATCTGTGAGCATCGCTTGCAACAGCAGTAATGCTTTTATGATCGGCCAACAAATAAAGGCCATTTAGATATTGTCTCCAATCCTGATTACCCATTGCAAAAGATGTATTAGAAATTATGGACTTTAGATTCTTTGATGAGATGTTAATTTGTGATTTTGCTTCCTCAAGCTCAAAAACAGGAAAATCCTCGCTCGGTAGAGTAGAAATGTTATATTTTCCTGATTCCGTCTCAATCTTTAGGTTGTCACCATCCAAAAAAAGGTGAATTTCTGTTAAATCAGGCAGCAATCTGCATAAATCATTAAGTTTTCTTGCTGGGGCTGTTGTTTTGCCACCGCTTTTAAAGTTTGAAATGGTAGATGTTGTTGATATTTCACTTTCTAAATCTGTGGCGGTAAGTTTTAAAGAGCTCTCATCCACCTCAAGCAACACATTAGAAATAATCGGGAGAGTTTGTCTTCTTTCCACAACACCCAATGTGGCATTAAGGGATTTAACAACCTCTTCTTTTGATATATAAAAATCCATTAGTTTGTAAGAGCTCTATTTAGATTTCTATAATCCTCTTCATGGGTTGAGCTTTCCTTTCTTAATTCAATAATTTTTTTGCATGCGTGTAAAACCGTTGTGTGATCTCTTCCATTAAAAGCTTCGCCTATTTCTGGGAGGCTGTGATTTGTAAGTTCTTTTGTTAAAGCCATAGCCATTTGTCTCGGCCTGGTAATAGACCTGCTTCTTCTTTTAGAAAGAAGGTCTGATAGTTTGATGTTGTAATATTCTGCAACTGTTTTTTGAATATTTTCTATACTTACCATCTTTGCTGAAATTACAAAAAGGTCTTTTAATGCGTCTTTTACAAGGGCTAGATCGATGTCTTGGTTTGTAAATCTTGCGTTAGCAATAACTCTTTTTAATGCTCCCTCTAGTTCCCTAATGTTTGATCTAATTCTTTGTGCTATGTATATAGCACAATCATTTGGAAGCAAAACACCCATAGAGGCTGATTTGTTTAGCAACACTGCTGCCCTTGTTTCTAGCTCTGGTGGATCGATTACAACTGGAAGCCCCCAGCCAAGCCTTGACTTTAACCTTTCCTCAAGACCATCTATTTCTTTTGGGTACTTGTCACAAGTTAAAACCATCTGATTGTTTCTATCTAACAAAGCGTTAAATGTATGAAAAAACTCTTCCTGAGATTGTTCTTTGCCAGCAAAAAATTGAATATCATCAATTAATAATGCATCAGCATTTCTATAAAAAGATTTAAATTCATTCATCGCGCCCAGTTGTAGAGCTTTAACCATGTCAGAAACAAACTTCTCTGAATGTACATAAACTATTCTTTTTTTGGGTTGGTTTTTTAAGATTTGGTTGCCCACTGCATGCATTAAATGGGTTTTACCCAAGCCCACTCCACCATATATAAATAAGGGGTTGAAGTCACCCTTCGGGTTTTTGGCAACCTGTTGAGCAGCGGCCAAAGCTAAATGGTTTGACCTTCCTTCAACAAAACTGTCAAATGTATATGAATCAACAAGTTTGGTTTGAGTGTTTTTAGAATCTGATTTGTATTTATCAACAAATGTTTCTTTTGTGTGTGTTTTAAACACTAAGCTAATTTTCTTTTTTGACTGAGCTTTTATTATTTTTGTTATCTCGGATGATAGGTTTTTTTCTATATAATCTAGTATAAAATCATTGGGCGCAATAATACTTAGTGTGTTTTTTTCAACACTTGCCTTGAGTGGTCTTATCCATGTGTTAAAGTCTTCTTGAGAAAGTGTATTTTCAAGTTTTTCAGAACACTTATTCCAAAGCTCCAATATGATCTCCTTTTAGTTTTTATAGTCTATTAAAAAACACACAAGATATCTACAGGATAAATATAAGAATTTTCTGTGAATAACCTGTACATAAAAAATAGTTGTGTTTTTTGCTCTTTTTGTGGTTTTAAAAAAATATTAAGCTATAATTTCGCAGAACTTTTTACCTATTAATTATGAAAAGAACATTTCAGCCGAGCAACCTTAAACGAAAAAGAAAACATGGCTTTCGTGCAAGAATGTCCACCAAGGCGGGTAGAGCTATTTTGTCAAACAGAAGAAAAAAAGGCAGAAAAGTTCTTAGCGCATAATTTGTCTAACCTTGGGCACAAACACAAACCTCTAAAACGCGTATACTCATGTAAGTATTTTAGGCTTTATTATGATGAGCCTAATTTGTATTCATTTAGAGGGCCAGCACGGTTGTGTCACATAAAACACAGGAAAGCTTTAACCCCCCGCGTTGCAATATCAATATCAAAGAGGTCTTATGGTTTAGCTGTTGAAAGAAATAAAATTCGCAGGCAAATAAAGAGTATTTTTAGAGCCAGGTCTTTGTTTGCTTTATATGGTGGTGTTGTTCTCTTTTCTGTGTTTAAGCCTTTTGGTGAGTTATCATATATAGAGGCCTCGGACAAAATAGAGTCTGCGGTGAAATCATTTTGTAATGATTTAAAAAAATAATGAATATAAGAAGTTTTTATATAGTTGGGATTGTTTTGCTTTCTTTAGGGCTCTTGTATGAGTGGTCTTCTGAAAAAAGAGGGGCATCGATACAAAAACAATTAATGCTTGGGGGCGACAAAAGGGGTTCGCTCGAAGAGGGTTTGGTTTTAATTGAGAATGAAGAGTTGGCTGTTGTTGTTGCGACCAAAACTGGCGCTATTGTTGAGACCAGATTAAAAAAACATCCAGTCGAGAATGTTGAGGGGTCTTTAGGTTTTAGGGTCTTCGGCCAATCTAATGAATCGGCATTTAATTATTATTTTAAAAGCGGTTTTACGGGTGTCAGCCCTTCATATGTTTTGCTTGAGCGCGGAAGTGATTTTGTTACTCTTTATGATGGGGTTTTGGATATAACTAAAACCATTTCCTTTTTAACATCGCCTTATGAGATATCTATATACGATTATTCTTCTAAAGGTGTAAACGGTAAATCGTTTGCCGGTCTTTACAGAACAGAGGGTCGGGCCCTTGATCTAAAAAGAGATGCTCTGAGTGGGGGTATGATGAATAACAGCTCGTATGAGGGGGTTGCGATAAGCACAAAATCAGACCCCTATGAGACCTCCAGGCTTAGGTCTGTTGATGAGCCGGTTGAGGTTCTTTCAAGGTCGGGTTGGGTTGCTTTCATTCAAAAATATTTTTTTGCAGCCCTTTTGGGTTCTGATGAATATATATATAACTATTATATTTTACCCAAAGAGTCTGGTCTTTATAGAATGGGTTATACGGTTGAGGGTTCCTCAGCCAGCAATGTGGCTTTCAGCCATGAGCATAGGCTGTTTGTTGGCCCAAAGGTTAGAAAAGATTTGATGCAAAGAGCAGAAAATTTAGAGCTATCAATAGATATGGGTTGGTTTTGGTTTTTGGCTCAGCCAATGGTTTCGTTTATGGCGTTTTTAAACGGTTACTTAAATAGTTGGGGGTTAACAATAATAGTATTTACACTAATTATTAAGCTTGTTTTTTGGCCTGTAACAGCAAAAAGCTTTAGGTCGATGGCCGCATTAAGAAAAATAACACCTGAGCTAAACGAAATAAAAGAAAGGTATAAAGACGACAGACAAAAACAGGGTACAGAGACAATGAAACTTATGAGGCAAAACGGTGCAAACCCTTTGGGCGGCTGTCTTCCTTTGTTAATTCAAATGCCTTTTTTTATTGGTTTTTTCTTTGCTTTAAGGGAGATGGTTGAGTTAAGACATAGCTCTTTGGGTTTTTGGTCAGATCTCTCTGCACCCGACCCTTATTTTGTTTTGCCTGCTTTGTTTTGTTTAACAATGGTATTAACTCAAAGGCTCAACCCGCAGCCCGCTGGTATGGATCAAACCCAAGCCCAGGTGATGAAATATATGCCGGTGATGTTTTCTGTTTTGTTTATACTTTTTCCCGCAGCTCTTTGTTTGTATACCGTTGTTAACTCTGCCATCCAGTTGGCGCAACAAAGCTATTTATATAAAAAGCTTGGGGCTCTTGAGGGCACCAAATAAACAATGTCTGTTGTTTTCGCTTTGGCGACGCCGCCTGCTAAGTCAGCTATTTGTGTTTTTAGGGTTAGTGGGTCTGGTTGTTTAAAAAAGCTTGTAGCTCTTTTTGGTAAGGGGGGTTTTGAGTTTGGTCGTTTTTATGTCAATGATTTTTTTCATAAAAAAAATGTTGTTGACCGTGTTGGTTTGATAGTTTTTAAGGGCCCTGACAGCTACACCGGCGAGGACTCCTTTGAGGTTTATGCGCATGGTGGTCTTGGGGTGATGTCTTCTATTGTTAAGGCCTTTAAAGATGTTGGTTTTGATGAGGCTCCTGGCGGTGAGTTCACAAAAAGAGCGTTTTTAAATAATAAAATAAGTTTAAACGAAGCTGAGGCTGTTTCTGATTTGATTGATAGCACGGACGAGCGGGGTGTTGTTCTTTCGAGCAGGTCTTTGTTTGGTGAGCTTTCTAATAAGGTTGTCTCTTTTTCGGAAGAAATAGACTCTATAAGGGTTCGTGTTGAGGGGGATATAGATTTCTCAGATGAAGACAATGAGTATGTTGATGGGTTTTTGCTTAAAGATCTTAAAAATCTCTGTAATAGGTTTGATTCTTTTGTCGCGGGTTGTGTTAATAAAAGATTTGGATATGAGAAAAATAGAATCCTTTTAATAGGTCCTGTTAACTCTGGTAAGTCCTCTGTTTTTAATAGGTTGTTGGGTTTTGAAAGAGCTCTTGTTTCTAAAACCCCTGGCACAACCAGGGATTTAATTAGCTCAGAGTTGTTTTATGAAGCCTCTTCTTTTTCTGTTTTTGATTCTGCTGGTATTAGAGATACAAAAGATAGGATAGAGGAGGCGGGTATAGCGGCCTCTCTATCACAAATAAATGATGCTGATTTGGTCTTAATGGTTTTTGAAGATTATAATCCTGTTGCTCTTGATCGCTTTGTGGGTTTGTGTGGTGACAGGCCTTTTATAAGTATTCAAAACAAGATTGATATCAATAAACCAAATAATAATTTTGATTGTTGTGTTTCAGCTAAAAGTGGTGCTGGTTTTGATACTCTTAAGTCCCTAATAGTTTCTGCTTTTGATATGGGTGCTAAGAGGGATGATTTTAATTTCATTATTAGAGATAGGCATGAGGCTCTTTTTAAGAAAGTTGTTTTAGATCTTAATAAATCTTATGTGGGGCTGTCTGATGGTGAATCTATTGAGCTTGTTGCAGAAGATTTAAAAAACGCTCGATCTCATCTCGATGAAATGGTTGGGAAAAAGTTCTCCGATTCCCTTTTGGGTGATATTTTTAGTGATTTTTGTATTGGTAAATAGGTTGTTTACTTGTTGTTGATTAGCTTGTTTGTATTTTGTGTATTATATAGTGGTTTTGTTTTTACTAACAACATATCAAGTGTTTTAATGTTTCTTGTTTAACAGGTTCTTGGCTGGTTTATAAGTGTGTTTTGATGTTGTTTTTAAGGGTTTTTGACACCTTATTAACAAAATTAACAAAGCCAATAGAAATAACAAAAAGTATATAATATAGATATTATTATTTAATTATTTTATGGATAAGTTTGATGTCATAGTTGTTGGGGGCGGCCATGCGGGCGCAGAGGCTGCGCATGCTGTTTTTAGGATGGGCTTTTCTTGTGCGCTTGTAACCTTTGACCGAAAAACGATAGGTCAGATGTCTTGCAACCCAGCAATTGGTGGGTTGGGTAAATCTCACATTGTAAGAGAGATTGAGGCGTTGGGGGGATTGATGCCTTTAGCGACAGACCTATCTGGCATCCAATACAGAACCCTAAACACAAGAAAGGGTGATGCAGTCCAAGCGCTCCGCGTTCAGTGTGACAGAGATCTTTATAAAAAAGCAGTCCAAAGAATAATAAAAGAAACAGATATAAAGGTTTTTGAGGAAGAGGTTGTTGATTTGGTAATAAACAACAACCAAATTAACGGTGTTTTAACAAAAAACAAAACAATAAAAGCAAAAAAAACCATTTTAACAACAGGAACATTTTTGAATGGGAAGATGTATACCGGAGAAAGCGTTACTAAAGGGGGAAGGGTTGGAGATGGTTCAGCTATACCGCTATCAAAAAGACTTTATGATCTTAATTTACCAATGGGAAGGTTAAAAACAGGCACCCCCGCAAGAATTAAACTATCAAGCATCAACACCAACAAGATGGAAGAACAACCAGGCGAAAAACCAACACCATGGATGTCTTTGTACAACAGGCCAACAAAACACCAAAAACAAATACCTTGCTACATCACAAGAACTAACGAGAAAACACATAATATAATAAAAAAAAACACCCACTTATCAGCCATGTATTCAGGCAATATAATTGGCATAGGCCCAAGGTACTGCCCATCAATTGAGGACAAAGTAAACAAGTTTGAAGATAAAAAAAGCCACCAAATTTTTATAGAACCAGAAGGCATAAACAAGGATCTAGTTTATCCAAACGGCATATCAACAAGCCTACCACACAAAGCGCAAGAAGAATTTATATACTCAATCAAAGGGCTAGAGGGGTCTGTTATAGAGGAATATGGTTATGCGGTTGAATATGATTTTGTTGACCCAAGAAGCCTTAAGAGCTCGTTAGAAACAAAGTTTTTTAAGAATTTTTATTTAGCAGGACAGATAAACGGAACAACCGGGTATGAAGAAGCTGCGGCCCAGGGCCTTATAGCAGGAATAAACGCATGCAGAGCAATACAAAAAAAACAGAGCCTGGTCTTGGAGAGGAACGAGGCATATATTGGGGTTTTGATTAATGACTTAACAAACCACGGCATAACAGAACCATATAGAATGTTTACCAGCAGAGCAGAGCACAGGCTTATGTTGTCTCAAAACAACGCAGAGCAAAGACTGTTAAAAAAAGCATTTGGATTGGGTTTGGTTGAAGAAAAAAGATATAAGCAATACACCGAAAAAGAACAGCAGTACCAGGACTTTGTAAACAAAGAACTAAAAACCAAAAAATTAAAAAGCTTTATTAATAAAGAAAACCAAAAAATTAACCTTCCAGAAAGCAAAAGTGTCTTTTCTCTTTTATATAGGACGGACGCAAACAAAACAAAACTTTTTAGAACAAACAAACAAAACGATGGGTTTTATAAAAGAGCCATCACCGAAACCAAATACGAGGGGTATATACAAAAACAACTCAGGGAGATAACAAAAACAAAAAAACAAAACAGAAAAAAAATACCAAAAAACACAAACTACTCAAAAATTAACGGACTATCAAACGAGGTGAAGGAAAAGCTAAACACAAGCCAACCAGACACCATTGGGTCCGCTGCCAACATTGAGGGCGTAACACCCGCAGCAATAAACCTGATATTAATACAGCTCAAAAAAAACGAAATGCAAAAACAAAATGCATAAACCCTTCACAAAAAACCAAAACAAAAAAATAAATGAATTCATAAACCTGGCCCTAGAGTTTAACCAAACACACAACATCTTTGTAAGAAAAAACCACGAAGAGGTATATCAAAAAGACATCCTTGACTGCGCCCCCTTGTTTGACATGGTTGGGGAGGAAGAGTCCGTTATAGACTTGGGCTCTGGCGGAGGGTTTCCTGGCATCCTTCTATCCATCTTATTACCAAACAACCCTATCAGCCTTTTAGAGAGCAGCTCTAAAAAATGTTATTTTTTAAAAACAGTGGTAGAAAAACTCTCATTAAAAAACACCAAAACTATTAACCAAACCATTAAAGAAAACAACAGCCTGGGCGTTTATGATGTTATAACCGCGAGAGCCTTCACCTCAGCCGAAAAAATAATTAAGCTTACAAAAAACAACAGCCACCAAAAAACCAGACACATCCTCTTAAAGGGTAAAAAGAAAATTATTCAAGAAGAATTAAAGCTTATAAACAAAAACCAATACATATGTGAAATAATTAATAAAGACACCAAAGAACATGAAAGAAATATAGTGATAATAAAAAACAATGAACAAAGTTATCGCAATCGCTAACCAAAAGGGCGGGGTTGGAAAAACAACCACAGCAGTTAATTTGGCAGCCAGCCTGGCCGCAACAAAAAGAAGAGTTCTTTTAATCGACCTAGATCCACAGGGCAATGCCACCACAGCAGCAGGCATCTCACAAACAGAAGCAAACACTCTTTATAACCACTATTTTAACAACAAAACAATAGAAGAGTGCACCTATAAAACAAACGACGAATACAAAATTATCCCAGGGGGAGAAGAGCTTATAGCTTTAGAGGTTGCAATCAGAAACGACAGCAAACAAGGTTTTTTAGCCACAAGCCTGAAAGGCATAACAAACTTATATGACTACACAATAGTGGACACCCCGCCAACATTAAACCAACTCACAATAGAGGGGCTTTTTTGCGCATCAGGAACTTTAATACCACTCCAGTGTGAATACTATTCTCTTGAAGGGGTTACAGGCCTTATGAACACAATTCAAACCCTATCGAACAAAAACATGTCATCAAACAGAGTTTTGGGCATTGTAAGAACAATGGTTGATATGAGAAATAATTTAGCAAAAGAGGTGTCACACGAACTAGAAAAACATTTCAGCAGCTTGGTTTTTAATACCCTGATACCCAGAAATGTAAAGTTAGCAGAAGCGCCCAGCCATGGAACATCTGGTATAAAATATATGCCTAACTCTTATGGGGCAAAAGCATACTTAGCTTTGGCTGGAGAGCTTATTAGAAGGGTGGAATATGTCTGAAAACAAAAAAACGCTTAATAAAGGTCTTGATGCTTTGCTTGGAGAGTCTAACCAAAACCAAAGGTTTGTTAAAGAGGTGGGGTTGGAAAAAATAAAACCAGGTAGATTTCAACCAAGAACAAACTTCGACAAAGAAAAACTAGCAGAGCTAACAGCGTCTATAAAAAAACAAGGGGTCCTTTCACCAATCTTGGTAAGGGAGCTAGGCCTCAATGAGTATGAGGTAATTGCTGGCGAAAGAAGGCTTAGGGCTTCGCAAATGGCAAAACTAAAAACCATTCCGTGTTTAATAGACCAAAAACAAGATCAAGATGCTTTAATATCAGCGCTAATAGAAAACCTTCAAAGAGAGGATTTAAATCCAGTTGAAGAAGCAAGAGGTTTGGATAGATTAAAAAGAGAGTTTGGTTTAACCCAAGACGAGGTTGCAACATCTACAGGCAAGGCCAGAAGCACAATTGCCAACTCATTAAGGTTATTATCTTTGCCCCCAAAGGTTTTAGACATGCTTTCTGCTGGTCAAATAGAAAAAGGGCATGCAAAACTCCTTGCATCACTTAACCCCAAAGAGGCAGAGGCGGCTGCAGAAAATATTATAAAAAATAAACTAAGCGTAAAAGACCTAAGCAAACTATCAGGCTCTAAAAAAGGCCTAAAAAACACCTCAAAAAAACACAAAGATAGCGATGTTTTGATTGTTGAGCGAGAGATGTCTGAAGCTTTTGGTCATAAGGTTGAGATAGAAGCAAGAAATAAAAAAAGCGGCAAATTAAATATTTTTTATAAAAGCTCAGATGAGCTAGAAACAATTATTTCAAAACTCAAAAATTAAAACAAAAACAGCTTGTTTAAAAGACTATAAATTTTTATAATTTCGCAAGAAAAAATTAATAAAATATTTAATCTTTTGAACAGTTCCCGAAATATATTTTCTAGCAATAAAATCCTAATCAGCATTATGTCTGTCGCCCTTGTAACAATGGGAACCATAAAAGATCCAATGTTTGTTTTAGTTGCAGGTTTTTACCTAATTGCTATAGGAATTGCGTATAAAATTGGATCAAAAATAGAGGATTATGCAATAAACGCGGCATATAACTGGTCCATCAAATGGTTGCTTTTTATAACTTTTCTATATTTGTCTGGGACATATATTAATAACGCTTTCGTTTACGCAGTATTTTTGTTTATATTAATTAATATAGTTATCAGGCCAACACTTTTTGTTGTTAAGGGCGGGGTAAAGACATAATGGCCAAAGAGCTAACAACAGAGTCTTACATAGAACATCATTTAACAAACCTAACGTGTGGGAAAACACCAGAGGGGTGGACATGTGATCCATATAAAGTAGAACAAATGGGGTTTTGGGCGTTTCATGTAGATTCTCTTTTTTGGTCTATTTTTCTTGGGGGCCTTTTTATTCTTTTCTTTAAAATAGCTATGCCAAAAAAAATAAATGCTGTCTCTGCGCCTACCGGAGCTCAAAATTTTATTGAAATGTCAATCGAGTTTGTTGAGGACAATGTTCAGTCCTTGTTTGGCTCTGTTAAAAACACACTAATCGCACCACTAGCGCTAACAGTTTTTGTTTGGATATTGTTAATGAATTTAATGGATCTTGTGCCGGTAGACTTTTTACCTGTTCTTGCTGGACATATAGCATATGCGGTGGCTGGCGAGGGAGTTGAGTGGATTAAAAACCCAGAATCTTTTTATTTTAAGGTTGTGCCAACAACAGACCCAAATATAACCCTCGGAATGGCCTTTGCGGTATTTGTGTTAACAATTTATTACAGTATTACCGTTAAAGGTTTACGAGCTTTTATTGCTGAGTTAACACTCCACCCTTTTGGTAAGTGGTTAATACCAGTAAATTTTGTATTAGAAATGGTTAATTTTATAGCCAAACCGATTTCATTGGGCCTTAGGCTCTTTGGGAACCTTTATGCTGGTGAGATGATTTTCATCTTGATTGCATTAATGTTATTTTTTAGTAGCATACCAATAGGTATTCTCGGTTTTGGTTTGCATTTAGTTTGGGCGCTTTTCCACATATTAATTGTGGTATTGCAAGCATTTATTTTTATGGCGTTAACAATCGCATATTTAGCGATGGCGCATGAAACAGAGGAGCATTAATCCTCAAATTATAGGAGAAAAAAATGGAATATAGTATTTTGGCAGCTGGAATTACAATGGGTCTTTCGGCTATAGGAGCTGGGATAGGAGTTGGAATTTTAGGCAGCAAGTTTATAGAAGGAATAGCAAGGCAGCCTGAATTGGCACCTTTTCTTCAAGGAAGGTTCTTTTTAATGATGGGTTTAACCGATGCGGTGCCTATGATTGGGGTCGGTCTTGGGATGTATATGTTGTTCGCTATATAAAGTAGATAAGAAGATATGAACATAAACGCAACCCTACTTGCTCAAGCAGTTGTAATGATTGTTTTTGTTGCTATTTGTTGGAGATATATTTACCCACCAATACTTTCAGTCATGCAAGAAAGAGAAAAGAGAATATCTGATGGCTTAGAGGCGGCGAAAAAAGCAGATGACTCTTTAGAGGAGGCAAAGCTTGCATTTGATAAAGAATTAAATCAAGCAAAGGCAGAGGCGGCGGATATTTTAGAGAAGGCAAATACCAGGGCGTCTCAAATTGTAAGTGATGCATCTTTAAAGGCAGAGGCGGAAGCAGAAAAAATAATGGTGTCGGCATCATCCTCTATAGAGAATGAAACAAACAAAGCCAAAGAAGAACTAAGACAACAAATGTCTGACATTATTATTGATACCACTCAAAAAATTCTTGGTGATGAAATTTCTAAAGAAAAACATGAAGATATTCTTAAAAAAGCAGCAGAGGAATTATAAATAATGATTGAATTAACCCCTTTAGCTAGACCATATGCGAAAGCTTTATTTGCATCAGCAAAGGATTCTAATGGTTTAGAAGAAATGGCAGAAGAGCTAAAAATAATGGCTACTGCGTCAGGAAATGAAGGTGTTATTAATACAATAGAGAACCCTGTTCTTTCAAGACAAGAGGTTGTGGATATTTTAGTTAAGTTATTTGAAGAAAGCGTTTCTGATACGTCTAAAAAATTACTTGAGATATTAGCAGAAAACAAACGCTTAAATTTGCTTGAGACTATATATCTTATTTATAAAGATTTGTTGGAGAGTCATAAGGGACAAAATTCAATTGAGGTTTTTGTTGCCGTTGATCCAGGCAATGAAGCAAAAGATGATATAGAACAAAAATTAAAATCTAAATATGGCAAAGATGCCAACATATTTTTTTCAAAAGACCCAGCAATGATGGGTGGCCTATCAATCAAGATAGGAGATGAAACACTTGACCTTTCAATAAGAGGAAAGGTTAATAAACTTGTAAACCAATTAAATTTTTAAGGTGAAAAAATGAGTCAATTAAATCCATCAGAAATTTCCAGCGTTTTAAAAGAGAAAATTGCTGGCCTTGATCTTTCTGCAGAAAGAAAAAACGAAGGTATCGTAGTGAGCGTCTCAGACGGTATTGTAAGAATACACGGCATGGGAGATGTTATGTATGGTGAGGTTATAGAATTTGAAAATGGTACAAAGGGCATGGCCCTTAATCTCGAACAAGACTCTGTAGGAGCAGTTGTTCTTGGAGATTATCTTGAAATTATTGAAGGACAAAAAGCTGTTTGTACTGGAAAGGTGTTAGAGGTTCCTGTTGGAGAGGCTTTATTAGGAAGGGTGGTAAATACTCTTGGTACGCCTATTGATGGCAAGGGTGAAATACAAGCAGAGAGCGCAGCACCGGTTGAGGTTGTCGCTCCAGGTGTTATTGCTCGTCAGTCTGTTGATCAGCCTGTTCAAATTGGCCTTAAAGCTGTTGATGCTATGGTCCCAATTGGTAGGGGTCAAAGGGAGCTCATAATTGGAGACAGGCAAACCGGTAAAACAGCTGTCGCAATCGATGCAATTATTAATCAAAAAGGAACAGGTATTAAATGTATTTATGTTGCCATTGGTCAGAAGCAATCCACAGTAGCAAACGTTGTTAAAAAATTAGAAGAACACGGAGCGATGGAGCATACAATTGTTGTTTCAGCTACAGCTGCAGATCCTGCCCCAATGCAATACCTATCTGCATATGCAGGCTGCACGATGGGAGAATATTTTAGAGACAAGGGCGAAGATGCATTAATCGTTTATGATGATCTTTCTAAGCAAGCAGTCGCCTATAGACAAGTATCACTTTTATTAAAAAGACCTCCAGGAAGAGAGGCATACCCTGGTGATGTTTTTTATTTGCATTCGAGGTTGTTAGAAAGGGCCGCAAGAGTAAATGCAGACTATGTTGAAAAAATTACTGATGGTAAGGTTAAGGGTAAAACCGGCTCATTGACAGCCCTACCAATTATTGAAACTCTTGCTGGAGATGTCTCGGCTTTTGTTCCAACAAATGTTATCTCAATTACAGACGGACAAATATATTTAGAGACAGAGTTATTTAATTCAGGTATTAGGCCCGCTATTAATCCAGGGCTTTCAGTCTCAAGGGTTGGCGGATCAGCTCAAACAAAGATTATGAAAAAATTAGCTGGTGGAGTCAGGACTGCATTAGCTCAATATCGTGAATTAGCTGCTTTCTCTCAGTTCGCATCAGACCTTGATGAAGCAACCAAACAGCAGCTTGCTAATGGTAGAGCATTTACAGAGCTGCTGAAACAAAAGCAATATGCTCCAATGAGTGTTGCCCAGCAAGCACTAAGTCTATTTGCTGCAGATAGGGGCTATATGGCAGATATAGAAGTCGAGAAAATCTTGGACTTTGAAGAAGCTTTACATGGCTACTTAACAGCAGAAAAGGGCGAGTTAGAGCAACAAATAAATTCAACCGGTGATTGGAATGATGATATAGAAAATCAATTTAAAGAGCTCGTTGAAGATTTTAAAAAAACACAAACTTTTTAATTTAAATAATGGCTAATACTAAAGAAGTAAGAAAACAAATTGCAAGCATTAAAAGCACGCAAAAGATTACTTCTGCTATGGAAATGGTTGCTGCAAGTAAAATGAAAAAGACTCAAGATACCATGCTTGAAGGCAGACCATATTCTTTAAAAATAAAGGATGTTATTTCACATATAGCTTTAGCAAGCTCAGAATATCCACATCCATTTTATGAAGAAAGAACACCTAAGAAGGCTTGCTTTATTGTTGTTTCATCAGATAAGGGGTTGTGTGGCGGCCTTAATATAAATTTATTTAAACAAGTCATCGCAAGATCAGCAGAACTTAATGAACAAGAGATTGAATCCTGTTTTGCATTGATTGGAACTAAGGCATCTGCATTTTTTAAAAGTGTTGGCGGTAAAGTTGTTGCCGTTGCAGAAAAGCTTGGTGACAAGCCAAATCCAGATGACTTGATTGGCCTTACAAAAGTAGTTCTAGATATGCATAAGAACGGCGATATTGATCAAGCCTATCTCTGCTCAAATGGTTTTGTTAATACTATGACACAACAACCCAATGTTGAACAACTGATTCCGCTTGCGCCAGAAGAGCATGATGAATCAAGCCCAACACAATGGGATTATATATATGAGCCTGAGGCAAAAGAATTATTAGATGGCCTTTTAACAAGATATATAGAGTCATTGGTTTATCAGGCAGTAATAGAAAATAATGCCTGCGAACAGGCAGCGAAAATGATTGCTATGAAAAATGCAACAGACAATGCAGGCGATTTGATTAAAGAATTAGAACTTTTATATAACAATGTAAGACAAGCGGCTATTACTCAAGAGCTCTCAGAGATAGTCGGAGGCGCATCAGCAGTTTAAGGAGAAAAAATATGAGCAATGGAACAGTTACACAAATTATTGGAGCGGTTATTGATGTCGAGTTCGATAAAGATAATATTCCAAAGGTGTATGAAGCACTAATGGTTGATGACAGTGGAACCACTTTGGAAGTTCAGCAGCAGTTAGGTGATGGTGTTGTTAGAACAATTGCAATGGGTGCAACAGAGGGCTTAAAAAGAGGTTTAGTTGCTACAAGAACTAATGCGCCTATCTCAGTTCCAGTAGGACCAGAAACATTGGGAAGAATTGTTGATGTGCTTGGAAATCCAATAGATGAAAAAGGGCCAATTGGTGAAAAACAGAAGATGCCGATTCATAGAAAGCCGCCAACCTATACAGATCAGTCGGTATCAAATGACATTCTTGAAACAGGCATTAAAGTTATCGACTTAATGTGTCCATTTGCAAAAGGTGGAAAAATTGGATTATTTGGGGGTGCTGGTGTTGGTAAGACGGTTAATATGATGGAGCTTATCAACAATATTGCATTACAACATTCTGGCCTGTCTGTGTTTGCGGGTGTTGGCGAAAGAACTAGAGAAGGAAATGATTTCTATTATGAGATGCAAGAATCAGGGGTGGTAAACATTGATAATCTAGGTGAGTCAAAGGTTGCAATGGTTTACGGACAGATGAATGAGCCTCCAGGAAATAGACTTAGAGTTGCATTAACAGGATTAACTATGGCAGAAAGCTTCAGGGATGAAGGAAAGGATGTTTTATTATTTATTGATAATATCTATAGATATACTTTGGCAGGCGTTGAGGTTTCTGCTTTATTAGGAAGAATGCCATCAGCCGTTGGATATCAGCCAACCCTTGCTGAAGAAATGGGTGCCCTACAAGAAAGAATTACATCCACTAAGACAGGATCTATTACATCTATTCAAGCAGTATACGTGCCAGCCGATGATTTAACTGACCCGTCGCCAGCAACTACGTTTGCTCATTTGGATGCAACAGTGGTTCTGTCAAGACAAATTTCAGAGTTAGGAATTTATCCTGCTGTTGACCCGCTTGATTCAACTAGCAGACAACTAGATCCTTTTGTAGTTGGGGACGAACATTACGAGGTGGCACAAGGAGTTCAAAAAATCTTACAAAGATATAATGAGCTAAAAGATATTATTGCTATTCTTGGAATGGATGAACTTTCGGAAGAAGACAAGGGCTTAGTTGCAAGGGCAAGGAAGGCTCAAAGATTTTTATCACAACCTTTCTTTGTTGCTGAAATATTTACTGGGACACCCGGAAAGTATGTTTCATTAGAAGATACTATTAGGGCTTTTAAAGGAATATTAAATGGTGACTATGATGATCTACCAGAACAAGCTTTTTATATGGTTGGAACTATTGAAGAGGCGGTAGAAAAGGCTAAGACTTTATAACAATGAGCACTATTAAAATTAATATAGTTTCGTCAAGCGAAGAGATTTATTCTGGTGAAGCAACTATGGTCTATGCCACCGGAACACTTGGCGAGCTAGGCATAGCGCCAGGACATACACCACTTTTAACAGGTTTGGCTGCTGGTCCAGTTAGAGTTCAAAACGGATCAGAAGAAGAAGCGTTTTTTTGTTCAGGCGGATTTTTAGAGGTGCAGCCTGATTTAGTTACTGTTTTATCAGATACAGCAGAAAGAGCAGATAGCCTTGATGAGTCTGAGGCAATAAAGGCAAAAGAAATAGCAGAGCAAGAATTAGCAAATAAAGATGCCACACTCGATTATGCTAAAGCATCCGCTCAGCTAGCCGAAGCAGTAGCAAGACTTAAAACTATTCAAAAACTCCGTAAAAAACAGTAAGGTATCTATTTAGCCTTATTTATTGTGAAAATTCATACTGTAATATTAGCTGCGGGCGAGGGCTCAAGAATGCTTTCATCTAAAGCAAAATCTCTTCAGCCAGTTGGCGGACACTCTATGCTTAAAAGAATTTATGAAACCGTTCAAGACATATCAGATGAGGCGACGTTTGTGGTTGGCTATGAAAAAGAGTCAATAATAAAAGAAACTAATTCTTTTAATGGCAAAACCAATATAAGCGAACAAAAAGAAGCAATTGGGACTGCTGATGCAGTCAAATCTTCATTAAACACAATATCAGCTGAATCCAAAGTTCTTGTTCTATACGGAGATGTCCCACTAATTCAAAAAAATACTTTAGAAAATTTAATTACCTCGACCATAGACAGCCTAACAATTTTAACAACCCTTATGGACAATCCAACTGGTTATGGAAGAGTAAAAAAGGATTCAGATGGTCTAGCAGAAGCAATAGTTGAAGAAAAAGATGCTTCTAATGAAGATAAGCTAATTAATGAAATCTTTACTGGGATTTTATGCTGTAATAAAAAGCTCTTAGAGGAAGCAATAAATGAAGTAAAAAATAATAATGCAGCTAAAGAATACTATTTAACAGATATAGTTTCTATAATTAATGCAAAAGGGTTTAAAATTAAAACATGTGTTGTGCCGAATGACGAAGTTAAGGGCGCAAATACTAAAGCAGAGTTAGCAGAGTTAGAGCAAATTTATAGAAAAATGAAAGCAAAAGAATTATTAGAAATGGGCGTAACCCTATCAGACCCGTCTAGGGTTGATGTTAGAGGTGAGATATCTGTTGGAAAAGATTGTGTTATAGATGTAAATGTAATTTTAGATGGAAAAATAACACTAGGAGACAATGTTGTTATTGGCCCAAATAGTATTCTTAAAGATGTGGAGATTGGAGATGGCTCATCTATTGAGGCATTTTCTCATTTAGTCTCGTCTAAAGTAGGGAAAGGTTGCTCAATTGGTCCATATGCTCGCCTTAGAGAGGGAAGTCATATTGATGATGGGGCAAGAATAGGCAATTTTGTTGAAACTAAAAAGACAACAGTAGGCAAGCACTCAAAGGCAAACCACTTAGCATATTTGGGTGATTCTGAGATTGGTGAAAACTCAAATATTGGAGCAGGAACAATCACGTGTAACTATGATGGTAAAGACAAGCATGCAACCAAGATAGGCGATAAAAGCTTCATTGGAACCAATTCTTCGTTAGTAGCGCCAGTTACAATTGGGTCGAATGCATATGTTGCAGCAGGATCAGTTATTACAAAAGATGTACCTGATGATGCTCTTGGTGTTGGCAGAGCCAAACAAGACAATAAAGAAAACTGGTCTAAGAAGAAGGACTAAAGATGTGTGGAATTATAGCTGCTGCTTCTAACAGAAATGTAGGAAAGCTTCTTGTTCAGGGGCTGCATAAAATGGAGTATCGAGGCTATGACTCTGCTGGGATCGCGCTTCATCAGAATGATCAAATAGCCCACTTAAGAACTTTAGGAAAAGTAAAATTACTAGAAGAAAAGATGATCTCTGAAAAGCCAAAAAGCAAGCTGGGGATTGCTCATACTAGATGGGCAACCCATGGAGAACCATCAGAAGAAAATGCTCATCCTCATAAGTCAAATGAAAGAGTCTACATCGTTCACAATGGAATTATTGAAAACTATCTAGATTTAAAAGAATTTTTAAAAAAGGAGGGCTACAATTTTTCTTCTCAAACAGACTCAGAATTGATAGCCCATATGCTTGAGCATTTTTTAGCCAAGGGCAACTCAATGCTGGACTCAATGTATTTAACTAAAGAAAAGCTTGATGGCGCTTATGCAATTGCAGCAATAGATAAAGAAGATGATAAAAATATAATTATTGCAAGAAATAAATCACCACTACTAATTGGAATAGGGACTGATGAGTTCTTGGCTGCATCAGATCCTCTTGCTATAGCGCAGCTGACAAATGAATTTATTTTTTTAGAAGATGGGGATGTGGCAGAGCTCTCATCTGAAGAATTTACAATCTATGATCAGTCAAAAAATAAAGTTGAAAGAGAGATTTCTCAAATTGATATTTCTAGTCAGGCAACCTCTAAAGGTGAATACAGACATTTTATGGAAAAAGAAATATATGAGCAGCCTGATGCAATTCTAAATACTATCGATGGCAGGGTTGGTGGCGATGATGTATTGGATAATATCTTCGGCATAGGGTCATCTGAAATATTTGAAAAAGTAAAAAGAATCCAAATTGTTGCTTGTGGAACTAGCTTGCATGCAGGAAGGGTTGCTGCAAACTGGTTTTCTGCTATCGCAGAGCTGCCAACCCAGATTGATTATGCTTCAGAATATAGATATAGAAATCCCCATGTCGACGAAGATTCTTTATTGGTAACAATATCCCAGTCAGGAGAAACAGCAGACACGCTAGCTGCATTAAGATACGCAAAAGAAAAAGATTATTTATCAACGCTAACAATTTGCAATGTACCGACTAGCTCTTTAGCAAGAGAATCTGACTATTCCATTTTTACTAATGCTGGCCCTGAGATAGGCGTTGCTTCAACTAAAGCATTTACCACTCAACTAGCTGCATTAATGTTGCTTTCTCTTGCGCTTGCAAAGAGTAGGGATAAAAACCCGAAATTAAGGACTCGTGTTATTACAGCAATGAGATCGTTATCCGATACTGTAAATGAGACCTTAAAATTAAAAGATAAAATTCTTGAGATAGCCCCTGAAATAGCAAGCAAAGATAATGCTTTATTTTTAGGAAGAGGTATCTTCTATCCTATTGCAAAAGAAGGCGCTCTTAAGCTTAAAGAAATCTCTTATATTCATGCTGAAGCTTATCCGGCCGGCGAGTTAAAGCATGGGCCTTTGGCATTAATTGATGAAGAAATGCCAGTTATTGCATTAGCTCCAGAGAGCGAAATAGCTGAAAAGCTTGTTTCAAATCTCGAAGAAGTAAAGGCTAGAGGCGGCACCCTGTATGTTTTTGCTGATCCTTCTATCACAATGGATTTAAAATCAGGACAGGTTATTAATATGCCTAAATGTGATTTTCTTTTAACTCCAATTATTTACACCATTCCGCTTCAAATTCTTTCTTATGAGGTTGCCCTTTTAAGGGGCACCGATATTGATCAACCAAGAAATCTTGCTAAGTCAGTCACAGTAGAGTAGTCTTAACCCAACCCTTATTTTAATCCCGCAATCTGCGGGGGTTTCAAAAATCATCAAAAATTAATTCCGTTAGAAACTAGACTAAAAATTTCACCTATTTTTTCTTGTTAGCGGAAGTCATAAGGAGTTGATATGACTTGTTGCGGTTTCTTATGTGTGTTGATAAGACAATTAAGTTAATTGCCTGGAAATTTCAATAATCACAAGTTATAATTAAATCGATGAAATTAAACAAAATTTATAAAGAAGATTGCCTTTCAACATTAAAAAAGATGAAAGATGATTCAGTTGATGTTGTTATAACCTCTCCCCCATACAACATGAATCTAAGGATTAGAAATGGGAAATACTGCTCAAGACAAATCGTTAAAGAAATAAGTACAAAATATACTGAATTCAGCGATAACCTACCAATCGATGAATACAATGAATTTCACACAAATGTATTAAAGGAACTCCTAAGAGTATCCGATTTAATTTTCTATAATATTCAAATTGTTACTGGTAGTAAAAGATCAATTTTTAAAATGATAGGTGAGTTTTCTGAGAACCTAAAAGAGATAATTGTATGGGATAAGGGAAATGGTCAACCAGCAATGCAACAACAAGTTCTTAATAGAAGAACTGAGTTAATACTTGTTTTTGAGAAGGACTATCCGATAAGCAGGCAATTTAGAAAGAGAGGAGAATTTAAAAGAGGAACACTTGATGATTTGTGGTTGATAAAAAGAGGAAAAAAAGTCGGAGGAGAGAATCACGGAGCAGTTTTTCCTGAAGAACTCGTATCAACCATACTTGAAAACTTTTCTAAAGAAGATGACATCATCTATGATCCTTTTATGGGTACTGGAACAACCGCAGTTGTTGCTAAGCAATTAAATAGAAAATTCATTGGAAGCGAAATAAGTCAACGGTATATAGAAATAGCAGAAGAAAGACTTAAAAAGACAAATGATCTTTTAAGTAAATAGATAGTTTTATAGAATCATTTATGTCATATTTCTTATATGGCAGACATAGAAAAAGCAAAACGAGAATTTCAAAGAATCAAATCGCTTGGTTATGTCTTAAGCGATAAACCCTTTGCAAAAAAGAATGACGGAGCAATTGGCAATACTTTTGAAACTTTGCTTGGCGTTGAAGAGAACAACCTAAGAGATGCAGATTTTGAAGGTTGGGAATGCAAAAGTCAGCGCAAACACACCAAGTCCGCTTCTAGTTTATTTACAAGGAAACCAGACTATCCTCATGGAGGTGATGAATACATGAGGGAGAATTGGGGTATAAAAGATACTGAGTTCCCAAATTTAAAGGTATTTAGAACCTCAATTTATTATCATAGGTGGTCGGTGGTGTATAACAAATACAAAATGAGATTAAGGATAAATGAACCCAATGAAAGACTTGAAATAATCCTCTGTGATCTTGATGAAAATATTATTGATGAAAGTGTTTATTGGTCATTTAAATCACTAAAAGAAGCAAGTTCAAAACTTAAGAACACATTCGTTGTAAAAGCAGAAGAAAAAACCATTAATGAAAAAGTATATTTTAAATATATAGAAGGAACAGTCTATATGAATTTTAATTTTGGTAATCTAATTAAATTAATAAAAGATGGCAAAGCAAGATATGACAATAGACTTGGAATATATCGCACAGGAGACAAGAGAGGAAAAAAACATAATCATGGGGGTGGGATAAGACTAGTTAGTTCAGACTCTTACAAAGATCTCTTCGACGATTATGAAAGTTTATAGTTTTGTATCCAAGGAATATAAAGTAAATTATGGATAAACTGAACGAGATATTAACAAGAATCTCTAATATAGAGAAACATCTCGGTATTGGTGAAGAAATAAAATATAAAAATATGAAACCTGCTTATGACATAAAAGAAGCAGCTATCTTGCTTGGTTGTTCAGCTTCTAAAGTAAGAAAATATATTGAATATGGTTTTTTAGAAAAGTTTAAAATAGGTCGTAAAGTGATGATACTTTCTGATTCAATTAACAAACTAATAGAAGATAATAAGAAAATTGTGAAGACTGATGAGTAATTCATGCAACCAAACCTTAACTATTCCAAACACCGCAGAAAATGCAGAGAATATAGGTTGGGATAAGAACAATCCGTTACGGTGGAGTAAGTTTAGTCGGTCTTTCATTTTAATCCCGCAATCTGCGGGGGTTTCAAAAATCACCAAAAATTAACCCCGGTAAAAACTACCTTAAAAATTTCACCTATTTTTTCGTGTTAGCAGAAGTCATAAGGTGTTGATATGACTTGTTGCAATCTCTTATGTGTATTAATAGGACATTCATAAGTACATATGGCAAAATATCCTTATGAAAATTAGCATAAAATCATTTATATCTTTAATACTTTCTATTGCAGTCTTTTATCTTTACATTTCAAATGTAAGACCTGTTGGATGGTTTGATTCTCTTGTAGGAATGTTTTTAGCAGTGATAGTCTTCATACTTCTTAAAAGATTTAAGGGTTTTAAATTATAAAATTTAATAATGGATTTTCTTGAAACTCCAGAGTGGATCAATCTAAGCAATAAAATTAGACAAAGAGATAAACAGTGTCTTAGATGTGGATCAAAATATAGACTTTGTGCAGATCATATAATTCCAAGACGGAGAAGAAGAGACTTGTCATTAAGTGAGTTTAACCTCCAGACCCTATGTTGGAGTTGCAACACAATAAAAAAAGATAGATATATCGTCAGCTTTTTAAAGAATCCTTCTCCAAGATTGATAAATGAAATTGAGGAAGAAAAATCAAAAATACGTGTTGCGCTAAATAAAGTTGCAAAAAATAATATCTATAAAAGGGATTCAGATAAAGAAGGATTTATAAAAAAAGAAGACTTTAAAAAATTTGTAAAAGGATATAATTTGCTAACTCTTGGCGTTAATCATCCCGAACAAGCAAAAAAAGAAGGTGTTTTTCACTCACCACTAAATATCGTAAGATTCTTTGGAATGGGTTTTTCACTAATAGGAGGTATAACATTATCAATTTTACAAGAAGTAAATGATCAATACGGAAAAAGTAAAATTAGCCAAAAAGAAATATCAGAGTTCATTGAAATAGAGATAGATAAAATATTTTCTGACTGGGGCGAAGTTAAGCAAACAGACAACCCAAAGAAAATAAATATTAAAAAAAGAGACCAGGATATGACAGACAAGGAAATTAGAGAATACTATGAAAGCAGAGAAAAAGAGGATCCAAAAAGAGATATAGACTTATCAATAAAGAGAGAGCAAGAAAGAAGATGGGCTGAGGTTGATGAGGAGGATTATCAAAGAATTAGAGAATACAAAAGCAATCTTCACAGAAGCGGAAGAAAAGAATAAAAGTAACCCATGTGTAGTTCATACAACCAAACTCTAATACTTTCAAACACCGCAGAAATAGTGGAGAATGAAAGACCGATTAAACTTAGTCCGTTACTGTCGAGTAGAACAAAACAGAGAATAAGAAATCACGATTCTGTCATTTTTTTCTCCCTTTTTTACAAAAAAGCAATTGATTACTTTTTGCAGTAGGACATAATTATTTCATCATCGTTTTTGTAACACGTGGAATTTAATACTGTTTCGCCGTCATAATTAAAAGATAGACCTTCTCGCTTTCCGTTTTTGTATTCTACTTTAGAACGCAACCAAGTTTCATCATACGTGTAGTAATCCGCATAGGTTTTATGAATACCATGACGCAATCCATTCTTGTAAATACCTTCTTTTTGTAATGGATAGAAGAAACCGTTTATAAAATAACCTTTTAGTTTTTCTTCAATGTTAATCTTATAGAAAGTATCTTCTTCCCAATCTACCATAGATAAACGAGTGCCTTTTGCTCCATAAAACCAAAAATGACCATCACGTTTTCCTTCCTTGTAATTACCCATTTCTCTTACCCCCCCCTGTTGTATCCCAGTAACCTATATAAGGACCATCACGTTTTCCGTTCTTAAAACTAATCTGTTCTTTTACATTACCGTACTTGTCGTATTCAAACCAATCACCTTCAATTTTCCCATTCTTAAAAACAGTTTGTACCCACAATTGAGTATTTTCATGATACACCTCATAAGGACCTTCACGTTTTCCATTCTTAAAAACAGTCCGTTCACTTACTCGACCATTTTCGTAGTACTCCTCAGAAACACCGTCTTCTTTTCCGTCTCTGTAGTTTTGCTTTAACTGTAATTGACCGCTCTTGTAGAACAACTCAAAAAGACCATGTTTTTTTCCTCCATTCAGTACGGGTTGGTAATTTGTCCTGCTTTTTAATCTACCGTTGCCATAGAACTCTTCTTTTACTGTAGGTTTACTATCGGCAATTCTTTGCCTCTCTGCCTCTATTCTCTTCTCTTCTGCCAGTTTTTCTGCCTCTATTCTCTTTTCTTCTGCCAGTTTCTCTGCCGCTATTCTCTCTTCTTCTGCCAGTTTCTCTGCCGCTATTCTCTCTCTTTCGCGCTTAGCATCTTTTAAAGATAGAAGAAGTTCATCATAGGATTCGTTCAATACTAACTCTGAACAAATTCCAAATTCAAATGCCTCTAAGATTGCGTCATCCCCTCCCGCAAACCCTTCACCACCTAACTTTTCTCGTGCATCAACCATTGTTTGCATGCGAAATAATGAATCTGATTTTTTCGATTCACCCATAACGGCGCAAGCATTTAGAGCAATATTCACCCTCTCTTCCTGCGATGGACCACAAGCAGCAAGAAGGACAAGAATATTGAGAACTATTATTTTTTTCATAACTATTAAAAATTATAACAAACTTATAATGGTCGATTGGTCAAACAAGAACAATGGTTATAATGTATAAAGTGGTAAACTGTTTTGGTCAACGAGGTTACTGCAAAAGCAGGTAGGGTATGGTTAAAAAAAAGCAATGAAGAAGTCAGTAGGAATAAGGGAGAATTCTTATTCTCTGTTTCATTCAAGTCAGTCACCGTTGAGTAGATTTGAATCGTGATTTGTATTAAGACAGAAATCCCTAAAGAAATCTGTGAAATAGATGATGAACTAAAAGCAATCTATCACTCACAGGACACTGTTTGTATATGGGTCTTTAAATCTAGAGAAGATAGAAACAATTTTATGAACGAAACAGTTGGCATGAATAAAGAAGATAGAGAAAAATATTTTTCGGACAATTATGGATAAAAAATCAAATCACTGTTCAAATCTAATCAGTCACGGTTGAATAGTCTTGAGTGCAGAATTAAAACTCTCCAATCTTAGTGAAGATGAAATTCTTAGTATAGTAGAACCAATTATGGATAGTTGTTTGGAGGGTTCCAATGAGGGTGACCATAAAAAGCATACAAAGTATTTCACAAATAGAATGAAGTCCATAGTTACACCTGAAGAACTCAAAAGACAGTTATCAATTGAACCAAAAATTTATTGGACTAAAAGAGAGTTTGTGTGCTTATTTAGAAGAAGCGACTCAGTTGGAATTGTTTGGAAACAAAAAACTTCTTCAAGTAATGACGAATTGATCAATCAAGCAATTTTTAAGGAAGTAGAAGGCAAAATTCTGATCGATCATTGCATGATATGTTGATTTTTTATGAACAAAAAAGAAATTGAATTTTATTTAAAATTTCACAAAGGGTTTAGAAAAAGACATACTCTTAATTCTGCACTCAAAATGAATTCGTTACTGTTGAATAAAGAAATATTTCTTGGTTGAGCAAATAATTGAAACAAACAAAATGAATAGAAAGTTTATTTATTACATTATTTTTGCTATTTGTTTTTTGCTTTTTTCTATAGTCCAGGATTACATAAGACCAAATTATGATGGTGCTAACGGAATAATAATTTATCTTCTTGGGGTTGCTCCAAATTTCTTACCAGGAATTGGGTTGCCTGCTCTGTTATATGTAGTGATTCCAGAAGTATCCAAACCTAATTCATCTTTATTTAAAAATCGACTCTATTGGTCAGTAGGAATCTCCATTTCAGGATTAATTGCCAATGAGTTCATTACAATTTTTACACCTGGAAGAGGTGTCTTCGATTGGAATGATATTCTATGGACTATAATTGGAGCAGGTTTGTTTACATTGATACACAGAAAGTTAAGATTTGTGTCATGATTTGTATTAAAACAGAAATACCAAAAGAAATTTGTGAAATAGATGACGAGTTAAAAGCAATTTATCATTCACATGATACAGTTTGCATTTGGGTCTTTAAATCTAGAGAAGATAGAAACAATTTTATGAACGAAACAGTTGGCATGAATAAAGAAGATAGAGAAAAATATTTTTCAGACAATTATGGATAAAAAATTAAATCACTGTTTAAACTTAATCAGTCACCGTTGAATAGAGTCTATAGAGGGGGTTTATACTTATAAGCATGCAAGAGGCAAGTGCGAGAATCATAATTGATAAACTCTTAAGAGAATCCGGATGGGTTTTGCCCGGTGATGTTGGAAAAGTAAATGTTGAAACCGAAACCCGAAATGATTCAGGGTTTGCTGATTACACCTTGCTTGATTCTAAAGGGTCATACCTGTGCATCATTGAAGCAAAAAGAGAACTCAAGTCCCCTCTAGATGGTAAAGAACAGGCACGGGGATACGCAGACTCACTAGGTTGCAGATTTGTGATTCTCTCTAATGGAATTCAGCACTATCAATGGGATTTAGAGCAAGGTAGTCCATTTGTTATAGACCAATTTCCCACTCAACAGCAAATTGAACTAAGAAGAGAGAAATTTAATCCACCTGTTAAAGAAGATGAAAAAATTTCCAATAACTACATTGGAGTAACTCAGCACCCGAATTTTGAAAAAGACCCTAATTACCTTGATGAATCAAAAAGGAGTGACTTTTTAACAAGGAATAAAATCAGGGTATTAAGAGATTACCAGTTGGGGGCAGTTCATTCAGTGCAGAAGAGTGTGCAAGATGGAAAAGATAGATTTCTTCTAGAAATGGCAACAGGTACCGGGAAAACTTTAGTTTCTTGTGCAATTATCAAAATGTTCTTGAGACTTTATAAAGTTAATAGAGTCCTGTTTCTTGTGGATAGACTTGAACTTGAGATACAGGCACAAAAGGAATTTGATGAAGTATTAAAAAATGACTTTAGAACTGTAATTTGGAAAGAAAATCAGGGTGATTGGAGAAAAGCAGAGATTGTGGTCTCCACAGTGCAATCGTTTGTAAGTAAAAACAAATACAAGAAAATCTTTAATCATGATGATTTTGATTTAGTGATCTCAGACGAGGCACACCGTTCTCTAGGTGCAAGAAGCAGAAGGGTTTTTGAATACTTTAATGGATTTAAACTTGGACTAACTGCAACACCAAGAAATTTCTTGAGATCAGTTGATGTCGATAAACTTGGTGAGAAAGATCCAAGGGGATTAGAAAAAAGATTTATGCTGGACACTTACACCACCTTTGGTTGTGAAAGTGGAGAACCCACATTCAGGTATTCACTAGAGGATGGTGTAAAAGACGGATACCTGGTTAATCCAAAAGTTTTTGATGCTAGGACTGAAATCACCACCGAGTTGTTGTCGGAAGAAGGATATATTTTTGAAGGTATTGATGATGAGGGTAATGATGTTGAAGAAACCTTTTTGAAGAAGGATTTCGAAAAGAGATTTTTCTCAGATACCACCAACACTATTTTTTGTGAAACCTTTCTCAAAGAAGCAAAAAGAGATCCCTACACTGGTGAAATTGGGAAAACTTTAATTTTTTGTGTGTCTCAAAACCATGCCTCAAAAGTAACTCAGATATTAAATGTTCTTGCAGATAAACTTTTTCCTAATCAGTATCGTTCGGACTTTGCGGTTCAAGTAACTTCGAGCATAGATGAATCCCAAAGGATGACTATAGATTTTAGAAACAATGGTCTGAATGGACAGTCGCACGTTAATGAACATTATCGAACTTCTAAAACGAGAGTATGTGTCACTGTAGGGATGATGACTACGGGGTATGATTGCACCGACATATTAAATTTATGTTTGATGCGACCAGTGTATTCACCCAGTGAATTCATTCAGATGAAAGGTCGTGGTACCAGAAAGAATGATTTTAAGTTTCATTGGATTTCCCAAAATGAAATACCTGATCAAGTTGATTCAGTTAAGGATAACTTCAATCTCTTCGACTTCTTTGGAAATTATGAATATTTTGAGAAAGACTTTGATTATGACGAAATATTAAAACTTCCCCAGAAACCCTCCGTTCCTGTTGATCCACCTCCTGAACCACCTCCAGGTGCAGATGAAGCAACTAATTACAACGAAGACCCTTTAAAGTTTATAAAAGAAATAGCAATAGGTGATGGGGGGATGAAAATAGACCGTGATTTATACCGGTCTTTTCAAACAGTGGTAACGGATGACTCTGCCATTCGTAATTTTGTTGAAAACATGGAATTCGAGAGTGCTGAAACTTATTTAGAAGAAAATATTTTAGATAAACCCGAGGAGTTCTTTACTCTTGAGAAACTTAGAAAATCTCTTGAACTCGATAGAAAACTCAGTGTCTCAGAATTGTTATTGCATGCATTTGGTCATATAGATCGAATTAAATCTAAAAATGAATGTTTAGAAGAAGAATTTAATAAATTTGATGATGAGTTCCATCTTTCATCTGATAATTTTAATGCTGCGAAAGAGGTTTTTGAGTCTTATGCATCCAATTCTGAATATAGAAAAATTGTAGACTCAAAGAAGTTGATAGAATTGCAAGAGCAATACCCAGGAGCATATGAAGTATTTAAGAACACTCCTAAAGACCTAAGAGAGAAGATACCCCAATTCATTAAAGAAAAGGTTAATTTAGAGAGGTTATCTGGTGCTTGATTCTGATACTCGAAGAAAAATAGATACTTTAAGAGATATTCTTGTTGGTAAGATTCCTAACCCTCAAACCCAAGTAGAACAAATCACTACAGGACTCATTTACAAGTTCATGGATGATATGGATCAGGAATCTATTGAAATGGGGGGTGAGGGTTCATTCTTCGTAGGAGATTATGAAAAATATGCATGGAAGAATCTATTAGATCCAAAACTCAGTGGGGTCGGCAAGGTAAATCTATACAGTCAAGCAATTGAAAGCATGTATCTAAACCCGTCTGCACCTCAATTATTTAGAGACATTTTCAAAAATGCATTTCTTCCCTTTAAGGATCCCTCAACTCTTAATATGTTTTTAAAAGAGATAAATGAATTTCATTATTCGCATTCAGAAAAACTAGGGGATGCATTTGAATACCTTATTTCTATTATGGGTTCACAGGGAGACGCAGGACAATTCAGGACCCCAAGACATATTATTGATTTTATTGTTGAGATTATTGACCCACAAAAGAATGAAACCATACTTGATCCTGCATGTGGCACAGCAGGTTTCTTAATCTCATCTTATAAACATATTTTAAAGACGAATACGGGTAAAAAAATAGGTGACAAATTGTCTGCTGAAGATAAAAAGAAAGTAGGTGAGAATGTGACCGGATACGATATCTCACCCGAGATGATTCGACTCTCGTTGGTGAACATGTATTTACATGGTTTCAGTACCCCAAAGATAGATGAATACGATACCCTTTCATCTGAAGATAAGTGGAACGAATATTTTGATGTGATTCTTGCAAATCCACCATTCTTCTCTCCAAAAGGTGGAATTCAACCCCACAAGAGATTTGGAGTTGAGTCAAAAAAAGCAGAAGTTCTATTTACCAGTTATATCTTAGAACATCTTAAACCAAATGGTCGTGCAGCAATCATTGTTCCTGAGGGGATCATTTTTCAAACTGGGAAAGCATATAAAGAACTAAGAAAACAACTTATTGAAAATGGATTAGTGGGAGTAATCTCTTTGCCAGCAGGAGTTTTTAATCCTTATGCGGGTGTAAAAACATCAATCTTAATTTTAGATAAAAAATTAAATAAAGAAATAGATTCAATTTTCTTTGGAGTGGTTGAGAAGGATGGGTTTGACCTTGGTGCACAAAGAAACCCAATTAAAGAGAATGACCTATCTTCAGTTTTAATAAATTTTAAAAACTTTTGTGCAAATATAGATGGAGATTACGAATCAGTTGAAAAAGAATTAATTGTAGGAAGTGGTGATTATTCTTTCAGTCTATCAAAATTTAAAAGAGTTGAAGTCATATCAGATTATCCAATAGTCCAACTCGGAGATATTTGCGAACTTTATCAACCAAAAACGATTACTCAAAAAGATCTAGTAGAAGATGGACCTTATGATGTGTATGGAGCAAATGGAATTATAGGTAAATACCATAGTTATAATCATGAAGATCCTGAAATAGCAATTACATGCAGAGGAGCAACTTGCGGGACAGTCAATTTAACAAATCCACAATGTTGGATAACAGGCAATGCAATGGTATGCAAACCTCATAATGATGCAAAAGTTCTTAAGATGTATTTATATAATTTTTTAAGATTTTCTGATGCCTCTTCAGTGATTACTGGATCTGCTCAACCTCAAATCACAAGGACTAATATTTCCGATTTTCAATTCCCCCTCCCACCTCTCGAAATTCAACAAGAAATAGTCGATGAGTTAGAGGGATATCAAAAAATTATCGATGGATGCAAGCAAGTTGTTGAGAACTACAAACCTACTATTGATATTGATCCAAGTTGGGAGATGGTTGACTTGGGAGAAATGTGCACATTAAAAACTGGAGGAACACCAAAAAGCACGAAAAAAGAATATTATGAAAATGGAACAATTCCATGGTTAGTCTCAGGAGATATTCATAAAGAAGAAATTTTTAATTGTGAGGGACGAATAACTCAGGAAGGACTTGATTCATCTAACGCAAAACTGCTTCCAAAAGATTCAGTTATGATTGCATTAAATGGACAGGGTAAGACCAGAGGAACTGTTGCAATCCTTCGTTTTGAAGCAACCTGTAATCAGTCTTTAGTATCTATTCTTCCTAGTGATGAGGAAACTTTGCTGGTTGAATATTTATTTGTATGTCTGAGTGGTATGTATAAAGCAATTAGAAATTTGACCGGAGACAATCAAAGAAGTGGTTTGAATATGCCAATTATCAAAGGAATAAAGATTCCTCATGCCCCAATTAGTATCCAAAAAGAAATAGTTCAAAAAGTAAGAGAAGAAAGAAAAGTCATAGAAGGCAATAAAAAACTCATCGAAATTTATACTCAGAAGATTCAAGGCAGAATCAATAAAGTTTGGGGTGAGGATTAAGACCCTAATCAATTTTATACTCAAACCAAAACTCAGAGATTTTCTTGTCAAACTCTTTATTCAATCTTTCATCTCTAATTTTCTTCTTTTTTAGAATGGAATAGACACTAGAAGGGTAAAAACTATTGCCTCTAGATGTTTTTATATCTTCCTCATTTAGTCTTTTGGCAATTTTTCTATAACCCAGTCCTTCTGCTTTGAGTTGCTTTATCTTATTATGGAGAAATGACTGATATGCAGAATAATGGGTGTGCCAAAGTTGATTGGAAGTCACCTCAACATCAAAACACAGAAAATCCCCTCTGTAGGATAAAGTCTGTAACGGTGGAGTAGAACAAAACAGAGAATTATATGAAAACAATGTTTTTAATTCTAACAATTTTATTTGGTTTTTATGGTGCTGCATTTATTATTGCTTATGGAATTCGTCCTGCAATATTAGGAACTTGGGAACCATATAGTATCTTTCAGGTTTCATTGTCTATTCCATTTCTTTTAATTGCTGTTTTTTTTAGATGGAGAGGGTCAAAAAGGGACTGGAATGATGACTTTTTTTATTTGTTGTTCAAACTTTCTTCAAAAAAAGGAAACCAAGTAAAAAATTCAATGAAAGAGCAACTCAACAAAACAAAAGACAGAATAAGAGATGAGATTGATTAAATCTAATTATCTGTTTTATTCAACTCCGTCACGGTTGAATAGATTTGGATGTACCGGTTTCGAGTGATTTAATTTGAGAAATCAAAACTTAAAAAACCTCCGTACTGAAAAAGACGGTATAAAACTCCTAAGAAATAAAAATAAAAATTTCTTTGTTCCCACACTCGAACAAAGAAAGTTTCTTTATGAACTTTCTGGAATAGACTATAAAAAATATTCAAGAAGTATTGATGGTGTAATTTTAAAAACCACGAGTTTTGAGACGATAAAATCAACCAATGATTTTTTGTATGTTGAGATCAAGACTACAAAGTCAAAATCTGTAAAGAAACTACCCTATGGAGTTTTTTTTGGGTTTACTAAAAACGAGGAAGACTTGTTTAAAAAACTAGAAAACTATCGGTTATGTTTTGTCCATATTGATTTGGATGATTATGTTTTGATAACCTATAGTGAATACTTAGATTTGGTACAAAGTAAAAGGGTTCAATATCAAATCACACTCAAAAATAATGATAAGTAAAACAAGTACAACCAATTCAACTTCGTTACCGTCGAATGAAAATTTATGATGTAGAATGAAAATATGAAGAAAATTTTTATAACTTTTTTATTTTTCTCGTCGTCAGTATTCTCTGAAACATCAGAAAACATAGAATTTAAAAATGAACAGATTGGAGATATGTGTTTCACAACAATAGATATATCTGTAACAGAAGATTGGTTAAAAAAAGAATATGAATTAATAGAGTTTAATTCTTATCCAAACATAAGAAGACAAGGTTTTCTAATGGATATGTTTTATTCAAATGCTGGGATGGGCAAGTCCCAATGGACTGAAATGGATACAAGAGGAATATACATCATGTCCCCTGGGACACTTTATATGGAACCTCTTCGTTATGCTGAAAGTGGAATGAAACCAGGTTGGTTATTGAGAGTCTCAATAATGAATCCAGCAAGTGGTGATTCATGCAAATAAATCATGACAAATTACTTGATTCCATATGAGTAAAAAATTATTAATTTCTAATTCAATCATGTGGGCAGCAGCAATTCTTGTTGTTGCAATCGTTGAAGATAAGAAGTTTGCAATTTTGATGCTTGTTATATTAGCAGCGGTTTCATTAATGTTTTTAAAAAAAGAAAAATGAATACCTATATATTGCTTTTTATAGCAATTGCATTAGAGGTTGTTGGCACCATGTTATTACCAGCATCACAAAATTTTACAAAGATAGTTCCAACATCAGTTTTACTAATTTCATATGGGATGTCTTTCTATTTTCTTGCAATTGTTTCCCAAAAACTTCCTCTCTCAATTGTTTATGCTTCATGGTCTGGAATAGGAATATTTTCTATAGCTATTTTGAGCTATATTTTTTATAAACAATCTTTAAATTGGCAAACGGCTGCTGGATTATTTTTAATTGTAATAGGCGTTACAATTGTGAATTTATATAAATCATAAATTGAATAAAAGAATATCTGGGACAATCTTTCAAAAAAGGGTTTGGGCACAACTTAAAAAGATTCCACCAGGACACACAAAATCATATAAAGAAATAGCATTAGCAATTGGACACCCTAATTCGTCTAGGGCAGTTGCAAATGCTTGTGGCAAGAACCCAAGGCCAATTGAGATACCATGCCATAGAGCTATCAGGTCTGATGGAAGCATTGGGGGGTATAGCGGACCTGGGGGTGAAAAAGCTAAAAGAAGATTGCTTAAGGAAGAAAAGGGTTTTTAAAAAAGAAAAATATCCTGTAGACTATTTTTAGTTTGAACAGAATTATTAAATTATTTACTAGCCATCCAAAGGCAGTCGGGGAAACATATTTTCAACACCAAAGGTGCTCTGCAAAATATGGACTTAAGATGATATTCTCTGGAGTCGCAGCAATTATTCATTCTATTTTTCCTTTTTTGTTTGAGACAGCTGCCAGCGATTGTGCAAAAAGTATTAATGAACAAATTCAAAGCAGAACTCATAAATCTCAAACATAAATTTTTTAGAAAAATATATAACAAATAATAAATGAATATTTTTTATTTAAATAAAGATCCAAAAGTTGCGGCTATTGAGCATAATGATAAACACTGTGTAAAAATGATATTGGAATATGCACAAATGTTGTCAACAGCTCATCGAGAGCGAGACGGTGATGAAAGAGCGGATAATCTTTCTATGTATAAAAGAGCGCATTTAAACCATCCAAGTACAGTTTGGACAAGAGAAAATGAAGCACAATACAATTGGTTATACAGTTTATTTGTAGCTTTATCAGACGAATACTCCTATCGGTATGAAAAAAAACATTCGACAGATTTATTATTAAGAGATGTTCTAGAAATGCCACCAGAAAATATTCAAAAAGATATGCCTTTTAAACAGCCACCGCAATGTATGCCTGATGAATATAAGTGCGATGATTCAATAATTGCTTATCAGAATTTCTATATGGGAGAGAAATCACATTTTTGTACTTGGAAAAAAAGGGATATACCAAGATGGTATAAGCATAAAGAATGATAAATACACTAGACCATCTTATAGTAGCTGTTAAGGATCTTGATGAGGCAGAAAAAAATTATCAAAAAGTTTTTGGTATTGATCCAGTCTGGAAGGGCGAGCACAAAGAACTAGGCACCGCTAATTCAATTTTTAATTTTAAGAATACCTATTTTGAACTTTTATCTGCAAAAGGAGAGGGATTAGGCGCTGCGTTGGTCAATGATGCAATAGAGAAAAAAGGTGAGGGTTTAACAGGAATAGTTTTTGGCACAGAAAATATTGATAAGGTTACTAGAGTATTAAAAGATAAAGGCTACATGGTGAATGACCCATCGCTAGGTGAAGGCACAAATTCTAATAATCAATCTATAAGAACATGGAAAAATCTTTTTTTGCCGCCAGAACTTACTCGAGGACTTTTTTCTTTTATTATTGAACATACCGAAGGACAGCTCCCATCAATAGAATCATATCCAGATACCGCTTTCAATAAATTAGACCATGTAGTTATTAATACAAATGATGCTGATGGGTTTATAGATATTTATAAAAATGAATTTGATATCAGGCTTGCTCTAGACAAAGTGATAAAGCACTGGAATAGCAGGATGCTATTTTTTAGATTAAATAAGACCACCATAGAGGTGATTGAAAAGAAAGATGACAAGGATTCATTAGATAGTTTATGGGGCTTGGCCTGGGAGGTTGAGTCAATTGAAAAAGCTCATGGAAGACTGACCAAGGAGGGTATTGAGATAACTGATATTAAAAACGGCCTAAAAGAAAATACCTTGGTAGCAACTATAAAATCTCACACCAACAATGTCCCAACCTTACTAATAGAACATACTAAATGAAGCTTTGCATAGGAATGCTGTTAGCAATTTTAGCTATTTTAATAGGATCTCCATTATTGGCTTTAGTAATAGGTATGGGATTTGCATTAATTTTTAAATTACCAGATGACTTTATAGGCAAATCAATTGGAACAAAATTTCTTCAATTAGGGATAGTTATTTTAGGTTTAACCATATCAGCATCTAGCGCCCTTGAATTAACAGCTATATATTTTCCATACATTTCAATTTTTGTATTTGTTGTATTTTTAGCAGGACTCTTATTAGGTAAAATTTTTAACATAGAAAAAAGACTTGCTCTTTTAATAGCTTCTGGAACTGCAATTTGTGGTGCGACAGCAATGGCAGCAATTTCTCCATTAATAAAAGCAAAACCAAGAGAATTGTTAGTTTCCATGGCTATTATTTTTTCATTTAATGCTTTGGCAATAGCGCTATTCCCATTAATTGGAAATAGCATAGGTATGGCCGATGTGAGTTTTGGTGCATGGGCAGCAATGGCAATTCACGATACCAGTTCAGTTGTAGGCGCAGCAATGGCTTATGGGGGGGATGCTTTAGAAATAGCTACCACTTTAAAGCTAGGAAGAACAGTTTGGTTAATACCATTGATTGTAATCCTTGGTTTTTTTTATAAAGATGAAAAAATAGCAAAACCAAAATTTCCAATCTTTGTATTTATCTTTATTTTAGCAATTGTATTGGGGTCAGCATTAAATTTTGAAGAGCAAACTTTATTAGCATTGGATTCAATAAGTCAGATATTTTTAGTTGCAGCTCTTTTTTGCATTGGAGCACAGATAAGTTTAGAAGCAATTAATCAGATAGATAGCAAAACATTTTCAATAGCTTTTGTTTTGTGGACATTTACTCTAATATTTTCTTATTCATTAATTAATTTATTTTAATAAAGGAGTGAATTTATGTTTAGTCATGTAATGGTAGGTACAAATGATATAGAAGAGTCTAAAATATTTTATGACAAGTTATTTGAAGTACTTGGTGCAGGCCCAGGTAAAATGTATCCAAGTCGAACTGGTCAAAAAAGATATTTTTATAATTTTCAAGGAACAAGTTTCTCAATTACAGAACCAATTAATGGCAACAAAGCAACTGTTGCTAATGGAGCAACGATTGGATTTAATTTAGAAAGCACAGAGCAGGGGGATCAATGGCATAAGGCAGGAATTGAAAATGGAGGAACCTCGATTGAAGAAGCGCCAGGCATTCGTGATTATGATAGATTTAGTATGTACTTAGCCTACTTAAGAGACCCAACAGGACATAAATTATGTGGATTGTTGAGGATTAAGTAATTAAGAGTTATTTTGAATCATAAATCATAGCTTCATACTCTTCTCTTAATAGAAAATCATTGTTCTTTATTTCAATATTATATAAAGAGAAATTATATCTATATTTATGATTTTCAATAGAGCAGGGCAAGCCTTCTTTATTAATAGGTTTTTTATACTTTAAATATTTTGATGCAGCAAAAGAAACTTTTTTAAAAAAAGGACATGTCTCAAAAACTATAAATCCGTTTTTATCTCTTTCCATGGCACACTTAGATTCTTTAATAATAGATTTTGAGATTTCGCCATCTTCATTAATATTAAAGTTAACAATACTATAACCTTGGTAATTAGCATTAGGCCAGTCCGGTATTAGCATCTGAATCAACCTTGTTTTACAACCATATTCATCAACAATAACCTCTGCACTAACACTGCATGCTATGGAAATAAAGAATGTTAGAAGTAATTTTTTGTAATTTTTCATGATTGTCATGAGTTTACTGTAGAATAAATTTATGAACAACATCCAAAAAGGAAGATGTCAGTGTGGCGAAATATCATATGCTTTTAATGCAAATAAGTTAATTTCAGCGCATCATTGTCATTGCAAGGATTGTCAAAGAACAACTGGGTCAGGAAAAGCCACAATTTTATTTATTGCAAAAAAATATGTTGAGATGAATGGTGATTTAAAGTTTTTTGAAAGCCAAGGCACTTCAGGCAATCATGTTAGCAGAGGATTCTGTCCTAATTGCGGATCAGGAGTACTAAGCTATCAGAAAGAGCTTTCACACATTGTCTTCATTAAAGCAGGCACATTAGATGATTCGAGTTGGGTTAAGATAGATTCTAATTTTTTTACCGATTCAGCAAATAAATGGAATGAGCCAGATAAATCAATTAAAAGTTTTAAAGGCAATCCAACTCTAATGTCTAATATTAAAACCTTACTAAAATCTTTTTAGCCGTATAAATATGATGCTAAAAGGTAAAATCCTAAATCTATCATAAGGTATACATTTACCAGAAAACCAATTGCCCAAAAAATACTCCTTTTACTAGGATTTTTATTGGTCGCAATCTTATAGTAAAAAATCATATGAATAATTCTTGAAAAAGCATATATCCATATTATTGTTGAAAGTCTAGAGGCTGAATACTCGCTAAGCATTGCAATAACTGACATTCCTAACATTGGGATAATATTTTCTATGGAGTTTTGGAAAGTTCTATGTGTTCTAAAGACAAATGATGAATGATCTAAAGATGGGTCAACAATACCGGGCTTATATCCCCCCTTCTGCCTACGATGGACTCTAATAGCAACCATCGCCTGAATCATAATAGTTACTAATATTAACCATAATCCTATTAGAGAAGATTGATACACTTCGAACATATTTAACCCCTTAAAGTTTGCTTCGTACTGCTAATTATAGACATAATATACATATGCAGGATCTAAATATAAAATTTTTTAATGACTGAATTAACAATTAATCAGGTATACGCAATTGGCGCTCCGATAGTATTGGTCATGATCTTAATTGAGGTTATGTTCTCTAGCGCATATAACAAGAACCTATACAAGAAGAATGATAGTTTATGCACTATTGGATTATTGACTGGAAATATTCTTATGGTTTTTGCATTAAAAGGCGCAACCCTTGCTTTTCATTTCTATTTATTCAAATTTAAGTTATTTAATTTATCAGACTTGATGCCGGTTTGGATGATATGGGTTGCAACTTTTGTGATGATAGATTTAGTTTTTTATATTTACCATCGTATTTCTCATAGAGTTAATTTCCTATGGGCGATTCATATGAGCCATCACTCAAGTGAAGAAATGAATTTTGCTGTGTCTTTTAGGCAGGCTTGGTTTGGACCATTATCAAAAGTTCCATTTTTCATGGTTATGCCATTGTTTGGGTTTGATCCGACAATAATTGCAGTCGCTGGAGTAATAAGTACCTTGTGGGGAATAGTTGGGCATACTCAAATTGTTGGTAAGTTGGGACCATTTGAGTGGATTTTTAACACTCCCTCGCATCATAGAGTTCATCATGGAGCAAACAGCCAATACATAGATAAAAATTATGGAAATCTTTTAATCATATGGGATCGTATGTTTGGCACTTTTGAGCCTGAAAAAGAATCTGTAAAATATGGATTAGTTAATAATGTTAATACTTTTAATCCAACTAAAATCACATTTATGGGATGGCAACAGATATTTAAAGATATGATGGAGGCAAAAAATATAAATGAAGCAATGTATTTTTTCTTTGGCCCCCCAAAAACAAAACATAAGTTATGAATAAAGTAGCAATAATAGGAGCAGGACCTTGTGGAATAACTGCAATAAAAAATTTTTCAGATCTTGGTTTCGAGGTGACGGCGTTTGAGAGATGCCAAGGAGTGGGAGGAAATTGGAGGTTCAATGATCCATCAGGACATTCAAGTGTTTTTGAGACCACGCACATTATAAGTTCAAAATATACTTCTTATTATGAGGATTACCCATTACCTGAAAACGCAGCTGATTATCCCTCTCACAAAGATTTATTGGAATATTTTAATAACTATACTGATCACTTTGATATTAGAAAGTTAATTAAATTTGGCACAGAGGTACAACATTGCAAGCAGATAGAATCTGATAAATGGGAAATTACATGGAAGGAATTAGAATCAGATCAGGTCAGAATAGACATATATGATGCATTGGTAGTGTGTAATGGTCATCATCATGAACCAAGATACCCTGATTACCCAGGGAAATTTACAGGCGAATTTATTCATTCACATGATTTTAAGTCAGCAAAACCATTTAAAGATAAAAGGGTACTTGTTATTGGGGGCGGGAATTCAGCTTGTGATGTAGCGGTTGAGACAGCAAGAGTTGCAAAATCAATCTCAATAAGTTGGAGAAGGGGCTATTACTTAATTCCAAAATTTATGTACGGACTCCCAACAGATTTATATGCAATTAAAAATAGATGGGTTCCGAGAATTTTTAGGGCTCCCTTCATTAGATTTATGCTTGAAAGATTCCAGGGTAAAAATGAAGATATTGGGTTACAAAAACCTACTCAACCTATATTTGCAACCCATCCAACTGTCAACTCTGAGCTGTATTATGCAGTACGACATGGCAAGGTAAGTCCACAAAAAGACATAAAAGAATTTAATAATAATAAAGTTACTTTTATTGATGGTCATGAAGAAGAATTTGATGTGGTTATAGCTTGTACCGGATTTAGAATAAAGCATTCTTTTTTTGATAAAGATTTTATTAATTACGAAGAAGGTATGGTGCCTTTATTACATAGAATGATACCTGCAGATATAAATAATATATATTTTATTGGCTTGTTCCAGCCGCTAGGATGTATATGGCCTGGTGCAGAGCTTCAATCAAAACTTGCTGCAAGACATTTATTAGGACAATGGAAGCCAAAAAAATCTATAAGAGATTTGCTTGATAAAGAAATGGCAAACCCAGATGTCCCTCAGCTAGATACCCCAAGACATACCATAACAGTGGATGACCCAGCCTTTAGAGAAAGACTTAGAAAAGAATTAAAAAGTTGCAAACCAGCATTGGAGGCATAAATGAAACTTCTTCTTTTAATCGTTATGGCCTTTTCTTTTGCTATAAAAGCTGATGTAAGTTCGTGCGAAAAAGCCAAACTTTATTTCGAGCACCCAAGCAATGGGTTCGTATCAAAAGGATCGAAATTTAAGGTCGTATTTGGATCAAAAAATATATCAATAAACCCGGCAGGAGTTATTGTAGAAAATATTAAAGATTGTATGGTATCTGGACATCATCATCTAATAATTAATGATGAATATGATGTAAATAATTCAAAAGATATGCCAATACCATACGGAAAAAACATTTTGCATTTTGGCGGAGGGCAAACAGAAGCTGAGCTATCATTGCCTCCAGGAAAATATTCTCTTCAATTAGTCTTAGGGGATTATGAACATAGACCAGTTAAGCCAATTGGATCAAGCAATAACTATCAACCAATTACTTCAGATAAAATTTATATAGAGGTTTCTGATGATGCCTAGTATAGCTTTTGCTCCCATGCTTTTTTTAATACAATAAAACTCATGAAAAAATTTAATATTTTTTGCATTTCAATAATTTCAGTTTTGCTTTTAAATATAAATGCAAAAGAAGTATTTATTGAACCAGGCCCAAACGAACATGAAAGATTGCAAGAGGCAATGATCCTTTTGCAAGAAGGAGATATTCTAACAATAAAGTCTGGATATTATAGTTTTGAAGATGGGCTCTCTCTAGATGTAAGTAAAGTAACTGTTAGAGGAGAGGGAATGGATAAGACCATACTTGATTTTAAAAATCAGAAATCAGGAGCTCAGGGCCTTTTGGTTACATCCAATCAAGTAATATTAGAAAATTTTTCAATTATGGATGCTAAAGGAGATGCTTTAAAAGTTATTGGATCTAAAGGCATCAGTATGCTTAACTTAAAAACTGAATGGACTGGTGGTCCGAAAAGCACCAATGGAGCATATGGATTTTATCCAGTTGAATCAGAAGATGTTTTAATTGATGGATGTGTTGCGATTGGAGCATCAGATGCTGGTATATATGTTGGACAATCAAAAAATATAATTGTTAGAAACAGTGTGGCTCAATACAATGTTGCAGGAATAGAAATTGAGAATTCTTATTATGCAGATGTATATGATAATTTAGCATCGCATAATACCGCAGGAATTTTAGTTTTTGATCTTCCAGATTTACCTCAACAGGGCGGACATCATATTAGAGTATTTGATAATCAAGCAATTGATAATGATACTGATAATTTTGCACCTGAAGGAAATATTGTAGGCGAAGTTCCTAGAGGCACTGGAATTATTGTAATGGCTAACTCTGATGTTGAGATATTCAACAATGTAATGAGCGGCAACGGAACAGTTAATCTCTCTATAGTTTCATATAGCGATGAAACAGACGATAAAAATTACTATCCACACCCTAAAAAAATCCAAGTTCATAATAATACCTATGGTCCAAGTGGTTTTGACCCTGACTTAGAGACAGGAGATTTAGCAAAGGCATTATATGAAATAAGTGCTGGAGATATGCCAGATATTTTTTGGGATGGAGTTGTTCCTTTATCACAGATGATATTAGGGCAACCAAAAGAAGAGAGGCTGGTATTGAATGAAGAGGATACTACAAGTTTTTTAACAATTAGCCCTATAAAATATATGCTTGGTTTTTCAAGCCCTATCAGGACTGATATAAAAGAGTTTGAAGGGAAAATAACACCATTAGAGTCAATCAGTATCAAGACTTTTTAACACAAATGAAAAAAATATTTTCTTATTTTTTTATTTTCTTGTATTGCAGCAATCTTCATTCTGTAAATGACAACTTGATATTAGCAGAATCATTTCCAGAGAGGCTTTCTGAGTTTGAATTTTTTTTAGATGATTCTGCTCAATTACCTAACGACAAAGTCATCCCATATGAATTAATATCAACACTTTTTTCTGATTATTCATATAAACAGAGATGGGTTTATGTTCCTAGCAATAAGAAAGCAAAATATGTAGAGAATTGGGTTTTTGATTTCCCCACAGGCTCTGCTCTTATAAAAACTTTTTATTACCCAGTAGATGAAAGAGCTCCAGAGTTAGGCAAGCAACTTCTTGAAACAAGATTATTATTAAGAAAAGAAAGCGGATGGGAAGCTGTTTCTTATGCATGGAATGAAGAACAAAATGAAGCATATAAAAAAATTGCCGGCAAAACTATCAATACGGAATGGACAGATTTTATGGGGGAAGAAAAAACAGTTCGATATAGAGTTCCCAATGTTAATCAATGTAAAGAATGTCATGATGCAGATGACAAGATTAGCCCGATAGGCCCCAAAGCAAGAAATATAAATAAAGAATTTGATTTTAAAGATGGTGAGTTTAACCAATTAGTTTATTGGATGAATAGAGAGATTATTGATGATTACCCTATGGATTTAATTTCTCCAGTTGATTGGACAGATGAAACTAAGGATATTAATGATAGAGTTAGGTCATACTTAGATGTTAATTGTGGACACTGTCACTCACCAACAGGCAACGCTAACTCAACTGGATTATATTTACATTTAAATGAAACAAGAGATATCAATTTAGGAATATTTAAAAAACCTGTTGCAACAGGAAGAGGTAGTGGAGGATATAAGTACTCTATTGTCCCTGGCAAGCCTGAGGAATCAATCTTACTATATAGAATGGAGTCAATGGATCCTGGAGTAATGATGCCAGAATCAGGTAGAGCACTAACCCACAAAGAAGCAGTTGAGATGGTAAGAGATTGGATTTATGGGCTATAGAAAATCCGTATATTTATTAATACTAGCCTTCTTATCAATTAATATTTTTTCTGAAAGCAATAATAGATTCTTAGGCTATTGGCTAACTTCTGCATCTATTGTCCATGTTAAAGATTGTGAACAAAGTTTATGCGCAACAATCGAACATATATTTGTTGATGAGGGAGTAGATCCAAAATCTATATTAGATGAAAATAATCGTGATAAATCACTAAGAAGCAGACCTTTGGTAGGAGTTAATTTGCTGGATCAATTCAAATTTGTTGATAAAGATTTAACAGAGCTAAAAGGAGGCAAGATATACGATCCAGGCAGAGGGAGAGTCTTTAAATCAAACTTATATTTATTAGACAATGGTAATCTAAAGGTTGAAGGTTGTTTATTAAGAGTTTGTGGACATGAGGAATGGAAGCCAATGGATGTAATAATAAATGAAGAAGATGGAACTAGGTCTGCGGTATTAAGAGAATAGGTTATGAAAAAAATAAATTTTAGTTCTAAATTTACTAAATTTAATGATAGATGGTCTCCAAAAGTTATTGCAGAAATGAATGATTATCAATTTAAGCTTGTAAAAATTAAAGATGATTTTATTTGGCATAAACACGACGATACAGATGAAGTATTTATCGTTTTAGATGGCACTATTTTTATTGAGTTTGAAGATGAGACAATTCAAATTAATGAAGGAGAAATGATAGTTGTTCCAAAAGGAATCAAGCATAAGCCATATGCAAACAAAGAAGCCAAGATTATGTTAGTTGAGCCATCTGGTGTGGTTAACACAGGAGACAAAGAAGATAAGTTGACCGCTCCAAATGATGAGTGGGTATAAATTTTTCATATATTACGCCTTATCTATGATAGATTATTCATATGGGTAAGATCTTAACGTTTATATTACTTTTATTAGTTGTTTCAATATCTATTTATACCCCTAATTTGATCAGGGTATATAAATTATCAAATTTATATAATGAAAAAACCATTGCACATAACTTTATAAATATGGATAAAGTTTTTATTGCTTCAGAGCCAATTGAGCCATCAGACAATCCATACATATTCGAGAAAGATGATTTTGAAATGCCGGAAAAGTATTCGTTTGAAGGGAGTGAGCATGATCTTTTAGAGGGGCTGGCTCATTTTAAAACCGATGGGCTAATAATTTTGCATGACAATAAAATGCTCTATGAGGAATATTGGAATGATAATGATAAAAATAGCAAACATATTTCTTGGTCGGTTGCTAAATCTTTTCTTTCTGCTCTTATGGGTATTGTATTAGATGAGGGCCTAATTGATAGCATTGATGACCCTGTTACTAAATATTTACCAGAATTCAAAGACACTGGATATGAGGGAGTAAAAATTAAAAATATTCTGCAGATGTCTTCAGGGGTAGCTTTTAATGAGGATTATGCAGATCCAAATTCTGATATAAATAAATTTGGAAGATCTATTGCTAGAGGTTCGCCCATGATAGATTTTGCAAAGACTCTCAAAAATGGAAGAGAACAGGGAACATATAATCATTATGTGAGCATCGATACCCAAGTATTAGGATTCCTCCTAGAATCAGTTACAGATATGCCTTTGAGAGAATATTTATATAAAAAGATTTGGAGCAAAATAGGCATGGAAAGTGATGCTTACTATATAACTGATAAAACTGGGGTGGATTTAGCTCTTGGCGGTCTAAATGCAACTTTAAGGGATTATGCAAAATTTGGCTATTTGTATTTAAATAATGGCAATTGGTTTGGAGAGCAAATCGTTCCTGAACAATGGGTGATAGATTCTCATACACCAGATGCGCCACACTTAATGCCTAACGCAGGCGATGATCTTACATCTAGCGAATGGGGTTATGGGTATCAGTGGTGGATTCCAGGAAGCCCCATGACAGATTTTACAGCGCATGGAGTTTACAATCAGTTTGTTTATGTAGACCCAGTTAGTGGGGTGGTAATTGCAAAGACATCCTCAAATCACAGGTTTAGATCTGAAAAAGATTATTCCAAGGCAGTTCATATAGCCATGTTTAGAGCAATAGCCAAACATGTTGCACAACAAAGCAGTTAATCTATTTGTATTACATTTAATTCTTTCATAGAATTAAATAACATTTTTAAATTAGAGGAGAAAAATGAACATAAGATTTATTAGTTTAATAGCAATTATATTTACTGTAAGCATTTCATCAATTGCTCATGACGGCCATTCACATAGCGATGATGGAAAATCAAAAGAATGGATGATTAAAATTTTATCAACTGCAGCACCATCTTTTATTGGAAACAAAGCATCAGTTGCAACTTACGATGGCAAAATTTTAAGAGAGGGAACTAATGGGTGGACATGCTCTCCAGGAAGACCAATGCCCAAGGGTGGATATAAGGATGCACAAGATACAAATGCTTCATGCGCAGATATAGAGGGTTTTAAATGGGTTGAGGCTTATGTGAATGGAACTAAGCCAGATATGAATCGTGATGCATATATTTGGATGCTTCATGGCGACGTAGGAGAAGACAATAGGGTTTCTTCTTTATATGGCGGTAATAAAGAGGATGCAATGAAAATGAATCATTTTATAGAATCAGGCCCTCATTTAATGCTTATGCCAAAAGACCCAAAAACTGTTGAAAATTTCACAACAGATTTTACAACTGGAGAGCCATATCAAATGTTTAAAGGAACTCCTTATGCTCATTTAATGATTCCTTTTGAGGGTTACTATATGTTCCAACCAGAAGCAGCTCCAAAATAAAAACAATGGAAGAAGTAAAAGTTTATATGATTGCAAACCTGCAAATTCATGATCCAGATAGATATAGAGAATACGAAAAAGGATTTTTTCCATTATTAAAAAAACACAGTGGTGAGTTTATAACTTATGACGATAATATTGTTAATGTTGAGGGTGAAAAACCTATGGAGGGAAGAGTTATATTATTTAGCTTTCCCACCGCCAAGCATGCAGAAGAGTGGTATTCAGATCCTGAATATCAAGATTTGTCAGAACACAGACGAGCAAGCGTTACAACAACTTTGACTAGAATTAGTGGCTTACCACCAAGGAAGTAAAATTATGGAGCGATACAAAACATTTAAAGATTTTTACCCATACTATTTATCAGAGCATAATAATAAACACACCAAGTTAATGCATTTTATAGGAACAAGCATAGGAATTTTTTTCTTAATTAAATTTCTCTTATCATTTAATTTTATATATCTTTTATTTGCACTAATATCAGGATATGCATTTGCCTGGGTCGGACATTTTTTTATTGAAAAAAATAAACCAGCCACATTTAAATATCCTTTTTATAGCTTTATCGGTGATCACAAGATGTATGTTGAGATATTACAAGGAAAGCATAAGATTTTCTAAGATCTAAATATATTTTTAGGAGAATCAGTTGTGTATGGGGGAATAACATTTCTGGGCTGGTTTCATACTATTTTGGGCATTGCAGCGATATTGACTGGCCTATTTCTATTAATTAAAGAAAACTTTATAAGCATTAAATCGTTTGTTGGAAGGTTCTATTTGGTTAGTACAATCATTACAGCTGGATCATCCCTATTTATTTATAATTCAACTGGGAGTTTTAATATAGCTCATCTGTTGTCTGTTATAACAATATTAGCAATATTTTTTGCAACAACTTTGCATTATGTAAAGATTTTTGGATTATTTAATTCATATTTAAAAGAATTAGCTCTTTCGTCTACAGTTTTTTTTAGCATGCTGCCTACAACTGCAGAAGTGCTAAAAAGATTGCCACCCCAAGATCCATTTGTAGATTCTATTGATGACCCATTGGTTATGAAGTTTTATATAGCATATGTATTTATTTATGGGGTGTTTGCTTTGTTCCAAATCTATATAATTAGGAGTGGGGGCTATCATGAATAAAAATTATGATGAAATAGTAAAAAGATCTAAAGATATTTTTGTTAAATGGAGGAGTATTCCCGCACCACAAAGAGGCGAGTATATAAGAAAATTTGGTGAAGAGCTTAGAGCTAATAAAGATTATCTAGCTGAAACAATAACAAAAGAGGCAAGAAAGATCCAAACAGAATCTCAGGGAGAGGTTCAAGAAGCAATTGATATGTGTGACTTTGCTGTTGGCTTAAGTAGGCAATTATATGGTTTAACAATGCCAAGCGAGCGACCTAACCATAGATTGCAAGAACTATGGCATCCTCTTGGAGTTATTGGCTGTATAACTGCTTTCAATTTTCCTATGGCCGTTTTTGCATGGAATTTTTGTTTAGCAGCAGTATGCGGTAATAGCATTATTTGGAAACCAAGCCCTCACTCAAATCTCTGCGCTAAAGGGATTAAAGATGCTTGGGATAAAGTAAGCGATGAGTTTGCAGATTTGATATTGATCTTAGAAGGAGAAAAAGAAGAAGCAGTAGCAATGTGTGAAGATCCTGCAATTTCTTTAATCTCAGCTACTGGAAGCACTCAAATGGGTAAAGAGTTAGCGCCTCTTGTATCAAAGAGATTGGGTAAACTTTTATTAGAACTTGGTGGAAATAATGCTGCAATAGTTTGTCCATCTGCGGACTTAGACTTAACGATAAAAGGGATAGCATTTTCAGCATGTGGAACAACAGGACAAAGATGCACTTCATTGAGAAGACTTTTTGTTCATGAAGATATATATGATGATTGTGTTGTAAGACTTAAAACTTGTTTTGAAGAATTAATAATTGGTTGTCCAGCAAAAGAATCTTCACAAATCGGACCATTGATATCTGAAGCAAGTTATCAATCTATGCAAGCAACACTCACATCCTTGAAAGATAAAAAAATTGAAGTCATTGGTGGTGAAAGGTTAGAGATTGAGGATCCAAATGAATATTATGTTAAACCAGCTCTAGTCTTGGTTGATAAAGTAGAAGATGAGATGCTTCAAGAAACATTTGCACCAATTTTGTATATAAAAACATATAAAGAAATTAATGAAGCAATTCAAATGCAAAATGATGTATCACAGGGCCTAAGTAGCTCAATATTTACTAATGATATAAGAGAATCAGAATTATTTTTAAGCGAATGTGGAAGTGACTGTGGCATTGCAAATGTAAATATTGGAACTAGTGGTGCAGAAATTGGTGGAGCTTTTGGTGGAGAAAAAGATACTGGTGGTGGCAGAGAATCAGGCTCTGATGCATGGAAAAATTATATGAGAAGAGTAACAGCAACGGTAAATTACGGAGATGAGCTTCCATTAGCACAAGGAGTAGAGTTTGATGAAAGCTAAGATAGCCATAGTTGGAAGTGGAAATATAGGATGGGCTTTAAAGCAGTTACTAAAAAGTGATTATGATTTAAGACAAGGCGATATAGCTGATGGATTTGATGCCAAAGATATTAAGCAAGTAAAAAATTTTTTAAAAGGTGCTGATGCTGTTATTTCAGCCGCACCTTTTGCAGTAAATAAAAATATTGCAACCGTTGCAGCAGAAGAGGGTATAGGATATTTTGATTTAACTGAGGATGTAGAAACCACAGATTTTATCAAAACTCTAAAATCAAAAAGCATATTAATGCCACAGTGTGGCTTAGCTCCAGGTGCGATAAACGTATGTGCTGCAAGCATGATGGAAGAATTTGATAGCGTAAATGAGGTTTTAATGCGTGTAGGAGCTCTTCCAAGATTTACAACAAATGAAATGAGCTATTACTTAAGCTGGTCTACAAACGGGCTTATAAATGAATATTGTAATGAAGCCGATGCAATTTATGAAGGGAAAGCAATAAAAACGATGCCCCTTGAAGGAGCTGAGAAAATTGTTATCGAAGGTGAAAGCTTTGAAGCATTTAATACAAGTGGTGGGTGTGCAACTATGTGTGAAAGTTATGCAGGTAAGGTAGAGAATCTTTCATATAAGACAATAAGATACCCCGGACATCTAAACCATATGAAGTTTCTTTTTAATGATTTACATTTAAAGAGAAATAAAGATATTCTTGAAAAGCTTTTTGATAAAGAGGTTCCTAGGACCAAGAATGATGTAATAATTTTCTTTGTAAAAGTAATTGGAATGTCTGAGGGCGCACTTCAAGAAAAAACTTATCTTAGAAAGATATATGGAGATGAAAAGTTTAGTGCAATTCAATTAACGACCGCATCAGGCGCATGCAGTTCCTTAAAAATGTTCTTGGATGGTCAGATACCTCAAAAGGGTTTTGTAAGACAAGAGTCATTATCTTGGAATAATTTTCTTGATAATAAATATGGTCAAGTATATGCTTAACGACATGAAATTAAAAAATTTGCTATCTATTTTTTTTGTTTTAATCCTTTTTTCTGGCTGTGCCTTATTTACTGATGAATATCAGGCAAACCAAAGAAAGGTAATAGCATATTTATTGGAAGACCTTCCATTGCCTGAAGATGCAGAAATTGTAAAAGAACCAACAGTTTTATTAGGAACGGGTAGTTCTATTTCAGGAAGAATAATTCTAACTTCAGGCTACAGCCCTGCAGAAAACTTAATTTTTTATGGTAACGAAACTTTATCAACTGGTTGGCAGTTAATTAAATCAAAAGTAGGTAAAGAAATAACTCTTGTTTATTCTAAATCTGGCAGGTTTGCAACAATATATATGACCCCAAGAGGAACTGTAAGAGGATTTATTAGTGGCGACGACGGCAGCCTAATTGATATTTCTGTAGTTCATCCAGACTCTATCGGCATACAAAACCCATATGACGATTTAATTTACGAGAATTTACCAGAATCACCCTAAGTTACTTTTAGTAAATAAATGATCGATTTTAATCTTTCGAGTCCCTCGCATATTTTCATTACATTAATATGTATTTTTATTATTATTTTTTTACCTAGATTGTTTGTTAATAAAAATGATGCCCCGAAACAAGTTTTAATAATGACAATCATTTCATTAATTCTAATTAATCAAGGTATGGATTTTTATCGAGAAGGTATTATGGATAATTGGAAACTAGGCTTGCCGCTGCATCTTTGTGATTTTTCTTCTGCATCAATAATTCTTTATTTTATAACTAAAAAAAGGGAGTTCTTTTTATTTGCTTATTTTGCAGGCATATCTGGAGCTGGAATGGCTATATTAACCCCAGACGTTCTATATTCATTCCCACATATTGATTATTTAAGACACATGATAGGACACTCTATGATCTTATTGGGCGTTACATATGCAATGATTGTTGAGGATCAAAGACCTCAATTAAAAGATGTTCATAGAATATTAATATTCCTATCAATTTTATTGCTTCTAATGTATCCGATAAATTATCTATTAGGGCCTCCAGCGAATTACTGGTATGTGTTTGAAAAACCTCCAGGATTTAACGTAACAGAATGGATGCGTGAAGCCCCATATCATATGATTGATATATATTTGCTTGCAGTTATCGTATGCTACTTAATATATTTACCTTATTTTATAAAAGATAAAATGAATTCAAGATGACATTACTATGAAAAGCGTTTCAAATTCACAAATATCAAAAAGTTTTAGGGCAAATAGACCTAAGTCAGTTCAATGGCTTGGGAGATTTGTTCTATCGTCATTGGGTTGGAAAGTAACTGGTAAAATTAAAGAAGAGTATAAGAATCAAAGGATAGTTATAGTTGTGGCCCCACACACATCAAACTGGGATGGTATTCTTGGAATGGCGGCTTTAGCAGGACTAGATGCAAGAATTTCTTTTTTTGGAAAGCATACAATATTTCGATATTTTGGTTTAGGGGCTTTTTTAAAATATATGGGCGGTATTCCTGTAAATAGAGCAAACCCAGGTGGAGCAATAGGAGATGCAATTAAAAAAATTAAGAATATAGAGTTCTCATTAATTGGAATGGCTCCAGAAGGAACCAGATCAAAGGTTGTAAAATGGAAAACAGGATTTCTAAGGATTGCAAAAGAAATAAATGCAAAAATAATTCCAGTTTCTTTAGATTTTGCAAAGAAAGAAATATTGCTTGGGGAGATATTTAAGCTAAGTGGCGAGCAGGAGAAAGATTTAAAAGATTTAAAAGATTATTTTCGTGCTTTTACACCAAGACACCCTGAAAACTTTTAACTCTTAGCATCACTTATCATTTTATCTATCATTTTTTCAACGATAAATAATGGTGGATTTCCATGATCTAAGACAGCAGAATGAAAATCTTTAATATTAAATTGATCACCTAATTCCTGCTTTGCTTTTTCTCTAAGTTCTAACACCTTTATCATCCCAACTTTATAACTTAATGCTTGTCCTGGCCAAACAATATATCTTTCGATCTCAACCCTGACCTCAGTATCTGACATCCCCGTAATTGATTTCATATAATTCATTGCTTCTTCTCGAGTCCATCTTTTATAGTGCATCCCAGTATCCACCACTAATCTAACAGATCTAAATAGTTCGCTTTGGAGAATGCCAAGCTCGTCATAAGGATTTTCAGCTAGGCCAACTTCAAGCGCTAGTCTTTCAGCATATAAAGCCCACCCTTCCGAGAAAGCAGATGTGCCGTAACCAAATCTTCTATATAAAGTCAGATCCTCATTTTCTAACGAATGTGCTATTTGGTGGTGATGGCCTGGAGTTGCCTCATGATATGCCAAGGTTCTCATGCTATAAGTTGGGGTTTGTTTTATATCATAAAGATTTGCGTAGAATACTCCTGGTCTACTTCCATCAAGTGCGGGCGCTTGATAATATCCTCCAGCTTGAGTAGCTTCAGAATATTCTGGAACAGCTTTAACCACAACCTCTGATTTTGGCATCGTATGAAAGTAATCAGTCATAACTTCTATAGCCTCATTGACCATTTCCATATAATCATTAACAACTATTTCTTTTCTATCAGATGTATCGGCATATAAAAAATCAGGATTTTCATTAAGCTCATTCATAAGCTCACCAGTTGTTTTATTTTCGTCATAACCCAATGTTGTTAAAATATCTCTCATCCTTTTTGAGATTCTAGCTACTTCACTTAGACCCATCTGATGTATTTTTTCAGGAGAATAATCTGTAGTGGTGTAAGATCTAATTCGAAGTTTGTAATATTCATCACCATCTGGTTGGGACCATATACCATGATTTTTGTTCGCATATTTTTGCGTCTTAAGCATAAATTCATTGAGAAGCATAAAACCTGGGGTCACACTTTCATCTATTGCTCTTTTAATTTCACTGTCAAGATAACTTTCTTCTTCAACGCTTAAATCTAACTCTTTAACTTTCTTCATAAACTCAGAATATAAAGGATGTTCAGAATGCGAATAATTAATAAATTCATTAAGTTGAGTTATGACATGATCAAATACAAATTCTGGAGGGAAGATGCCTATAGCTGCTTGTTTCTCAAGATCTTTTAATGTCCCTTCATAGACATCTTTAATTAAGTCAACTCTACTAATAAAATCTTTTGCTTCAGAATATTTTCTAACAGGATGCATGCTATTCATAAACTCTATTGTATTAAGATGTGTTCCACCAATTTGATTTAACGGATAGTCATGGTATGGGTATTTTTTAAGTTCCTCTAGATTGTTTTCCCAATCAAATATAGCAATTTCTTTAGTATTCCTCTGGATATCTGACAGGCCTGAATCTTTATATTTATAAAGAGTTTTAATTCCTTTTTCTATTTCCTTAATATCATTTTCTAAATCATCCTCTTCTGGAATAGAAAGCCTAGAATTATGTTTTGTTATCCAATTATATCTATCAAATATTCCTATATAAGTTAATGCTTCAGGTGAGTCCACAAGACCCAAAATCAATTCTTTTCCCAAGTAGTGATCTATTGAGATGGGCTTCATTAAAAATAGATTTACTAAATATAAAGATATAACACCAATTACAATTGCTAAAAATCTTAACGAGTGCTTAAGTATTTTCTTTATCATGATAAAATTTCCTGTTTAAACAATTATTTATATTATGTCAGAAAAAATAGCTACTCTAAAAAAAGATGGAAATATATCAATCATTACTTTAGATGACGGAAAGGCAAATGTCTTTTCTGCTGAAATGAGTACTCAAGTTAATGATTGCTTGGATCAAATCCCAACGGAAGAAGGCGCCTTGATTATTTCTGGTAGGCAGGGGATATTTTCAGGTGGTTTAGATTTGAAAACAATTCAGTCAGGAGATATGGAATTAATCAAAGATATGTCTGAGAAAGCATTTTTATTATTAGCTAGACTTTTTTCTTTTCCAAGACCTGTTATAGCTGCCTGCTCAGGCCACGGAATTGCGCTAGGAACATTTTTGCTTTGTTGTTGTGATTATAGAATTGGAGTTAAAGGTGAATATAAGATTGGCGCAAATGAGATGATAACTAATATGGTAATACCAATTCCAATATTAGAACTTATAAAGTTTAGGGTTAGCCAGGCATATAAATATAGATCAATTTTAGGCGCTGAAATGTTTAGCATGGAAGGCGCTCAAGAGGCAGGAATTATTGATGAAATTGTCGATGAGGATTCTTTAGCTGATGCAGCCATGGAGAAGGCTAAATACCTATCCACTATGGGCCACCCGAGTTACTCTATAACAAAAGAGCTTTTAATTGCAGAGCCCATGAAAAAAATAAATGATGCTATTAAAGAAGCTCAGCTAGGAAAATAATTCTAATTTGTGAAATCAGACTTTAGATTCAATATAGAAGAATTTCCTGAAGAACCAGATGATGACTTTTTAAATTCTATTTATGATCTAAATCAATTAAATACACCTGAAGTAGGAAGCCTAGATTCAATAGAGCACCTTAAGTATTTATTAACCATATCATCAAAAAATCTTTTTGTTTTAATAGATAATGAAACTGTTGGCTTTATTGTCTGCTTTAGAGAGGGGTCATCATATAACTCATTAAATTATAAATTTTTCTCAAAAAATGAAACTAAATTTTTATATATTGATAGAGTTGTAATAAAAGATGCTTTTAGACGAAAAGGAATAGGATTAAATTTATATCAATATATAGAATCAATAGCAATGGAAGAGAACATGCCATTATGTTGCGAAGTTAATACCAAGCCATTAAATAAAATTTCAATCGATTTTCATACTAACTTCGGCTTTAAAGAAATAGGAAATTATGACTCGGGAACAGGTTCGGTGGCTTATTTTAGAAAATAATATAGGTATAAATTAAAAAAACACATATTGTGGTATTGTTTGTAAATGTTTATAGAAACCACTTTACTTTTCAAGACTTTATTTATTTTATCCGGCCAGATAATTGTAATTTTAGCAACATGTTTTTATTTTCTCTTCAGAGCAAAAAAAGCATATGAAAATAATACAACTTTTTTTGGAATTTCTTTTAAAGGTTCAGTTAATTTAAAAGGAAAGTTAGATCTTATTCCATATCTAAAACCAAAAGATACCTTCCCAAAGAAAATGGTATTGTATGAAAAAAATAATAAAGCTCTTATTAAAGAAGTAAAAGATCAAGACGAAGTAATTAAACTTCTTAAAGAGGGCTATTCCCATGATACAGAAGGCGCTTGGAAGGTTGCTAGCTTATTCTTTTTCAATATGATCGCTTTATGGATCACTTTAGTGTTAGTAAATTTTTTTAGCTCAAATATATGGATTGGAATGACAATTTTTACTTTATGCAGTGCAAGTTTTGGTCCCTTATTAGCTATCATAATGCTAGAAATGGATGAAAATGATGGATTTACAGCTTTAAAAATTGTATTTTTTGTTACACTTCTTACTGGTTTTATAGGATATGGCGATTTTTATTCTTTTTCTCAAAATGACATTTTTGGGGCAACGCTTTGCCTGTCTTTATTTGGCTTAATAGTTTTTCATATTGCACGTTTTGTTAAAGATTTTAGTCGAAATACAATAAGAGCAGCAGCAATTTTTGGATCATTGCTATTCTCATTATTTTTACTTTATGATTTTAACCTTATAAGAATGCAAGAATTAGGCTCAAATGATTGGGGAACAGCCATGAGAATGGCATTTATTTTATATTTAGATATCATAAATCTATTGCTAGATATTTTAGAAGCAATGGGAGATTAAAAATGGCTAAATATGAATGTAGCTCTTGTGGCATGTCAGTTAAAACCAATTGTGGGAATTGTGATACAGACTTAGTTAATGGATCTTTAGAGCTTGAAGATGGTTCTACTGTTCAAATAGCAGAATGCCCTGAAGGATGTGGAAAAATTAAATCACCGCTTTGTTGTGGTGAAGATATGAGTTGTAGTATTTAGAAATTAAATTGATAACCAATTTTTATTGCGCTATCAAATATTTTACTAGATGACATTTCTAATGAAATAGCACTTCTCTTATTAATGTTATATAACATACCCACACCAAATTTTTGATCAGTTTCTTTATCTAATTCATATTCAATTACTTCAGTGCATACCTGTCCAGATGGGCATTCTTTGATTTTAAGTCCAGCATCTTTAGAAAAATCTAAGAATAATTTACCTTCCAAACCAGAAGCATTTCCAAACCTAATGCCTGTAATTATATTTGCTTGAGAGTCATCTTCTGAGAACGAATTTATATCACTTTCATATGCTGTACTTTTTAAACCAAGTTCAGCATAGACATCAAAAATATTCTTAACAGATAACTTAAATCCTTTTGACGATATTGAGCTAAATAGATCGCCTATTCCAGCATGGACACCAATCCTTGCAGCATTGATTATTCTATCGTAAGAGTCATTTGATGTATCAACGCCCTCAGCCCTTCTTTCTAAAACTATATAAAGTCCTCCAGGCAAAGGAAGAGAAAGCTTGGCGCCAATAGCTGTTTGATCAGTTTGAATTAAATTAATACTTATCGAAGAATAATCAAATTCTGATGGATTTTCTTTATCACCTTCTTCAGAAAAAGAATTTAAAGAAAATAAAATCAAAAATGATATTAATAAATAATATCTCATAGCTTATCTTATCAAAACAATTTAAATATTAGGCTAATTTAAAAAATATTTTATATATAAATTAAAATATTAATTATTTATAATCAAAATATGAAATATATTATTTTATTTATTTCTTTAGTAGCAACTTTTGAAATAGATGCCGATCTTAAAACTTCATTAGATAAAGAATTAATACCACTTATGAAAAAGGTTGTTGATTGGAGGCATGATATTCATCAGTATCCAGAGCTAGGAAACAGAGAGTTTAGAACTTCAAAAAAAATTGAAGATCATCTTGTTTCACTTGGAATTCAGGTTGAAACTAAAATCGCTTATACAGGCGTTGTAGGATTAATTAAAGGTGGAATGCCGGGCCCAACAATTGCTTTAAGAGCTGACATGGATGCGCTACCAGTTGAAGAAAAAACAGGACTGCCTTTTGCTTCAAAAGTAAGGACAACTTATCTAGGTAATGATGTCGGAGTAATGCATGCATGTGGTCATGATGCTCATGTTGCAATATTGATGGGAGTAGCTGAATTCTTAGCTAAAAATAAGTCAAAGATAAGAGGTAATATTATGTTGATATTTCAGCCTGCAGAAGAAGGCCCCCCAGAAGATGAAGGCGGTGGCGCAAAAATGATGTTAGCTGAAGGCATTTTTGAAAAATATAAACCCGAAGTAATTTTTGGACTTCATGTAACTAATATCCCAAATGGAGTTTTATCAGTTAAATCAGGTCCAGCAATGGCTGCAGCTTCTACTTATAGGATAAAAATTAAGGGTGTTCAGACTCATGGCTCTACTCCTTGGGCAGGTATTGATCCAATTATGGCAACAGCTGAATTAATTGAATCACTAAACACAGTTGTCAGTAGGAGAATAAATATTATTAATAATCCAGCCGTAGTATCTGTAGGAATGGTTGAGGCTGGAACTAGAGGTAATATTATTCCAGAAGATTCTTTAATTATGGGAACTATTAGGACATTTGATCCAGATTTAAGAAAAGAAATATATGAAGAAATTGAACAAATTGCTAGAGGAGTTGCAACAGGAACAGGAACTGATATCACCGTAGAATTTGATGTTGGCGGATTTTTTCCTGTTACATATAACAATATACAACTTGTTGAGGCTATGAAACCTTCTTTAATGAAAGCATCACCAGGAAGATTCTATGAGTCTAATATTCCTGTAACCGGCGCTGAAGATTTTTCATATTTTTCTCAAGAGATTCCTGGGATGTATTTTTGGCTAGGAGTTAACAAGCCAGGCATTGGTCTTGAATCAAAAAATTTTGGGGAAAGAACAGGGGCTGCAGGGAATCATTCTCCTTATTTTTATGTTGATGATTCGGCATTAGATAAAGGAGTAAAAGCATTCGTATATCTAGTAGATGATTACCCAAAACAATATAATTAGAATTTAAAATATAAGGAGTAGCAAGTGGCTATACATAAACATATAAAAGAGAATATTTCTATGCCTGTAATAGGAGCGCCACTGTTTTTGGTTTCTGGCCCAGATTTAGTAATAGCACAATGCAAGGCGGGCATTATTGGTTCATTTCCAGCTTTAAATGCAAGACCTCAACATGTTTTAGATGAGTGGCTGACAAGAATTAAAACTGAGCTTGCTGAATATAAAGAGGCAAATCCTGATGCAAAAGTAGCACCATTTGCTGTAAATCAAATTTGCCATGGCTCTAATGATAGATTGATGGATGATATGGAAACCTGTGTGAAGCATGAAGTTCCTATCATTATTACTTCTTTAAGACCCCCTTCAGAGGTTGTAGAGGCTGCTCATAGTTATGGGGGGCTTGTTTATCATGATGTTATTAGTGTTAGACATGCGCAAAAAGCCGCAGAACAAGGAGTGGATGGATTAATACTAGTTTGCGCAGGAGCCGGGGGGCATGCAGGTACCTTATCTCCTTTTGCTCTTTTAAGAGAAGTAAAAGAATGGTTTGATGGAACTGTTATCTTATCTGGTTCAATCGGAGATGGTCATTCTGTTGCTTCTGCAATTGCATTGGGCGCAGATTTTGCTTATATGGGGACAAGATTTATTGCAACTCATGAAGCTAACGCAGAGCCAGAATATAAAAAGATGCTTGAAGAAAGCGCAGCAGCAGATATAGTCTACTCTTCATTATTTACAGGGGTTTTAGGAAATTATTTAAAGCCTTCAATTTCAAATGCTGGTCTTGATCCAGATAATTTACCTGATGCAGATAAATCATCAATGAATTTTGGATCAGGAGGAAATACTGACTCTAAAGCTTGGAAAGATATTTGGGGTTCAGGTCAAGGAATCGGATTGATTGAAGACTCGCCATCAGTTGAAGAGCTTGTTGGGAGATTAAAATCAGAGTATGAACTAGCCTTTGAGGAATTTAAATCAAAGATAAAGTAAATCATATTATATGCAAAAGGCCCTAGGTTTTATTGGTTTAGGAGTAATGGGGTTTCCTATGGCGGGGCATCTCACCACCAAAGGTTATAAAGTATCAGTTTTTAATAGAACCTTAAAAACATCTCAAGATTGGGCTAAAAAATATAATGGTACTGTTTGTGAATCACTTTCTAAATTAGCTGAATCTTCAGAAGTAATATTTTTATGTGTTGGAAATGATAATGATGTTAACAATGTCATTAATGGAAATGATGGAATTTTTAGTCATTTAAAACCTGAAACAATATTGGTTGACCACACTACAACCTCTGCTGAATTACCAATTGAACTAAACCAATCTCTACATTTAAAAAAGGTAATGTTTTTAGATGCTCCAGTATCAGGAGGCCAGGCAGGAGCAGAATCAGGCATGTTATCAGTGATGGTTGGTGGTAATAAAGAATCATATAAAGAGGTTAAAGAAATTATAGCCACCTATTCAAAGTTTATTAAATATATGGGCGAGAGCGGCTCTGGCCAGTTAACTAAAATGGTTAATCAAATTTGCATAGCAGGATTAATTCAGGCTCTTGCTGAAGGTATTAATTTTTCAGATGAAGTTGGATTAAATACGAAGGATGTTATTGAAGTTATCTCAAAAGGTGCTGCTCAATCTTGGCAAATGGAAAATAGATGGGAAACAATGATAAATGATGAATATGATCATGGATTTGCGGTAGATTTAATGAGAAAAGACCTCGATATTGTTTTAAAAAAAGCTAAAAAAAATAATATTTCTATAGATATAACAAAGGTTATAAATGATTATTATAAAGATATTCAAAAAGCAGGTGGCGGCAGATTAGATACCTCAAGCTTATTAAAAAGAATAAAAGGTTTAATATAAATTAGTTTAAAAAGGTATACGAAAAGTAAACAAAGATTCCATAAGCAAAGACTATCATCGCTGAAGCTGTTTCAAGTGAATCGATATCAATTTTACTTTCTTCAACCATATTATAATAACCATCAGGGTTGGTAATTATCCAAAACACTCCAATTAAATGTGAGAACATTATTAAAGCAACAATCCAGTTTAGTGGTTGACTTGTAAAAACAATCAAAGAGCTGAGTATGATAAATATAAATTCTATAGACAAAAGGGCATTTATATTTTTTCTTTTTAGCAAGTATCTTAAAAGGCTATAACCTTTTAAATATGTGTAAAAAAGGACGAAGCCGTAAACAAAATATAAAGATGATAATAAGATAAGCATGTTTATTTAGAAAACCTCATTAAATTTCTATTACTATATTTCCAACAATAGATCCACTTTCCATGGCTTCATGCGCATCGATAATTTTATCAATCGAATAGGTTTTTGAGATCATATGTTTTAAAGAGTTTTGATTTAGCAATTCTGAAAGCCCAGTCAATATTTCTTCTCTGAATTTATTTTCAATAGAATATATAAGAAAAGTATCTATTTTCACTCCCTTAAACATTAAATTATAAAAGGGTAATTTTGGTTCCATTTTTGCCATTGACCCATATGCAGCAATCACACCATTAGGCTTTATAATTTTTTCATTAAGTGATAGGTTTCCCCCAAATTCGACCTCAAAAATTCTATCAACACCATCATTGTTGGTATATTCCATTATCTTTTCGAAAACATTTTCGTTTTTATAGTTAATAATTTTGTCTGCTCCAGCATTATTTGCTATTTTGGCTTTCTCATCATTGCTTATGGTAGTAATTACATTGGCACCAGCTAATTTAGCTATCTGGATTCCATAAAAACCTACAGCGCCAGCACCACCAGAAATTAATAATGTTTTGTTTTTAACAGATCCATTTGCCAATACACCATAATAAGCAGTAGATGCTGGAATACCCATACATGCAGCCGAATTATATGAAACTTCATTATTTATCTTTACTGCTTGAAGTTCAGGCAATGCAATTAATTCTGCGCATGTGCCATAAGCCCTTCCAAATGCTCCATTCCATATCCATACCCTTTCACCAATTCTGTTTTTATTAACTCCCTCACCAACATCTATAATTTCTCCACTGCCATCAGAATGAGGTATTATTTTTGGAAATTGAAGTTCGCCCCTTGCTCCAGCTCGTGTTTTCACATCTGATGGATTTATACCAGATGCTTTAATCTTGACTAATACCTCTCCTGTAACTGGTATAGGATTATCTAACTCTCCAACCTGAAGAACATCTGCTGCTTTCCCAGTTTTTGTATACCATACTGCTTTCATTATTAATAAATACCCTTAATAGATAGACTCTCAGTATTCCCATCTATAACCAACATTTGCCCTGTAATTTTTTTAGCTAAAGGCGACATTAAATATACTAACATTCCAACAACTTCTTCGACATCGATAAATGTTTGAAGAGAGGTTTGTTCTAAATAAGCAGATCTAATTTTTTCAGATGAAATATTTCTATATTCAGCTTCCTTTTTAATAACATTTTCGATTCGTTCTCCATTAACCGAACAGGGACAAACCGCATTGACTCTTATATTATTTTCACCATATTCCATAGCCCATGTTTTTGTTAACCCTATCAAACCCCATTTAGTTGCAGAGTATGCTGATCTTAAAGGATTGCCTAAAAAAGAAGATGTAGAACCAATATTTATAATTGAACCACCATTATTTTTTAGAAGAGGTATGGCAGACCTGGTTGCAAGGAAAACACCATCCAGATTAACATTTAATGTTTTTTTCCATTCATTAAAATCAATATCTTCAAGTTTTCCTGAAGGGCCTGAGATTCCAGCATTATTAATTAATACATCAATGTTATTAAATTTATCTTTTATTTCTTTAAAAAAAGATTGAATCTCTGATTCATTTGATACATCAGCATGATATGAAAAAATTTGGGGGTTTTTATCAGAAAAAGATTTTAGATGACTTTCATCTACATCACAGATCATAACTTCGGCACCGGCTTTTGATAAAGCAATTGCTACTTCAGAGCCTATACCAGAGGCTCCAGCAGTAATAGCGATCTTTAAATCTTTAACATGGTCCATTATTTGAGAATAATTGCTATAGGTCTCCCTCCTTTCGAACTTCACTTCTTTGAATTTCAAATTTTTCACCATATCTAGCAGCTAATTTTTCTTGATTTTCACTTATTACCTCATATGGGTCTAAACCAAGAGATGCACATGCTGTAACCCAATACCACATTATGTCTCCTAGTTCTCTTTTCATATGAAATATATTGTCATCTGATGGAGGCTTTCCTTGTAAAAACATTTTTTTTACAATTTCTACAAATTCTCCGGTTTCGCTTCCAAGGCCAAGAGCAGCAGTTAAAAGGCGAGGAGTTTTGATACCTGATTTTTCTTCAATTTCATCAAAACTCTCCTTAAGTGCATCTAATTCAATGCTTGGATTGCTTGTTACTTTTGTTACAAAATCAGTATACGTAGTAAAGAATTTTTTGATCTCTTCGCTCATTTTTTCTCCTAAATTTTATCTTATAATTCTAGCATCTGATTGAATATATATTTTAAAAACATATCAATTGTCAACCTTAAGAGACCTTTGGCTATCAGCAATATTATAAAGGTGCTCTTGTGCTTCCGGTTTTAATTGTGCAACTCCCATTGTTAAAACATCAATAATAGCTGTGTATGCAATCCTTGAAGTAACGGGCTTAGATATTCTATTGTTAATGCCTACATTTATAGATAAAGGAAAATCGCATATATTTGCCAACGGGGTATCACCCGGCATAATGCCAATTACTTTAACCCCATTTTTTCTAACAATTTTTACACTATCAATTAAGGCAGAGGTTGTTCCTGATTGAGAAATTGCAACAACAACGTCATCCTTCTCTAAAGAGTTTGCTGACATAAATTGGAGATGAGGGTCTGATATATATGAAGAAGGTATTTTTAGTCTAAAAAATTTATGCTGCCCATCCATAGCTACAGGAGCGGAGCCCCCAAAAGCATAAAATTCAACCCTTTGTGCATTAACTAAAGTATCAATAGCATTCTCTAATATATTTTGATCAATTTGAGATCTGACATTCAGAATTTCACTAATCGTAGTATCAAAGACTTTTTCACAAAGCTCATGAATTGAATCATCCTCTTTTATTTCATACATAACAAAATAATCATCGGCAGCTAATTGTTGAGACAAGTTAATTTTAAATTCTTGAAAACCTGAAAATCCCATTGCTTTACAGAACCTTATTAAAGTTGGCTCACTAATACCCATTGCATTAGAAGCCTCAGCTGTTTTCATTGTAATTATTGATTTAGGATCTTTTAATACAAATTCACCTACAATTTTTTCAGATTTCCTTAATTCCGATAGCGAATTTTTGATTTGTCTCAATAATTTAGTCGACATAAGGTTAGAATATCTAACTTAAGTAAAAAAATGAATACCTAAATGGATGTATCCCATATTTTAGACAATTTAAACGAAGATCAAAGAAATGCTGTTACTTCAGAAAAACAGCATTTACTTGTCCTTGCTGGGGCAGGGTCTGGCAAAACAAGAGTATTGGTTCATAAAATAGCTTGGGAAGTAGAAGCACAAGGAAGAAATCCATCAGCGATAATGGCTGTAACCTTTACGAATAAAGCTGCTAATGAAATGCGGTCAAGAATCGAATCTCTTCTTCAAGCTCCAATGTTAGACTCTTGGGTTGGAACATTTCATGGCTTATCACATAAACTTTTAAAAAGATTCCATAAAGAAGCTGGTTTATCTAGCGGTTTTACAATTTTAGACTCAGATGATCAATTAAGGATAATCAAGAGAATTTCAAAAGAATTAAATTTAGATGAGGCTACCTGGCCAGCCAGACAAAGTCAGTGGCAAATTAATACTTGGAAAGATGAGGGGTTAAGAAGTAAAGATGTTAATGATAAAGAAGATTTTTATACTGAAACAGTAAATAAGATCAATAAAGAATATGAAGAAGTTTGTCAAAGAGATGATTTGGTTGATTTTGGAGAATTGCTATTAAAATCATATGAGGTATTAGCAAAATCTCCTTCTGTTAAATCTTTTTTTCAAACAAGATTTCAATCAATATTAATCGATGAGTTTCAAGATACAAATACTATTCAGTATAAATGGCTTCAAGAAATAGCATCTGACAAAGCTAATATAACTGCTGTTGGAGATGATGATCAGTCAATCTATGGTTGGAGAGGCGCAAAAGTGGAACATGTTAATTCTTTTACAGAAGATTATAAGAATACAGAGATTATTAGACTTGAGCAGAATTATAGATCTACCAATATCATACTTAATGCAGCCAATGCACTAATTGATAATAATAAAGATAGGCTTGGAAAAAGTTTATGGACTGACAAACTTGAAGGCGAACAAATAATTTTATACCAAGCATACAACGAACAAGACGAAGCTCGATTTGTGGCAGATGTTTTAAAGGATTGGATGAATAAAGGTGGTGCCTATGAAGAGGCAGCGGTTCTCTATAGATCAAACGCTCAATCGAGAGCTATTGAAGAGGCTTTATTAAGGGTAAGTATTCCATATAGGATTTATGGTGGCTTACGTTTTTATGAAAGATTAGAAATTAAAAACGCAATAGCATATTTAAGAATAATTTTTAATAACAATGATAATCCATCATTTGAAAGGTCTATTTCAAATCCAACAAGAGGTGTTGGAGAGAAGACTTTAGGGAAGATTAGACAAAGTTCTAAGAAATATAATATCTCTTATATAAAAGCTTCAGCCAAATTAATCGATGAAGGTTTAATATCTGGAAGAGGAGGAGCAGGACTTAGGGACTATCTAGAATTTATTGCAGGCTGCAAAGCTTTTATTGAAGAAAATACATTGTCTGAATTAATGGAATTAATCATTAAAGAATCAGGCTTATATTCATATCATGCAAAAGAGGCGGGTGAAAAAGGTAAAACAAGAATAGAAAACTTAGAAGAGCTAATCACTGCAACAAAGAACTTTGAACAAAGTATCAAAGAGGATAAATCAAACCTTGAAATAGCTGAGAGTTATCTTGATATTATCTCATTAGATTCAGGTGATAGGCAGGCATCAGAGCATGATGATGCAGCTCAATTAATGACAATGCATTCTGCCAAAGGCTTAGAATTTAAATTGGTTCTTCTCACAGGGTTAGAAGAGAGCTTATTCCCACATGGAAGATCGATGGAAAGTGCCTCTCAATTAGAAGAAGAAAGAAGGCTTTGTTATGTAGCTATAACCAGAGCGATGGAAACGTTATATATTACTCATGCAGAATCAAGAAGGCTCCATGGAACAGACACTTTTAATCCTCCATCAAGATTTTTACGAGAGATTCCAAAAGAACTTATTGATGAAATAAGACCTAGAGCACAAACTAATATTCCTTATAATAGAAAAGATTTCAAAGAAACGAAAATGGAATTCGAGGAGGAGATTGGGATTGCTCTTGGCCAAAAAGTAAAACATAAGAAATTTGGTGAAGGGATTGTTTTAAATTATGAGGGTTCTGGTGACACTGCTAGGGTTCAAGTAAATTTTGATAATTCAGGAACTAAATGGCTGGTAATGGCTTATGCAAACCTAGAGAAATTGTAATGAGATATTTAATTTATTTAAGTATATTAATTTTTACTGTTAGTTGTTCAAATGCTTCAAGCACTTCAGAGGCAATCAAGCCTAGCAAAGAAGAAAAATATAATTGGAGATTGGTTACATCTTGGCCAAAAAATTATCCTGGACTTGGTATGGCGCCTGAAAGAATTGCAGATCTAGTTGAAGAAATGAGCGACGGACAAATGACAATAACTGTCTATGGGGCCGAAGAACAAGTTCCTGCATTTGGTGTATTTGATGCTGTTTCAAGTGGGTCGCATCAGATGGGCCATAGCGGAGGTTATTTTTGGAAAGGAAAAGTTCCAGCAGCTCAATTTTTTACAAGTGTTCCATTTGGCTTAACTGCAGATGAGATTAACGCATGGGTAAATAGGGGCGGTGGGCTAGAATTATGGAGAGAGATATATGCCCCATTTAATATATATCCAATCCCAGCTGGGAACACTGGGACTCAAATGTTTGGTTGGTTTAATAAAGAAATAAATTCTCTCGAAGATATCAAAGGCTTAAAGATGCGAATACCAGGAATTGGAGGCGAGGTTTTAAAAGAGGCTGGAGGTATTCCAGTTACCCTTCCAGGAGGAGAACTATTTACCGCTTTACAAACAGGAGTGATTGATGCGACTGAATGGGTTGGTCCATACAATGACCTAACATTTGGTTTTCATCAAGCTGCAAAATACTATTATTATCCAGGATGGCATGAGCCCGGACCTATGCTAGAACTTCTGATAAATATAGATGCTTGGAACTCTTTACCAAATCATTTACAAGTTATTATTGAGACAGCCACGAAAGCAGTTAATCAAGATATGCTTGATGAGTATCTGGCAAAAAACAATCAAGCATTAACTGAGTTAATAGAAGTCCATGGGGTTGAGTTAAGGAAATTACCAGATGATGTAATTGAGGAATTTAGAAAGATTTCTAATAAAATTTTAGATGATTTAGCAAAAGAAGATGAAGTAATTTCAAAAGTATATGATTCTTATCTTAAATTTAAAAACAATGTATCGGCATACCATCAGATATCAGAAGATGCGTTTGTGGAATCAAGAAACAAGTAGTGCTAGAAAATTTAACCTTTAAATCACTAGGCACTGTTAATTATCATGAGACTCTTGAATTAATGAGAGCTCATATTAAAGAAAAAGATTTTAGTAATGAAATTTGGCTCTTGGAGCATCCTCCAGTATTTACCCTTGGAACTGCTGCAGATAATAGTCATGTATTAGATCCAAAAGAGATTCCTGTTGTCCAGTCTGATAGAGGTGGGGAGGTGACTTATCATGGTCCCGGACAGCTAGTAGTATATTTTTTATTAGATATTAAGAAATTAGGATGTGGTCCAAACAAGCTGGTTGTTGCTATTCAAGAATTTATTAAAGAATTATTATCCGATCTATCAATTGAAAGTTCATTTATTGAGGGGGCGCCCGGGGTTTATGTTAATGATAAAAAAATTGCTTCAATTGGCTTAAGAATCTCAAAAAACAAAACTTATCACGGAGTTAGTATAAATTTTGATATGGACTTAAAACCTTTTACCTATATCAACCCATGTGGGTATGAGGGCTTGGAGGTAACACAGATAAAAGATTTAAATAGAAGTATTTCTAAATTACAATTAGAAGAACTTGTAATAGAGAAACTTAGACATATATTTTAATTATGGAGTTAATAGCTACAACAAAGACCACTAATAGAGATGGCATCAAGTCTATTAAAAATGGTCAAAAATTTAATAAATATGCAGATATTCCCACTCCAAAAAAACCTAGTTGGTTAAAGGTAAAAGCTGAATTTAATCCAAACTTTCATAAAGTAAAAGAACAGGTTCAAAGCAAGCAGCTTTATACAGTTTGCGAAGAAGCACATTGCCCTAATATTAATGAATGCTGGTCTGCTGGGACTGCAACATTTATGTTGATGGGATCTGTTTGTACAAGAGCGTGTAAGTTTTGTTCTGTTGATACTGGCAACCCAAATGGATGGTTAGATAAAAATGAACCAATGAATACTGCCAAAGCAGTTGAGATAATGAAATTAAAATATGTTGTACTCACTTCTGTTAATAGAGATGATCTTCCTGATGGAGGTGCTCAACATTTTGCAGATACAGTAAAACTTATAAAAGAATTAAATCCCAATACAGCTGTTGAAGCATTAACACCAGACTTTAAAGGCTTATCTTCATCTATCGATACTTTAGTAAATTGTGGACTAGAAGTTTTTGCCCAAAATATTGAAACAGTTGAAAGACTAACGCATCAAGTAAGAGATATCAGAGCAGGGTATCAACAAACACTAGATGTCCTTGCAGAATCAAAACGCATCAATAAAGAAGTCTTAACCAAAACTAGCATTATCCTTGGTCTTGGTGAAACTGATGCTGAAATAGAGCAAACTATGGATGACCTTATAGAAAACAAGGTTGATATATTAACTATTGGACAATATCTAAGACCTACAAGGAATCACCATCCAATTAAAAGATGGGTGACTCCAGAAGAATTTGAGAAATATAGAAAGATTGGATTACAAAAAGGATTTCTTGAAGTTGTATCTGGTCCTATGGTTCGTTCCAGTTATAGAGCAGAGAGGGCGCTTGAAAAAAACAATGCTGGTTTAGGATAATTCTATCCATTCCATATAAAGATCATATGAATTTCAAAAATTTCTTACTTGGCAAAGAAGCAGACTTTAAAGGAAGAACTATTCAAGAAATCTGGGATTTCTCCGATATTCAAATCGAAGGAAATCATGACTTTATACAACTCATTTTCCCTTTAAATAAAAAAAGTCAAAATGTTTTCCATGGTTATTATCTTGATAACGAAGACCTTATTAATGAATTAAAAGAGAGTCATCAAATCAGAGAAAACATAATAAAATCATCTTCTTGGTTTTTATCTTTCTTAAAAAGGAATGAACATTGGAAATCAAAATACGATCATAATCAATTAAGAATAACCAGAGTCATAGAATGCTTAAGGTTATTAGTTGGGGATGATGAAGCAGATAATTTCTATCAATCTGTAGTAGACCTATCTTTAGATAGCAACATCAACAAAACCACATTAGAATATTGGAAAAATGCCTAATTTTATAAATAATTAAAACACATAATTTGTTAGATTTTTTCTATTATGAGAGAATCTGAGTATGGACGTAATGGATAGCATTGAAGGCTACATAGAGAAACAAACTAATAAGGTTAAACAAAAAGTAAGAAATAAGGCAGTTAAAAATGCTGAAACTGCATTAATTTATGCTGGTAGAAAGCTACAAGACTTAACTCCGGAAGAATGGGAGCATATTGTAGCTGAGGAAGAAATTGCAGTTTGGGAGAAATATAAAAAAGGCGGCTTAATCTCTGCAGTTGCAATATTTTTTTGGGGTATACCGTGATGGGCATTTTTACAAAGTTAGGTATCGCAGCATTTATAGCAGCCAACGCAAAGATTCTATTCAGATTAGTTGTTTCCTCAGCAATTATCTTAATTTTTAACGTTTTATACTCGAAATATGAGGCTTTATTGCTTGTAACCAATCCTGAAAAACTTTTTATTCCTCTTTATATCTATACCGCAATCGTTATTTCACTAATTGTATGGACTTTATTATCTTTTAAATGGTTTTCATCATTTAGAGAAGCAGAAAAAAAACTAGAAGTTACAAACTCATATAAAAACAAACCTAATGAATATGAAAAGATCAAAGATATATCAGCTTATCCAAAACTTAAAAGGCTTAAGGACTAAAAACTCCAAAATACTAGATATCTCAATAAATTATTAAATTAGGGAACACCAATACAAGAGTTAAGATTATTAATTGTATAAAGATAAAAGGTAATACACCTTTATATATTTCTGAAGTCTGAATGCTCTCATCAGCAACTCCTCTTAGATAAAATAATGAAAATCCAAAAGGTGGAGTTAAGAATGAAGTTTGAAGATTTATTGCAAAGAGGATTGCCAGCCAAACTGGATTAAAACCCATCATTAAAAGAGGTGGCGCTATTAAAGGAACTATTACATAACAGATTTCTATAAAATCCAAAATAAATCCTAATAAGAAAATCACCATTAAAACAAAAATTAGTGCTGTGAGGGGTCCACCTGGAAGAGAGCTAAAAATCAGATCGATTAATTCATCTCCACCTACACCCCTAAAGATTAATGAAAAAATTGAAGCTCCAATAAGTATAGTAAAAATCATAGTAGATACTATTGCTGTCTTCTCTGAAGTTTCCCTTATAAATTGAAAATTAATCTTGCCGTTTACAAATGCAATTAGCATCGCTCCAAAAGCTCCAATTGCTGCTGCTTCCGTAGGCGTTGCAATGCCAGTAAATATAGAACCAAGCACAAGAAAGATTAAGACTATTGGAAGGGCAAGAGTTTTTAGTATCTCAATCCTTTGAATTGGGACTTCATTAGAATAATCTTTCAAGTCTGTATTTTTACCATTTTTATAAATCGTATAAATAAGATATCCAAGACATATCATTATTCCTGGGATTACTGCGCCTATAAAAAGATCTCCCACTGTAACCGTCTGTTGAGAAAATATACCCATATCATTTTGAGCTCTTTGATAAGCATTTGACATAACATCACCAAGTAAAACCAATGCAATGGAAGGGGGTATGATTTGCCCTAGGGTGCCTGTTGATGCAACCAATCCCGCTGAAAAACTTTTTTCATATCCTTGATTAATTAAGATAGGTAAAGACATCAAACCCATAGTAACTACGGTTGCGCCAACAATACCGGTGCTTGCAGCCAGTAGAGCTCCAACGACAATAATTGATATTGATAATCCACCTTTAGTTTTTTTAAAAGCAGCAGCCATGTTTTCTAACATTTTTGCTGCAATACCTGATTTCTCTAAAACGGTCCCCATAAAAATAAACAAAGGCACTGCAAGCAATGTTATGTTATTCATAATTCCAAAAATTCTTATTGGAATACTTTTAAATATAGTGGGATCAAATATCCCAAAAGGAATGCATATTAAGGCAAATAAGATTGATATTCCTGCCAAAGTAAAAGCTACCGGAAAACCTATTAACAAAGCAACACAAATAATTATCAAAAGCAGAAGAGGTATTATTTCCATTACTTTTCTCTTAGTTGGTAAATAATTGTTAACAGCAAGCTTAGCGGAAATAATAAAATAAGAGTTTTTTGTATATAGACATAATTCAGCCCACCAGCTTCAGTAGAAGTTTCTTTAATTTTCCAGGACATCTCAATAAGGTCTATGGAAAAATATCCAATAACAAACATCATTGGCATTAAGAATAGGATCCCAAATATTAGATTTACCTTATTTTTATATTTATTAGCTGCATCCCTATAAAAAATATCTACTCTGACATGCTCATCTTTATATTGCACATATCCAGCATAACCAAGGAATACTAATGCATGGATGTACATAACTAACTCTTGAATACCAGTTAGACCAATTCCAAGAAAATACCTGGCAACAATTATCACTATCATTAGAATTACCATGATAGGTATCATTAATGATATAAATCGCCCCAAATAATTTATAGTTTTTTCTAGGCACATCATTGGATAAGCTTTATAGTTTTCGTTAAAATACAGCCATGATTATAGTACTTTCTCCAGCAAAAACACTTGATTACGAATTTGAAACTAACAGCAATCATTCTGTTCCAGTATTTCTTAGTCAATCCACTCAGCTTATTGGCCAACTAAAAAAGAAAGAACCAAAAGATATTGCCTCCTTAATGGGGCTTAGCGATAAATTAGCTGCTTTGAATTATGATAGATATCAGTCATGGGCGGCTTCAAAAAATATTTCAACTGACTCAAAGCAATCTATGCTTGTCTTTAAAGGAGATGTATATCAAGGCCTTCAGGCAGAAGATTTATCTGAAACAGATATGAAATTTGCTCAAAAACATATAAGGATATTGTCAGGCTTATATGGGATTTTAAAACCATTAGATGTCATGAAGCCCTATAGGTTAGAAATGGGAACAAAGTTAGAAACTCCAAAAGGGAAAAATTTATATGAATTTTGGGGGAATAAAATACAACAAAATGTCCTAGATGATCTTAAAGAACAAAAATCTGGTCTTTTAATTAATCTTGCTTCAAAAGAATATTTTACTGCTCTAGGAAAGATGCCTGAAGAGTTAAATGTAATTTCACCATGTTTCAAAGATTATAAAAATGGAAATTATAAAATTATTAGTTTTTATGCAAAAAAAGCTAGAGGCTTAATGACTAGGTGGATTATTCAAAATAAAGTAACTGATCATGAGGATTTAGTTAACTTCAATTCAGATGGATATAAGTATTCAAAATCTGAATCAACAAGTACCGTCCCTGTTTTTTTAAGAAAAGCCTAAGAATCTGATTCGTTAAATTTCTTTACATCAACTAATTTATTAAATGATGCTTCTCTTTTTTCCATGTTAGCGGTCATTGCTTCAGTCATATCTTTTTGACTTAACATAGCTCCACTCCATAAGGCGTTATATTCCAAACTCTCACTTACAGTATGGTCTCTTGAATAGTTCATAACTGCTTTAAGGCCATATATAGCAACCGGAGACTTTGAAGCAATTTCATTAGCTAATTTGTTTGCAGCCTCAAGGAGTTTTTCTTGTGATTCAAAGGTATCACTTACTAATCCTGTATCTTTTGCTTCTTCTGCATACATTCTTCTTCCGGTATATGCCATTTCACGCATCTTAGAATCTGGGATAATTCTAGGAAGTCTTTGAAGAGTTCCAACATCGGCAGCCATACCAATATTAATTTCTTGGATACAGAAAAATGCGTCGTTAGAAGCAAGTCTAATATCACAAGCTGTAACCAAGTCAACAGCACCGCCAATACAACCCCCTTGAATAGCAGCAATGACAGGCACTCTTATTTTTTCTAAAGTGCTGATATATTCTTGAAGTTCCTTAGCTACTCTATATACAGCTTCGCCAATACGTGCATCATCTGGTTTTTTATCGTCTGGAATATTATCTACACCATTAGCAAAAGCATTTAAATCCATTCCTGCACAAAAATGTTTACCAGTTGATGACATTACAACCACTCTTATGTCTGAATTTCGATTTATTTCCTCTAGCACATCTCCAAGCTCAACCCAAAAATCCCTGGACATAGTATTGAGTTCATCTGACCGAGATAAAACTAGATTAGCTACATGATTATTGACACTTACTTGAAAACATTTATATTTTTTATCCGCCATTATTTTCTCGCTATATCTATTGATTCGTTTACGATTGATCTCATTTTTTCAACATGTTCAAATGTCTTATGATGAGATAATACCACTTTTCTTTCTTCACTAAGAAGAACCAACATTTTTTTTAATTTTTCTAAATTCTCTATTATTTTATTATCCATAATATGCTTTTTGTGACTTAATTTAATTAAGCATTATAATGCTCTTAAATAATGAAATCACTAAGACACATTTTTTTATACTGCATAATTTTTTTTAATAATGCTCCGCTTGCAAGTGAAATTGATAATTCATATCAAAAACAATCACTGCTTGCAGTTTTGTTTAAGAGAACATCTGCAGAATATAAGGCGAATACCTATCAAATTTATACGTCTGCTAAAAGTAATATTGATAAGGCGCTAGAAGATAAATCTTGGACAGCTCTTATAAATCAAAAAAAAGATTACCAAAACCTTCCGCCAGCAATTATTTTAGATATCGATGAAACTGTTCTTGATAATTCAGAGCATCAGGTAAGAAGTATTTTAAATGGAACAAGTTATCCAATTGGATGGAAAGAATGGGTGTCTGAAGAGTCTGCAAATGCTTTACCCGGAGTCAAAGAATTTCTTAGTTACGCTGACTCTAAGGGTATAAAAATATTCTATGTTACAAATAGGACCCATGATTTAGAAGCATATACAAAAAACAACCTAATAACTCTAGGACTTCCCTTTGATAATGATAGAGATGTACTTCTTATGAAGAATGAGAATGGTTGGGCCTCAGACAAGACAAGTCGAAGAGATTTAATAAAGAAAGATTATCGCGTTATTCAAATTTTTGGAGACCAATTAGATGACTTTATACCTTTGAAGGAAACTGCAACAACTATAAATAACAGAAAGGCCCTTATTGATAAGTATGCAAGCATGTGGGGAGAAAAATGGTATATGTTAATTAATCCGATGTATGGTGAGTGGGAAGAGGCGTTATATGAGCATTGTTGGGATTGTTTTCCTGAACAGAGCGATAGAGTAAATCAAAGATTAAAAGCACTTGAATAGATCTTATGGCAATTGATACAGAATTTATTGTCCAACATTTAGCACCCCTTAAAGATTGTGTTATTGATGCATCAAAAGAAATTATGGATGTGTATTTAAGTGATGATTTTGGTGAAATAAATAAGTCTGATGGCTCCCCACTCACATTGGCTGATGAAAGAGCAAATCAAATTATTATAGATAGACTCAAATCTATATCCCCATCGATACCAATAATATCAGAAGAAACTTTTAATAAAGAGTCTCTTTTAAATTTAGAAAATGTTTACTGGTTAGTAGATCCACTAGACGGGACTAAGGAATTTGTTAATAAAACAGATGAATTTACAGTGAATATAGCTCTAATTGAGAGCAGAAAGTCAGTTTTTGGAATAGTTGGCGCCCCAGTTAAAAATAAGATTTGGCATGGGTCTATTTTTTATGAATCTAATCCAATTTCTAAAAATTCAAATGAATTAACAATTGTTATGAGTAAAAGTCATAAAAGTGATAATGACAAAGCTTTTTTAGAATTTTTAGATGGCCAAAGTATAAAATATAAGATAATTGAAAAGGGTAGTTCATTAAAGCTTTGCAGTTTGGCTGATGGTGATGCAGACATTTATCCTAGATTTGGACCTACTTCAGAATGGGATATAGCTGCTGCTCATGCTGTTCTTGCAAGCTTTGGCGGAAGTATTATCAGTGTTGAGGATGAAAGAGAATTAAGTTATGCAAAAACCAATTCTATACTCAATCCTTATTTCATTGCTTTTAGGAATAATGCAATAAAAGACGAATTTTTACCTGTTTTAAGAGATTTTTTTCAAAAATTGGTATAATTTCTAATTAATCATAATTAATTGATATAATTAATTATAAAATTTTTATATAAAATGGGCACACAACTTCAACCTTCACAGCTAAATAGTCCAGGTAAAGATATTGAATCATATCTTTCGTCAGTTCATGCAATACCTATTCTTTCCAAAGAAGAAGAGCAAGAGCTTGCGCTTAAATTATATGAAGAAGATGATTTAGATGCAGCAAGGATGCTAGTCATTCATCATCTAAGATTTGTTGTGCATATAGCAAGGTCATATCAGGGCTATGGATTGCCATTAGGCGACATTATCCAAGAGGGGAATGTTGGCCTTATGAAGGCAGTTGATAAATATGATCCCCATAGAGGTGTTAAATTAGTTTCATTTGCTGTTCATTGGATTAAAGCCGAAATACATGAATATATTTTAAGAAATTGGAGGCTTGTTAAGATTGCAACAACAAAAGCCCAAAGAAAATTATTTTTTAACCTGAGAAGCAAAAAGAAAAGTCTAGACTGGCTAACCAAAGAAGAAGCAGAGAAAATAGCAGCTGATTTAAATGTTGAAGTTAAAGATGTATTGCATATGGAAAATAGACTTTCATCTAATGATTCTTCATTTGATTCACCTGTACCGACTGGAGATGATGATGAGATTATGTCTCCATCACAATATCTTGAAGATAAAAGATATGATCCGGAAGTTATTGTTGCAACTGAACAAGCCGATGATTTAAATAAGGAAGAATTAATTCAGGCGATGAAGATGTTAGATGATAGAAGCAAAGACATTCTTCAGCGAAGGTATCTAGCAGACCAAAAAGCTACACTTCATGATTTAGCTGATGAATATAAAGTTTCAGCTGAAAGAATAAGACAAATAGAAAATAGTGCACTAAAAAAATTAAAATCCTTGATGGTAGATTTTGCTTAACGCAAATTACCTTGAATGCGATTAAAGTTTTTACCTTCTTTTGTTAAAAGAAGGGGACGCATAACGAAAAAGCAAGAAGAAAATCTAAAAAATTTATCAATTTTTACCCTAGAAGATATGAATGATCTCCAGGAAGAATGCACTAAATTTTCATCATGTTGTTTAGAAATTGGTTTTGGTAATGCAGAAAACATTTCTCAACAAGCTCTTAGTAACCCAGAAGTGCTATTTATAGGATCAGAGGTATATATGCCAGGAATAGGAACTTTATTAGGAAATATAAAAGAGAGCAATATTAAGAATGTAAGAATATTTCCTAATGATATTAGAATTTTATTAGATAAAAATCCCATAGAAATTTTTGATGCCATTAAAATAATATGTCCTGACCCATGGCCAAAAGAAAGACACCATAAAAGAAGATTGATTAATAATGATTTTCTAAAAATGCTTAATAATTCAATGAAAACAAATGCTTATTTATATATCTCAACTGATTGGGAAAATTATGCTGAAAGCATTGCCGAGATATTAAATAATAGTAAATTCTTTAAATCTTCTACGAAAAAATTTTTAGAAAAAGAGCGCCTTTCAAAATTTGAGAAAAGAGGTGAAGACCATGGTAGACATATTTTTAAATTTAATTATCAAAAAATAAACTAATTTTCATAGATCTTTAAAAACTTTTCCGATGCAATAGCCCTATGGCTAATTCTGTTTTTAATTTCTAAATCGATAGATGCCATTGAGCAAGAATAATTATCTGGGTAGAAAATTTTGTCATATCCAAAACCTCCATCACCAGAACTTTTAATAGATACCTTTCCAAAAATTCTACCTTCAGAAATTATTGGCATAGGATCATCATGACTTCTTACTCCCACAAGAACACAAACATAGTAAGCATCAAGGTCTGTAACTTTTAGCTTATTTAATTTGTTTATTATTTTTTCTCTATTTTCTTTATCTGAAGCTTCCTTGCCTGCGTACCTTGCAGAAAATATTCCTGGTTCAAAATTTAATGCGGGCACTACAAGCCCAGAATCATCAGCAATAGTATATTTACTTGAACTTAATGAGCCATGTTTTGCTTTGATTAGAGCGTTTTCAAGAAAAGAGCTCCCATCTTCTATAGCATCCTCAATATTTAAGTCTGTTAAAGAAAATAATCTATGATGCTTAAATAGTTTTTCAAACTCTTTTACTTTTCCGGGGTTAGATGTTGCTATTAATATTTCTTTATTATTTTTCAAGTAAATAAACCCCTTCAATTGCAAATAAATTTGGATTTATCGAAGCTAGGATCCCAGAATCACCATTTGAATTTAAGAAAACTTTATCTTTAATTTTAATATTTTGATCTATACAAAGCTGTTCGAAGTCTTTGATAGTACAAAGATGAATATTTTTTGTTTCATACCAACTAGATGGAAGTTCAGGAGTGACAGGCATCTTTCCAGAGGCTAGATTCAGTCGACATCTCCAATAACCAAGATTTGGAAGAGTAACCACACATCTTTTTGAAAGATTTAGCATTCTTTCTAAAGCTAGATTCGGGCTTTTCAAGCATTGAATCGATCTTGCCATTATTGATAAATCAAAGTTTGAAGACTCAAATTCATTAATACCCTTGTCAATATCCTGTTTTATTACAGGGACTCCTTTTGCAATACATTCTTCAATTTTTGAATTATTAATTTCCACTCCATAACCTAGAACATTTTTTGTCTGGATTAGCTTTTGTAACAAAGATCCATCTCCACAACCGAAGTCTATAACTTTACTTTCTTTAGGGACCCAATTATTTATTATTTTTGAAAGTTCTCTAGCCATTATGATTGAATAAATTTTTTAATTATTTTTGAATACTGCTCTGAATGAAATAAGAAACTATCATGCCCATGCTCTCCATCTAAAACCATATATGAAGATTTTATATTGTTATTTATTGCTGCTATTTGAATTTCTTTTCCTCTTTCTGGGGGGTACAACCAATCAGAATAAAAACCAACAATTAGTAGCTCAGCTTTTATCTCCTTCAAAGCTTCATCAAGACTATCTTTTTTACCAGCAGCATCATATCCATCCATGGCTTTTGTCATGATGATATAAGAGTTAGCATCAAATGATTCTGAAAATTTTTCACCTTTATATTGCAGATAATTCTCAACTTCAAAATCCACTTCTTTATCTATCTTTGAAGCATCGTCTTGAAATTTTCTACCAAACCTCAGATCCATATGCTTTTCCGAAAGATATGTTATATGGCCTAGCATCCTTGCAGTTTTAATTCCATTTTTTGGGATAACATTTTGCTCAATATAGTTTCCATTGTGGAAATTTTTATCCTTTCTTATTGATTCTCTTGCTACTTCGTTCATTGCAATATTTTGTGTGCTTGATTTAGCTGCAGCAGCAAAAATTCCTGCTTTTTTTATTCTGTCTGGATAAGCAATAGACCATTGAAGAGCTTGCATCCCACCCAAACTTCCTCCGGCAACAAAATGCCAATGTGGAATATTTAATTTATTCATAAGCATTTTTTGAGTATTTACCCAATCACTAACACTGACTATTGGGAAGTCACTTCCATATGCTTTTTTAGTGTTAGGATTGATGCTTGTTGGACCAGAGGACCCAGAGCATCCGCCAATATTATTGCAACAAACAACATAATATTCGTCTGTATCTATTGCTTTGCTTGGTCCAACAATTTGGTCCCACCAACCAATACTCTGATCTTCATTTTTGCCAGCGGCATGATGATCGCCAGAAAAGGCATGACATAAGAGAATAGCATTAGTTTTAGATTCATTAAGCTCCCCATAGGTTTCCACCATTAAATCAAATGAATCTAGTCTTCTGCCTGACTCTAAAGCTATGCCTTCACTAAAATTAATAAGCTTTGTTATTGATTTCATACTATTGCCCTAAGAATATCAGTTAGGAAACTTTCAAGTAAATTTATCATTATTAAAACAAATAAAGGTGATAAGTCTAGCCCACCAGCTGATGGTATATATTTTCTTATCGGCGCAAGAGCTTTATATGATATTTCTTCAATCAATTGTAGAAATGCATTTGAATTTTCTGATGAAACCCAGCTGAGAATGACTCCACCAATGACAGCAAAGAAAATTATTCGCAATATCGCCATTAAAGTTTGGATTATTGCTACGCCTAAAAGTGCAATTGTTTCATATTGATTGCCGAAGTAGATTATTAAAGATAGAAGTTTAAAAATAATGGCAAGAATTAAAATATTTATAATTTGATTTGGAAAAATAAAAAAGATTTTGGATATTGGTTTATATATTCTCACCAAAACAGCAACAATAGGGTTGAAATAATTAACTTTAAGAATATTAAAAATTAATAGAAATATAAACATATAATTTATAACATTTAAAAACAGTCCAAGAATTTGGTAATTAGTATTCATTAGAGATTTCTTTAGAACGTTTTATCGCATCATTTAGACCTTCTTCAAAGATTTTATTAATTGAGTTAGATTTAAAAGATTTTAAGCCTGCTTCTGTTGTGCCTTTTTTAGAAGCTACCTTCATAATTAGCTCATCCAAATCTTTACCATCTTTTATTGATAGTCCCACACCTTTCATAAGATTTACAATAATTGCATTTACCTCTTTTCTATCCCCATTACATAAAGTTAATAATTTTTTCTCATATATTTTTAAAAGATAAAAGAAGTAGGCAGGACCGCTCCCAATAATCCCGGTAAATGTGTCAATTTTAGATTCTTTTTCAAGCTGCATCACAATCCCAACCCTTTTAAAAATATTAATAACTTTTAAAAGATTGCTTTTTTTAAAACTTGAATTATAGATTGCAGTAATGCCTAAATTGAATTTTGATGATGTATTTGGCATTGCTCGAAGAAACTCAATCTTTTTATTTATATTTTTATATTTATTAGTTTTTATCCCAGCTACAAAACTAACAATTTTAGGATTTTTATAATTTTTTAATATGTCTTTGTATGCATGAATAGCATCTTTAGGCTTAACAGCAAGTATAAATAAATCTATTTGTAGTGATTCTTTGCTATTAAGGCTCTTTATTTTTAGTTTCTTAAGCTTATTTTTATTTTTAAGATTTCTATCTATATAAAAGATATTATTTTTTTTATAACCAGAATTTATTAGCCCTTCTATAAATGCTTGGGCTATATTCCCACCACCATAAAAGACAATATTCATAACCTTTTTCCAAAGATAGTCTCACCAATCCTTATCATTGTGGATCCATGAATTATTGCATCCTGAAAATCTGATGAAGTTCCTAATGAGATAGAGGTCGCATCAGGATACGAAGCTTGAAGCTCTAAACTAAGATTTTTTACCGATTCCATTATTTCTGCTCGTTCAATTTTGTTAGTAGTTAATTTTGGAAGAGCCATTATGCCTCTTAAATTAATATTTTTCATAGATTTAATTATTTTTGCAATATTCATAAGCTCAGTTGCCTTGCAACCACTTTTTGATGCTTCAGATGATATATTCACCTGGATACACGCATTAATGACTTTATTAATTTTTTTACACTCAGTATTTAATTTTGTAATTACTTTTTCTCTGTGGAGGGTATGCACCCAATTAGCGCAAGCAGCGATACCTTTTATCTTATTTGATTGGATGGGTCCAATGTAATGCCAAATGATTTTATTTGATTTTATAAGTTTAGATTTTTCTATCAATTCTTGCACATAATTTTCACCAAAATCATAAACCCCATTTTCTAAAGCGATATTAATTAATTCATGACTCTTTTTCTTTGAAACTGCTATCAGGGTTAGATTATTTGGATCAATATTTCCCAACATACAAGTTGCATCAATTTTTTTTCTAAGTTCGTTAATATTTTTAACTATTTCTTTTTGCATAGTGTTCTAAGTCGGGGTTCAAAACCTGTTTTTGTAATTTTTTCTTTTGCATTATTTGCTGAAGACTTATTTTGATACGGACCAGAAATTACGCTATGAAGTAATTTACCTGATTGAAGAGTGCTATAAATTTCATTAATCGAAATTCTTTGGATTTCTGCTTGAAGCATATTTTTTGCTTCCAGCGCATACTTTTTATTTCCATAGGCACCTATTTGAACAAAATACTCACATTCCAGCTTAGAAATATTCTCACTTGATTCTATTAAAATGGAATCTTCTTTTAATGATGTTGGGAAATCAATTGTTACTGAATTTATTGAATCATCAGGTTTGATCGAGATTACATCAGTCTTAAAATAAAGAAAAGAAATTGAACCTAGTCCAATACAAATAATTAATAAGAATAAGATTGTATTACTTGAAATGGTTTGGGCGCTTGGTTTTTTTGATCTAAATACACGCTTATTTTTAACATTACTATTTCTTTTATTACTTCTATTTGCAAAATCTTTCATCTCATTACATTTTTTGCATTGGGCTAATGCCTAATAGAGTGAGCCCATTTGCAATAGTTTGTCTAACGGCGGATAAGCAAAAAATAATTGATTCCATATTTTTTTCTGATTCGGAGAGCACATGATTGTCGTTATAGTAGCTATGAAATAGTTGAGACAAATCTCTTAGATAAAAAATAATTAAGTGCGGTTGAAGAGTTTGCGCAGACTTCTTAACGATATTTGGATATTTTGATATTTCATGAATTAATTTATCGTATTTATCGTATGAAATACTTTCTGCAGTTATAGAGCTAATCTTTTTACCTTGATTGTTCTCATTAAATTTTTTCTCTAATGAAAAGATTCTTGCATGCGCATACTGAATATAATAAAAGATGTTTTCTTTGCTGTCTGATTTTGCTAGATCTATATCAAAATCCAAATGCTGATCAGCCTGTTTTGATAAATAATAGAATCTAGCTGCATCAGCTCCAATATCTTTGATTAGATCTTTTAATGTAAAAAATTCGCCCGACCTTGTAGACATTTTTACCTTTTTACCGTTTTTAAATAGATTTGCAAACTGCACCAATTTAACAACTAGCTTTTCTTTCTTTGATCCCAATGCCTCTATCGAGGCTTCAATTCTTTTTATGTAACCATGATGATCGGCACCCCAGATATTAATTAATGTATCAAACTCTCTATCTACTTTATTTTTATGATATGCGACATCAGATGCAAAATAGGTTGCTCTTCCATCATCTCTAATCAATACTCTATGCTTATCGTCACCACTTACATCAGTATTTAACCAAAGAGCTCCATCTTTTTCATATGCATTATCATCCTCTTTTAATTTATTTACTAAAGTAGAAATTTGTGAATTCGGATCTTCTAAATCGCCAAGAGAAGATTCTTGAAACCAGTTGTCAAAATTTACATTAAAGTTTTCTAGATCTTGTTTAATTAGATTTAGAATATTTTTTAGTGAGAAATTCTTAACTTCATTCCAAATTTTTTTATCCATCTCTTTTAGATTAGATATTAGTTGATCAATTTCTTCTTCAGCATCTCCCGGAAGATTGTTAATTATTAATTTAGGTTCTTTATAAGTAACAACTTTTTCTTTACTAAAGGCAATACCAATTTCTTCTATATATTTTCCTTTATAAGTATTTTGAGCAGAAAAATTGCCAAGATCTTTTTGAATTAGCTTGGTAATTACACTAGCTGTCAAAATATCAATTTGTCTCCCAGCATCATTAATATAATATTCTTTTTCTACTATGGACCCTGTCTTTGTAAGTATTCTTGCTAAGGCGTCACCATATGCAGCTCCTCTTCCATGACCAACATGCAAAGGTCCAGTAGGGTTTGCAGACACAAACTCAATTTGTATTTTATTTCCATTGCCCAGGTTAGACTCACCGAATTTCTCTTTGTTATTATTTATTTCATCTAAAATTGAAACAAAATCTTTTCTATTAAGAGATATATTTACAAATCCAGGCCCAGCTACTTTAATTTCTTGGAATTTATTTAATTTTTTAAGCTTTTCTTCTAATTCTTTAGCTAAATCTTTTGGATTAAGATTTAATATACTTGCAGCAACCATACATACATTACTAGTCAGATGACCATTTTTTAGATCGTCAGAAATGGTAGTAGAATATTTTTCATTGATTATTGATAAAACATTTTCATCCATTCCATTAATTGATGATAAAAATGATTTGATTTCTTTATCGACTATATCTATCAAGACTTTGCTCTCCCGACATAAGTTATATCCCTAGTATCAACTTTAATAACTTCATTTTCATTTACAAATAAAGGAACTTGAACATCTATACCAGTTTCAAGTGTTGCATTTTTTGTAGCTCCAGAAACTGTATCACCTTTTACACCCGGTTCGGACTTAATAATTTTCAATTCAACAATTGCAGGCGGACTAACCAGTATTGGTTGATTATTCCATAGAACAACCTCACATATTTCTTGTCCTGTAAGCCATTTTGTTGCATCTCCCATTTGTGAAGAGTTTATTTCTATTTGTTCGTAAGTATCCTTATCCATAAAATGCCAAGATTCTTTATCATGGTATAGAAATTCCATTTCCTTATGATTAACATCAGCAGACTCAACACTTTCGCCTGATTTGTAAGTTTTATCATTAGTATTACCAGTCAAAAGGTTTTTATATTTGATTCTCATAACTGCCTGTCCTTTGCCTGGCTTGTGAAATTCATGTTCCACTATTGTGCATGGGGCGTTATCAATTATTAGCTTAGTTCCATTTTTAAATTGATTGGTTGAAATCTTCATAACATACTCACTTTTATGTTATTTTAATGGTGAGGGAACAAAAATGAAAAACTTTTTAAGTATCATATTCATAATTATAATTGTAACTTCTTGTGCTCCAGGTAGCGAAAAAAGTAATACAAGTGAAGATTTAGATAAGTTTTTATTAGAAGTTGAGCAAGAATATAAAGAAGAAGGTCCAATTATAAATTCTGCTTCTTGGATAAGTTCAAACTTTATTACTTATGATTCACAAAAAGTAATAGCTGATTATGGGACTAGATATACACTTAAATCTTTAGAAACTTCTAGAAGAGCATCTGATTTTAATAATGTTGATACCACGTCTGATAAGAAAAGAATGTTAAATATTCTTAAAAGCTCTTTTGTAATGCCGCCTCCATTTGATAATAACTTAGCAAAAGAACTATCAAAAATAACTACTAGTCTAGAAGCTATGTATGGAAATGGAGAATATTGCTATGAAAATGGTAGTTGTTTTGATTTAGAGGCCTTTGAAGCAATTATTGATAAATCAAGAAATCCAGAAGAACTATTAAGTGCCTGGAAAGGCTGGCATGAAATTGGGAAGCCTATGAAACCAATGTATATGCGTATGGTGGAAATTGGAAATCAAGGATCAAAAGATTTGGGTTATAAAGGATTAAGCGATTTATGGTTTAGCAAATATGATATGCCCGCAGAAGATTTTCTTAATGAGACTGATAGAGTGTGGGAAGAAGTTAAACCACTTTATGATGCTTTACATTGTCATGCTAGAGCCAAATTAAATGATTATTATGGAGACGACATTGTGTCAAATTCAGGAGCATTGCCAGTGCATCTTTTAGGAAATATGTGGGGACAAACTTGGTCAAATATATATGACATAATTTATACAGAAGGCTCACAATCAAATTCTGTAAATGTTACTAGGATAATTGAAGAAAAATCATTAAGTGAAATAGAAATGGTTGAATATGCTGAAGATTTCTTTTTGTCTATAGGTTTCAAGCCTTTACCAGATACTTTTTGGGAGAGATCTTTATTTGTTAAGCCGAATGACAGGTCGGTAGTTTGCCATGCTTCTGCATGGAATTTAGATCCTGCTAATAATGATCTTAGAATTAAAATGTGTATAGAAAAAAATGAAGAGGACTTCATTACAATTCATCATGAATTAGGGCATATTTTTTATTATCAAGCATACAATCACTTACCTTACCTTTTTCAAGGAGGGGCGAATGATGGTTTTCATGAAGCGTTTGGAGACCTTTTAACCTTGTCTATTACACCAGATTATCTTATGAATATTGGCTTTATATCTGAGGATGAAGCAAATATCGCAAAAGAAGACCCGATAGGTTTATTAATGAAACAAGCCTTAGAGGGGGTTGTTGTTATTCCTTGGGCATTAATGTTAGATAAATGGAGGTCTGGAGTATTTAATGGTGAAATAGATGAGAGTAATTTAAATTCATCATGGTGGGACTTAAGAGAACAATATCAAGGGATTAGTACAAGCGATGAAAGATCTGAGGAATACTTTGATCCAGGAGCAAAATACCATATTCCAGGAAATACTCCTTATACAAGATATTATTTAGCAAGGATAATGCAATATCAATTTCATGAAGCTTTATGCAAAGAAATGGGCTTTGATGGCCCGCTTCATGAATGCTCTATCTATGGAAGCAAGACTGCCGGAGAGAAAATAATATCAACCATGGCGCTGGGTGAGAGTCAGCCATGGCAAGATACTTTTGAAAATTTAACAGGGTCTAGACAGCTTAGCGGTAAATCGATATTAAATTATTATGCGCCACTAAAAGATTGGCTTGATGATCAAAATAAACAAAGAACTTGTGGGTGGAATTAATTATGAAGTGGTATGTTAATTTATTAATATCAATAATTGTATTTTTTGTTGGAACTGGAATAGCTTATTTAACTGGAAGTTATATAGTTTTAAATGCGGTTATATTGGCATTTTTAATCCAATGGGTTGCTTATATTCCTGCATACACATTTCAGACTGAAAAATTTTATGATTTAACTGGAACCTTGACTTATTTATCAGTTGTTTGGTTTACATATATGCTTTCTAATCCAGCCGGAGAACTAAAAATAGGAAATCTTATATTGGCATTGCTAATTTCGATCTGGGCAGTTCGACTAGGAAGTTTTTTATTTTTAAGAATTCATAAAGCTGGAGAAGATAAAAGATTTAGAAAGATAAAGCCATCCGCTTCTCAATTTTTTATGACTTGGACGCTCCAAGGATTCTGGGTTTCTATTTGTTCTATGTGCGCCTTAACTGCAATTTCAAGTGAAATTGGCGTGATTACCAACATATATTTCTATATTGGATTTGCGCTATTCTTAATAGGTTTAAGTATCGAAATTATTGCAGACAATCAAAAAAATACTTTTAGATCCTTTGAAGAAAATAAAGATAAATTTATTACCACTGGCTTATGGGCAAAATCAAGACATCCTAATTATTTTGGAGAAATTATGCTTTGGACCGCAATAGCTTTAATCGCTCTTCCTTCTTTGGGCGGTGCCCAGTATTTAACATTAATATCTCCTGTTTTTACATATATTCTTTTGGTTCATATTAGCGGGGTAAGAATGCTTGAAGATATGGGTAATAAAAAATGGGGACATCTTGAAGAATATAAGAATTATAAGGATAAGACTCCTAGAATCATTCCAAAATTTTAGAGCAGAATGCGGAAATTTACGCTATATTCGTAAAAAACTTATATAATATTGTTTGCTTTATAGGCAATTTTAGATTAAACAAGCTATAAATAAATAATTTATTTATTTTGTATAGCCTGTTAATATTATCTGACTTTAGGGAAAGGGAGAAAATGATGTATAAATTTATAAAGAATATATCTTTACCTGTTCTTATTGGCTTTAGCTTTACTTCATTTGCCAATGAAGTCGTTGAGGTTAATATGGAGAGTGTTTTAGAGGTTGGTAGAGACAATCAACAACTTTCTGCAACATCGCAAGATAAGATTGATGCAACAGAAAGACAAACAGACAAGATAGTAAATGAATATAAAGTTGTTTCAAAACAAGTAGAAGGCTTGAAACTTTATAACGCACAGAAAAGAATACAAATTCAAGCTCAACTTGATTTAATGGATAAGCTAGATGAACAGCTAGTTCAAGTTGTTGTTATGCAAAGACAAATACCTCCTTTGGCTGGGAAAATGCTTGATAGTCTGGAAACGTTTATTAAATTAGATACCCCTTTCAGAGCTGAAGAGAGAAGAGCTAGAGTTGATCTTGTAAGATCTTCAATGTCTAAACCTAAAGTTACTGCTTCAGAGCAAGTAAGGCAAGTTCTAGAGGCTTACAATATTGAGGCTGAGTATGGAAGAAAAATAGATACCTATGAAGACAAATTGGCTGACGGCACTGTTGTAAACATACTAGTTATTGGAAGAATAGGCATGTTCTATCAAACGAAAGACGAAAGAACTAGCGGAAGATGGGATAACGAAGTTGGTGAATGGGTTGAGCTACCAGGAAGTTATAGGAAGCCAATTAGAGATGGCATAAGAATGGCTAAGAAGTTAGCTCCAGTCGATATGCTACTAATGCCAGTTATTAAGGGAGAAGTATAATGAATAAGTTTTTATCAATATTATTTGTTCTTGTGCTTTCATTTAATACTTTTGTATTTGCACAAGATTCTGAAGAAGAGACAAATGAAGTTTCAACAGTTGAAGCTCTTTTGATGCTTGTGAAAGAAGGTAAAACAAAAGAACAAGCTGCTAATTCAGATAGAGAAGCTAAATTTATGGCTGATAAGAATAAACAAGCTTCAATACTTGCAGCCGAAAAAAGAGAGCTAGCTCGTCAAGAAAAAATTGCAGATCAATTAGAGGCTGAATATAAAAAGAATGAGGCAATACTAGTAGTAAAAGAAGAGGCTTATCAAAAAGAACTTGGTTCATTGGTAGAGCTTTTTGGTCATTTGCAGAGTTCTGCAGGTGAGGCTGCTGTTCAATTCTCAGGCTCTTTAACTGGCCCGCAATACGGAGTAGAGAGAGTTGCTTTTTTAAATGATCTTACTTCTAAAATGTCAGAAACAACCGAACTTCCAACTATAAGAGAAATTGAAGGTTTATGGTTCGAATTACAAAGAGAAATGATAGCCAGTGGCCAGGTCGTATCGTTTGATACAAATGTTATTGATCCTGATGGAGAGTCATCTGCATGTAATGTAACTAGGGTTGGATTATTTAATGCTGTGTGTGATGGTAAATATTTAGAATATATTTCATCAACCGGCGATTATGCATTTTTGCCTAGGCAGCCTGAGGGTAGATATACCAAGACTGCTAAAAAAGTGGGTAATGCTGATGTGGGCGAAATAGTTAAGTTTGGAGTTGACCCAACAGGACCACAAGGTGGAAGTCTCTTAGCAAACTTGATTCAAACTCCATCATTGCTTGAGAGAGCTCAACAAGGTAGAGAAGTTGGATATGCAATCATATTTGTTGGTTTGATTGGTATTGGTCTAGCTTTCTGGAAACTCTATAGCTTATATATGTTAGGTTTAGCAGTTAAAAAACAGTCGAAATCTAAAGCTGTTGATGTAAGAAATCCATTAGGAAGAGTTCTTAAAGTTGGAGAAGATAACTTTAAGAAAGATATTGATACATTAGAATTAAAACTTGCTGAAGCAATTATGGCTGAAAGACCTGAAATTGAGAGGGGTATTGGTGCTGTTAGAATAATATCAGTAGTAGCACCTCTGGCAGGTTTGCTAGGAACAGTTACAGGTATGATTGTAACTTTCCAGATGATTACTTTATACGGTACTGGAGATCCAAAATTAATGGCTGGCGGTATTTCTCAAGCCCTTGTTACAACGGTTCTAGGTCTCTTAGTTGCAATTCCTACAACTCTATTACATTCTTTTGCAGCATCTTCTGCTAAAGGTATTATTAGTGTTTTAGAAGAGCAAAGCACAGGAATTCTTGCAGAACGAGCAGAGAAATAGTAGCTAATTATGTTTTTTGCTATAACAGAAGCTTTTTCATCCATAAGAGATTTTATGGAAGCGGGTGGCACTGTTTTATGGTTAATTGCAATTTTAGTCTTCTTTATGTGGGCATTGATTTTTGAAAGAATTTGGTATTTTTCTCATAGCCACGATTTTTATATTCAAGATCTATCCAGCAAATGGAAAAATAGATCAGATAAAACCTCATGGCATGCACTACAAATTCGCGAAAAGATGATTTCACAAGCAAAAGTAGAGATTAGTAAAAATCTGTCAATAATTCAGACTTGTGTAGTGCTTGCTCCATTATTTGGATTGTTAGGCACAGTTACGGGGATGATAGAAGTATTCCAAGTAATGGCATTTAATGGTGGGGGCGATGCCAGAGCAATGGCAGGAGGAGTTTCAAAGGCTACTTTACCAACTATGGCAGGTATGGTTGTGGCTCTTTCCGGAGTATTTGCGAGCATATATTTAAATAGCGCATCAGAGAGACATACAAATGACTTAAATGAATTAATTAAGAGAGAATTATAGGAGATTGAGATGAGAAGAAATGCAATAACTACAGCAGTAAAAGACGAAGAAAGTGAAATTAATTTAACTCCTATGCTTGATGTTGTTTTCATCATGCTTATCTTCTTTATTGTTACTGCAAATTTTATAAAAGAACCAGGACTTGAAATTAATAGACCGGATTCTGAGACAGCAGAAACCCAAGAGAATGCTGCTATATTAATTGCGGTTGGAGCTAATGATGAGGTTTGGATGGATGGAAGAAGAATTGATGTTAGACAGGTGAAAGCAAACGTTGTAAAAATGCTTGCTGATAACCCTCAAGGATCAGTTGTAATTCAGGCTGATGAGCAAGCAATCGCAGACACAATTATAAAGGTTATGGATGGTGCTAGAGAAGCAGGTGTAAACGCAATTTCATTAGCATCAGAACCAAAATAAATTATGGATCAAGTTCTTTCTGCTTTAAATTCTGTAACGAAGCCAATACATGAAATGTATGTTAGGGCTTTTAATGCAAATAAATATGCAGCTGGAATAGGATTCTCTTCTCTCATAACTGTCGCATTATTTTTTATAATGGTTATTTTAATTGCTTTAGGGGATAGTGGCATTAAGGAAGATACTTCGGTAAAACTTACAGATATTGTTATGCCAGAAAGAGAAATTGATACCTTTATGAGTGAGCTTGATAAACCAGATAAGCCAGACGAACAACCAGAAGATATAGCTCAACCAGAGCTTGATCTTCAGCCGCTCACTGGTCTAGATGTCAGCATAGCAAAACCAAAACCAAATTTTAAAGCAGGCGGATCATTTTTTAGAGACGGTGAATATATTCCATTATTTAAAGTTGTACCTATTTATCCTAGGAGAGCTCAAGAAAGAGGGACAATGGGTTATGCGTTAGTATCATTTACAATTACTGAAACAGGTAGTGTCGAAAATGCTGTTCCAGTTGAAGGATATTGTTCCAGCAAAAGCCCTGAAGATCCTACTGTTGAATTTAGGCCATGCTCTATGTTTAATAGCGCATCAGCAAGAGCAGCATTAAAGTTAAAATATAAACCTAAAATTGTTGATGGTAAGGCAGTTCCGGTAGATGATGTATTGCATAGGTTTACATATATACTTGATGAGGGCTAATTTAATATTATGAGAAAAAAAATTTCATTTTTCCTTTTTTCAATACTTGTAATTAGTTTTTCTTTTTCTTCTTTACATATTAGAGCTCAAGAAGATGAAGCATTAAAAAAACAACCAGTTAAATATAAAAAAGCAAGAGCTCTTCAAGCATCAACAGCTAAAAAAATGGCTAAAGTATATGAAGCACTTGAAGTGGTTGATGATAAAGGTGAGCCAGCGCCGGACATGGAGACTGTGACAAGAATCTTAACTGAATTAAGAAATGATAAAGATGAATTAAAGAGTTATGACCGATCGGTTATGTGGAACGCGTGGGCATATGTATATTTCAGTAGTGAAAAATATACACAAGCAATGGATGCATATCGAAAATTAATTGCTGAGCCTGAAGTAACTATCCCATTAAGAACAGGAGCTCTTTTGTCTTTAGGACAACTCTATATGGTTCAAGAAGATTATAAAAGAGGAATTCAATATGTTCTTCAGTGGCAAAAAGAGATCGAAAAAGTAACTGCTCAATCATATGCTCTGCTTGGACAAGCATATTTTTCATTAGAAGATTACAAAAAATCATTATCTTCTATAGAAACAGCTATTAAATTAGCAGAAGAAGAGGGATATAAACCAAGAGAAAATTGGTATGTGATTATGGCAGCCAACATAAGTGAAATGAAAAGTGAAATCGGTGAAAAAGAATCTCTTAGAAGACAGCTCCCGATTTATGAAATTTTAGTAAATCTTTATCCTAAAAAATTATACTTTATCCAACTTGGTGGCGTTTATGGTCAGCTTGGAAGGGAAAGGGATTACATGATTACATTAAAGGCAGCTCATGCAAAAGATTTTTTAGATAAAGAATCTGAATATAAAGCATTAGCTCAACTACTCTTATTGAATAAAAATCCTTATTGGGCTGCGGAAGTTCTAATATCAGGCCAAAAGAAGATGATCACTATTGTTGACGAAGAAACTGAAGAAGAAAAAATTGTTCCAGTAGTTAAAGATACAGAAAAAAATCTTAAACTTTTAGCGGATTCGTTAAGAATGGCGCAAGAAATAGATAGAGCAATTCCAGTTTTAGAAAAATCTGCCTCTATGTCAAAAGACGGCGAGTCTTATGTTCTTTTAGGTAATTTATATTTATCTGAAGACAGGGTCAACGAAGCCGTTGCTTCAATAAAGAAAGGACTAGAAAAGGGGAAAATAAAAAATCTTTCTCAAGTATATTTAACACTTGGCCAAGCTTATTTTGAGCTTCAAGAATTTGAGGAAGCAAAGAAAAATTTTAGAATAGCCGCGAGAGATAAAAAGAAAAAGATTAAGACTCAGGCTAATAATTGGATTAAATATACTGAAAATGAAGAAATCAGGGTCGCAAATTTAGCTTTAAGAAGAGACTATATCCAACAAAACTCTACATAGATTTTTCATATGTAATGACTGTGAAGTCATAATCATTATCTGAATCCTTTGTAAAATGTTCAGAACTTAACTTTTCCCATTCATTAAGATCAATATCTGGATAAAAAACATCTCCTTCAATATTACAATCAACTTTAGTTAGAACTAATTTATTTGTAATAGATAGCGTATCTCTAAAAAGATATCCACCACCAATAATTATAATCTCATCAAGATTCTTATTAATACAAAGTTCTTTGGCTTTATTAATTGCATCTTCTGTATTTTTAAATAATTCAGCACCATTGATTTCTTTGATCGTGTTAGAAACTATTAGATTTATCCTATTTGGAAGAGGGCGACCAATAGATTCGTAAGTTTTTCTTCCCATTACGATAATTTTATTAGACGTGTAATTTTTAAAATGTGCGAGATCAGTTTTAAGATTCCAAGGTAGGCTATTATTAACCCCAATTACATTATTATTTGAAAGCGCAACTACATGAGAAATTGTTACCATTTAGACTGCCATTTCTGCTTTAATTTGAGGATGTGGGTCGTAATCTTCTAGAATAAAATCATCAATGCTATATTTTTTTAAATCATCGATTGAATTAAGCTCAGGAACAATAAGTTTGGGTAGCGATCTTGGCGTTCTAGAGATTTGTTCTTTAACTTGTTCAATAGAGTTCTTATATATATGAGCATCACCAAAAGAATGTATAAATCTTTTTGGCTTAAGTCCTAATATTTCAGCGAAAATTGATAAAAGTAGCGCATAGCTAGCTATATTAAATGGTACCCCTAAGAACATATCAGCACTTCTTTGATACATATGGCAGCTTATTGAATCTTTATGTATATAAAACTGAGACATTACATGGCAAGGAGGCAATGCCATTTTATTTATTTCACCTACATTCCAAGCAGAAAGGATATGTCTTCTCCCGTCTGGATTATTTTTAAGACCATCTAATAAATTTTTGACTTGATCATTGCCATTCCAGTTTCGCCATTGCACTCCATAGACAGGACCAAGAATTTTTTTTATTTCAGAATTCTCATAACCTAGCTCTTTTCCTTGGCTATCTGCATTATCTGTCCAAATAGTAGAATATTTTTCTAGATCAGTAATTTCAGACCTATCTTTATTAAATCTTATTTCTGCTAGCCTTCGTTCATCATCAGACCCTTCAAGAAACCATAAAAGCTCTGAAACAACTCCTTTCCATGCTAGTGACTTTGTAGTAACTGCTGGGAATCCTTGCTCTAAATCAAACTCTAATTGATGTCCGAATGAAGATATTGTTCCTGTGTTAGTTCTATCATCTTTTTCTTCGCCATTTTCTAATATGTGACGTAGAAGATCTAAATATATTTTCATGCGTTCTTCCTAGAATACATTAATATCAAAAATCCTATTATTATCATAGGTATACATAATATTTGTCCCATACTAATTGAATCAAAAGCAACATAACCAATATGCGCATCAGGCTGCCTAAAGAATTCAATTATAAATCTTATTAATCCATAAAAAATAAGAAATGATGAAGAAACTATACCCTTAATATTAGTGTTCTTATTTATCAGAAATAATATAACAAACAAGATTAATCCTTCGCCAATACTTTCATAGATTTGAGAAGGGTGTCGCAGAATCCCAAAAGGGTCGGTAGGAAATATAAAACCCCATTCTCCATTAGTTGCCTTTCCGTACAACTCTCCGTTTAAGAAATTTCCAATCCTTACCAGTCCTAATCCTATGGGCATTGCTAATGCAACTCCATCCATTAATCTAAGGAATTCAATACCTTTCTTTTTACAAAATATAATTAAACTAACAATTACACCTAACAAACCGCCATGAAAGCTTAATCCACCTTGCCAAATATAGAATAATGAGAAAGGGTCATTTGCTAGTTGGTTCATCCCATAAAATAGCATATAACCTATCCTTCCCCCACAAATAGCCCCAAAAAATAGTCCATACAAAAAAACCATATCGTTAACAGCATCTTCATTTAAACCTATTTCTTTAATTACATTATTATTTTTTAAAAAGATATAGATTAGGACAGCAGATATAAGCCATGTAACTGCATAATATTGAATTTTTAGCGGCCCTAATTCAATTAGGCTGGGGTTATTAAAAAAATCTGATAGCTCAATAATCATACGATAAACATATATATTGACACTATAAAAAACCAAGATGCCATTAGTCTTTTAAGAGCAGTTTGTGATAAATAATGAGCAAGATCTGCTCCATACTTTGCGGCGAAGATACTAGTTATTGAAACTCCAAGCACAGCAGGAATATAAATATAACCAAAACTCATATTGGGTAGTATATCGACATTTATTCCAGCAATGATATATCCAAGCGTTCCAAAAATTGCTATTGGAACACCGCAAGCTGCCGAAGTACCAATTGCAGTAGTTAAACTTGACCCAGATGCTTTAAAGTAAGGCACTGAAAATGTACCGCCGCCTATACCAAGAATGGATGAAAGGAATCCAATTATAGAACCTGCAAAAATTGATTTAGGTTTATTTGGATTAATTTTCTTAGAAGTAATATTTATGTCAAATAGAATTTGCAAACCTACTAGTAAAACAAACACTGCAATTGATAATTTTAGGATTACACCTTTAATTTGGACGGCAAATAATGCTCCAGCAAATGCCCCAAATATAATACCTGTAGCCACAGGTTTAAATTGATTAAAATCTATAGAATTTTTTTTTCTATGAGCATTTGCAGAAGATAGACCAGTAAAAATAATACAAGATATAGCTGTTCCTATTGCAAGCTGGATAATGATCTCATCAGCAAAGCCTAAATTAATAAATGTTCCAATTAAAACAGGAACCATTATTAAACCTCCACCAATTCCAAACATTCCGGCTAAGAGACCAGCCAGTATTCCCAGTGCACCAAAAATAAATATTTCATCAAACATCATTAAACTCTCTGCAGAAAGAATATTTTAGTTTATTTAAGGCCTCTCGATAGACTTTTTCTTTGAATGAGATGATTACAGTTAAAGGATACCAGTATGAAACCCATTTAAAGTCATCAAATTCATTATCTGGATCATTTGCAAAAGAGATCTCGACATTCTCTTTTAATTTAAATAGGAACCACTTTTGTTTTTGACCTTTAAAATTCTTATTAATTAGTTTTCTTCTTCGACTTTTCTTAGGCACATCATATTTAAGCCAATCTTCTAATGAATGAATTAATTTTACTGAATTAGATTTAATACCTACTTCTTCATAAAGTTCTCTTTTTGCAGCTTTCAGAGGTTCTTCTGCATAGTCAATTCCTCCTTGAGGAAATTGCCAACTATTCATACCCGTTTTTTTGCATAGCAATAGCTGACCTTTTTTATTTGCGATAACCAATCCTACATTTAGCCTATAACCAGATTCTTTCATATATTTATAAATTCTTATTTAGATCTATATTTTTATTAATTAAATATACAAAGATAAGACTTATCATTATTAATAACAGGCTTGGACTTGCAGCCATTTCCCATTGACCTTCACTGGTGTAGTTATAAATTTTTGTTGAAAGAGTATCAAAGCCGACAGGACGTAATAGTAGGGTTGCGGGCTGTTCTTTAATGCATTCAATAAAAACAACCATTATGCTTAGAAATATTGCTGGTCTCATCTGGGGTAGATAAAATGAACTAAAAGCTTTATATGGATTTTTGGGTTGTGTAGCTAATGCATTTTCTGCCGACTGAGAAATATTTGATAGAGATGATGAAACATAGTTAAAGGCTGGTGTCATAAACCTTAAGCTTAAACACAATATCAGTCCATAAATTCCATACAAAGTAATAGAGGTACCAAATAGGGTATAAAAACCAATTAAAAGAGCTGCAGATATTACAGAACCTGGTATTGCATATCCTGATGAAGAAATTGATATAAATAACCTTAATTTTCTAAAATTTCTATAGCTGAGAGACAAAGCTATTGCAAACAATATTGTAAATAATGATGCGCATACTCCAATTATTATAGAGTTTAGTAACAAATATCTATTATCTAAAAGATTTAAATTTGAATCAGACAGATGCCATATTATTAATTGTGCAAGAGGTATACAGAAAACAATACAAAATACTATTAAACAAATTAAACTTAGAATAAGTTGCTTAGTATTACTAAGTTCTATTTTTTGAAATACTTCGGCAGTCTTTGACGCTATCCCTTTTTCTTTACCAAAATATTTTGAAATAAACATAATAAAGAAAACAAAGATTAATAAGTATCCGGCTAATCTTGCTGCAGAGAAATAATTTTGATACCCAAACCATGCATCATAAATGCCTACAGTAAATGTCTCTACTCTAAGAGTTGAAACTCCACCAAAGTCTGCAATTGTTTCAAATACGACTAGAGCCATACCAGTAATAATGGTAGGTTTTAATGATGGGATAATAATTTTCCTTATAGCTGTTAGATTATTATTACCAAGAGATTTAGCTGCTTTAAAGATTCCTACTCCAACAGATGAAAGTTGAGCTTTTGTAATGAGGAATATATATGGGAATAAAGCCATAGACATTATCACCGATGCTCCAAAGATATTTTTTATTGAGGGCAGTGTAATATTTAAAGTTCTTAAATATTCTGATATTGGACTTGCGTATTCAAAGATACCCACAAAAATAAAAGCATAAACATATGCTGGAAATGCAATCGAAAGGCTAAGGCCCCAACTAAAAAATTTATGACCCGGGAATTTATAAAATGTTACCAATATGGCAAGTGGTACAGCTATTAATGCGGATAAAGTTGCTGAACTAAATGAAAGTAAAACAGTGTTAAAAAATAGGTTTGCCAAATAATTATTTGATAAAAATGAGTTATCAATTTCACTAGAAAAAGCTAAAAAGAAGAAGACTATAAAGAAGGCTAGGGTGAAGCCCACCCAAGGCAATGAAAGGTAATTCCAAATCTTTAAGTTTTGCATTATTTAATATCTACAGATTACTTATATTTTATTATTAATTCTCTTCTTCTAAACTTTCTGCGCCTTTTTCAAGTTTATTACCCAAGACATTCACTCTTGTTTGAAGTTTTTGAACATCTTTTAAAGCCCCATCTAATCTTTTAACAACATTTTCTGTGCTTGAATCAAAATTTGAAAATTCTTTTTGAATACCCCTAACAACCTTAGCGACTTTTGAGGCAGTCTCATTTAGTTTTAGGTAATGATGCCCAACTCTAATAGTATCTAAGAAAGCTGCTAGAGTATTAGGCCCAAGTATGAGAGTGCTTTTTTCTGCAAGACATTCCTGTCGTAAATCATCTATCTTGTCTACTAAATCAATAAGTTTTTCAGAAGCTATGTATAGGATTACATAATTTGATGTGGTGTTTTGTAATATATATTTCTTTGATATGTCATCAGCATCTCTTAAGACAGCAGTTCTTAGATCTCTTAATACTTTTTTTCTTTCAGCATCACTTCCAGCTGATTGATAGCTTTGATATTGACCAGCATAAAATTTTGAATCTATCGGAACAATAAAGCCTTCTGCAGTAGTAATTGAGCAATCAGCTCTGTCAGAAGAATCGGGATTGATCTGGGCCTGAAATTTATAACTGTCATCAGGCATAATATCTTGAACTATGGATTCCATGCTCCATTCTCCTAGTCTCCCTGTTGTTACATTTCCACCAAGGAATCTGTTTAATTCATTTATTGGTGTTGTAACCGAGGCTAAATCATTTTCAATTTTATTAATATCGTTAGAAACTTCATTAAGTTTATTTTGGATATTATTATTTCCTCCTTTATCAGAGGTCTCTTTATTTTTTATACTAAATAATAGGTAAATTAGGATTACTAGGATAGAGATTAAAGATAGCAATATTAGATAATTAATCATGATGTTAGTATAAAATGACACTTATTATGCACCAAGAAATTATAACAAGATTTAACTCGCTTAAAGAAAAGCAATTATCAATTGATATAACAAGAGGCAAGCCTGATAAAGATCAATTAGACCTTTCGAATGCACTGCTAGATATTTCTGTCCCAACGACTTCTGAGGATGGAATTGATTTAAGAAATTATGGTGAGCCTTTTGGAATCAAAGAGGCTAGAGAGCTGGGAGCTGATTTATTAGATGCTCCACTTGAGAATATTCTTGCGGGTGAACAATCAAGCTTACTTTTATGCTATCAAACAGTTCTTTCAAATTTTCTCTTTGCTGAGCCAGCACCCTGGAAGGATTTAGATAGTCCAAAGTTTATATGTCCTGTTCCAGGGTTTGATAGGCATTTTATGATGCTGCATGATTTCGGTATTGAAGCTATTCCAGTTCCTCTCAAAAATGATGGGATAAATTTAGAAGCATTTAAAGAGGCTTTAAAGCAAAACAAAGACGTTGTTGGAATGTTGTGCGTGCCAAAACATTCTAACCCATCAGGAGAGATATATTCTGATAAAAATTTAGAAGAGCTATTTAAAATAGGTAAAGATTTTTCTAATAAATTTCTTTTTCTATTTGATCATGCGTATTTGATTCATGATTTCCTTCCCACTCCTGAACAAAAACCATTATGGGAAATAGCACTTCAAGAAAAAGTTCAAGATCAAACTGTTATAACAACCTCCTTTTCAAAAGTTACATTTGGAGGAGGTAGTATTTCATTTATGGCAACTGCTGGGCATTCATTAGACTTAATCAAGAAAGTAAGAACAACAATGATTATATGCCCAGATAAAATTAATCAAAAAAGACATATTGAGTTTTTTAAAGATATTGAAACAGTCAAATCCCATATGAAAGAACATGCCAAATTAATTAGACCTAAATTTGAACTCGCATATTCACATCTTGAGAAACTACCATCAGAGTGTGGCACCTTTTCAAAACCAACAGGAGGATATTTTATTACTTATTTCACCTCCAAGCCGATTGCTAAAAAGGTTGTAAATTTTTGTAAAGAAATGGGAGTTCTAATAACTCCAGCAGGCTCTATGTATCCAAATAGGCATGATCCTGATGATAGTGCTATTAGATTAGCTCCAACATATGTATCAAAAGAAGATCTCAATAGCGCAATGGAAGTTTTTACAACTGCTGTTGAATTAGCGCATTTTGATATAAGTATTTAATTTTTTGCTCTTTCATGGGGAATGTAGCATTCTCCATCAAAATGAGAAAATATCTTCTTAATATCTGGATGATTAGCAGGACCATTTTCCTTATCTATAAGTAAATTTTGTTCCGAAACATATGCTATATAAAAAATTTCTTCATTCTCTGCAAATATATGATAAAAGGGCTGATCTTTTCTTGGCCTTAAATTTTTAGGGATTGCTTTATACCATTCTTCAGTATTATTAAAGCTAGGGTCTAAATCGAATATAACCCCTCTAAAATTTAGAAATTTATGCTTAACAATATTTCCTATTGAAAACTTTGCTTCTATTAGTTCTTGCATTATATTTATAACTCAAATCATTAAATGGAAAAAATATGAATGAAAATTTTATTGTACTTACAACATATGATATCGCAAATGCTGACATTGAAGAACATTTAGGACTTGTTCAAGGAAGTACTGTAAGGGCTAGAAATTTTGGATCAGATCTTCTTGCAGGCCTTAAAAATGTGGTTGGAGGAGAGTTGGTCGGCTATTCAAAACTTTTAAAGACTTCAAGAGAGCAGGCTTATGCAAGAATGATTGAAGATGCAAAATCTAAAGGCGCGGATGCAATTCTAGGCTTTCGGTTTCAAACTTCTACTGTTGCACAAGGTGCGGCTGAAATTTTGGCATATGGCACTGCAGTAAAAATTAAACAGGGGTAAATATGAATAAAACAGAAAAAATTGCTTTGAGAGAGGCTATGATAGTTGTATTTATGGGAGCTGCTATAAATTTCCCATTACAGACATATCTTCTATGGTTAACCATTGACTCATGGCAATGGTCAGACCCAATAAAAATATCAGTATTTATTCAATTAATTATTACTGTTGTAGCTTTGCTACGTGTTTATGTAATTAGAATGAGATTTCAAAGAGGTAAATTTTAATTATCCTTTTTTCCTTTTTCTTTATGGTGGTGGTCTTTCATATTTTTCTTTTTGCCAGCCATTTTTCTCATTTTCATTCTTTGAGCAATCATGTCCTTACACCATACATCATAAACAGTTGAATAATTAGCTGCTAAATCAGCAAGTAGTGCTGCCTCTAGCCACTTATCTTCATCTTCTGGATCTTCTTCAATTTCTTTCCAGGTTTTATCGGCAAGAGAAAGAAGTCCGTTAACTCCATCTTTAGTCTCTTTGCATTGTTTAAAGGTCATTAAATGATTTGGGTTTTTAGGGCTACTCTTTGCATTTTCATCTGATTTTTTATGATGATCGGCGAGCATGCCTAAAGATAAAAATAACGATAAAGTTAATAATAAATGTCTCATATTTTTTCCTAAAATTTAGTTCTTATGCTTTAGAGTATACCTTTTTAATAAAAGTTCAAAAAATATCTTTACTTTTAATTTTAAGTATTCATAATGCGCCGATATTCATACTAATACGCATGTTCTGAATGTTTATTAGTATGGGTATGCTAGAGATAATTCAATTATTAAGTGTTTTTTTCGGTACATTGATAGCCGCGCCTCTTATTGTCTCAAAAAAAGCTAAAAAGAGAATGATGGGACTATTTGCTGTTATTGCAGGAAGTTTTTTTGCGATAATTGTTCAATTATATTTAGGTTTATATTATTTTGTTTTTGCAAATGCATTTTGGCTTCTTAATGCATGCAATGGAATAAAAAAAATAATTAGAGGTAAAAAAAAAGGAAATTAGAAATTTTTAAAATCTTTAAACTCGTAGACGTATATTCCAGCTTTGTAATCCATAGACCTGCTTACTACCGATTTAGAAAGTTTTTTTACAGAAATGCTTCTAAATTTTTCTAATGGCCCGCGTAAAACCAGATCAAAAATGAGAGATATTAAATCAGCCAAAACTATGTCTAGCCTTTTCTTGTTTCCCATAAGATGTCCTGGCCGGAATATATTTGTGCTACTAAATTCAAGTTTAATTATTTCCTCTTCAAGCATTCCTTTAGTTTTTAAGTAATAGTTCCAAGAATTTGAATCAGCCCCTATCGCTGAAATAAGCGAGATGCTTTTAGCACCTAACTCTTTAGTTTTTTTAGCTATCTCAAGTTGATAGGTAAAATCTACTTGAAAAAATTTTTTTTTGAGAGAGGGGCTCATAAAACCCATTACATTATGAAAGTACAAGGGATATCCAAGAGATAGATATACATGATCTATATTGGAAAAATCCACTGATTTGAGATGGTTAAAATCAATTATTAATTCTTTAGCACTATCTGGTAAATTTGGTATTGGCCTTCTTGCAAGAGCAATAGTAGAAATATTTTTAATGCCTAATTCTTTTAGAATTTCATTACCTAAAAATCCTGTTGATCCTACTAGTAAATTTATTTTTTTACTCATTCAAATATATTTTTTACTTCATCAACAAGTTGTTTAATTGTTTTAGATCCATCCAAAATGAAGTCATAATATTTTTGATACAAAGGCTCTCTTTCAGAGTAAACATCAGGAATTGACATGCCTGCTGGAACAGCCAGACCTCTTTCTTGACCAATATCGATCCTTTTGATGATTATATCTAGTGGAGTTTTAATATAAATTATTGAAGAGAATGTTTTGAGATGCTCCATTGATTTTTTAGAATAAACAGCACTTCCACCAGTAGAAATAATTTTAGTTATTTCATTTAGATTTAAAATCACCTCTTCTTCTGCAGCTCTAACAAATTCATAACCATTATCAATTTTAATTTCTTCTAAAGTTGCTTTATATTTTTTTTCGATAAGAAGGTCTGTATCAATGAAATTTATATCCAGTTCGTCAGAGATGGCCTTGCCTAGAGTAGACTTCCCACAACCAGCCATTCCAATCAAAGAAATATTATTTAGTTTTTCCATACTCATTTGTTGTATTTATAAGATGGTGGGTTATTTCTTTCTCAAAAGCACTGTGGCCAGAAGAGGGCGCAATAATTAATTCTGCCTCAGACCAATTTTTTGATAGTTCCCATGCTGTTTCCATAGGGCAAACAATATCATATCTTCCTTGAACAATCTTTGCTGGTATATGTCTAATTTTATCAATATTTTCTGATGTGATGAGCTGATTTTCATTTTTAAGGAATCCTTTATTAATAAAATAATGATTTTCAATTAATGCAAAGGCTAGTGCAAATCTAGGTTCTGAAAATGATGAAACCATTTCTGGCGCATAACTTAAAGCACTTGTTGAACCCTCCCATTTTGACCATGCAACCGCTGCCTCTAATTTCTTTTTCTCATCATCACCTGTAAATATTTTATGATATGCAGAGATTAAGTTATCTTGATCATTAATATCTATTGGCTTTAAAAATTCTTCCCACGCTTCAGGAAAAATTTTACTAGCACCGCATTGATAGAACCAATCAAGCTCTTTCTTTCTAAGCATAAAGATTCCTCTTAGTACCAGCTCAGAAACAGAATTTGGATATGTTTGTGCATAAGCTAAAGATAGTGTGCTTCCCCAAGACCCTCCAAAGACAAGCCATTTCTCAATATTGAGTTTGATTTTAAGTTTTTCTATATCCTCAACAAGATCCCAAGTAGTATTATTATTTAAACCTCCATGAGGTTCGCTTCTGCCGCATCCCCTTTGGTCAAATACAACTATCCTATAAATTTTTGGATCAAAGAATCTTCTAACTTTAGTACTTCCTCCACCACCTGGCCCGCCATGAAGAAAGACAGCTGGCTTGCCATCAGGATTGCCACATTCCTCATAATAAATTTTATGCTCATCTGCATTTATGTACCCGGAAGAGTAGGGTTCAATATTTGGATAAAGGTTTAAAGTATTGCTCAAGATGATAAAAGCATTTTTTCTGTAGTTTCCCAAAGCTTGTTAGCTTCTTCTGTATCAATTGCCCAATCAGCGACGCCAAAATATCTCTGAAGTGACTCATCAACCTCAGACTTTCTCTTTGCAACATCACAATCCTCACAAAAAACACCACCAATCTTATCTAGGTCTGGGCTAGTGGCACACCATAAAGTTGTTGAAGCTCCTTGACTGGTTGATTTAAAAAAATTCTTTGCAAGATCGGATAACGAGCCATCTTCATTCATCCAGCCCAAAGCTACCATCTCTTCATTTTCTAAATGGCGCTGAAGTGGGGTAACGATTCCGCCTGGATGTACAGAAAAACCTGAAACACCTTTATCATTCATCAATCTATTGAACTCTATTGCAATTAAAGATGAAGCAGTTTTTGATTGTCCGTAAGCCATCCATTTATCATATTGATTCTCTTGAAAATGAATATCATCCCAAAGAATACCTGTTAACGAATGTGCAGATGAGGATAGGCTTACAAACCTAGCACCATCAACGTCTTTCATAACATCCATTAACCCACTAGTAAGCACAAAATGTCCAATATGATTAATAGCAAATTGACTTTCCCAGTTATTACCAACTCTGGTTTCTGGACATGCCATTATTCCTGCATTATTAATCAATAAATCAAGCTTTTTATAATTTTCTTTAAATAAATCGACAAACTTACTAACAGAATTCAAGTCACCCAAATCCATTTTAATTATATTTTCTTTTGCAACTATCCCATCAAGATTTTGAGCTGCTATCTCAGTTCTTTTGGCTGGAATTATTACCTCTGCGCCTGCAGATACCAAACCTTTTGTTGTATCAAAGCCAATACCAGAGTAACCACCAGTAACAACAGCTATCTTTCCATTAAGGTCAATTTCTTTAAGAACATCTGAAGATTCTGATTTTGCATTAAATCCTGAGCTTAAAGGTTTTTGTAATTCTGATATCATCGCCATATTGTAACTTTTATAATAAGCAATCAAAAGTAATGGTGGCCAGAGACAGGATCGAACTGTCGACACAAGGATTTTCAGTCCTTTGCTCTACCAACTGAGCTATCTGGCCTTAAATTGAACTTTGGATTATAGGCAAGTTTGCAAGTGTTGTCATTAAGTCTAATTAGTTAAGCGCGAACTCTTTCATTGGTTGGATCATAAAGAGATCCTTTGCCGACTATCTGCACGGTCATTGGATATAAACCCTCGCCATTTTCGTTCATATATTCTACTAATAAGGATTTTCCTTGTACCGCAATATCTTTAGGAAGATACCCCATAACTACAAATTTTTTAATTGAAGGGCAATAAGACATACCAGTTGTATAAGATCTTCTGCCTTTACCATCAATTGGCACTTCACCTGTAGCCGGATCAATAATTGGAGAAATACCAACTGGATAGCGAGGCGAACCAGAGACATTCAAATCATCTAATGTCATAGTGCATAAGATTGCGCATGGATCTTCTTCTCTATGTGCTAGATGTGCTGCTTTTCCATGAAAATCTGCTTCTTTGACCAACGGTCTTTGGATAGCTGCCTCAATAGCAGTATATTCAGTCTCAAGATCCGCACCCTGAAGTCTAAAACTCTTCTCAAGGCGTCGACTGTTAGCATAAGTTTCTATGCCAACTGGTACAACTCCAACTTCAAGTAGAGAGTCATAAAGAGCTAATCCGTCTTCTTTGTCATTATTAAAGTATATTTCCCAACCACTTTCTCCGACATATGAAATTCGCGCTGCCCAAACATCAACTTTTTTACCACCAGTTAAATTAAGAGTTAAGTTTTTAGCAGTCACAAAAGGAAAATTTTCAATACTTATTTCATTTGGGTCAATAAAATTACCTAAAGCACTTACAGCTTTTGGCCCCCACAAACCCAAGGTTGCAATATCATGAGTCCTAATATTTATATCTGCATTTAATCCATTATCATCTCTATAATTACGTAATGTAACCCAGTCACGATTTCCATCAGCTCCACCAGTGACAACTCGATAACTATCAACTCCAAGCCTAGAGATAGTAAGGTCTGCATGAACTCCACCATCTTCGTCTAAGAAGTTGGTATAAATCACTTTACCTTCGGGTGTATTACTTCCAACTTTTGCCACTGATAGGTATTCCAGCATGCGCTCGGCATCTGGACCTTTTATATCCATAATAGGGAAGTGGGACAAGTTAATCATGCCGGCAGAATCACTCATAGCAAGATGTTCAGCATTAGCAACATCATAAGGCACATGGCGAGTATCCCATTCATTTTCTCTTGATGGCACTTCTTTTATATAGTTATCTAGTTTTTCTCGATTACTCATATAGGCAATAGCTCTTTCCCAACCTGCTACTTCATTCTCAAAATGCGCGCCAAGTTCTTTTTCTCTTTCATAAAAAGGACTTACAAACATTTCTCTTTGTGTAATATATGGCTCCCTAGGATGCACGGCAGGCGTATAAATAGTTTGTGCATTTTCAAAAGATCTTGTTTTAACAAAATCTTTTTCTTTTTGATGTGGATAGAATCTTGAAATATCGAAAGAATGCATATCTACTTGAGTTTTACCTGTGACCATTGCTTCAGCACAAAGTCTCGCACAACCAGGCCCGTCTTTAACCCAAACCGCTTCACATAACCAAAAGCCTCTAACTTCAGGACTTTCACCAATTAGTGAACCTGCATCAGGAGTTACTGAAAGCAATCCATTAAATGAGCTTTTTTCATCCCACCCCAATTCATTAAGTATAGGAGTCGTTTCAAAAGCTTTTTCTAATGGTTCGGCAATTTCTTCAAGATCTAAATATCTCATAGAGTCAGAAATCATAGTTTTTTCAGGATTGCCAATGTCTGCTGGGTCAACCATTCGAGGCTCTTTATCTTCATAATATCCCCATTCAAGCATTCCTCCATGGAGCCTACCTGTATCTCTGACATACGCTGAGTTCCCTTGGTCACGAAGTAACGGGTATACAAGAAAATCTTCTGCACCCTGTGCTTGTGGAAGTGGTCCAAAAAATAATAAAGGATGTTCCACGGGCATAAGTGGCACTGGAACACCAGCCATCTCTCCCAATAACGGTCCCCAGATTCCAGATGCAATTACAACTTTTTTAGTTTTAATTATTCCTTTATCTGTTTTAACTGCAGTTATATGACCATTTTCAATTTCAAAATCTAAAGCAGGGGTGTCTGTAAATGTAGTCAATGCGCCTTTTTCTTTTGCGCTTTCTACTGCAAAACTAACAACATCTTGTGAACGAGGAGTTACTAACCCCGCATCTGGGTCCCACATTGCACCACGTATTGATTTTTCTTCTAATAGAGGAAATTTTTCTTTAGCCTCTGCTGCCGATATCAATCTAACATTAGTTCCAAATGCTTTACCTGATCCAACTTTTCTTTTGAGTTCTTCCCAGCGCTCATCATCGTCTTTACGACAAATTTCTAGACCTCCTTTTTTTAGAAAGAAACCATTATCTTCATAAAACTTTCTACTAAAAGCAGTTGTCCAACAACCTAATTTGTCATGAGTAGTGTTGTAAACAAAATCAGATGCGTGTGCAGTAGATGCTATATCTGATGGAATGATTGTAGATTTCTCTAATCCTATAATATTTTTTTGCCCCATTTCTGCAAGCCAATATGCGAGCATTGATCCAACAATTCCACCAACTCCAACGATAACTACGTCTGCTTCAGATGGAAATTTAGATTTTTTATTCTCTGTCATAACATCTTTCCTTCAGTTTTTAATACTCTGGTAAATTAATTAAACTCTATTTTTTTTATTTTGTATATGAAAAATTTTAGTGAACTACAGACCAAAAATGATCTTAAAAAAAGTGTATAAAATTTTAGTCTAATGCTTTAAAACCAGACGCTTTTTCATAATCTTCATTATTAAAAAATTTGTCCATTTGTCCTAAAAGCCATTTCCTATTTTCAGAATTAGACATATCTAAATGTTTTTCATTTATTAATGTGGTTTGATGTGATTTCCACATCTCCCAGGCTTCCTCAGATATAGAATCCATAATTTCAATGCCTTTTGGCCCAGGCATAGGAGGCACTGATAGAGCGGGCAGTTCTTTATTAAGTTTTTTACACAATATTTTTTTAGTCATGATTCTCTATTATAGTCCTTATAGGTTTCGGTAACCCATAATTATCTATTTGATTTTTATTTATCCATTGGTGCTCAAGATTAGATCTAATTTTAAATGGAGTCTTATAGTCCACTATTTCAATCGTGATATCTAATTCCATATGAGATAAAGCATGATTAATTGTTCTAATTTTTCTTTTAGCTGGCTCTTTTAAAATATTAGCCTCTTTAAAATCTTCTCCATCGTACGGAATCCAAAGACTTTCCCAAAAACTTTTTTCATTTTTTTTGAATAATAAAAATGATTTTTTTGAATGCGCTAATGTAAAGAAAATCTTTTTTTTAGGCCTCTCTTTTTTAGCTTTATATTCTATTTCAAAATTTTTAAATGCGCTTTTACATGTTTTATTTATAGGACAATCTAAACAATTAGGTGATCTTATATTGCAGATAGTTGCACCTAAATCCATTATTCCTTGAGTATATTCAAATATATTTTTTTCAGGAGTAAGGTTTTTTGATAATGACCATAATGTTTTCACAACACCTTTCTCATCTGTATTAATTTTCTTGTATCTTGATATAACTCTTTTTACATTTGCATCCAATATTGGATAAGATTCTTTATATGCAATTGACATAATTGCACCAGCAGTAGACTGCCCAATACCAGGAAGTGAAATCAATTCTTCATATTTACTTGGGAATTTATTTTTGTATTCTTTTTTTATTATTTCTTTTGTTCTATAGATATTCTTAGCTCTTTTATAGAAACCTAATCCAGTCCATAGAGCCAGGATATCATCCTCTGTTGCTAATGAAATTGATTTTAGATTAGGGTATTTTTTTATAAATTTTTTATAAAAAGGTATAACAGTCTTAACCTGAGTTTGTTGCAGCATTATTTCTGAAATCCAAATTCTATAAGGTGTTACAACCTTCCGCCAAGGTAGATTTTTTCTTCCGTTTTGAATATACCATTTTGTTATGTTGGAAGAGAATGTGCCCACTTTAAAGTTCAAATTTAATCTATTAGGTTTTGTTTTTTAATGACGTTACCATCTTTATCAAAAATATAATGGATAGGTGCGCCTGTAGGAATTTCAAGTTTTACAATATCTTCATCGGAAACAGTATCTAAAAATTTTATTAATGATCTTAAAGAATTACCATGAGCCGCTATCAATATATTTTTACCTTTTAATATTAAGGGGTTAATTTCTTCTTTAAAATATGGAATAACTCTTTCTCCAGTTTCTTTTAATGTTTCTCCGCCTGGCGGGCCCATCTCATATGATCTTCTCCACATTTGGACTTTTTCTTCCCCCCATTTTTCTCTACATTCATCTTTGTTTAGGCCTTGCAGATCTCCATAAAATCTTTCATTAAGTGCTTGATTTTTAATGGCGGGTATTTCATTTTGACCAATCTCATTAAGAATTATAGAACCAGTTAATTGAGCTCTTATTAATGCAGAAGTAAATAGATGATCAAAATTTATTCCAAGTTCTTTGATTAGCAGTCCGGCATTTTGTGCCTCATCTTCACCTTTTTTTGTTAGACCGGGGTCTTCCCAGCCAGTAAAAAGATTTTTCTCATTCCATTCGCTTTGCCCATGTCGAACTAGTAATAAATTTCTTTCTTTCATATATTTTTAATTAATCTGTCTTATTTTAATAGATAATATAGCTATGGAACTAATTAATTTTCTAATTGAACATTATTTTTTGTCAGTACCTCTTCTAATACTGATAATCCTTTTCTTAATTTCAAATTCAAAAAAAGGTGGCAAAAAAATATCTTCTCAAACATTAATATCTCTATCAAATCAGGATAATGCTTTTTTAATAGACTTAAGAGAATCAGAAGCATTTCAAAACGGACACATTACAAACTCTATAAATATTCCTTTTAATAATTTAGCCAATAGAACTAATGAAATTAATCAGAATGATAAATCGATTATTTTAATTTGTGACATGGGAAGCGTTTCACCAAATGCAGGTGAAATACTTAAAAAAGAAGGCTTTCCAAATGTTTTGATTTTAAAAGGTGGCATTAATGAATGGAGAATGCAAAATCTACCTTTAGTTTAGATACCATGTTCTTTCATCTTCTTTGAAAGAGTATTTCTTCCCCATCCTAAAATTTGAGCAGCGTCATTTTTTTTGCCATTAGATCTTTCTAGTGCTGTTTTTATAAGCATCTTTTCAATCTTTGTGATTGCAATTTCTGAAAGCCCAGAATCTATATTCATAGAGACATTTTTTAACCAATTTTGCAAACCATCTTCCCAAGAAGTTGAGGGCATATCTGCTATCTCTAATTCTTTGACCTCGTTAGGCAAATCTTTTACTTTTACATTTTGGGAAGGTGACATTAATGTTAACCAATAACATACATTTTCAAGTTGTCTAACATTTCCAGGCCAATCATACTTATTCATTATCTCCTTTGTTTCATCATCTAGGACTCTAAGATCTTCATCAAGAGAGCTAGCAAAATTCTTGAGAAAGTATTTTGATAAATCTTCAATGTCTTCTTTTCTTTCTTTGAGAGGCGGAACAATAATTTTAATTACATTCAGTCTATAAAAAAGATCCTCTCTGAATATTTTTTGAGAGACTAGGTTGTTTAGATTCTGATGAGTAGCAGCAATAATTCTTACATCAACCTTGACGGGCTTATCTCCACCAACTCTATAGAATTCTTTATTTGATAATACTCGCAATAGTCTTGTTTGTGAGTCTAAAGGCATATCTCCAATCTCGTCTAGGAATAAAGTACCTCCATTAGCTTGTTCAAATCTTCCAATTCTTTGGTCAACAGCGCCTGTAAATGAGCCTTTTTCATGTCCAAATAGCTCAGACTCAACAAGTTCTTTGGGAATATCAGCCATATTCAGGGCAATAAATGGCATATCATGTCTTGGACTATTTTTATGAAGAGAATTTGCTATTAATTCTTTTCCTGTTCCTGACTCCCCTTGAATTAAAACAGTTGCAATTGTATTGGATAGCTTTCCAATTGATCTAAAAACTTCTTGCATTGCTGGAGACTCACCAATTATGTCTAGTTTAGTATTTTTCTTTAGTCCTTTTGTTTTTGGTTTTGTTTCTAAAGCCCTATTAATAATTTCAATTGCTGCTTCGAGATCAAATGGTTTTGGAATATATTCAAATGCTCCTCCACCAAAGGATTCTATTGCTGCCTGCATATCAGCAAAAGCAGTCATTACAATTACTGGAAGATCTTCAAAGTTATTATTGATATGTTTAAGTATGTCGTAACCTAACATTCCTGGCATTTGGACATCAGTTATAACCAAGTCAGGTTTTGTATTTTCTAATTCTTTAATTAGTTCTTCTCCTGAAGAGAAGGTCATAGTCTCAAACCCAGAGCTTGAGAGACTTTCTTCAAGAACTAGCCTAATAGCTTCATCATCATCAGCGATCCAGACTTTATGCAATTTTAGCCTCCCTTTTTTCATCTCCCAGAGGCACATGAATAGAAAATACTGTTCTTCCAGGTTTTGACTTGAATGTTATATTTCCTCCATGAACTCTAATTATGTCTTGAGCAATAGTAAGGCCTAATCCAGATCCGCTCTCTTTCATTGAAACCATGGGAAAGAATAATTGATCATGAAGTTCATCCGGTATTCCTTTACCATTATCGCAAATATCTATTGAGCATAAAGTTTGTTGAATTACTCCATTTATTGGTTCCCCATATTTAATTCTAGATTTAATAACTATGGCTGGATCTTTAATATTTTCTATTGCTTGCTGACCATTTTTAACAATATTAAGGATTGCTTGTACAAATAGATTTTCATCTCCATATATTTCTGGAATGCTTGGATCGTAGTCCCTTATAAAATTTAATTTTTCATTTTTATCAACCTCAACCAGGGCATAAACCTTTTCTAATGCTGAATGTATATTAAATAAATTTAGGCTTGGCTTTGAAGGAGGAGTTAAAATTTTAGTCACAATTTCATTTAATCTATCTGTTTCATTAATAATTATTTTTAAAAATTTTGAAGAAAATTTATCGTTTAATTTTTTATTTAAGATTTGAGCGCTACCCCTAATACCAGATAATGGGTTTTTTACTTCATGTGCTAAAGTTCGGGCTAGATTCGCAGCAATTTTTTGTGTTGAAAAGGTTTTTGTAGAATCTATTATTTTATTAAGATTGTCTACACACAAAATTTCTAATATTAAGCAATTAAAATCATTACTCCATGAGACTGTAAGATCAATAACCCTTTTATTATTTGAAGACGTTGTTAATTCAAAATCTCTTTTTGTTGTTGCGCCATCTTTTTCAACAGTATTTTTTAACAAGCTTATAAGCTTTCCATTAGTTTCTTCTGAGAATTGATCCGTAATTATATTATTTTTATTATTTGAATTTAAAACCCACCCTTTATTCAAGGCTGAGTCATTTAACCAAATAATATATAAGTCTTTATCTAATAGAATTACTTCAGAGGTTAATTGATTTAAAAATTTTATATTTTCTATATTTACTTTCATCTTAGAAAGTCTGCCCCATTATATTAATAGGGCAGATTTATACATTTAAAAACTACTTTAAAGTACCTACTATGTGAGATAGGATTTTATATGGATCTGCATTTGATGCAGGTCTTCTATCTTCTAGATAACCATTCCAATCATGTTCGACTGTATATACTGGTATACGTATACTGGCACCTCTATCACTAACTCCATATGAGAATGTGTCAATGCTTTGCGTTTCATGAAGGCCTGTTAATCTCATATCATTATCAGAACCATATGCAGCTATACCTTCCTCATGAACTTTACCTAATTTGTCACACATTGAAGTAAACAACTCTTCACTTCCAGCTGTTCGCATAGCCTCATTAGAAAAATTAGTATGCATTCCTGAGCCATTCCAATCTCCAGTTTTTGGTTTCGGATGTATGTTTACACCAACTCCAAATTCTTCAGCAATTTTATATAGTAAATATCGGCTTACCCAAAGATCATCTGCTGCTTTAATTCCTTTACCAAAACATTGATATTCCCATTGGCCGATAGCAACCTCAGCATTAGTTCCAGTTAACTCTATTCCCAAATCTAAGCAAGCTAAAAGGTGTGCATCAGAAATTTCTCTTCCAGAAACATTTCCAGCACCAACTGCACAATAATATGGGCCTTGAGGTCCTGGCTCACCATTTTCCCATCCCAAAGGTTCACCCGTTTCTGGATCTGTAAAAAAGTATTCTTGCTCAAATCCAAACCACCATTCATCAGAAACGACTTCTGCAGCAGCAGCTCTAAAATTAGATGGATGAGTGGTATGATCTGCATTTTGAACTTGTGTCATAACTAGGTCATGTCCATTTGGATTTTCATAAGTTTGAACTGGTAAAAGCAAACAGTCTGAACTGCCTCCTTCTGCTTGTTCTGTTGAAGATCCATCAAAAGACCAATCAGGCGGTGTTTCATCCTTTGTTGCCTTAACTTTGCTTCTCATTGATGGCTCGGGCTGATATCCATCAAGCCAAATATATTCATAAGTTTTCATTAATTTCTCCTTAAAATAGTAGTTTTTAAATTTTGTTACATCTAATATGCTTTAGTATTTTTCAAGCAAATGCACAAACATTGATAATATTATGCCTTATTTTTGTGCAAAATAAAGTTTTTTGCCCAATTTTAGTTCAATTTATTGAATATCTATGAAATTTCTAATTTTTTCGAGTTTTTTGCTAAGAGAGGTATATGAATGATTCCCGCCAAACTCAATATCTATAAAAGAACTTTTGAAATATGATGATGTTTCAATGTAATTTAATATCTCATCTTTAGACTCAAGCAAAATAAGTGTATTGGAAGAATTATCATATTTCTTAAAAGCAATCGACCTAATAAACTTCATATCTTCTTTTGTGAGTTTAAATTTATTTCCAGTCGAGTAGTTTTCATTCTCTCCAAGATGAATATCAAAATCTTTTAATGGAGGTATAGCTGGATTAATTAAAATAGCTTTTGAGTTAGACATACTTGCAAAATATGCTGCATAATATCCTCCTAAAGAACTACCCATAAAAGCAATCGGTTCATCATTAGATTTAATTAGTTCTTTTATTTCTTTAACAGCTTTTTGGAAATTATCATTTAGATCAGGAACGACCAGCTTTGTTTTTTTAGCGAAAGATGAAATATAGTTTTTTAAAATATCTGCTTTTTCAGAATCTGATGATGAGGCAAAACCATGAAAGTATAATATCGTCTTGACCATTAAAATTTTATTTCTGAATTAATACCCGATATAAAAATACTTTCTAGCCACTCTGTTAAGAATCTATTTTGTTGAAGTTTTTCATCCTTGGACTGACTCTTAGAAATTTTAATAAAAGCAGGGATTGCTTTCTCACCTTGATAAGAAATAACTTCTGCTAAATTGGCGTCAAGACAAATCTGTATTCTTAAAATAAAGCTATTTATTTGATCATTATTTTTATTTTGTTTAGCTTCAACAATTAGAGTATGTTTTGTCCTATGAATAATTCTGAATGATATTTCATTATATGATTCATCAGGATTAATAGTTTGGAAAAAGTATGTTTCTTTTGAGAACTTTTGAAGCATTCTTTTTAGTCGCAAAAAGTTACCCTCACAAACTGTAAGTTGGTGAGATGTTTTAGGTAAAGTTTTAAGCATGATTAAATTTTATATTCTTTCTTGAAGACATTTTTTTTGGACGCAAAAAGTTACCCTCACAAAGTTTTAGTTGGTGAGATGTTTTAGGTAAAGTTTTAAGCATGATTAAATTTTATATTCTTTCTTGAAGGGTGTATATCTTTCACAGGCCTTTAAATAATTTTTAATTTCTTTTCCTTCTCTAGCACAAAAATCTTTTATGGCATTTCTAAAATCTTCTTTCATTATGTAATGATAAGAGGAAGTTTCTGTTGCCTCAAAACCTCTTCTCATCTTATGTTCTCCTTGAACACCTGGATCAAAATGGGCTATTTTATTTTTTATACAATAATCAATCCCTTGATAATAACAGCATTCAAAATGTAGATTGTCTACATATTCAGAAGCACCCCAATGTCTTCCATAAAGTACTGATTTACCGTTATAAAATAGTGCAGCTGCAATTTTCTTATTATTTTTCTCTGCAAAGATAATAATTGGGTTCAGTTGCATTCGATTTGCATGAACCCCTTTAAAAAAATCTAAATTTAGATATGGTTCCTGTAATCTTTCAAGATATGTATTCTTATAAAAGTTATAAAAATCTTCCCAATGCCCATCAGTCAAATTACTTTTGTCTTTCACCTTAAAAGTAATTCCTGCTTTTTTAACTTTCTCTCTTTCATTTTTAATATTCTTTCTTTGCCTAGAAGTAAAAATTTCTAAATAATCTTCAAAACAATTATATTTTTTATTATTCCAAATAAATTTATAACCACTTCTCTTTATAAAATTACTATCAGTGAGTATCTTATGGACTTCATCATCTGGAAAAAGCATATGCCATGTTTCTATATTGTCTTTAATCATCAGATCTTTAATTTCTTCTATAAAGATTTCATAATCCAATTTTTCGCTTTTGAATATTTTTTTAGTCTTACAGGGAGTAAATGGAATAGCTGTTAATAATTTTGGATAATAATTTCTTCCAGCCCTATTTAATGCATAAGACCATTGGTGATCAAATACAAACTCACCGTGACTATTATTTTTTAAATACAAGGGTATAAAGCCCCCCAACTTTTTTTTATTAAATATTGCTAGATGATTTGGCTTCCATCCATTAACTGTTGAAACACATCTAGACTCTTCCAAAGAATTTAAAAATCCATATTTAGTAAAAGGGGAATCATCTTTACTATTTAAGTCATCAAATTCAGATTCTTTTAATGAAGAAATATCTTCAATAAATTTTAGTTTATTCATATCAGTTTAAAAAAATAATTTCTAAAGCAAAACCAGACACAGAAATTATTCCAATCCAATTATTTATTTTGAAGGCGCCTAAATAATCAGAATTTTTTAAAAGTTTATTTTGATGTAAAAATAAATAAAACAAGCCTATGAATATAAAGAAGAAGAAATAAGAGAATGAATTAATTATAGCTATTGTTAATAATGATGCATAAAAAGCTAGATGTAATAGCTTAGAATATATAATCGCATTTTCAGCCCACAAGATTGCAGTTGAGTTAATGCCTATCTCTAAGTCATCATTTTTATCTTGAAGAGCATAATATGTATCAAAACTAATTATCCAGGCAACTATTCCAATATATAGGGTTAATATTGATGCGGAAAATACACTAGTTTCAAGTGAATAAGCTATTAAAGAGCCTGATCCAAATGTTATTCCCAATATAAACTGAGGAGCACTTATAAATCTTTTGGTAATCGGGTATAAAACTATTAAAAATCCAAAGAAAATGGATAGTTTTATAGTTAAGGCGTTGGTAAACCACAATAAAGCAAAAGAAATTAAAGCTAGAACTATAAACAAAACCCACGCTTCTATGATGCTTATATTACCAACAGCCAAAGGTCTTCCAGCAGTTCTCGATACCATTTTATCTAATTTGTAGTCACTTATATCATTAATAACGCATCCGCATGATCTTACAAGAATAGAGCCAATGATAACTATTAATATACTTTTAACGCTTATTTGTGAATTAATTCCTGCTAGCAGAAGTCCTAACAAAGAAGGCCATAATAATAAATATATTCCTATTGGTTTGTCTAAACGGGCCAGCTCAATGAGAGATTGTATTTTATTTTTATTCATCCTGATTAATAAGAAAAACTTCCATTACAGAAAAAGGCTTATATTTAACATTGTATTTCGTTTTCCTTCCCCAAAATATATTTTTTTCGTCTTTAAATTGAGCGAATACGGTGTTTTCTTTTTTAAAAATATTCTTTTCAAAAAGAATATCACCCAGTGGCTTTGTTCCAAGTTTGCCAAGTTTTGATAGTCCTTTATTAATAGTCTCAACCGGAATGATAGATTGAGCATAAACTCTTGGATTTTGATTGCCATAGAGGATTACTTCTCTAATTTTCATATCTCCATTTAAATGTCCAAGAAATGACCTATCTAATTTATTAACATTACCTAAATCATCCCTAAGCAACTTAAGTTCAAATTTTTCATTTGATTCGATCCTCTTAGTTATTGGACCTTCTTCTAAAAGCCATGATTTTATAATCTTGCTTTTTAGCTGGGCATTCATAGCTTCATATGAGATCCATTGAGATATTTGTTTAAGCTTCATTAATTTAAATTCTTAAATCTGATATTATAGCCTCGTTGCTTTAAACGAAATAAGTAAATTTTTAGTATCAAATGAAATATAAGAAGTGGGAATGTATCGTATGTGGTCTGATATATGATGAAGAGCTTGGATGGCCTGATGATGGAATTGAGCCTGGAACTGCATGGGAGGATGTACCTGAAGATTGGTTATGTCCTGAATGTGGTGTTGGTAAAGAAGATTTTGATATGATAGAGATAACATGATTGAAACTCCAAAGAATTTAACAAAGAATATTCTTTTAGGTATGTTTCTTGGCTTTATCGTTGGAGCTTCCTTTTATTATCTCGAATTTTTGCCTCAAGTACTTAATGATTTTTTTGCTACATATATTTTTAATCTAGGCGGCTCAATTTTTATTAACCTATTAAAAATGTTAATTATTCCATTAGTATTTTTCTCTCTTGTTTCTGGTATTTCTTCTCTTACAAGTATGAAAAGTCTTGGCAATATTACAGTTAAAACCATTAGTTTATATCTTGGTACTACGGCTATAGCTGTTAGTCTATCTTTGATGATAGCTTCTATTTTTAAACCAGGAGCGGGATACTCATCTGAAATAGCACCACCAGATAAACTCCCAGAGGGGCAGGGACTATATGAAACAATATTAGGGATATTCCCCTCAAATATTCTTGAGGCTATGGCACAAAATCAAATGCTTGCTGTTGTATTTTTTAGTATTTTATTTGGAATTGCTTTAAACAAAACCAATCATTTAACAGGCAACTTTAGCAGCGCTTTTGAAAAATTAAATACTGTTTTTATGCAACTAGTTATTATGATTATTTCTTTTGCTCCGATTGGCGTATTTTGCTTGATTGGAAAATTTGTAATAACTGATGGATTAAATATCTTTCAAGAAGCTTTTAAGTATGTAGTTTTATTAATCTCTGTATTATTTTTACATGTCTTTATTACGTATTCACTAATACTAAAAGTGTTTACAAATTTAAGCATCACTACTTTTTATAGAAAAATGAAAGAGGTTGCTATTTTTGCATTCTCTACCTCCTCAAGCGCTGCAACAATTCCAGTTACGCTTAAAACAGTTCAAAATGATTTAGGAGTTAACAAGAATGTTTCTTCTTTTGTGGTTCCAGTTGGAGCAACAATTAATATGGATGGCACTGCAATTATGCAAGGTATGGCAACAGTTTTTATTGCTCAAATGTCAGGAATAGATCTAACTTTAATTCAATATGTGCAAGTTGTGATTCTCGCAGTTGTTACATCTATTGGCACAGCTGCTGTTCCATCTGCTGGAACAATTACATTGGTTATCATTCTCCAACAATTTGGACTTCCTTTAGAAGCTATAGGTATTATCTTGGCTGTAGATAGGATCTTAGACATGATAAGAACTTCAGTAAATGTAACAGGTGATGCTGCAGTGGCTTGTGTGGTTGCTAACTCTGAAAATCTTTTAGATAAAGAAGTATTCAACAAATAGAATAAAATATACGTCTTCTCATAAATTATTTGCTAGAATGCCTTATTAAAAAACAAGGGGTTTCTATATGGATAATTTAATCATTCCACCAGTATTAGGTCTATTAGGTATGGTCATGGCATTTGTAGTTTACATGCTTGTCATGAAATATCCTGATGGAGAAGATAAAGTAAAAAAAATTGGTGACCAAATTCATACAGGGGCATTAACCTTTATGAAAACAGAATATAAATATCTGTTTATTTTTATGGCTGTAATTGTTGGTCTAGCTTGGTATGCATTAGGTCCTTACACTGCAATAGCGGTTATTGTAGGTGCTTTATGTTCATCAATTGCAGGATTTATTGGAATGTACGCCGCTACTAAAGCAAATGTGAGAACAGCGACAGCAGCTCAAAAAGATGGCTCTGCTGCAGCTTTAACAGTCTCTTTTTACGGCGGCTCAATAATGGGTCTTTGTGTGGCGTCATTGGGTCTAATAGGTTTAGGGGGCTTATATTTTTTCTATATACCAGCTGAAATTGATCCTCATAAGCTTGAAGGTTTTGCTATGGGGGCATCTGTAGTAGCCCTATTTTCCAGAGTTGGCGGGGGAATTTTTACAAAAAGTGCAGACGTTGGAGCTGATCTTGTTGGTAAGATTGAAGCAGGCATCCCTGAAGATGACCCAAGAAATCCAGGTGTTATAGCAGATAATGTTGGTGATAATGTTGGTGATGTTGCTGGGATGGGTTCAGATATATTTGAATCATATTGTGGTTCTATGATTGCATCTATAGCTATAGCTTACACCCTAGGTAATAAAGATATGATGATGCTTCCTTTAGCTTTAGCATCTACTGGTTTAATAGCGTCAATAATTGGAATATTTATAGTTAAGCTTCAGTCTGCAAAAGCACCTGCGAGCGCATTAAGATCTGGAACTCTTTTAGCACCAGTAATATTTGTGGCTATGGCCTATTTCATAATTGACTCTTTTGAAGGAGTTGGAATGAATGTATGGTGGTGTGTTATTGCTGGTGCAGTAGGCGGAGTCTTGATTGGCCTTATTACAGAATATTACACAGGCGGTAGCCCAGTTAAAAAAATTGCTGAGTCAGGAGAAACTGGATCTGCAACAGTAATGATTTCAGGATTATCAGTTGGAATGCAATCAGTTGTAATACCTATTGGCATTTTGGCTGGAATTATTCTTACCTCAACTCAATTATCAGGCATTTATGGCGTTGGAATTGCTGCTGTTGGTATGCTCGCAACGGTTGGAATAACAATGGCAATAGATGCATATGGACCAGTTGCTGATAATGCTGGTGGCATCGCTGAAATGTCAGGCATGGGTGAAGAAGTAAGAGAAATTACTGATTCTCTTGATGAATTAGGAAATACTACTGCTGCAATTGGAAAAGGTTTTGCAATTGGAGCTGCAGCATTAGCTGCTCTAGCAATAATTTCAGCTTTTTCAGCTGTAGTAGCAGATGCAAATCCAGAATTCTCATTAGCACTTACAGAGCCAATTGTCTTAGTTGGAATGTTTATTGGAGTATGCATACCTTTCTTAGTTTCTTCAATAACCATGACAGCAGTCGGAGACGCAGCTTTTGAAATGATTAATGAAATAAGAAGACAGTTTAAAGAGATACCAGGTTTAATGGAGGGTACAGCAGAGCCTGACTCTGAAAAATGCGTTGAAATTGCTACAACAGCAGCTCTTAAGAAAATGATGTTGCCTGGAGTAATAGCCGTATCAATGCCAACTATTGTTGGTTTTGGGCTAGGCGCACAGGCTCTAGGTGGAATGCTTGCTGGTGGATTGCTTGGTTGTGTTTCATTAGCGCTGATGATGGCAAATGCTGGAGGAGCTTGGGATAATGCAAAAAAATATGTTGAGAAAGGTAATTTAGGGGGCAAGGGTTCAGATACTCATGCAGCTGCTGTAGTTGGAGATACGGTTGGAGATCCATTTAAGGATACATCAGGACCATCAATGAATATTTTGATTAATGTAATGGCAATTGTTAGTTTGGTTATTGCGCCACTCTTAAGCATTTAATAAATCTTATATATTTGAAATCCAGGGTTGCATCCCTGGATTTTTTTTGACTAAATAAACTTAATGAAAAAAAATATTTTAATAATTGGTTTCGGTGATATCGCAAAAAGATTAACACATAATTTAAATAAAGATATCTATAACGTATATGGAGTTTCTAGAGAGAATAAAGAAATTAAAAACTTTATAAAATGGGACTGGCTTTCTGAAGATTTACCAAATTTAAATAATATTGATTTTGAATCTATCGTATTTATTCCAAAGCCAAGCTCGTCAAGTGAAAGAGGATATAAAGATGGTTTTATAAATTCTATTAAAAATATTCAAAAACTATTAAGTACTATTTCATTTAACAAGTTTATATCGATCTCATCAACCAGAGTTTATGGAAAAGATAAAGATAGGGTTTTTAATGAATTAGATGACCCCAAACCCAGTGACTACAGAGGAAGAATTATCTCTATATATGAGGCCAATCAAATTAAAAACTATAAAGATAAGTTATTAATTCTGAGATTCTCAGGACTTTATGATTCAGACTCAATTGAGATCCCTAAAAATCATCTACATAGGAACAATGCTGCTAAGATTATTCAGTTTTTCGTAGAGAATAATTTTAATAATTCATCTTATGAAATATTTAATTGCTCTGAAGATTCTGCTAATTTAAGTAATATCTCTAATGAAAAACTAAAAGAATTAGGATTTATTTTTGATTAATATCACTAGAACTAAAATCTATTGCAAAATACAATAATTAAATGTTAATTAGCATGACTGGATTTGGGGCAGGGACTTCGATTGAAAATGATTCTGAAGTTTATATTGAAGTCAAGAGCGTAAACCATAGGTTTTTAGAAATATCCATAAAACCAAATGATTTAAACAATGATCTAGATAAATTTATTAGAAATTTATTATCTAAAAAGATTAAAAGGGGCAAGGTCGATATTAGAATTAAATCGAAATCTTCTGCAAAGACAACTTACTCAATAGATTCAAAGCTTTTAAAAAAGTTAGAGAGGTCTTTAAGCAAGAGTTTAACCTTATCAGAAGATTTAAAATTTAGAGACATTAAAGATGTGCCTGGTATTTTTAAAGTGAACTTAGCACAGAACATTAATAAAAAATTAGTTAAAGGTGCTTTTAATAATGCTTTAAATGATTTTATTGACTCTAGAAATGAAGAGGGTCTCAAGATACAAAATGTTTTAATAAAAAAAACATTAAAAATTGAATCCATAACAGCAAATATTCATAAGACAAATAATAAAAATCTAAATGAAAGAATAAAATCTTATAAATTAAAAGTTTCAGAAATTTTAAATAATTTTGATGAAGCTAGGATTGATCAAGATGTCGCTTTATTAGCATTAAAACATGATGTCTCAGAAGAGATTGATAGAATTTTATTTCATACAAAATCATTGAAAAAAGAAATAGCTAAGAATGATAGTAGTGGAAAGAAGATAGACTTTATATTGCAAGAACTTTTTAGAGAAGCTAATACTCTTACTGTAAAATTAGATGATTCTAAAATGAAGGATCATGCTCTTGATATAAAACTATCTATTGAAGAGATGCGAGAACAAATACAAAATGTCGAATAAAAGCAATAAGGGTAGATTGATTATTTTTTCTGCTCCTTCAGGAGCAGGAAAATCTTCTTTGATTAAGAAAATTATAGATTTAAGTCCTAATAAAATAGAATTATCTATATCCGCAACCACCAGAGATGCTCGAGATGGTGAAGTTAATGGTAAGGAATATTTCTTTATATCAGATGAAGAATTTAATGATCTTAAAGATAGAGATGCGTTTATAGAGAATGCAAATGTTCATGGTTTCCAGTATGGCACTCTAAAATCTTTTATTGATGAAAAGACAGAAGCCGGCATTAATATAATTTTAGATATAGATGTGCAAGGGTTTAATCAAATTAAAAAGTTAAATGTAGATAACTTATCTATTTTTATAATCCCTCCATCATTTGATGAGTTAAAGAATAGACTTGTTTTAAGAGGATCTGACTCAGATGACGCTATTGAGAATAGGCTAGTCAATGCCAAAAAAGAATTAGAATCTGCTGAATTATTTGATTATATAGTTTTAAATGATAATTTTAATGAAACAGTTAAAGAACTAAGCTCTATTATATTTAATATAAATCATGAATATAATAAACAAGATAACTTAAATATATTACAAGATTTATTGGATAAATAGCTTAATTGCAATTAGAATACTCATCCCAGGAGAATTTAAATGGCCAGAATTACAGTAGAAGATTGTTTAGAAAAGATTCCAAGTAGATTTGATTTGATACTTATGGCATCAAAAAGAGCTAGACAGCTATCTACAACAAGCAGAGATCCATTAGTCGAATGGGATAATGATAAGCCTACATTGGTTGCATTAAGAGAAATTGAAGAGGGATTGTTAGATCCAGAAACTCTAGAAAGAACTCTTGAAGAAGATCTTCTCTTAGATGAGTTTTCCGTTCCCAGCAGCCCGGAAAACAATAACGAAGGATAAATGACTATAGGGGGTTCTCTTGAGTAGCCATGCACTCCCAAACATTTTGTCAAATGATTTTTCTAAAGATGACTTATTAAGGTTACCTCCAAATTTTTATAAATCCCTTAAGTCTTATATAAGCAAAAAAGATATAAAGAGGATACAAAAAGCCTATTCGCTTGCATTTTATGCACATGAGGGGCAAGAAAGAAGGGATGGTTCAAAGTATATTACTCATCCAATTGCTGTTGCTAATATTCTTTTAGATCTAAAAATGGATTCAGATTCTATATGTGCAGCTTTAATGCACGATGTATTGGAAGATTGTGATGTTAATAAAAAGGATTTAATTAAATTATTTGGAGATGATGTAGCAGAAATAGTTGATGGAGTAAGCAAATTGAGTAATCTCGATATAACCAATAGATCTGAAAGAGATGCTAATAACTTACAGAAAATGATGCTTGCGATATCTAAAGATATAAGAGTTGTCTTGGTAAAAATTTGTGATCGTTTGCATAACATGAGAACAATAGAGCATTTACCTAGATCAAAACAATTAGAGAAGTCTAAAGAAACCATTCAATTATATGGGCCTCTAGCCTTAAGGATAGGTATGCAAGATATTAGAGCTGAACTTGAAGATCTTGCATTTAGATGCATCTATCCTTTAAGAGTCTCAATGCTTGAGAGCGCAATAAAAAAATCAAGTGGTGGAAGAAAGAGAATTGTCGCAAAGATTAGAAAGGAGCTTAAGCGACGCCTTAAAGCTAATGGGATTGAAACTGTAGGAGTAAAAGGCAGAGAAAAAAATATTTATAGCATATATAGAAAGATTAAATCCAAGCATAAACCTTTTTCAGAAATTCTTGATGTCTATGGTTTTAGGATTCTAGTTGATTCAGTTGATGAATGTTATAGATCTTTGGGAGTGATTCATAATTATTTCTCTCCTATAGAAAATAAATTTAAAGATTACATAGCAATCCCAAAAAGTAATGGATATCAAGCATTGCACACAAGTCTTCTTGCTCTAAATGCATTCCCAATAGAGGTTCAAATTCAAACAAGAAGTATGTCTGAAATAGCTAGCTTTGGTATTGCAGCTCATTGGCAATACAAAACTCAAGATAAAGATGTTAATACAGAATTGCGAGCGACGAAATGGCTAAGCGGGCTTGTTGATTTAGAAAAGAATTCGAATAATCCATCTGAATTTGCAAAATCAATAAAAACAGATTTAGAATCTGATGAGGTATTTTTATTTTCACCAAAAGGTGATATTTATGCATTAAGAAAGGGCTCGACCCCGATAGATTTTGCATATGAAGTTCATACTGATCTGGGTGATACCATAGTTGGTTGTAAAGTTAATAGAAGTGAAGTCCCTTTAAATATTGAACTAGAAACTGGTCAAACTGTCGATATTATAACCTCTAAGATAAATTCAGAAGTAGATCCATCTTGGCTTAATTATGTAGTAACAAGTAAAGCTAGGACCGCTATTAGGTCAAGATTAAGAAAACAAAAAACATCTGATGCACGTAAAGCTGGAAAAATAATGTTAGAAAGTGAATTAAAAAGAGCTGGATCAAGCCTTTCTGAATTTAGAGGAAGTTCACTTAAGAAGATTTTGGACTCTATTGGCGTAACTTCATTAAACACTCTTCTTACTGAACTTGGTTTGGGTAAAAGGACCGGAAATATTATTGCTGAAAGATTTTATTCTGGCCTTCAAATTAGAGAAGGTATTAAAAAACCAAATCCAGTTTTAATTATTGATAATAGAATTGAGGGTGTTTCAGTTCGTTTTGCAAAATGTTGTTTTCCGATTCATGGGGATAGCGTTGTAGCACATTCAGATACAGAAAAAGGAATAGTTGTTCACCATAAAAGATGTAAACAAGTAAAACCTTTTCTAGATAAAGATTCTAGATATATTTCTGCAATCTGGGGAGAAAATAAGAAAGTGCATTTATATAAGGTAAATATAGATGTAAATACTGAAGATAAAGTAGGAGTTTTATCTGATTTAGGATCTGTATTCGCCCGAGCTGGGATTAATATTGGATCCGTAATTACAAAAACTATTGATAAAAAATTTGCAGGTTTTGAAATACAAATTGAGGTAGAAAATAAAGAGGAATTAAGAAATGTAATGCAAAAAGTAAGATCAATGAAATCAACTACAAGTTGCAAAAGAAATATTAATGAGAAATAGTAAAAAAGTAATACTTTTTTTATGTACAATCTCTTTAATATCAAATTTTATTTTTTTCACAGGAGCTTAATAAGATGTCAAAAGAAATAATCTCAACAAACAAAGCACCGCAAGCTATAGGACCTTATTCACAAGCGGTTAAGACTGGAAATTTAATATTTATATCAGGCCAAGTTCCTATAAATCCAGAAACAGGAGATGTGGTTTCTGGGTCAATTGAAGATCAAGCAAATCAAGTGATAGAAAATATTAAGAATATTTGTGAGGCAGCTGATCGTGACTTAGGGGATATAGTCAAACTTTCAATTTTTCTAACTGATTTGGGTAATTTTTCGATAGTAAATGAAGTAATGAAAAAATATTTTTCTGAACCTTATCCTGCCAGAGCAACCATCGAAGTTTCTGGTTTACCGCTTGGGGTTGATGTAGAAATTGAGGCAATAGTAACAACCGATGGCTAAAAACCTATTATCCATAAAAGATTTAACTAAAGAAGAAATATTAGATCTTATTAAGTTCTCAAATAATTTTATAGATGATGAAGGTAATTTTAGAAAAGAAAATTTATTTCCGGAGAAAATAGTCGCAAATGTTTTTTGCGAACCAAGCACAAGAACAAAGTCTTCTTTTGCAATAGCTGCAGGAAATTTAGGTTGTTCTGTAGTTGATTTTAATATTGATAACTCTTCAGTCCAAAAAGGCGAGTCTATTTTTGAAACTGTAGATGCTTTGAATTTAATGGGCGTTGATCTTTGTGTATTACGTCATCCAAAGTCTGTTATAAGAGAATTAGCAGAATCTCTACCAAAGATGGTTTTTATAAATGCAGGTGAGGGCGCCATATCACATCCAACTCAAGCTCTTTTAGATATTAAAACCATTATTGATCATAAAAATTCATTAGATGGATTAAAAATTGTAATAGTGGGTGATCTTGACCATTCAAGGGTTACATCATCTTTTGTAGAAGGTATTTCAAATTTTGATGTTGATTCTTTGATTTTTAGCGGCCACCCTGAAATGTGTTCAAAGTATCAAAATCCAGAACTTGGTAAATATGAACCAGATTTTGAAAAAGCACTTCAAGACGCAGATGTTGTTATGACACTTAGAATTCAATATGAGAGATTTGAAAAGGATCTTGATCTAGACTTGGAAACCTATAAGAACTCTTATCAACTCTCAACTTCAAAGCTTGGTTGTGCTAAAGCAGACGCAATCATTATGCACCCAGGTCCAGTTAATTATGTTGAAATTACTGAAGCTGTATATGATTCTGAAAATTCAGTCATTAGGCAGCAAATAGCAAATGGGGTTGCTATAAGGATGGCAGTTTTATCAAGATTTTTGAGCAGCTAGAGTTTTTTCTACAGTCTCAACAATTGCTATAGTATTTTGATCGATCTCTACATTAACTAGAGATTCCGAAATCAAATCACTTAAATTCGTTACTGCAAGCGTTTCAGGTATTAAATGGATTAAAAAATAATTTTTTGATACTTTACCTATAGTTAGACTGCATCCATTAATGCCTATGTAACCTTTTTCAAAAATATATTTTTTAAAATTATTTGGAAAATAAATAGCTACATCTTTAGTACTTTCCTTGTCTAGGATTGATTTTAATTTACCTGTGAAATGAATATGACCAGAAATTAGATGACCACCAATTTCTGAAGAAGCGCTTATGGATCTTTCTAAATTTACAACCGAACCTTCTTTCAAGGACCCTAGATTTGTTCTTGAAAGAGTTTCATCAATAATATCAAAATTAAGATTTTTTTTACCATCGTCTAATGAGGTTAGACATACCCCATTTACTGAGATACTAGCACCTTTTTTTAGGTTTTTATTAAAGCCTTTTGGAAAAGATATTTCATAAGAAAGATGATCTTTTTTTGTTCTTATTTTTAAAACCTTACCCTTGCCCTGAACAATTCCAGAAAACATTTACGCTCCCCAGTTTTCTCTATACTCATTTAATCTATCAAGATGATCCGTATATACCCCATTCTCTTTAACGAAATCTATTAATGAGTCTAAATTAACTATAGATTCAACTTTTATATTAAAGTCTTTTTCTAATTCTTTGCTAGCAGAAATATCAGACAAACCCCTCTCTTGTCTATCTAAACCAACTATAAAAGAGGAGGGAGTTGCTGAAAGCTTTAATATAGCTTCAATAGATTCTCTGCCTGCTGTCCCAGCTGACAGAACATCATCAATAATTAATACATTGCCATGTGGGTTTTTGCCAATAATATTTCCACCCTCGCCATGATTTTTTTCTTCTTTTCTATTAAAGGACAATGGGTATTCTTTACCTTCCTTGCTAAACAAAGTTGTGACGATTGAACCAAGAAATATACCTTTATATGCAGGACCATAAATACAATCAAAATTTAATTCTTTATAATTTATTGCATCGACATAACATTTAGCTAATTCATATAAATTACATCCGCCTAGCATATTGGCTGCATTAAAGAAGTATGGACTTTCTCTTCCAGACTTAAGAGTAAATTCACCAAATTGAAGTGATTTTGATTCTATTGCTAAATTTAAGAATGATTTTTGATAATCTTTCACTTATTCAATACAAGCTTTTTGTTTTTTAATAATTTCAGCAATTGCTGAGCTACCCATTTCAAGCATATCATTAAGTTCATTTTTTGAAAAAGGACTATCTTCTGCAGTGCCTTGAACCTCTATTAAATCAAGTTCTTCATTCATAACAATATTAAGATCGGTATCAGCAGTGCTATCTTCTTCATAATCTAAATCTAGTAATATTTTATTATCCTTAATTCCAAGTGATACAGCTGCAATAAATGAATTAATAGCTCTTTGATCATCATGATGATTCATAATCGCAAGAAAAAGAGCTACACAACCGCCTGTAATAGAGGCTGTTCTTGTTCCACCATCTGCTTGAATAACATCACAATCCACATTAATAGTTTTACCTTTAAGGTATTTAAGATTTACAGCTTGACGTAAAGATCTCCCGATTAATCTTTGTATTTCAAGCGTTCTACCGCTTTGCTTTCCTCTTGCAGCTTCACGACTCATTCTTTCATTTGTAGACCTAGGTAACATACCATATTCGCCTGTCACCCATCCCTCATCAGAATTTTTCATCCAACGTGGTACATTATTTTCAATTGAAGCATTACAGATTACTTTTGTATTTCCAAATGAGACTAGGACAGAACCCTCTGAATGAATATTTACATTAGGCTCAATTGTAACTTCTCTTAATTGATTATGGCTTCGATCTTGATTTCTACTCATGCTTTTTAAAGCTATTTTTTAAGAAAGCTCATCCTTTACAATTTTACTAACCATTCCCATATCAGCAGATCCTGCTAATGAAGATTTTAAAACACCCATTACCTTGCCAATATCTTGCATAGAATTTGCTCCAGAATCTTGAATAGCATCTTTAACTTTTGTGGTTACCTCTTCTTCACTTAATTGTTCAGGTTTATATTTAGAAAGAATATTTACTTCTTCTTGTTCTTTATCTGCTAGATCCTCTCGACCACCACTTTTAAATTGTGAGATTGAATCTTTTCTCTGCTTAATCATTTTATTAATAATTTGCAAAGCTTTTGCATCATCTACTTCTTCTTTATTGTCTATTTCAAATCGCTGAACTTCAGCTAAAAACATTCGTATGGTGTCTCTAACTAAATCATTTTTATCAAGCATTGCTTGTTTGAGATCGCTTTTGATATCAGATAATAGTGCCAAAACTATCTAGATCGCTGTCTTGGAAAAAAGATTTTTCTATTAGATTTCTTAGCTCTTTTGACAGCTGCTGCCATTAGGCGTTTCCTTTTTTCAGTTGGCTTTTCATAGAATTCCCTAGCTCTAATTTCTGGAACTATTGCAGCTTTTTCGCATGCACGTTTGAATTTTCTCAAACCAATATCAAAATGTTCTGTATCTTTTATAATAATTGAAGGCATAATGTGTCGCGTAGTTTAGGCTTTTATTAACATTTTTGCAAAACTTTTTATGAAAACTTTAGGTATAGAAACTTCGTGCGATGAGACAGCGATAGCAATTTATGATTCTAAAGATGGAATCATAGGCGAATCTATACATAGTCAAATGGAAGTGCATGCTGAATATGGTGGAGTAGTACCAGAATTAGCCTCCAGAGATCATTGCTTAAAGATTGTTAATGTTTTAAAAGATGCCCTAGGAAATAATTCTATTGATGGCATAGATCAAGTAGCTTATACCTCGGGTCCTGGATTGTTAGGAGCTTTATTAATAGGAGAAAGTTTTGCACAAGGCTTATCTACTGCATTGGATATACCTTTAATATCAATCAATCATCTCGAGGGACATTTAATGTCTCCTATGATGGAATTTCCAGAAATTAAAATGCCATTTATATGCTTACTAGTTTCTGGTGGCCACAGCATGATAGTAGATGTAAAAGAGAAGGGTAACTATGAAATCATTGGGCAGTCACAAGATGATGCAGTTGGAGAGGCTTTTGATAAGGTAGCAAAATTACTTGATCTTCCTTATCCAGGAGGTCCGCATATAGAAAAATTAGCTTTAGAAGGGAATCCAAATGCCTATGATTTTCCAAGGCCTATGATTCATAGCGATAATCTTGATATCAGCTTGAGTGGATTAAAAACTGCAGTTTTATATACTGTACAAAAGATTAAAGACTTAGATCAATCTAAAAAAGCAGATATTGCAGCATCATTTCAAAAAGCAGTTACAGATCTTTTAGTTGTTAAAATAAAAAAAGCTGTTGAAGAAACAAATAGAAAAGATGTGATTATAGCTGGAGGAGTTGCTGCAAATAAATTTATAAGAAATGAATTTAAGAAACTTGAAGATTCACTTGATATAAAAGTTTATTATCCTGATTTAAAATATTGTGGAGATAATGCAGCTATGATTGCTTTTGTGGGCTCGATGATGATAGCGCCTAAAGAACAAATTATTAAATCAAAAGTTAGAGCAAGATGGCCATTGAATGAGTTAAAAGAATGAAAGATATTATTTATATAAAAGATTTAAGAGTGAAAACAATCATAGGAATATTTGATTGGGAACGAAAGACCAAACAAGAAGTGAGTATAGATATTGAATTTCCTTTTGATTGCAAGAGCGCTGCAGCAACAGATTCTATAGAGGACACTATTGATTACAAAACTATATGTAAGGCTATTATAAAGTTTGTTGAAGAATCTTCATTTAAACTTCAAGAGTCTTTGGCTGAAGGGATAGCATCTCTTGTTAAAGATGAATTCAATGTTGAATCAGTTAAGTTGAGGCTTTCAAAACCAGGTGCACTGCGTGGTGCCAAAGATGTGGGTTTAATCATTCATAGATAATGAAATACTTCTTGTCACTTGGAAGCAACATCAATGCTGAAATAAATTTAGATTTTGCCCAAAAGGAATTAAAAAAAATTCTTACCAATATAATATTATCTTCAATCCATACAACTAAAGCTGAGGGTTTTGAAGGAGATGATTTTTCAAACTTAGTTATTAGTGGTGAGTCTAACGATTCCTTTGAAGAAATTAACAATAAACTTAAGTCAATAGAAGATGCTACAGGAAGAGATAGGGATGCCCCTAAATTTAGCTCAAGAACTTTAGATATCGATATAATTTTACAAATTGATGAAAATGAAGAAATTGTATTTGAAAGCGATGAAATTCAAAAATATAATTTTGTATCCGATCCTTTAAAAGAATTAATTTAATGAAAACAAAAAAATTTATAAGAACTTTCCATAGGTATTTAAGTATATTTGTATCGATACAATTATTATTATGGACAATATCAGGTATTTACTTTGCCTATAATAAGATTGAGCTCGTCAGAGGAGAGCAATATCGTTTACCAGTTGATGTTGAATATAGAATTTTTGATAGATTAGGTGTTTCAATAATTGAAAAAAATGATAATGGTAATAAAACTTATAAGACATATCCTGATGGTGCCAAGGTCGAGCCTTTAACTAAAGATGAGGCCTTATTAATTGCAAGTAAAAAAACTTCTTTAAATCCAATAGATGGAATCTTGATTAATGAAACATATAAAGGTGCAGAATTTAGAGGAAGAGATTTACCAATATTTAAAGTTCAGACAGATACAGAAGATAATATTAATATTTATATAAATCCTTTAACTGGTGATATAAGTGCTATTAGGTCAGATTCTTGGCGGTTATGGGATCTTTTCTGGGCTTTGCATATAATGGATTATCAAGATAGGGACAATATAAACAACCTTCTTTTAAAAATACTTTCTATATTAGCTTTAATGACTTCGATTTCTGGAATAGTATTATTTTTTATTAAAAAGTAGTTACTTTAAAAAATTTTCTTCAATTATAGACCATGCTGCTTGTGACAGAGGATAGACCATCTTTCCTCGATCTTCCGCATGCTTGCTTGCGGCAGTGCCATCTCTAACTCTTCCAAGAATTCCTTGTAATATTCCTGCAATCTTGAACATATTAAAAGCCATATAGAATTCCCAATTTTTTGAGAGATCTTTGCCGGTGTTATCAGAATACATTTCCATATATTCTTTCTCGGTGGGTACTCCGAGTTCCTTTAATTTAGCTTGATCCCAAAATGCTTCTTGATTTCTCCATGAAAGACAATGGTAACTAAAGTCTGCAATTGGGTGACCTAATGTAGAAAGCTCCCAATCCAAGATACCTATAACCTGATTATCTTTTAATATCATATTATCTAATCGATAATCTCCATGCACAATTGATGTCTCATCATCATCAGGAATATTTTTAGGAAGCCATTCAATTAAATTATTCATAGCTTCAATATCATCAGTTTCAGATGCTCTATATTGTTTTGACCATCTTGAAACTTGTCTAGCCACATAATTTCCAGGCTTACCATAGTCCTCTAATCCTATTTTTTTGTAATCAACGCTATGGAGTTTAGCTAAAGTTTTATTTTTATTTTTATATATTTCAGTTCTATCTTTATTGGTCACTGATGGGATCATAGGATCCCAAAAAAGATCTCCATCAAGAAAGTCCATAACAAAAAATGCTGTCCCAGCAACATCATCATCTTCGCAAAGACCATAGGTTTTTGGAACTGGAACATCAGTCTGATATAACGCAGTTATGACCTTATATTCTCTATCTACAGCATGTGCGGATGGTAATAATTTCCCAGGAGGTTTTCGTCTTAAAACAAGACTTTTTGAGTCGGTGGTAATTTTATATGTTGGATTAGATTGGCCACCCTTGAACTGCTCAATAGACTTAATCTTTCCAGCCTCTGGGACGAATTCATCAATCCATGGCTGCAATTTTGCTGCTTCAATTGTTAAATGTTCAGCAACTTCTTTTGTGCCAGAGAACTTTGCATCATCAAGCGGCTCCATTATAAAGACCTTCCTCCATCTACTTTAATTACTTGACCAGTAATATATTCAGAGTGGGCAAGAAATTTTACAGCTTCTGCAATATCTTGTTCCGAACCCATTCTATTTAGAGGTATGCTTTCAATTATTTTATTTTTTTGATCTTCGGTCCAAGTTACATCAGGTGGCTCAAGCATTGCACCTGGAGCAATTGCATTAACCTTAATTTCAGGCGCTAACTCTCTTGCCAATCCTTTTGTAATTGCCTCTAGTCCTGCCTTGGCGGCAGAATAAATGGAGTAATTAGCAACTCCCTTTGTTAAATTAGTGTCAGTGATATTAATAATCGACCCATTAGAAGCTTTCAATTTTTCTTTTAAACCCTGAATTAAAAAAAGTGGACCTTTTAAATTACTTCCAATTAATTTTTCCCAATGATCTTCAGAAATATCATCAATGGGAGTAGGGTAAAAGGTGGACGCATTATTTATTAAAAGGTCGATAGTCTCAGTGAAACCATCTACTTTTGAAATTATATTATCAACTTCATTAGCTTTATCTAGATCACCTTGCACAATAAATGCGGTATCTGCATTTTTTAAATTGATTGAATCTGCCAATGCTTCAGCATCAGCTTTAGAATTATTGTAATGAATGATTACATTCCAACCATCAGAAGCAAAAAGCTCAACAATTGCTTTACCTATTCTTTTAGCTCCGCCTGTTACAAAGATAGTTTTCATAAATTATGCCGTCTATAACCAACCACTCACTTTTCTATAATATTGCTCAATAAGTTCAATTTTTTTCATTTTAATTTTTTCTTTTATCTCTTCACCTTTAAGAGAATTGTCATCTTTATCAATTGTAATCTTATAGTAGTCTATAAAGAAATTTTCTAACTCCGAAGGTTCGTTTTCTGTATATTTAATATCATTATAATTCCTATGAAGAATTGGATATTCTGCATAAACCCTTAATGCAATCCTAAATTTATTATATGTATCGATGTAATTATTTTTATCTCCAATTTTTTCTATAGCATCATACAATTCCTCAGGATTTATTCGAGGTGGGGAGCTATTATCCCTCATCAACATGCAAAATTTTCTAATATCAGAATGAGTTTTTTTAAATTTTTTAGGGACTTTAAGCCTTTCATTTATGTATTTAATATCAGAGTCATATTTCAAGATATCACAAACTATAAACCATAAAATCTCAGGAGTAATTTCAATTGAATCACTCCATCCGTATTTACCAGCAGCATTAGATGCAACATAGGCAGCAGAACGGATTTTATTATCTTCTCCGGTCAACCTTTGCAAGAAATCATAATAATATTTTTTTGGGTAAAAATCCCAGAGATGTGTCACTCCACTTTGTTGTTTATTTAATACAAAATCACTCCATGATTTGCCAGAACTATCTCTCCAGAAATTATTAAGTATGTGAAAGTAATCAAATCCATTTTTAAGTTCTAAAGCCTTTTCAGTTTCTTGCCAAATTCTCTCCCCTGGTAAATGCTTAAGACTATTTATTAAGTTTTTACAAAGTTTATATGTTTCTCCATAAACACCAAATTTAAAGTCGCTTAGCTTTGCATAAAATCTTGCAACTCTAAGAACTCTTAGAGGGTCTTCAATAAAAGCATCAGAAACATGCCTTATAATTTTATTATCTAAGTCATCTTTGCCATTAAAAGGATCAATTAGATTTCCTGAATCATCCATAGCAATTGCATTAATTGTAATGTCTCTTCTGCTCAAATCTTCTTCAAGAGTGACATTCGGACTATAACTAAAATTAAAGGCTGTGTGTCCTGGTCCAGTGCTTCTTTCTTTTCTAGCTAATGCATATTCTTCTTTTGTTTCCGGATGAAGAAAAACAGGGAAATCTTTACCAACTTGTTTATAACCCATTGAAAGCATTCGCTTTGGTGTACTACCAACTACAACCCAATCATTATCTGCTGGCTCAAGTCCAAGCAATTCATCTCTTACAGCACCACCTACCTTATAAATCTTCATTTTTTCTTTACCTGAAATAATTTTTTATCTTCTAATCTCATAGCAGTAAGTTTCTTTCCCCATACACATCCAGTATCTAGACCAATTATATTATCTAATTTAGTCTTGCCATCAAGGGCAGCCCAATGACCGAAAATTATATATTCGTTAGGCTTTAAGTTTGAAATAGTTTGTTCAAACCATGGAATATGGTTTTTCTGAGGTTTTAAATCCTTCTTTTTAAGTAAAAGAGAACCTTTCTGATCTAAGTATCTCATTCTTGTGAAGTAATTAATTATTGTTCTATATCTTTTATAGCCATTTAAATCTGCTTTCCACTTTGAAGGCTTGTCTCCCCACATATTACCTAGAATCTTATATGAATCTTTCTTAAAGACTTTATTTAATTCATCAGAAAGTTGTTTTGCAGTTTTAAAACTCCAGATATAAGGAATGCCTGCATGCGATATCCAAAAAGTTTCTTTTGTTTCTTTAATTTTTATTTTTTGCAGAAGAGGTTGTTTTTTTAGCCATTTATAAATCGCATTTATATTTTTAGCATCAAGAATTGCATTTAAAGACTTATTTCTTTTTTTATATTCTATAAGATATAACAAATAGAAATCATGATTACCAAGGACACCTTTAATAGATTTTTTATTTTTTAAGCAAAAATTTAATACCTCTAAAGATTTAGGACCTCTATTAACATAGTCGCCTGCAAATATTAATTTATCTTTGTTAGGATTAAATTTAATCTTTTTACACAGCAATTCAAGTTCATCAAAACAGCCTTGAACATCGCCTATTACATAGTGAGACATTTAAATATCGTATTCCTTTGCGAGCTTTATAAAATCTTCTACAGGTAAATTCTCAGATCTTAAAGTTGGATCCAGTCCAAACGAATCCCATGAAATATTTAAACTTTTTAAATTATTTTTAATATTTTTTCTTTTTGAACTAAATGCTAAGTCTATTATTTTAAATAAGTTATCTTTAATAGAAATATCATAATTTAGGTTTTTTCTTGGGATTAGCCTAATAAAGCTTGAGTTCACCTTAGGTTTAATATCAAATGCTTCTGGTGGCACGTCAAATAAGACCTCTGTTTCAAAGAAGGCAGAAATTTTTAATGCTAGCTTGCCCCAATTTTTAGTTGAAACTTTTCCATTTATCTTTTCAGCAACTTCTTTTTGAACAAGAAAGTGCATATCTTCAATTTTTTCAAAATCATCAATAAACTTGATCATAATTTGAGTTGAGATGTTGTATGGTAGATTGCCCACTATCCTTAATTTCGAATCAATGCTGGGTAATTCAAAGTTTAAGATATCTTGATTTATAAATTTAAAATTTGCTGGCCCCTTAAACTTATTATTCATTAGATCAATATTATCTGAATCGATATCAATACAGACAATATTTATATTTTCTTTATTAATTTGATTGGTAAGGGCCCCATGACCCGGCCCAATTTCAACAAAAGTATCGTTTTCTTTTGGAGTAATGACAGTAGCCATTTCAAATAATATAGCTGGGTCTATTAAATAATTCTGTGCATATTTTCTTCTGATATTTCTAGAATTCATTTAATTAACTTTTTTGCTGTTTTTATTGCTAATTCTAGCGAAGATGTATTCGATTTATTTGTACCAGCAATATCCAAAGCAACACCATGGTCCACAGAAGTTCTTATTATAGGAATTCCAAGAGTAATATTTATTGAGTTTCCAAAACTTAGAGCTTTTAAAACAGGTAAAACTTGATCGTGATACATTCCAAGATAAGCATCCGTTTCTTTTAATAATTTTAAAGAAAATGCTGTATCGGCTGAAATAGGGAAGGAGACACTTATATTCTTCTTCTTTAATTCCTGAATAGCAGGCTTAATTATTTTTAATTCTTCATTTCCTATTTTGCCATTTTCTCCAGCATGCGGGTTCAACCCAAGCACCTTAATATTTGGCTTGTTTATCTTGAATTTATCTTTAAGTTCTTCGTTTAATATCTTAATTTTGTTGATTATTAATTTTTTAGTAATTTTATTTGATACATCCTTAATAGGAATATGGGTTGTTGCTAAAGCTACTTTTAGCTTATCTGAAGCAAGCATCATTAGCACATCATTACTTTTTGTTAATTTTTGAATGTGTTCAGTATGACCAGAGAAATCTTTTTTAATTGAAATAATACTCTCTTTACTTAATGGCCCAGTAACTAATGCAGTGTCTCTATCAGAGATCGTTTCTTTTATCGCATAATTTAGATTATCTAAGACATATTTTGCATTAGACCTATGTATCTTTCCGGGAGATGTATTTTTACATTTACTTACTGAAATAACTTGTAGGGAACCTTTTTTATTACTTTTTAATTCTGTAATAGAATCGATATTAATTATTTTTACTTTCTTTTTTAATAACTTTGATCTAGCCAAAAATAGATTTGGATCACCCACAACAAGAATTGGTATTTTAAAATTTTCCAACGCTTTATTTGATGCAAGCTTAATAATTAAATCTGGGCCAATGCCAGCAGGCTCGCCAGGTGAGTAGATTATTTTTTTCAATCGAGTTCTTTAAATTCTACAAAGGCTTCTGCTCTCATCGTCCTTAAAGTAGTTTCTAATTCTTCATCAAACTTTCTTGAATAAAGAATTTCATATGCCTTATCTTCGATAAGTTTATCAGTAAGCTCATGATTTCTTTTACCCAGTACTTCTAAAAAATGAAAACCAAACTCAGTTTGGAATACTTCAGAAATAATTCCTATCTCAGACTCTATCATTGTTTTTTCAAATTCATCTGCTAGTACGCCCATACCAAGCCATCCAAGATCGCCGCCTAACTTTGCAGAACCTGGATCTTCAGAAAATTCATTCGCTAATGAAGCAAAATCTTCACCATCTAATATTCTTTGTCTTATTTCTTTAAGTTGATTTTTTGTCTCTTCCTCAGTTCTAATAGCAGAAGGCATTAACAATATATGTCTCGATTGCCATTGTTCTTCGAATCTAACAAAATCACCTCTTTTATCTTCAAGTTTCAGTATATGAAATCCAGACCCACTTTCTAGAGGCTCTGAAATAAATCCAACAGATTTTTTGGCTAGAGATTCTTCAAATAATTGAGGCATATCCATTGGTTTTCTCCAATTGATTAGACCGCCGCTTGCCGCATTGCCACTTATTGAAAATTGTATTGCTAGCTCTGAAAAATCTTCATCATTGTTTATTTTTTCAATGATTTGATTAGCTGTCTTAATATCTTTAACAAGAATTTGTCTAACTAAAAGTTCAGGCTCTAATACCCCAAGAGATTCATCAGTTTTTAAGAAAGCTTCAAATTCTTTATCTGTTATATCAATATTTGAATTAACTCTACCTCTTTGAACTCTTTGAATTTTCATCTCTTTTCTTATTGAGTCTCTTAGGTCTTCATATGAGGCGCCATCTGCTTCAACAAAATTAATAAATTCTTCTAAACTCATTTGATTGTTATAAGCTAGTCTACTCATGGTTTGATTTAGTTCCGCATCACTTATTTTAACGCCTGCTCTATCGGCTAGCTGAAGTTGTAATTCTTCAATAATAAGTTTTTCTCTTATTTGGTCTAAGAAAATATCTTCAGGAGGTTTTGGAATATTTTGATCTTCATATCTTCTTTCAAGATCAGCAATAGAGCTTTTTATTTGTGATTCCATTATCACACCATCGTCAACAATGATGGCTATTCTATCCAGTACCTCAACTTTTGCAGATATAGCAGACGTGAAGATAAATAATACTATTAAAAATTTATTCATATTTTACTTAATAATTAAAGATAGAATTATTCATTAATCTACCAATTTTTTCAAAAGATGAATTTAAACCCTTAAATTCGAATTGAAAATTAACTCTACTTTTATTTTCAATCCTTATTATATTATCCCATGCATCATTAAGATACATATAAGAATCTGATTCGAGTATAGGAAGATATTTTGATAGGTTTTTATCTGAAGTTGTAACTCTAAAAATAAAGCAACAATTTTCATAACCTAGCCCAAATACAGATTCAATCTTAGAAGTTGATTCATCATCCCTTTTAAATTTTGCAATAAGACTTAGATTGCTTCTTATTTTAAGATCTGCATAAAACTCTGAATAGTCTAAAGTTGTCATAAAATCACCTGCCATCCGAGTATATCTTTTAGCATATCCAAGAGTACCTTTTTCAAAATCTTGTTTGATTGTAATACCAGCCATAGGTACTTTTTCTTGCTCTTGAAGATAGCTCGAATATCCCATAATCATAGTATTCATATTTGGCATCCATTTACCCATTACCATTAAAGGACCTTCATCCATAGGCATTTGCATCATATTCATTGTTGGCATAATCATAGGATTCATTCCCATCATTTCATTATCCATTGGTGTCATATCCATATGCATATTATCTAACCAAATATTTCTGTCTTCTAAGTAGAATTTTTTAGAAATACTCATAGATATTTTTTCCATATTCATATGTCTTTTTTTATACTCCATACTTAATGTATAGAAGTTTTGGTCACCGATTCTATCCATTCCAGAAAATCTTTCATTATTAAATATTTGATTCATCATAGAAATTTTATTTGTATCAAAGATCGGATTTATATCTTGATCTTCGTATTCAACATAACCATAAATAAATCTTGGTTTTAAAATATGAAGATCCATTTTATTCTTCTTAAACAACAAGGTGCTTATATCTAGTTTAAAATTTGGAATACTGACTGAGTTTGATTGAACCCCATCATCTAAATCATAATTAATACTTTTTAATCCAAATGACGAAGATATTCTCATGCCATTAAAATATGTTTGATTTGAAATTTTAAAGTCTGAAAAAATCCTTGAGCCTTCAGTAGGAGTATTAATAGAATAAATAAATTTATTATTTTTATTTTGATACCCATAAAACCCATGCATAGCATCCGCTTTAAAATAAGAAAAATTTAATCTTTCATATATAGTGAAGTTTTTAAGGTTTTTTAGGTATTCAAGTTCTAAAGAAGGCATTTTTTTATACCCATTTGTAAGAATGGGATTTAACGTTTGGAATCCTTGATGTCTGACTTTGATTCTAAGATCACCAATCACCCCATTAAGAGAAACATTTTGTTTTAGATTTTGCGCTCTTTGATTTCCAATAGAGGTTATATCCCCAGGAATATCTCTAAGAATAAGACTATCTGAAGCTTTAGCCCAATCAATATTTACCCAAAATTTATTTTTTGTACCATATGAATTTTTAAAGCTATATGCCCATCTTTTATCAGATTGATTTGGATATAAGTTTTTAAATTCTTTGTCCTCTTTAAAATATATAAAATCAATATTACTTAGATTATTTATTTCTCCATGCAATCTTCTAAAATTTCCTTCAAAACCAAGACCACGTTCTGAAATATTTCTAGTTGCTAGGGTTATATCAGATTTATCTGATATGACTTTGTAATAAGGAATCATAAAATCTAAGCCGTCGGAGGAATAAGATAAGGAGGGTTCAAGAAAACCAGTCATTCTTTCACTTGAAGTTGCAAAGGGCACATAAGGAAGTCTTAAAATAGTTTTATCAAGAATATTGACCTTTACTTTTTTTGCACTGCCTCTTTTAGATTGATCATCTAATTCAATACTCTCAGCTACAAACTGCCATCCAGCCCTTGGGTCAGCACATGAAGTCATTGATACTTGTTTAAGAAGAATTTTATTGTTTAAGTTTCCTTTTAATTCATCAAAAGTCAGAACTATATTTCTATCCTTTAAGAATGTTTGACCATAATAAAGTTCTATCGATTGATCATCTTTGCCAAAGAAACCTTCTTTTGCTTTGAAGAAGTAGTTTTCTAAAAATAAATCACCTTCTTTTTTAAAGTTAACTAATCCATTTTTTCTATCTACTCTTGCTTTTCCTGCTTTCAAGATTCCATCAGGAAAATCAAGCACTACATTTCCATTTAGTATTAGAGCCTCATTATCAGTAACCTCAAATTTATCTGATTTAATATCAAGGCTTTCAATATCATCAACAACGCCTAGATATGGTTGATAAACTAAGCAAGAATTATTACTAGTATTCCTTTCAAGAATACCCTCATCTAATAAGTTACCAGTTAGATTATTCTGATAAACAATGAATATTGCCAAATAAAATAGTCTTTTTATCTTTAGCATTCTTATATTTTATACCTCATCATTCATTTGAAAGAGTATTTAAAGAAAAGTTCTATTATTTTTTAGAATTTATATACTCTTCCAATTGATATAAGTGATCCTTCCCAAAGAAAATTTGATCTTCAAAAAAGAAAGTTGGGGCACCAAAAGCACCACGAGATACAGCATTATCTGTATTTGCAATTAATTTATCCTTGCACTCTTGAGAAGTGACGATATTCATTATTGAAGCAACATCAAAGTTATTTTCTTTAAGAATTCCTTGGAGTATTTCTATATCGGATATATTTTTATCATTCTCCCACATTGCAGCGATAACACATTCAAAATATTCATTAAATATTCCAAGTTCTTGAGCAGCTATCGCTCCTCTTTGGACTTGGATGGTTACTGGAGGAAAATGGGAGTTAAATTTATATTTCGATAATTGATGTTGTTTTACAAAACGTTCCACCTCAATCATTTGATAATCACTTTTATTTTTACAATCTGCATATGCAATAAAAGGTGGTTGATTATTGGATAATTTATGAATTCCTCCTAATAAACATGGAATATAGTTAAATTTTGTTCCAGTTCTTTTCTCAAAATCAGGCACCAACTTATGCGCAAAATAAGTGTTGGGACTTGCTACATCAAAAATAAAGTCTACTATCATTTCTATTAACAATTTTGTAAAGTAAAGCAATTAAACACTGATATGAAAGATTTTTCAAAATATTCGGCAATTATTATTGGAGCAGGAGATGCTACAGGCGCTTCTTTGACTAAAAAATTTGCAGAACATGGATATAAAGTATGTCCAGCAAGAAGGCCGGGAAGCATTGATAAAGTCAAGCAACTAGCAGAAGAGATTAATAGCTCAGGTGGTTGGGCTAAAGGTTTTGGTGTTGATGCTAGAGATGAAGATGCAATAGAAGAATTCTTTAAAGAGGTTGAGGAAGAAATCGCACCTATAGATGTAGTCATATTTAATCCTGGTGCCAATGTATATTTTCCTATTGAAGAAACCACTTCAAGAGTTTTTAAGAAGGTTTGGGAAATGGCAGCATATGCTGGTTTTTTAACAGGAAGAGAGGCTGCCAAATATATGAAGAAAAGAAATGAAGGATCTATATTTTTTACTGGTGCAACTGCATCTATGAGAGGTAGCTCAGGTTTTTCAGCTTTTTCTAGCGCTAAATTTGCACTAAGAGCAGTCAGTCAAAGCATGGCAAGAGAATTGGGGCCAGAAGGGATTCATGTCGCACATTTTATAATTGATGGCGCAATTGATACGGCTTTTATTAAAGAAACCTTCCCAGATATATATGCCCTTAAAGAAAAAGACGGTATTCTTCAGCCAGATGCAATTGCAGATACATATTGGTTTGTGCATACTCAACATCGTAGCGCGTGGACACATGAGTTAGATCTTCGTCCATATATGGAGAAATTTTAAGATAGAGGTAAAAAAATGAGTTTAAAAGAAAAAGTAATATTTATTTCAGGTGGAAGCAGGGGAATTGGTCTTGCTATGGCAAAAAAAGCTGCCGTAGATGGTGCAAAAATTGTTGTTGCAGCTAAAACTGCTGATCCGCATCCAAAATTACCAGGGACGATATATACAGCTGCTGAAGAAATTATCGAAGCCGGAGGAGAGGCATTGCCTATTATTTGTGATATTCGAAGCGAAGATAACGTAAGAGATGCGATAAATAAATCAGTTGAGCATTTTGGAGGTATTGATATCTGTATTAATAATGCTTCGGCTATCCAATTAACAAATGTCACTGATACAGAAATGAAAAGGTATGATCTTATGCACCAAATAAATGGAAGAGGTACTTATATGGTGAGCAAGTTCTGTTTACCCCACCTTAAAAAATCATCTAATCCACATATTTTAAATTTATCTCCTCCTTTAGATATGGAGCCTAAATGGTTTGCAGGAACTGTCGCCTATACAATGGCTAAATATACGATGAGTATGTGTGTGCTTGGCATGGCAGAAGAATTTAAAGAGTTCGGCATTGCTGTAAATGCATTATGGCCAAGAACAGCTATTGCTACTGCAGCAGTACAAAACCACCTTGGCGGTGATGAGATAATGAGGCTTTCAAGAAATGTAGACATAATGGCTGATTCTGCTTATGAGATATTGACGAAAGACTCAAAAGAATTTACCGGTAATTTTTGTATTGATGACTTGGTTCTTCATGAGGCAGGAGTAAAAGACTTTAGTAAATATGCATCTGTACCTTTTAATGAATTGATGCCTGACTTTTTTGTTCCGGATAACACACCCTTACCTGAGGAAATTAAGAATAGCTAGTTGAAAGAAGACGAAGTAATAAATCTCAGCAAACAATGTAATTTTAATGCTAATCAAGCATTACCATTAAAGTTAGAAGCTAGCGGTCGTGAATATTGGAGAGTCATCAATGATAATGATTCTTTGGTTTTATGTTATCTAGATCCATCAAAAGGAGATCATTCTGATTTCATAAAGATAACCAATAGCCTTAAGAAAAATAATGTTAACTCGGTTGATATTTTGTATCACAATGCTGATCTTGGGGTAACTCTTCAGCAAGACCTAGGAGATAACGATTTACTTACGACCTTTAGTGAAGATAATAAGTTTGAGTTATTGAAAGGATCATTAGATTTATTAATTAAGATACAAAATGCTAATATCGAGGATGTTGAAAGGTTTTCAGAAAATGAATTAGAACAACAAATGAATCTTTTTAAAGATGTTTTTTGTTTAGAATTCTTAAATATTAATGTAGACAAATCTATAGATGATTTAATTTCTACAACAATCGATCATTTAAACAAACAGCCTTGGGTAAATTGTCATTTTGATTTTGAAAGAAGAAATCTTATTCTTAGTAGAGATCTAATAAAAGTAATTGATTATCAAGATATGAAGATAGGGCCTATCGGCATAGATTTATCAGGAATATTAATAGACCATTACTATGAGGTAAATTTTGAGAACATACACGACTTGCTTGGTTATTTTTCAGAACAAGTAGGATTAAAGTATAGTGTAGAAGAATTGTTCGAGTTTTTAAGATGGGGTTGTATACAAAGAAATATGAGGATTTTGGGAACTCTTACCAATTTATATATTAAGCATAAAAGAAGTTTTAGATTAAAAGACTTACCAATGATTCTTTTAAATCTAACATCAATGATTCCAGAAAATCATGCATCTAGAGAATTTATTCTACAAGAAACAGAATCATTACTAAATCATAGGATTTCAAAATTATGAAAGCCATGGTTTTAGCAGCTGGATTTGGGAAAAGGCTTTCGCCTTTGACAGATACCCTTCCAAAACCTCTTATTAAAGTTGGTGATCAATCTTTAATTCAGAGGAATATTAATTACCTAATTGACAATGGGTTTTCAGAAATCATAATAAATGTTTCTCATCATAGCGATCAAGTTATCAATCATGTTAAAGAAATATTTCCAAATATAAATATATTATTTTCAATTGAAGATAAGCCATTAGGCACAGGCGGAGGGATTTTAAATGCTCTTCCAATGATTGGAAATAAACCATTTTTATTAATAAATTCAGATATATTCCATAAGATTGATATAAAAGACTTACCTCAAGATACCAAGGCAGCTCATTTAATCGGCGTACCAAATCCTGAACACAATGCAGATGGTGACTTTAGTCTTAAAAGAAATTTAATTGAGATTAAAGATGGCAAGAACTCACTAACATGGTGCGGGATTTCAATAATTAACCCTATGATTTTTAATAAGAGAAATTTTGAGAGTAAAAGTTTTAATATTTGGGATACCGTGTTACCTAGCTATATAGCAGAAGGTGTTGTTACTGGAGAAGAATCATCAGGTTTATGGGTTGATGTGGGGACGCCCGAGCGTTTAAAACTAGCTAATAGTGTTTATAATGATAAATAATAATCATGAGTGATCAAAAGTACATAATAGCTCCTTCAATTCTGGCATCTGATTTCGCTAGATTAGGAGATGAAGTAAGAAATGTTTTAGATGCAGGTGCAGACTGGGTTCATTTTGATGTTATGGATAATCATTATGTACCTAATCTGACTATTGGACCCATGGTATGTAAAGCTCTAAGAGAATATGGAATTAAAGAATTTATAGATGTACATTTAATGATTGATCCAGTTGATGAGTTGGCACAAAGGTTTATTGAAGCCGGTGCAGATTTAATAAGTTTTCATCCAGAAGCGTCGACCCATGTTCATAGATCAATACATGCAGTTAAAGATAAGGGATGTAAAGCAGGACTTGTATATAATCCCGCAACCCCATTAAATACGCTAGAAAATGTTTTGGATGATATAGACCTTGTACTGATAATGAGTGTTAATCCAGGTTTTGGTGGCCAATCTTTTATTCACAGCTCATTAGATAAGATTACTCAAGTAAGAAAGATGATTGATGACTCAGGCAAAGATATACGTCTTGAAGTTGATGGTGGAATAAATAACGATACTATTGGCTTGGCAGCATCAGCAGGCGCTGATACTTTTGTTGCCGGCTCAGCTATCTTTAATACAGAAAACTATGAGCAAACCATATCTGAGCTTCGTTCTAAAATCGTTTAAATATTATATTTTTCTTTTTTTAATCTTTGATTTAAATGCATCAGCTCAAATTGATATTAATGAGCTATTAACAGATATAGAAGTAGTATCTAAATTCGAGGAAAGAAGGGAAGGCCTAATGTTTAGGAAATCTATTTCTAAAAATTATGGAATGTTCTTTATATGGGATTATAAAAGGCAGCAATGCATGTGGATGAAAAATACTTCTTTATCTTTAAGTGTTGCATATATAAGCAACAGAGGTGAAATATTAGAGATTTATGATATGGTTCCATTCTCAAAAAAATCAGTATGCTCAAAAAATTCTATTAAGTATGCCCTTGAAGTAAATAAAGACTGGTTTGAAAAGAATAATATAAATATTGGTGATGTAATAAATATTAAAGCGATAATTTCAAATGATAACTAAGGAAGAATACGATCAATATGCTATAGATGGATTCAATGCGATTCCATTAATAAAAGAGATAGAGATTGTTTCAGATTCTCCAATAAAACTTTATTCAAAGATTAAGAGTAAAGAGAATACCTTCTTATTAGAATCAATTGAAGGTGGAGAAAAATGGGCCCAATACTCAATAATAGGATTAGATTGTAAAGATACGATAAAGGTATCTGAAAAGAAAATTGAAATAAAAACAGATACAAATATTAATTTGATTGAATCCGATGACCCTTTAGAAGAACTAAATAAATTAATCAGCCACCACAAATCGCCAGATTTAGAAGAGATGCCAAGGTTTTATGGTGGTTATGTGGGTTTTTTTGCATATGAGAGTGCTCAATACGCTGAAGAAAAAATTAAGTCTCTTCCAAAAAAAGATTCTAAGTTTAATGAGCATATGCCAGACATATATTTAGTTAAATCTGAAAAGTTAATTGTTTATGATAATTTTAATCAAACTATGCAGGCCATTTATAATGCAAATCCATCAAAGACCTCTTATAAAGAAGCCATCAACATTCTTAATAAGATTGAAGATAGTATTGATCAATCAGAAGATTATGCCGATCTACCATATGCAAAGGTTTTAGGAAAATTAAAGTTTGAATCAAATTTTACCAAAAGTGAATTTATAAACTCTGTTAATACAATTAAAGATTACATTGAAGAAGGGGATGTAATGCAGGTTGTATTAGCTCAAGATTTTTATAGACGCTTTGATGGCGATTCTTTTAAATTATATTCAGCCTTAAGAGAGCTTAATCCATCACCATATATGTATTATTTAAATCTTGATGACTGTGAAGTAGTTGGGTCATCTCCTGAAATATTAGTAAGAGTTGAAGATGACGATATTACTCTTAGACCAATTGCTGGAACAAGAAAAAGAGGTAAAAACGAAGAAGAAGATAAATATAATGAGCAAGAATTATTAAATGATCCTAAAGAATTAGCAGAGCACCTTATGCTTATAGATTTAGGCAGAAATGACGTTGGTAGAATTGCTAATATTGGTAGCGTAAAACTAACTGAAAAAATGGTAATAGAAAGGTATTCCCATGTCATGCACATTGTTTCAAATGTGGTTGGAAAATTATCAAAGGAATATAACTTTATTGATGTGCTTAAGGCTACTCTTCCTGCAGGAACGTTATCTGGAGCGCCAAAAATTCGTGCTATGGAAATAATTAATGAGCTTGAACCTAGTTCTAGGGGTATTTACGGAGGCGCTATTGGTTACATATCTTGGAATGGCAATATTGATACTGCTATAGCAATTAGAACCGCTGTTATAAAAGATAATTTAATTCATGTTGGAGCTGGTGCTGGAATAGTTGCTGATTCTGATCCAGAGAGAGAATGGAAAGAATGCATTCAAAAATCAAAAGTTTTTCTAGATGCGATGGAGATGATTTCATGATCATTGTTCTAGATAATTACGATAGTTTCACTTATAACTTGGTTCACTATATTGGCGAACACAAAGAAGGCATAAAAGTAATCAGAAATGATGAGATGTCTGTAAATCAAATATTAGAGTTGGAGCCTAGCAAGATAGTCATATCACCAGGACCATGCACTCCAAATGAAGCTGGTATATCAGTTAAATTAATTCAATCTTCAAAGGTACCAATTCTTGGTGTTTGTTTGGGGCATCAATCTATTGGAGCTGCTTTTGGTGGGAAAATTATTAAAGCACCAGAGGTTTTTCATGGCAAAACTTCAAGCATTAATCATAATGATAGTTTATTGTTTAAAGATATTGATAGTCCTTACGAAGTAGTTAGATATCATAGCCTCATCATAGATTCAGATTCTTTACCTGATGAGCTTAGAGTGACCGCTACTTTAAATAATAATAAAGATATTATTATGGGGATTGAGCACAAGGAGAAACCTATATATGGTGTTCAATTTCATCCAGAATCGATTGATACTGAAAATGGTAAAAAACTGATTAATAATTTTATAACTATGGCATGAAGAATTTTATAAAAGCTTTAAATAGCAATAAACATCTTAATTCTAAAGAAATGCAAGAAGCTATTAATCAGATTATGACAGGTATGGTTGTTGATGAAGATATTGAATCTTTTCTTTTAGGTTTAAATAAAAAAGGCATAACAGAAGAGGAAATTACTGCAGCGGCAATTGTCATGAAAGATAAATCTCTTAAATTTGATATTGGAGATGGATCGCAAATAGATACTTGTGGAACTGGAGGAACTGGACTGCATACTTTTAATTGCTCAACTGCATCATCATTTGTTGCTGCAGCTGGCGGTGCAAAAATTACAAAACACGGCAACAAGGCAATATCAAGTAAGTCTGGAAGCGCAGACTTTCTTTTAGAGTCAGGCGCTGATATCAGCCATGATAGAAACAAATTAAAGGCAATTTTTGAAGATGTTGGATTTATTTTTTTGTTTGCACCCCTTCATCATCAAGCAATGAAATATGTAATGCCTGTAAGACAAAAGATAGCAGAAAAAACAATTTTTAATTTACTAGGACCACACACCAATCCATGTGGAGCCAAAAGACAAGTTTTAGGTGTTTATGATAGGAAGTTAGTTAGCACATTTTCTAAAGTTGCTAAAAATCTTGATATGGAGCATGTATTAGTTGTTCATGGAGATGACGGTCTTGATGAAATTTCAATTTGCTCTGAAACCACAGTATCTGAACTTAAAGAAAATGAAATTAATCAATATAAAATTTCTCCAAAAGAGCTTGGATTAAGCCTTGCATCATATGATGAAATTGTTGCTAACTCATCTGAAGAAAGCTTAGGATTGGTAAATGAAGCATTTGATGGAAAAAATTCCGCAGTTCAAGATATGATCGCTCTTAATAGCGGAGCAGCTTTATATATATCAAATATTGTGAACACAATAAATGATGGAGTCGAGATGTCATTCGAGCTTATGAATAATGGCAAGGCAGCTGAAAAGTTAGCTGACTATGTAAGAGTTTCAAATAACAAATGAACATACTTGATAAAATAGTAGCTAATACTCGATCCAAACTTGATGATAAAAAGCTAAAAGAATCCCTTGATGATCTATTGTCAAAAATTGACATGAACAATCTTGGAAAGAATATCTTTAAAAGAAGTTTAGAAGGCAAAAGTCAATCAATCATTGCTGAAATAAAAAAAGCATCACCTAGCGCAGGATTAATAAGTAAAGACTTTGATCCAGTATCAAAAGCAAAAGAATATGAATCATTTGGTGCCTCTGCACTTTCAATTCTTACTGAAGAAGATTACTTTCAGGGAGATGTTCAATACTTAATTGATGTAAAAAATGCTTCAAATTTGCCAATACTAAGAAAAGACTTCATTATTGATGAATATCAAATTTATGAATCCAAAATTATTGGCGCGGACTGTATCTTATTAATAGCTAGCATCTTAAATGATGAAGAATTAAAAATATTTTCACAAATTGCTGACAAACTTTGTTTAGATTACATCATAGAAGTGCATGATAAAGATGAGTTACTAAGAGTTAAAAATTTCTCCAAAGCAATTATAGGAGTTAATAATAGGAATTTGAAAACATTTGAAGTAGACATTCAGAATTCGATAAAGCTTAGAAAAGAATTCCAAGAAGATAATATTTTTGTCTCTGAATCTGGGATCAAAAGTCAAAAAGATATAGATAAACTTAAAGCACATAACATCAATGTCTTTCTAATTGGCGAAAGTTTGATGAAAGGAGATTTTTCTTGAAATTAAGGGAATGGCAGGAAAAAGCTTTTCCATTATGGTGGGCCAAAAAAAAAGGAATTGTTAAGGTTGTCACTGGGGGTGGAAAGACATTTTTTGCGATTCACTGTTTAAAAAAATATTTAGAAGAAAATCCAAGCAAATCTATTTTAATTGTTGTTCCATCAATTGCTCTTTTAGATCAATGGTATGAGAGTCTTTCTCAAGACTTTAGCAATAAAGAAATATCTCTAAATGGAGGGGGAGAACAAGCCTTAAAAATAAGAAAACTATGCATAACAACGATAGACTCATTAAAAAATATTATTGCTGATATCGATGCCAAAGAAACGCTTTTAATTGTTGATGAATGCCATAAGATTGGAACGGAAAAAAGGGGCGATATGTTAACCAATAATTGGCATGCAACCCTTGGCTTATCTGCAACACCCGAAAGAGACTACGATGATAATTTTTATATTATTATTAAAAAAATACTTGGGGATATTATTTTTGATTATGACTATATTGATGCTAGAGAAGATGAGGTAATAGTTAATTTTAAGCTCCTATATGGTTACGCCGCACTGCTACCAGAAGAAGAAGATAAATATAAGAAATTTACTAAAAGCATTCAAAGAAGGGCCGCGACAATTGGGGGCAATAATATGGATGACTATCCATTAAAGATGCTTATATTTAATAGAGCTAGATTGGTCAAAAATTCAAAAAATAGAATCCCATATGGCGTTGAATTAATTCAAAAATATAAAAGAGATAGCTGGATAGTTTTCACAGAGAATAAAAAACAAGCAAAAGAATTCAATACAATTATTAACAAAAAAGGTTTCAAATCTGGTATTTATAATACAGATTTAAAAGATGATGAAAGGCAAGAGAACCTAGATAGTTTTAAGGCTGGTAAATTAAATGTTCTTGTAAGTTGTACTGCATTAGATGAAGGATTTGATATGCCAGAAGCTGATGGGGCAATGATTTTGAGTGCATCATCATCAAAAAGACAAAGAATTCAAAGAATGGGGCGCGTACTTAGAATTACTGCAAATAAAGAAAATGCTCTAATAGTTACCGTCTATTCATCAAAAACTGAGTATGAAAAATTAAGAGAGGAGTCTAATAGATATCAATTGGAAGGTGTGCCAGTAAAGTGGCAACAAATGAGTTTATAATATTTATATGTCTCTAACTTATTCAAGTATGCTCCCATTGGGAACGAAACTGATAGCATTTGAACTTATTGATACAGTTTCAGAAAAGAATTTTTCATCAGATGAGTTTGAGATTTCGAAACCTACTTTAATAATGTTTATATGCAATCATTGCCCTTACGTTATTCATTATCATTCTGAAATACAAAGAATTTCTCAAGACTATAAAGACCAAATCAATATGGTTGCAATTAGTTCAAATGATGTAGATAACTATCCTCAAGATGGCCCTCAACAGATGCAAGATTTATGGGAAGATCTTGGTATATCCTTTCCATATCTCTTTGATGAAACTCAAATGATTGCAAAAGCCTATAAAGCAGAATGTACGCCAGAATTTTATCTCTTTGATGTTAATAGAAAGCTTGTTTATCGAGGAAGATTGGATGAAAGTTCTCCTAATTCAACAACTCTTCCATCTGGTAAGGATCTTAGAGATGCTATAGAGAACTTATTTAATGATAGAGAAATAAGCTTAGAGCAATTTCCATCAATGGGATGCAATATTAAATGGAAATAATTGAGATATATTAGATTACTTTTCTATTAATAGATTTGGCTTTCCCGCTTGTTTTTGTATTAGAAAATGATCATATAATTTTCCAGTAGCATCATAAGCGCGGAATCTTAATTCATTTTCTTTAATATCAATTATTTGGTAAAGCTGGGTATTTTCACCAAGTTTTTTTGCGTAATTACCTTTAGTAATTTTATACATCTTAGGACCGCTTACTGAAACAACATGCACAGTTCCAATTTTTGGATCATAGGCTTGTTGATAGCCAGTTGGAATATTCTTAATATTTTTTGAGTCAACAAGACCGGTTCTTGAGTAGGCGTGATCATGACCGCTCAGAACTAAATCAACCTTAAATTCATCTAAAAGAGGTTTCCATTGTTGACGCATCTCTTTATTGTCTCTACTGGAAGCTGGCGAGTACATTGGATGATGAAAAGTCATAATTGTCCAACGATTAGGATTATCTTCAAGAGTTTTTCTTAACCATGAGACTTGTTTTTCAGTTTCAATATTTGAATCTAAAGAAATGAAACGGACGCCTTGGTAGTCTAAATAATAAACAGTTTCCTTTAAACGATTATCTGGCACTTCTTGAATTGGAAATGAAAATTGAGGCCTCCAATGACTGCTGATAGTTTTGATTTCAGTTTTATTTCTTAAACGATCGTAAAGTGGGGCTTTACCTCCAAAGATAAACTTATTAACAAGATCTATGTCTGAAAAACCTGTAATCATCTCAATACCCTCATCAACGTCTACTATTTCGCCAGAACCAGTTATTTTAATAACTCCTTTTTGACCATTTGAATCTTGAACCACAGCTTCAAATGTTGAAGGAGTATCGTTCTTATAAGAAATAATATCTATATTAATATTTTCACCAGCTTTTGTTCTCCAAATACGCTTTGCATCAGATCCTGATTGATATTCATGATTTCCAGGTGTCGCTATTACTGGAATAGTTCCATTTACCCAGTCAGGTCCCTGATGCCATTCACCCCATTGAGCATCCATATCATGCTCATCGACAAGATCTCCTGCATGAAGAGTGAATGCTGCTCTAGGAGCATCACGAAAAGCCTCTCTAAAAACTCTTGACCAGTGTGTCCTCACTTCATTTTGCGCATCTCCAAAATAAATAAAACTGAATGGTTTCTCTTTGGAGCTTGCAGTTCTAAAGTGATAGTATTCGGTCCAATTGACTCCATCACCAACCCTGTAAGTATACAAAGTGTCTTCTTCAAGGTTTTTAAAAGTAACACTATGGTAGTGTGCCTCATTAATATCACTTTTAAAGTAAGTTGTTTCTGCATCAAACTTCTTTGGTCTTAACGTTCTTCCATTAGCATTAGCTATAGCTATTTGAGCAAAACCTTTTTTTATTGAAATATCAGTTCGCCAATTTACTGACTGAGTTGTAGCTGGATCATCATTCCACGTCAAAACAACTCTATCTGGAATCGGGCTAGGGAGGTGTGCAAATTCGTCGGAAAAATTTTTTCCGTTCCAATCTTGATGAGCAATAACATTTAAGCAAAATGAGATAGAGAGACAAAATAATATTTTTTTCATGTTTAAACTAAGTGTTAGATATTTTTTCTATTAAGATCTGTTTTATATGTTTCAGTTAGTGCCATGACTGAAAGAACAGTTAAAAGAGACGCAAAAGCTATATAAACAGATACCCAAAATATATCAAAATCTGTCCATAACATTGTTGCGATTGTAGGTGCGAAAGCTCCTCCTAATATTGCTCCAGTTTGATACCCTAAATTCGCACCTGAATATCTCACTTCAGTAGTAAATAATTCTGTAAAGAATGCTGCTTGAGGCCCATACATCATAGATAAGAATACTAATCCGCCAGTTATACCAAGAACGCAGAGCCAGAAATTTCCAGTATCGACAAGCGGAAATAATGCAAATGACCAGATAGCAGTCAAAACAGCACCCATTATGAAAATGCCTTTACGACCATTTCTATCTGAGTATGAGGAGAAAAAGAAAAGGGCTGGTGTCATAATTGCGGAACCAATCAAGACTGCAAATAGCATCTCATCTCTTTCCATGCTAGCACTTGTGACACCATAGGCAAGCATGAAAGCAATTAATATATAAAAAGTGACTTGAACTGATAAAAAAGCCCCAGCTGCAAGTGAAATTCTTCCTGGATATTTTTTTATAGCTTCTATGATTGGAGATTTTTTTATTGCATTACTGTTTTGATTGTCATTATTTTGTTGATTTTCTCTTGCAGCCTGAAGTTCTTGAAAAGCCTTAGTATCTTCCATAGTTAATTGAATATACATACTAAGACCTATAAGTATTGCGCTAGCTAAGAAAGGAATTCGCCATCCCCAAACATAAAAAGACTCATCTGACATTAAAGAACCCGTGATTATATAAGCAAGATTAGCCAAGATCACTCCAATTGGAACACCTGCTTGTGCATAAGCACCATAAAAACCTCTTTGATTTGAAGGGGCGCTTTCAGTGACAAGTAACATTGCTCCACCCCATTGACCACCAATGGCCAATCCTTGAGCAAATCTTAGTATCGTTAATATTATTGGCGCTGCCACACCAATCATTGCATAAGTTGGGAGAAGCCCAATTAAAGTTGAAGCAACTCCCATTAGTATCAAGGCAATAACAAGAGTTTTTTTCCTTCCAATTTTGTCTCCAAAATGACCAAATATAATTCCACCAATTGGTCTAGCAATAAACCCTGCTGCAAAAGTTAATAAAGATAATATTAATGCGGTAGATGGATTAACTTCGCCAAAGAATGCAGTTGGAAAAATTAGTGCTGCTGCAGCACCATAAAGAAAGAAGTCATACCATTCAATGCTAGTGCCAGCAAGGGCAGTTAAAGCAACTTTTCGCATATTTAATGCTGAATTGGTATCTTTAGAAGTTTGATTCATTTCGCTTGAATATTATATGTAAGCACTCGAGGAGGTCATGATTTTGGCAGTTGTTTCCATTATTTTTTTTGTAGGAGACTTTAGCTCTTCCGCTCCAGACTCATTGGCTTGTCCCGCATGAAGATCTTCATCTTCTCGCATTGTTTTAAGTATTTCAATTGTTTCCTTATCTTTGCTGGATATCTTATCTAAGTGTTTTTGAAGATGAATAACAACTTGTTTTTCTGTTTCTTCAACGAAACCAAGGCTAGTTTTTTCCCCTAGCAATCCAAATATAGAACCAATTGCAAAAGAACCGCCGTACCATAAAGGATTTAATATAGAGCTTTGTCCGCCTAGTTCATCTAATCTCTTTTTACACCATATTAAATGATCAGTTTCTTCTTCTCCTGCTTGAATTAAATGTTCTTTTATTTTTGGATCTTTACAAACGAATGCTTGACCTCTGTACAAAGCTTGAGCTGCAACCTCACCAGCATGATTAATTCGCATCATTTGAATTGAAAGACTTTTTTCTTTGTTTGACAATTCTTCTGAATTTTTTTCTTTAGGGTCAGGCGGGTATTGTCTATCAGTACCACTTTTCTTATTAGATAAAGTTCTTAATGCTATATCTAGCTCGTTAACAATATTATTTAGAATACTCATTTAATACCTTTATATCCTATATCTTTCCTGAAGAAAGCGCCTTCGAAATTAACTTTATCAACTAAATTATATGCGTTTTGTTGAGCTTCTTTCAAATCAACACCTAAAGCTGTTGCACAAAATACTCTTCCTCCGCTAGTGAGGATTTTATTGTTTTCATACTTTGTTCCTGCATGAAATAATTTAGTATCATTTTCATCATTAATATTAATCTGAATTTCTTTGTTTGATTCATAATTTTCGGGATATCCTTTCGAAGCAATAACTACTCCGCAAGAATGTGCTTGAGTCCATTCGATATCATATGAATCAAGAGTATTATTAATCGCTGCTAAACATAAGTTAACTAAACTTGATTTTAATCTAAGTAAAATTGGCTGAGTTTCAGGATCACCAAATCTGCAATTAAATTCTAATACTTTAATTTCATTATTTTTAATCATTAAGCCGGCATAAAGAAACCCTAGGTAAGGAGAGCCTTCTTCAATTAAGCCTTTCATTGTCGGTTGCATTACTTGCTCAAGAATTTTTTGATGAATTTCATCACTAACTATTGGTGCAGGCGAATATGCCCCCATACCGCCAGTGTTTAAACCAACATCACCGTCACCAACGGCTTTGTGATCTTGGCTAGTTACCAAAGGAATAATCTTATCTTTGCTTACAACTGCAATGAATGAAGCTTCCTCACCTTCTAAAAATTCTTCAATAACAACTTTATTGCCTGCAGATCCAAAAGCTTTGTCATTAAAAATACTGTTCAATGCTTTTATGGCATCTTTTTTATTTTGACAAATTATTACTCCTTTGCCAGCGGCCAAACCATCTGCCTTTACAACAGTTGGGTAATCAATTTCGTCGAGATAATTTACTGAGCTCTCAAAATCTATAAATGATTTGTACCCTGCAGTTGGAATATCATATTTAACAAAAAAAATCTTTTGAGAAAGTTTTTGAACCTTCTAATTGAGCTGCATTTTTTGAGGGGCCAAACGCTTTAATATTCTTGCTATGTAAATAATCAGTTATCCCTTCAACCAGAGGTTGTTCAGGACCGATAATTACTAGTTCAATATTTTCTTCTATACAAAAACCTTCAATTGATTTAAAGTCATTAGCATCAAGATTTACATTACTGACTTTGTCTTCAAGAAAAGTCCCAGCATTTCCAGTACACACATAAACATGATTAACAAAATTATCTTGAGCACATTTCCATGCTAAAGCATGTTCTCTTCCACCAGAGCCAATTACTAATATGTTCATTAGTGCCTGAAATGCCTCGTTCCAGTAAATACCATTGCTATATTATGTTCATCAGCTGCAGCAATTACCTCATCATCTTTTATAGATCCACCAGGCTGGATTATTGCAACAATTCCACTTGATGCTGCTTTATCAATACCGTCTCTAAATGGAAAAAAAGCATCCGATGCCATGACAGCACCTTCTACCTCTAGACCTTCTTCTTTTGCTTTTAGATTAGCAATTTCTGCGCTAATAACACGACTCATTTGCCCTGCACCAATTCCGATTGTTTGTTTATTCTTCACATAAACAATAGCATTACTTTTAACAAACTTTGCAACTTTCCAAGCAAACATTAAATCCTGCATTTCATCTTCTGATGGTTGTCTTTTAGTGACACATTTCAGATCATCAATTCCTACACTTTTTTCATCATCATCTTGAACTAAAATTCCACCAGATACTTTTTTTATGGTTCCTGGATACGGATTATCTTGTTTAATATCTACTTTTAATATTCTAATATTTTTCTTATTTGAAAATTCATTTATTGCTTCTTCTTCAAATTCTGGTGCAATAATAACTTCGACAAACTGCCTTGAGTTTATTTCTTTTGCTGTAGCCAAATCAACTTTTTTATTAAGAGCAATTATTCCTCCAAAAGCAGATGTTGGATCTGTTTTAAAAGCTAAATCATAAGCATCGTCAATTGAATTAGCTTCGGCAACACCACAGGGATTCGCATGTTTGACTATTACACATGCAGGATTAATAAATTCTCTTACGCACTCCCATGCCGCATCCGCATCCACGATATTATTATAAGAAAGCTCCTTGCCTTGAATAATTTCAGCATTTGCAATATTTCGATTTTCTAAATTATCAAAAGTGAATAACGTTGCAGATTGATGAGGGTTTTCGCCATATCTTAGCGAAGTACTTTTTTTAACAATATAATTATGTATCTTTTTATCATCGCCTTTTAGATAGTCAGATATTGATTTATTGTAATCAGACATTAAAGCAAAAACTTTTTGTGACAAATTCTTACGAAGATCATAAGAAATGCCGTCATTATCATTCCATTCATTCATTATTTTGTCATAGTCTTCCGGATCCGATATAACCACAACATCTTTAAAATTCTTTGCAGCTGATCTGATCATTGCAGGGCCACCAATATCAATTTTTTCTATAGCCTCTTCAAAAGAACAGTCTTGTTGAATTGTTTCCTTGAATGGATATAAATTTACAAGAACAAGATCAA